>CBDUZE010000015.1:0-97246 GCA_965371625.1 uncultured Alphaproteobacteria bacterium
TGGGCGACATGGGCGGAATGGGGATGTAGGCGGGACGCCAACCCCAACCACTCGATGCCTCAGGGGCCGCCCAGCGCGGCCCCTTTTTTTTGTGCGGTTCCCGCTCTGCGCGGCGGCGGGGGCCGGGGCGAGGGGGCAAGGGGCCGGGTTGGCTGGCCCTCGTTCTTGAGCCGCGGCCCTGTCGCTTCGGGCCTGGTTGCCAGGGCGACATGCGCGCGGCCTCGAAAGGCGCTAAAAGGAGGGCCGGATCATGTCGCCGGCCGGAGGACAAAATGGCCAAGGTGGTCGATTATTATCTCTCGTTGATGTCCCCCTGGAGCTACCTGGGCGCCGCGCGTTTCGGCGATATTCTGCGCCGCGCCGGGGCCAGCGCGGTCTGCAAGCCGGTCGACTTCGGCCGCATCTTCCCGGCCTCGGGCGGACTGCCGCTAGGCAAGCGGGCGCGCCAACGCCAGGCCTATCGCATGATGGAGCTGCGCCGCTGGCGCGATCGTCTCGGCATCGATCTCAACCTCGAGCCCAGGTACTTCCCGACCGCCGAGTCGCTGGCCGCCGGCGTGGTCATCGCGGCCCGCGACTCGGGCGCCGAGGTCCTGGAGCTCAGCGCGGCGATCCTGCGCGCGGTGTGGGCCGAGGAACGCGACATCGCCGAGCCCGAGACGCTCCGCGCCCTGGCCGGCGAGGTCGGCCTGGACGGCGACCGCCTGCTCGATGCCGCCGCCAGCGACGAGGTGCGGCGCGCCTACCAGGCCGACACCGAAGAGGCCATCGCGCGCGGCGTCTTCGGGGCGCCGACGTACCTCCTCGAGGACGAGATCTTCTGGGGTCAGGACCGGCTCGACTTCCTGGCCCGCGGCCTGGGCCTCGAGTGGCCGTGAGCCGCTCCTTGCACCACGTTGACCGGGCCAGGCCGAGTGCTTACGGTGTTCCCCGCTGGGCGGCGCGGCGCCCGCTCGGCGGCCCTTTCGGCGCATCGGTAAGGCTCATCCCGTGAACCGCAAACAGCGGCGGCAGGCGGCGAGCGGGCGCCGGGGCCACCCCGGAGAGACCCGCAGCCCGCTCCACGCGGCCGTCGAGCACCACCGCGCCGGCCGACTCGACAAGGCGGCGACGCTCTACCGGCGGGCGCTCAAGCAGCGGCCGGAGAACGCCGAGGCGTTGCACCTTCTGGGCGTGCTTCTGCATCAGCAGGGCAAGCACGAGGAGGCGTTGCGCGCGCTCGACAAGGCGGTGCGGCTCGACCACCGGGTCGCGCCATACCATTTCAATTATGGCGAGGTGCTGCGCGCCCTGGGCCGCGCCGAGGAGGCGAGCGCGCGCTACCGCCGGGCCCTGGCGCTGGAGCCCGCCAACGCGGACGTCCATTTCGCCCTCGGCACCGCGCTCCTCGAGCAGGGCGACAGCAATGCCGCGGTCAGCAGTATTCGCCGCGCCCTCGAGCTCAGGCCCGGCGACGTCGAGGCCTGGCTCAACCTCGGCAACGCGCTCGCCGACAAAGGCGCCCCCGACGAGGCGATCGCGGCCTTCCGCCGGGCGCTCGCCATCGCCCCGGGCTACGCCGAGGCCCATGTCAATCTCGGCGCCGTGCTCCAGCAGGGCGGCGATTGGGAGGGGGCGGTCGCCTGTTTCGAGCGCGCGATCGAGGTCGCGCCCGACTTCGCCGACGCCCATTACAACCTCGGGGTGGCTCTGGCCGAGCGAGGCCAGTGGGAGCCGGCCGCTAGCGCTTACCGCCGCGCGGCGGCCTGTGAGGCGGGGCATAGCGGCGCGCTGCTCAATCTGGGTGCCCTGTTGCGCCGTCAAGGCGACGACGAGGGGGCGATCGCCTGCTATCGCAAGGCCCTCGCGCTCCAGCCCGACCTCGGGGCGGCGCATTTCAACCTCGGCAACCTGTTCGAGGAAAAGGGAGAGCTCGATCGGGCCGAGGCCGCCTTCCGCGACGCCGTCGCCGCCGCCCCCGACGACCCCGCCATCCGCCTCGGCCTCGGCAACGTCCTGAAACGACAGGGCAAGCTCGACGAGGCCATCGCCTGCTACCAACATGCCGCCACGCTCGATCCCGCCTTCATGGTGGCGCCGCTTAACCTCGGCAACACGCTGATGGAGCAGGGACGGCTCGACGAGGCGCTGGAGAGCTACCGTCGCGCCCTGGCGATCGACCCCGAGAACGCCCAGACCCACTTCAACATCGGCGTCGCACTGCAAAGTCAGGGCCGCTTCGAGGCGGCGACCCAGGCCCTGGAACGGGCGCTCGAGCTGCGGCCGGACTTTGCCGAGGCGGTGGCCGGGATCGCGGTGTCGAAGGCCTATCGCGAGGGCGATCCCGAGATCTCAAGGATCGAGGGCCTGCTCGCCGACCGAGACCTCGCGGAGGCGCCGCGCATCAATCTCGAGTTTACCCTCGGCAAGATCTATGACGACCTCGGGCGTTACGACGAGGCCTTCGCGCACTTTCGCGCCGCGAACCGGCTGAAGGACGCCGAGATGGGCTTCGACGCGGCCGCCAACGCGGCCCTCGTGCGCCGCCTCCGCGACACCTTTGACGCCGATTTCCTGGCCCCCCGCCGGGGCTGGGGCGTCTCCTCCGGGCTGCCCGTCTTCGTCCTCGGCATGCCGCGCTCGGGCACCACGCTGGTGGAACAGATCCTTGCCAGCCACCCCGAGGTCTTCGGCGCCGGCGAGCTCCGCACCATGCGCGACATCGTCGAGGGCCTGCCGTCGCGGCTGGGCACCGAGACCCCGTTCCCAGAATGCGCGGCACTGATCGATGAGGCCGGCGCGGCGGCGCTGGGGGGCGCGTATCTCTCCGCCTTGCGTGAGCACTCGGCGGAGGCGGCGCGAATCACCGACAAGATGCCGCACAATTTCCTCCGCCTCGGCCTCATCGCCTTGCTGCTGCCCGACGCGCGCATCGTTCACTGCCGGCGCGATCCGCTCGACACCTGTCTCTCGTGTTACTTCCAGCACTTCGGCAGCCCTTACGAGTTCGCCTATGACCTCGAGAACCTGGGCGCCTATTACCGCGACTACGAGGCGTTGATGGCCCATTGGGGCGAGGTCCTGCCCGGGGCCATGCTGGAGCTCCAGTACGAGGACCTGGTCGCCGACCAGGAGGGCGTGAGCCGCGAGATCGTCGCTTTCTGCGGTCTCGAGTGGGATGATCGCTGCCTCGCCTTCCACGACACCCTGCGGCCGGTGCGGACGGCGAGCCAATGGCAGGTGCGCCAGCCGCTTTTCGCCTCCTCGCTGGGGCGCTGGCGCCACTACGAGAAGCACCTCGGTCCGTTGCGGGCGGCGCTCGAGGGCGGGGCGAGGTGAGGCGCGGCGGGCGGCGCCGCGATCGGGCCTCGAAGCCGTCGGCGCTCGGCACACGGCGTCAGCCCGCTTCCGCGAGACCATGGCTGAGTGCTGAGGCGGCGTGCCGATGGCTGAACTCGGATCCCTCAGGCTGGGCTCGCGGGCGGCGGCCGCATGCCCAGCCGCACCGCCTCGACCACCGCCTGGGTGCGGTTGCTGGCGCCAAGCGTTTTGAGGATCGCCTTGATGTGATTCTTGGTCGTGTTGACCTCGATCCCCATGGACTCGGCGATTTCGGCGTTGGTGCTGCCGCGGGCCAGCAACAGCAGCACCTCGCGCTGGCGCGCGGTGAGGCGGGCCAGGGGGCCGCGGAAGTCCGGGCCGAAGGGGTCCTCCGAAGTGGCCTGGGCCGGGCTTCGATCGGTGAGCAGCATCGAGGGGATATAGGTCTCGCCGGCGACCACCAGCTGCAGGGCGCTCAACAACAGCTTGCCGCTGGCGGTGCGCGGAATGTAGCCGTTGGCACCCGCTTCCAGCACCGCGAGCACATCGTCGCGCCGCTGCGAGGCGCCGAGCGCCACGATCGGCACGTCGTGGCGCCGCTGGCGCAACGCCCGCACCCCGGCGATGCCGTTGACGCCGGGCGCGTCGAGCTCGAGCAAGACTAAATCGACCTCTTCTTCCGGCGACCACAGTATTAACGCCTCGTCAAGACTGTCCGCTTCATGAATATCAATGTCCTCGGCAAGTGGTTCGAGTAGCAATTTCAGTCCGTCCCGCAACAAGGCGTGATCGTCGATGATCAGGATATTCATGGTTGCCCCCGGAGTTCGGGCGCGATGCCGGTGAAAGCCGCGGCGCTCTCGCAAAGGCCGCCGATCCACGGGATTCGTGCCCATCTGCGGGTCGCGCCGCGCCGGCCGCAAAGGACCGGAGCAACCCTGGCGCGCCTCTTTCCGACCTCCCGAGCGCGAGGGCACGCCTGACCCTTTCGAGCCATGTATAGCACCAAAGGGCCAATATTGGTAACAAAAATATCACATGAATTTCGTTAATCAATACTGTTGTATATGGGCTTGGACTGCTATTGCAGCGGCCAGTACTCGGTTCCCATGACCTAGAGTTTTAAAGGAGTTAGATGCAAATGGCACAGGATATGTCGCCAAGGAAGGGCGCGAGGGCCCTCCACGGCAGAAGCCTGCAGGGCATGGCGGTACTGGGAGGCGCCGTTTTACTCGGCTCGACGTTTCTCTCAACCCCCGTGACCGCGCAGACGGTCGAGGAGTTGAAGGTTCAGATCTCCGAGTTGAGCCAGCGGGTGGATGAGCTTCAGAATCAGAACGTCGTCACCCCGATGATCGCGCCGGCCCAGGCCGTGACCGCCGGTTCCTTCCCCGGCTCGATCAAGCTTCCCGGCACCAACACCTCGTTCAAGGTCAGCGGCTACGTCAAGGCCGACGTCCACTGGACCAGCGTGCAGGGCATCGGCGACAGCTTCTTCGCCTTCTCGATCCCGGCCGACGGTACCGCGCAGGACGCCTCGGACGGTCATACCCGGATCCTCGCGCGGCAGACGAGGTTCTGGATCGACACCCGGACGCCGAGCGACTTCGGCCAGATCCGGACCATGATCCAGGGCGACTTCTTCGGCGGCGGCGGCAACGAGACGATCTCGAACTCGAGCGGCTTCCGTCTCCGTCATGCGTTCGGCACGATCGGCAACTTCATGGCCGGTCAGACCTGGTCGAACTTCATGATCCTGGGGGCACTTTCGGACACGGTCGACTTCGCCGGTCCGGCCGGCGTGTGGTTCGCGCGCCAGGCGCAGATCCGCTACACCATCCCCTTCGAGGGCGGGTGGAAGGTCGAGCTTTCGGCCGAGAACCCGCAAGCGACGGTGATCAGAGGGGTGCCGTTCGGGGCCGCCTCGTTCAGCGGCGTGGGCTCGAACGACGACCAGATCCCGGACTTCACCGGCAAGGTGACGTTCGGCGGCAGCTGGGGCTTCGCCTCGTTGGCGGCGCTGTTGGGCGCCTATGACGTCAACACCCTGTTGACGCCGGTATGCGCGGGCTGTGCGATTCTCGACGACACCGAGTTCTTCTGGGCGATCCACGCCGGTGCCCGCATCAACACCTGGGGCAAGGACAGCGTCGCCGGTAACGTCTCTTACAGCGAGGGCGGTTCGCGTATCCTCTATCCCTTCGTGCTGTCGTCCGCTTACGTCGACATGAGGGTGCCGGGCTCGCCCGACGTCGAGACCATCCCGTGGCTCGGCGGCGCCATCAACTACGAGCACTGGTGGGCCGACAACCTCTACTCGACGGTGGCCTTCGGCATCACCCACGTCGACTATCCCACCCGGATCCATCCCGGGGTGTCGTTCGCAGGCCAGAGCGAGACCGAGATCACGGTCCACGCCAACCTGCAGTGGCAGCCGGCGTCGCGGGTGACGCTGGGGATCGAGTACATCTTCGGTCACAACTCGTTCTGGGGAACGCCCGCGGGAGCCACCGACGACGATGGCAACGACCATCGCGTGCACGCGATGGCCAAGTGGGCCTTCTGATTTAGGGGCCTGCCTGAGACGGCGCCGAGAATCTGAACCGGCGACTGACTTAGCGATAGCGTTTCTGACTAGGGGATCGGCCCACGGGCCGATCCCCTTCTTCTTGTGTACCCCTTCACGGGGTCGCGCCCGCCGACCCTCCGATCGCCGCGACAGTACGTGCGTCACCGCGGAACTTCGAGCGCGCCGAAGCAGCTCGCGAGCGAGACGTAACAAGCCTGCTAATTATGCTATCCGCGTTAACGTAGTCGTGAGCGAAGTTGATTGGGCAGGCGGCCAAATGGCGCATAACCTAGTTTTCGGGCTGTCATATCGGCGGCAATGATTCCGGTGCTGATCCGTCTACTCCTTGGAACCGAGTACTGGTCGTTGCGCTTTGGAAATCCCATTTTCGCCGCCGATATGGCAGCCCACCAAGATCAACGCCCGTCAAATGCTCTCGTTAGGCCGATCGCCGGCGGGAGGAAAGTTTCTTGCGTGCTGCGTAGGGGACCGCGATAGGTCCTGTGTACCTGACGCGAGGCGTTTGTTGCCAATCGTGCAGGAGTGTCTCGCGCTCTCCGGAATTGCCTCCAAAACGTCTACTTTTGCTCACGCATGCGTGAGCAAAAGTTACTGGGTGTTGTTGGGCCACGCTCGTAAACTTCGAGGTGGACTGCATTGGCAGCGATGAGACCTCCGTAGCACCGAGTGTGCTCGGAGTTAAGTTAATAGGCACGATACACGTCGCTTCAGAAAGGGCGCCAAAATGGCTCGTGATAGCAAAGGAATTTACGGGATCGCGGCACTGGGAGGCGCCGTTCTCCTCGGTTCCACGTTTCTCTCAACCCCCGTGACCGCGCAGACGGTCGAGGAATTGAAGGCTCAGATCTCCGAGTTGAGCCAGCGGGTGGATCAGCTTCAGAATCAGAACGTCGCCACCCCGATGATCGCGCCGGCCCAGGCCGTGACCGCCGGTTCCTTCCCCGGCTCGATCAAGCTTCCCGGCACCAACACCTCGTTCAAGGTCAGCGGCTACGTCAAGGCCGACGTCCACTGGACCAGCGTGCAGGGCATCGGCGACAGCTTCTTCGCCTTCTCGATCCCGGCCGACGGTACCGCGCAGGACGCCTCGGACGGTCATACCCGGATCCTCGCGCGGCAGACGAGGTTCTGGATCGACACCCGGACGCCGAGCGACTTCGGCCAGATCCGGACCATGATCCAGGGCGACTTCTTCGGCGGCGGCGGCAACGAGACGATCTCGAACTCGAGCGGCTTCCGTCTCCGTCATGCGTTCGGCACGATCGGCAACTTCATGGCCGGTCAGACCTGGTCGAACTTCATGATCCTGGGGGCACTTTCGGACACGGTCGACTTCGCCGGTCCGGCCGGCGTGTGGTTCGCGCGCCAGGCGCAGATCCGCTACACCATCCCCTTCGAGGGCGGGTGGAAGGTCGAGCTTTCGGCCGAGAACCCGCAAGCGACGGTGATCAGAGGGGTGCCGTTCGGGGCCGCCTCGTTCAGCGGCGTGGGCTCGAACGACGACCAGATCCCGGACTTCACCGGCAAGGTGACGTTCGGCGGCAGCTGGGGCTTCGCCTCGTTGGCGGCGCTGTTGGGCGCCTATGACGTCAACACCCTGCTGACGCCGGTGTGCGTGGGCTGTGCCGTTCTCGACGACACCGAGTTCTTCTGGGCGATCCATGCCGGCACCCGCATCAACACCTGGGGCAAGGACAGCGTCGCCGGCACGGTCTCCTACAGCGAGGGCGGTACGCGTATCCTCTATCCCTTCGTGCTGGCGTCCGCTTACGTCGACATGAGGGTGCCGGGCTCGCCCGACATCGAGACCATCCCGTGGCTCGGCGGCAACGTGTCCTACGAGCACTGGTGGGCCGACAATCTCTACTCGACGGCGGCCTTCGGCATCACCCACGTCGACTATCCCACCCGGCCCCATCCGGGGGTGTCGTTCGCCGGCCAGGGCGAGACCGAGATTACGGTCCACGCCAACCTGCAGTGGCAGCCGGCGTCGCGGGTGACGCTGGGGATCGAGTACATCTTCGGTCACAACTCGTTCTGGGGAACGCCCGCGGGAGCCACCGACGACGAGAACTCCGCCCATCGCGTGCACGCGATGGCCAAGTGGGCCTTCTGATTTAGGAGCCTGCCCGAGACGGCGCCGAGACGCTGAATCGGCGACTGACTTAGCGATAGCGATCTTTGACTAGGGGATCGGCCCACGGGCTGATCCCCTTTTTCTTGTACCCCGGGGTCGCCCCACACGGGGTCGCGTTTGCCGATCGGCGCGCCATGGGGCGCTCGATCCGGCGTCGAACGCTAAATCAAACTGCTATAGTTACCACTACGGTTAATGCATTCGTGAGGTTTCTTGATGACGCGATAACGTCGGCGCGCCGCATGCGAGTCAAGATGTCCTTTCCCTGTCGTCCGCAATCGCATGCCTATCGTGGCCTCTAGCCGCTCGAGATTCGGGTTATCCGAGCTCCGCAATATCCAAGACTAAGAATTGCTCTCGCATTTTCGTGTGCAGAAGTTATTGGGTGTTGCGGGGCGACGCCCCTAGGCTAACGCTGGATTGCTATAGCAACGCCACGACGCCCGCAATTACTGGGGCGGCATAAGTATGGACAGGAGTTGAACGCAAATGGCACAGCACAGGTCGCCGGCGAAAGGCGCCGCGAGCGCCTTTGGAGGCAAGGGAATTCGGGGGGTGGCGATTGTGGGAGGGGCCGCTCTGCTGGGCTCGACGTTCCTCTCGGCGGCGGTGAGCGCGCAGAGTCTCGCCGAGCTCGAGGCCGAGCTTACGGCCTTGCGCCAGCAGGTGGACGAGCTCACGGGCCAGAAGACAGCCACCCCGATCATCGCGCCGGCGCAGGCGGTGACCGCCGGGAGCTTCCCGGGCTCGATCAAGCTGCCGGGCACCAACACCTCGTTCAAGGTCGGCGGCTACGTCAAGTTCGACATCCACTGGACCAGTGTGCAGGGGCTGGGCGACAGCTTCTCGACCACCGCGATCCCGCTCGAGGGCTCGGCCCAGGACGCCTCGGACGGCCATACCCGTCTCCTCGCGCGTCAGACCCGCTTCAACATCCAGACCCGGACGCCGAGCGACTTCGGCGAGATCAAGACCTACATCGAGGGCGACTTCGAGGGCGGCGGCGGTAATGAGACCCTGTCGAACTCGTCCGGCTTCCGTCTGCGCCACGCCTACGGCACGATCGGCAACTTCAAGGCCGGTCAGACCTGGTCCAACTTCATGATCCTCGGTGCCTATCCCGACACCATCGACTTCTTCGGCCCCCAGGGCATGATCTTCGTGCGCCAGGCACAGATCCACTACACGGTGCCCTTCGAGGGCGGCTGGAAGCTCGAGCTCTCGGCCGAGAACCCACAGTCGATCACCCGCGGCCCGGGCTCCGCGGCCGCCTCGTTCAGCGGCGTGGGTTCGAACGACGACCAGATCCCGGACTTCACCGCCAAGGTGACTTTCGCGGGCTCCTGGGGCTTCGCCTCGCTGGCCGGTCTGGTCGGCGCGCTCGACGTCAACACCACCGTCACCGGCGGCGTACCGCCCGTGGACGAGACCGAGGTCATCTGGGGGGTTCACGGCGGGGCGCGGATCAACACCTGGGGCAAGGACAGTGTCGCCGGGATCGTCGCCTACCTCGACGGGGCCAACCGCTACATGCTCGGCGCCGGCCTCGCCGCGGGCGACATCGGCGGCTACATCGACCTCAGCGTCCCGGGCTCGCCCGACGTCGAGACCATCGAACAGCTCGGCGCCGCTCTCTCGTACGAGCATTGGTGGAGCGACAACCTGCGCTCGACGATCGCCGGCGGCTACAGCCAGATCGACTTCCCCGATCGCATCCATCCCGGGGTCTCTTTCGCCGGCTTGAAGGAGAGCACGGCCTCGGCCCACCTCAACCTGATGTGGTCGCCGGCGTCGCGGGTCACCCTGGGGATCGAGTACATCTTCGGCTACGCCACCTTCAACGTCAGCGGCATCGATGACGACAACACCGCCCACCGGGTCCAGGCAATGGCCAAGTGGAGCTTCTAGAGCGGTTCCAGGTCAATTGGAACCGCTCTTAGGCCGCGACCGCGGCCCGCCGGTCGTCCGGCGCGCCCGCGCAAGCGCGGACCCTAGGGTCCGCTGCCGTGAGCGAAAGGAAGCTAGAGCGATTCCAGGCGACCTGGAATTGCTCTAGGCGAGCGCCGCTAACCTCACGACAACATCGGCTCGCCGCGCCAGCCGCTGGCGTGCCAACATCGGGGCCGGCCCCACACGGGGGGCTGGCCCCCTTCATTGCCGCCTTGGGCGGCGGCGCCAGGCGCCTCCAGGAACGGTTCCTGGACACCGCTGCGCTACGGCTCAAGCCACCGGCGTGCACGCCCGGTCACGCGCAAGTGAACCGAGTTGATTGGGGTTCGGCCAGGCAATCCCCACACTAAGAGAGAGAGACCTTGCCAGTCCTGAACGAGCGATCAGGCCATGAAAGTCATCGCGGACGGGTTCTCGTGGCGCCCGGCCAATCGGTGGCCGCTCTTCGCCGCCACGCTGGTCCTGACGCTGCTCGCCGCTTTGGCTCAGCCTTTCGCGGGCGAGCCCACTGACGAGACGCTCAAGAACAGCACTTGGAATCCCTTGAACCGCGATTCCGCCGGCCACTTCCGGGTCGCCGATCCGGCCAACGTTAGCGCCGCCGAGGCGGAGTCCGTGTACCAGGATCTGGCGCGCTCGATGGCCGAGACCTATGGGCTCTCGGGCCTGGCGTTCGCGGCCGCCTACCAGAGCTGGCCGCGTTACAACACCGCGCCCTACCGCTCCGTGAGCCACGGCAGGCGATACCTCAACAACTACGCCAATGCCGCCGGCCGCGCTTACGGCCGTTTCGAGGACGCCGGCGTGATGCCGGCGGGCGCGGTGTTCGCCAAGGACAGCTTCTCGATCAGCAAGAACGGCGAAGTGCTGACCGGGCCCTTATTCGTGATGGAAAAAATGGAGTCCGGGTTCAACCTCGCAAGCGCCGATTGGCGTTACACTCTGATCCTGCCCGATGGCAGTATCCTCGGCGCCACCAAGGGTGAGAACTCGGATAACGTGGCTTTCTGCGTCCCCTGCCATGCCGCCGCCGGGCGCGGTCAGGACCACTTGTTCTTCCCACGCCGCAAGTATCGCAGCACCCTCGAGGTCAGGTCCGAATAGCGCCCGGCCGAGGCCGAGCCCGAGCCGCGATCGCCGTACCCCGAGCGCCGGCCAATCATCCCGAGGAAGGGGCGGCAGCGCGGGGTTTGGCGGCGGCGGCTCCGGCGGTTAGCATAGGTCGGTCGTTGACGGCATTGACGACCACTCGCGGACTCGAACAGCGGTGACCGGCGTGGATGAGCGGGCGTCCGGGCCCAACTCGAAGGCGGAGCCGGTAGGGCGGCGAAACGACGCCGCCCTGCTTGCCCGCGGGGTTGGCCGGCTGCTCGTCGACATGGGCTACAGCGTGCTCAACGAGCTCCGGATCGGCGAGGGGCGCCGGGTCGACGTGGCGGGCTGCAACGCCCGCGGCGCGATCGTCATCGTCGAGATCAAGAGCAGCGTCGCCGACTTCCGCAGCGACAAGAAGTGGCGCCGCTACCTGCCCTACTGTGACGCCTTCTACTTTGCCGTCCCGGCCGACTTTCCGCTCGAGCTGGTGGGCCAGGATAGCGGCCTCATGGTCGCCGATTCCTACGGCGCCGAGGTCATCCGGCCGGCCCCGGTGATGACCATGAACGGCAACCGCCGGCGCAGCCTCACGCTGCGTTTCGCCCGCGCCGCCGCCGACCGCCTGCGCGACGTCCTCGATGGCGACCCCGCGGCGCCGGTTTCACAGACCCGGCCTCAACGGTAGGGGTCGTCGCGCGTCAGGTGCTCGCGCACATAGGTTCCGACCCCTTGCTCGAGCGGCGTGAACGGGCGCTCGTAGCCGGCGCTCCGCAAGCGGCTCATCTCGGCCTCGGTGAAGTACTGGTACTGATCGCGCACCGCCTCGGGCATGTCGAAGTAAGTGATGCGCGATGGCCGGTCGAGGGCGGCGAACACCGCGCTCGCAAGATCGGCGAAGCTGCGGGCGCGTCCCGTGCCGAGATTGAAGAGCCCGTTCACCGCGGGGTTGGCAAGCAGCCACTCCACCACGTCGACGCAGTCGCCGACATAGATGAAATCGCGCAGCTGGCCGCCGTCGGCGTAGTCGGGGTGGTGCGATTTGAAGAGGCGCACCGCCCGCCCGGCGGCCGCGTCGGGGTAGATCTGCGCCACAACGCTCTTCATCTCGCCCTTGTGATACTCGTTGGGGCCGAACACGTTGAAGAACTTGAGTCCCACCCACTGGGGCGGACGCGGGCCGCCCTCGGCGACCAGGTCGGCGACGCGCCGGTCGAACAGGTGCTTGCTCCAGCCATAGGGGTTGAGGGGCTTGAGCGCCGCTAGTCCGGCGACGCTGTCGTCGTCGCGGAAACCTTGGCTGCCGTCACCGTAGGTGGCCGCCGAGGAGGCGTAGATGAGGCGCACCTCGTGGGCCGAGCACCAGTGCCAGAGCTCGAGCGAAAAGCCGAAGTTATTGACCACCAGGCGGTCGAGATCGCGCTCCGTGGTCGAGGTGGTGGCGCCCATGTGAACCACGGCCTCGGCGTCGCCGGCGCGAGCCTCGAGATAGGCGAACAGACGCTCGGGCGGCACGATCTCGGCGACCTCGTGCTTGGCGAGGTTGCGCCGCTTGTCGTCGCCTTCGAGGTGATCGCAGACCACGACCTCGTTCGCGCCGCGCCGGCTCAGGGCGGCGGTGATGTTGGAGCCGATGAAGCCGGCCCCGCCGGTGACCACGATCATGGCCTTTACGCCGGCGCCCCTTAGCCGACCAACTTGGCGATGGTCTCGGTGGTGCTGTGGCCAGGGGCGATCTCGGCAAGGAGCACCTCGCCGCCGTAGCTCTGAACGAGGTCCGCGCCCACCACCTCGTCGAGGTGATAGTCGGCGCCCTTGACGAGTAAGTCGGGGCGCAAGGCCCGGATCAGGTCGAGGGGCGTGTCCTCGGCGAAGATCACCACCAGATCCACCATCTCGAGCGAGGCCAACACGGCGGAGCGGGCGGTCTCGGCCTGGATCGGGCGCTGTTCTCCCTTGAGGCGGCGCACCGACTCGTCCGAGTTGAGCCCGACGATGAGCCGGTCGCAGGCGCCCTTGGCCTGGGAGAGCAGCGACACGTGCCCGGGATGGATGAGGTCGAAGCAACCGTTGGTGAAACCGACCCGCTGGTTGCGGTGACGCCAGTATCGGACCCGCTCGAGCGCCATCTCGAGGGTGCAGATTTTGGCCTCGACGCCGCGCATGTCGCGGGCGTGCAGCGCCCCCGCGAGCTCGGCCCGATGGACCACCGCGGTGCCCAGCTTCCCGACCACGATGCCGCCGGCGAGATTGGCGAGTTGAGCCGCGGCGGCGAGCGGCAGATCGGCCGCCAGGGCCGATGCCAGGGCGCCGACGACGCTGTCGCCGGCGCCCGAGACGTCGTAGACCTCGCGCGCTTCGGCGCCCAGGCGGGCGGCCTCGCCGCCGCTGATCAACGCCATGCCACGCTCGCTCAAGGTCACCAGCACCCCGTCGATGCCATGTCGCTCGATGACCTGCCGGGCGGCCGCGGCGATCTCCTCATCCGACTCGCAGCGCATGGCCATGGCCGCCGCGAGCTCGGCCCGATTGGGGGTGATCAGCGAGACCCCGCCGTAACGGTCCCAGTCCCGGCTCTTGGGGTCGGCGACGACGGCCTTCGAGCCGGCCCGGGCGCGCTTGATCACCTCGGCGAGGACGGCCTCGGTGAGCACGCCCTTGGCATAATCCGAGAGCACCACGACATCGTGCTCGGGCAGGCACTCGTCGAACGCCGCCAGCAAGCGCTCGGCGGTGTCCCCCGAGATCGGCTCGACGGTCTCGTGATCGGCGCGGAACAGTTGTTGGCCGGCGGCGACGTAGCGCACCTTGGTGGTGGTCCGGCGGCCGGCCACGGTGAGCAGGCGCGAAGCGGCCCGCTCCTCGGCCCCGAGCAGGGCGGCGATCTCGCCGCCGGCCCCGTCGTCGCCGATCACCGCCACCAGGGTCGCGCCCGCGCCGAGGGCGGTGACGTTGCGCACCACGTTGCCGGCGCCGCCCAACATGGCCTCTTCGCGTTCGATCCGAACCACCGGAATCGGCGCCTCGGGCGAGACCCGGTCGACCGTGCCATAGAGGTAGCGATCGAGCATCACGTCGCCCAAGACCAGGACGCGGGCTTGGCTCAGGCGATCCAACTGATTGGCGAGCGCGCTTGCCTCGGTCACCGCCCCTCCTCCTCGAGCTCGGCCCCCGGGGCCCCCGGAGCCCCCGGGGCCCGAGCTCGGACACGACACGACTCAGACCATCGCGGCGCCACGCCCGCCGCTTCAGGTCCTAACCCGAACCCCGCGATCAGCATAGCCCTTTTCCGGGCCGCGACATAGCGCACGGGGCCCGGCCCACGCCGGCGCTCGAGCCGCTCAGCCGCGGCCAGCGCGCCGTTCCCAGGCGTAGGCAGTTTTTACGATGATCTCGAGGTCGTCGTATCGTGGCCGCCAGTCGAGGCGCTCGCGGATGCGGCTCGCGTCCGCCACCAGCACCGGGGGATCACCGGGCCGGCGCGGCGCCCGGCGCTTGTCGAGCTGGATCCCGGTACCGCGCTCTACCGCGTCGAGGACCTCGCACACCGAATAGCCGTGGCCGTAGCCGCAATTGAGGGTCAGAGACTCGCCACCGCCGATGAGGTGTTCGAGCGCCGCCACGTGGGCCTCGGCTACGTCGGTGACATGGATGTAGTCGCGGACGCAGGTGCCGTCGGGGGTGTCGTAGTCGTCGCCGTAAATGTCGATGTGGCCGCGAGCGCCGGTGGCGGCCTCGCAGGCGACCTTGATCAGATGGCTGGCCACCGGCGGCGACTCGCCGCTGCGCCCCGCTGGATCGGCGCCGGCGACGTTGAAGTAACGCAGCGCCACGTGGCGCAGGTCGCTCACCGGCGCGAGGTCGCGCAGCATCATCTCGGTCATCAGCTTCGAGGCGCCGTAAGGGTTTATCGGCGCGCACGCGTCCTCCTCGCTGAGCGGCACCACCTCCGGCTCTCCGTAGACCGCGGCGGACGACGAGAACACCAAGGCGTCGACGCCCTGGTCGACGCAGGCCTCGATCAGGTTGCGGCTGGCGCAGGTGTTGTTTCGATAGTAGCTCAGCGGCTGCTCCATCGATTCATGGACCAGCACGCTGGCCGCGAAGTGCATGACCGCGCTCACCCGCCGTTCCGAGATCACCTGCTCGAGCAGTGCCGCGTCACCGGCGTCGCCCTCGACGAAGGCGGCCTCGTCGGGTACCAGGCGCCGCACCCCGGTAGAGAGGTCGTCGAGAACGATCACCCGGTGCCCGGCGTCGACCAGCGCCAGGGCGGCGTGGCTACCGACGTAACCGGCGCCGCCGGTCACAAGGACGTTCTCAGCCATCTCAATCCCCTCCGATATCTGCGCCGCCGCGGCCCGCGCCGTCGCCCTGAGCAACCCAGGTCAAGTGTAGAGAAATCTCCGCTGGTCGCCCTCGAGCACCAGGCAGGTGAGGCGATTGGTGGAGAAGGCCCCGGTGTCGATACCGATGCGGTTCGGTTGCAGCTGCACTTCGTGCGAGGGGGTATGCCCGTGGACCACGATCTTGCCGTGGTCGCGGTTCGAGCTGAGAAACTCCTCGCGGATCCACATCAGATCGTCGCCAACCTGCTCGGCGAGCGGCACGCCGGGGCGGATCCCAGCGTGCACGAACAGGTAATCGCCCTCGGCATGGCTGAGCCGCAACGCCCTGAAGAACTCGCGGTGCGCCTTGGGCACGTTCTCGTCCAGGTCGCGCCTGACCTGCTCGTGCTTCTCGAACGCCAGACCGGCATCGAGCGAGACCCCATAGCTCGTGAGGGTGGCGGCGCCGCCATTCAGCAACCAGGCGACATCGAGGCCGTCGCCGTCGAGGCATTCGATCATCCAGGCGTCATGGTTGCCCATGAGATGGATCACCTCGAAGCCGGGAAGGGGCGCCTCGACGAGCCTCTCGACCACGCCGCGGCTGTCCCAACCGCGGTCGATGTAGTCGCCGAGATAGACCACCACATTGCGCCCCTCGACGCCGTCCGCATCGTCAAGGATCATCGCCTGGAGGTCGTGAAGGAGGTCCGCTCGGCCGTGGATATCGCCGACGGCGTAGACGCGGGAGCCCTCGGGCGCCCACGCTCCCGTTGGCGCTCGATCGTCGTCCTCGACGGTCGGGGAGCCCTGGTCCATGGGCGATTATATGAGCGGCCGTCGCTCGAACACCAGCCAGAGACGGAGCCGGGGCCGGGGCCGGGCCAGGGTTAACCTTAACCAATTGATAATCGGTTTGCTGAATGATCGGGACCCGCAGTCGCACCGCGGGCGGAGCGTCCGCTTCCCACCGTCGAGCGGGGGGATAGCCGTGGCCAAACTCGACCACCAATACGACGAAGCAATGCTCGCCGACTACACGGCCCGCTTGGTCCGTCACGTCGAAGGCCGGCGCGCGGTGCACGTTCACCTCTCGGCCCTGAGCCCCCAAAACCGGCGCGAGCATCATATTCACATCGCCCTCAGCTGCTTCACGCCCCTGGTCAAGAAGTTCAATGGCGAGATCTTCCTGCTCGAGAACGACGACATAATCTTCATCTGCAAGGGCGCCACCATCGCCAACATCGACGAAGCGATCCTCAAGCTACGCTACGTCTTCGACAAAGACCCCGTCGCCAACGGTTCGGGGGACGATGATGGGCAGGGCTTCTGCACCTGGTACGACCTCGAACGGGACTACGGCGAGTTCAAGGCGGTGGTGGCGCGGGTCACCGCCACCGACCGGCCGCGCGACAGCGGCCAATGGCCGGCCGCCGACCTCGGTGATCATGCGGGCGTCATGCCGCCCGGCGAGCCCTTGGACCCGCAGAAGCTGGTTCAGCTCGAGACTGTGCTGGCGACGATGAACGTCACCAAGCTCCTGCGCCGCCAACCGGTCTGCGTGATCACGCCGGGTCGTTTGCCGAGCCCCGTGTTCTGCGAGCTTTACGTCTCCATCGCCGAGCTGCGGCGGGTGCTGATGCCCGAGGTCGATCCGATGTCGGACCGCTGGCTGTTCCAACACCTGACCACGGTTCTCGATCGGCGCGTTCTGGCGCTGCTGCCCGACCTCGAGGCCATCATGCCGACGCCGATCAGCATAAACATCAATATCCCCACCCTGCTGTCGCCCGAGTTCCTGACCTTCGACGCCAAGATCCGCGGCAACGCCAGAACGACCCTTCTCTTCGAGCTTCAGAACATCGACATCTTTTGCGACATGGCCGCATATCTCTTCGCCCGCGACTTTCTGCACCAGCGCAACTACCGAATCTGTCTCGACGGGCTCACCTGCTTCAGCTTGCCGCTGATCGACCGCAAGGAGTTGGGCGTCGACATGTTGAAGATGCACTGGAGCACGGAAATGGGCGACAAGGACGCCGGTGATCGCCGCGCCAAGCTGGCCGAAGCGGTGGCCCTCGCGGGGCCGAGCCGGGTCGTCCTCAGCCGCTGCGACAGCGAACAGGCGATCACGGTGGGACGCTCCATCGGCATCACCATGTTTCAGGGGCGACACGTCGATCACCAGCTCCGCGGCGGCTCGATGAAGGCCGCCGGATGAGCTCCAAGCCGGCGCCTTGGCCCGCAGCGTAGCCCCTCATTCGGGCGGCGAGTGCTTGGCGAGGATCCGTTGCAGGGTGCGGCGGTGCATGTTGAGCCGGCGCGCGGTCTCCGAGACGTTGCGGTCGCAAAGCTCGTAGATCCGTTGAATGTGCTCCCAGCGCACGCGGTCGGCCGACATCGGACGCTTGGGCGGCGACGGCTTGTCGCCGTCCTGCACCATCAGCGCCGCCTCGATCTCGTCGGCGTCGGCCGGCTTGGCGAGATAGTCGACGGCCCCGGCCTTGACCGCCGCCACGGCGGTGGCGATGTTGCCATACCCGGTGAGCATCACCACACGAGTGTCGGGGCGCACCTCGCGCAGCGCCGGCACGATGTCGAGGCCGCTGCCGTCAGCGAGCCGCAGGTCGATGACCGCGAAAGCCGGCGGTCGGGACCTCGCCAGGGCGATGCCGTCGGTGACGCTGCTGGCCGCCAACACCTCGAAGCCGCGCCGTTCCATGGCCCGCGCCAGTCGCTTGCGAAAGGGCTCGTCGTCATCGACGATGAGCAGCGTGCGTTCGAGGGCGGCTTGCTCGCCGTCCTGGGGCTTGGAGGAGGTCGGGTCGGCGTCTTTCATGACGGCTCCAGCGGGCGGCCGCGCGGCGCATCCCCAGATCTGGCGGGAGCGACCTCGAGCGCGGCCCGGGGCCATTTTAGAGCAACTCTGGCGCCGCCGCTACGCAGGTTCGAAAAGCTCACGTCGGCGCCGGTGCGCTCCAGGAGCGTCCGGGCGATGAACACACCGAGGCCCATGCCTTCCGACTCCCGCCGGCCCGAAACGTAGGGCTCGCCCAAGAGGCCGACGATGTGGGAGGGGAAGCCCGGGCCGTCGTCGATGACCTCGATCGAGATCTGCGACTGGTCCCACTCCACCACCAGCCGCACCCGCTGGCGGGCGAAATCGACGGCGTTCTCGATCAGGTTCACAAGGCCCTGAATCAGCTCCGGGCGCCGCGCCACCACCGGCTGGATGCCCTCGTGGGCGACGATCTCGATCTCCATCCCGCGGCCCCGGTGCGGCGCCGCGGCGGCCTCGACCAGGGCGCCCAGCGGCAACAGGTCGAACAGCGTCTCGCCGCCCTCGCCGGGCTGGGCCGAGAGCCGTTTAAGGATCTCGCGACAGCGCGCCGCCTGGCTGCTCAAGAGCTCGACGTCATCGGCGAAGGCGCTGTCCCGCGGCAGCTCTCGGCTGATCTCCTTGGCCACCACGGCGATGGTGCTGAGCGGCGTCCCGAGCTCGTGCGCCGCCGCCGCCGCCAGGCTGCCCAGGGCCGACAGGCGCTGCTCGCGGGCCAGCGCCATTTGGGTCTCGGCCAGCGCATCCATCATGCGTCGCGATTCCTGGGCCACCCGCCAGGCGTAGGCCGAGAGGAACACCATCCCCAGCGACAATGCCGACCAGATGCCGAAGACGTAGGTCGGATCGAGCGTCAGGCCGCCTCCCCTCCACGGCAGCGGCAGATGGAACACCGCCAAGGCGCTGATGCAGATTAGCGCGAGGCCGGCCAGCCACACCGTACTGGCGAGGCTCAGGATGGTCGCCGAGATGGTGACCGGAACCAGCATCAGGAGCGAGAACGGGTTGCCGAGGCCGCCGGTGAGGAACATCAGCACGGCGAGCTGCAGAATGTCATAGGCCAAATAGAGCGCCGACTCGCGGTCGCTCAAGCGCTTGTTGGGCGGATAGCGGACCGAGACCGCGACGTTGAGCAGCGCCGAGACGATCACCGCCAGGAAGGCGGGCCCGAGCGGCAGCGCGAAGCCGAGCCCGACATGGACCATGAGGATGGCGATGCTCTGACCGGCCACCGCCACCCAGCGGATCAGCACCAGGGTCCTGAGGCGAACGCGGCCGGCGCCGCGGCGGTATTCGCGCCGCATCGCTGCCGAGGCCACCCGTGTCGCCGCTTCAGCCGTCATGTGCCACCTCTCGGCCCATTTTATAGCCTTCCGCGGCGGGCCAGGGCAAAGAGGGTCTTAGGAGCGCCCGGTGGCAAGGCCTCGCGTGCTCTGGCAGAGCCCGGGATTTGCCGCCATATTGAGGCCATGGCAGCGCCGGCAATCCAGGTCGAGAACCTGAGCAAGCGTTTCGAGTCGCTGCTCGCCGTCGACGCGATCAGCTTCGAGGTGCCGGCGGGCAGCGTGGCCGCATTGCTGGGTGGCAACGGCGCCGGCAAGACGACCACGCTGAGCATGCTGTTGGGCCTGCTCATACCGACCTCGGGCCGGGTCACCGTGCTCGGCGTCGACATGGCGCGCCAGCGCCATCGCGCCCTGCAATCGATGAACTTCACCTCGCCCTACGTCGATCTCCCCCGCCGCCTGACGGTGGCCGAGAACCTGCGCGTCTACGCCCATCTCTACGGCCTCGACCGCATCGAGACCCGCCTCGACGAGCTGGCCCGGACCTTCGACCTCGACGACCTCATGGACCGGACCTTCGGCACCTTGTCGGCGGGACAGAAGACGCGGGTATCGTTGGCCAAGGCGCTGGTCAACGATCCGGTGCTGCTGCTGCTTGACGAGCCGACCGCCTCGTTGGACCCGCACACCGCCGATTGGGTGCGCCGCACCCTGCTCGATTACCAGCGGCGCAGCGGCGCCACCATCTTGCTCGCCTCGCACAACATGACCGAGGTCGAACGCCTCTGCGACGACGTCCTCATGATGCGCGCCGGCCGCCTGGTCGACCGCGGCGCGCCGGGCGAGCTGATCGCGCGCTACGGCCGCACCACGCTCGAGGAGGTGTTCCTCGACATCGCCCGCGAGGGCGGCCGCGAGACGCCACGGGCGGCGCAATGAGCGGCGCCGGACCAAGGCCCAGCCCGGCGTTCTCGGCACGCCGCATCGGCGGCATGGTGCTGCGCTACTTCTATCTCATGCGGAGCTCGTGGCCGCGCCTCATCGAGCTCGCCTACTGGCCCACCGTGCAGATGATCCTGTGGGGCTTCATCACCCTGTTCCTGGCCCGCAACTCGACCTACATCGCCCAGGCCTTCGGCGTGCTGTTGTCGGCGGTGCTGCTGTGGGACGTGTTGTTCAGGGGCCAGCTCGGGGTCTCGGTATCGTTCTTCGAGGAGATGTGGTCGCGCAACCTGGGCCACCTCTTCGTCAGCCCCTTGCGATCCTACGAGCTCATCTGCGCGCTGCTCCTCATGAGCTTCATCCGCACCACCATCGGCGTAATCCCGGCATCGCTGCTGGCCATCGCCTTCTTCGACTATTCCATCTACTCGCTGGGGCTGCCGCTCGTCGCCTTCTTCTTCAATCTGCTGGCCATGGGCTGGTCGGTGGGCCTGGTGGTGTCGGGCATGGTGCTGCGCGCCGGGCTCGGCGCCGAGGGCCTGGCCTGGGCGGCGATCTTCGCCCTGGCCCCGGTGAGCGGCATCTATTACCCGATCTCGGTGTTGCCCGAGTGGCTGCAGACGATCGCCTATCTGCTGCCCTCGGCCTACGTTTTCGAGGGCATGCGGGCGATCATCGTCGAGGGTTCGGTCGAGCCCCGACTCCTGGTCACCGCGACGCTCTTGAACCTGGTCTACCTCAGCGCCGGTGCCGCCATCTTCCTCGCCTGCTTCCGCTCGGCGCGGCAGCGCGGCCAGTTGCTTCAGGTCGGCGAGTAGGCTCGCGGTTCAGTTGCGGGGCCACTCGCGGGGCAGAACGCGGCTCTCGCCGATCTTCATCAACCAGGCGCGCTCATCGTCGAACCCGGCCGCCCGGGCCGCCGCGGCGAAGCGCCCGGGCGGCTCGAAGGGCGGCTCGTCGGTGAGCACCACCGTGCCCCAGTGCATCGCCACCAGGCGGTGCGCGCCGACCTCGAGACCCAGCCGGACGGCCTCCTCGGGCGTGGTGTGGGTCGCCTTCATGATGACCTGAGGGAGATAGGCGCCGATGCCGATCAGCGCCGCGCTGAAGGGGCCGTAGCGGGCGCCGAGGTCGCGGAACACAGGGCCAAGGGCGGTATCGCCCGAGAAGAACAGCCGTTGCGTCGGCGAGCTGATGGCAACGCTCATCCACAAGCTCTTGTTGAAGTCGAACGGGGTGCGGCGCGAGAAATGGATGGCGGGCAGGGCCGTCACCGTGACCTCGCCGATGCGCGTGGTGTCGTGCCAGTCGAGCTCGCGGACGTCGCGCCAGCCGCGCTCGAGGAAGTACTCCCCCAGCTTGAGCGGCGCGATCACCACCATCCGCTCCTTGCCCGGCAAGACATCGAGGGTGCGGGTGTCGAGGTGGTCGTAGTGGTTGTGAGAGACGATCAGGATATCGATCGGCGGCAGCTTCGCGATGCCGATTCCCGGCGCCACGAAGCGCCGCGGCCCGGCGAAGCCCAGCGGCGAGGCGTAATCGCTCAAGTAGGGATCGGTGAGGATGGTCTGGCCGCCGGTGCGGATCAGGAAGGCGGCGTGTCCGAGCCAGGTCAGGGTGTCGTGGCCCTCGAGCTCGGCCAGCCGGGCCAGCGCCTGGGCCTCCTCGACGACGTGGCCGGGGGGCACCGCAGGCGGGGTCTTGTCGCCGCGCAAGCGGCGCCACATGAACGACACCATGTCGCCGAAGCTGGCCTCGCGCCCGGGGCTCCCGGGCGGGTTGCGGAAGCCGGTCACGGTGTGGTGATAGGGACGGGCGTCGGCGCGCATGGCGGGCTCTACCGCGCAGGCCACGAGCGCCACGGCCCCAAGCGCCGCGAGCGCCGCGCCGAGCTTGCGCCGGCGACGGCGCGACCGCGCCATTTGCCCCCTGGCGCGGCCCCTGCCCGCGCCCCGAAAGGGTCCAGCGTAGGCCTCCACATCGGCGCAGGATGGGCTTTCAGGAGGTCAAAGTCCAGCCGCGCCCGGAGCCGCGCCGCGCGCTCTGGTGTTGCCGGCCCGCGGCCGTTATACAGGTGGCCGCGCGAGCCCGACGCGGGCTCGCCGGGAGCCGCTTGGGCCATGACGAAGACCGCGAGATGACCGAGATCACGCGATGGTGGTGGGTGCGCCACGCGCCGGTGGTGGGATACGAGGGCCGCATCTACGGCGCCTCGGACGTGCCGGCCGACGTCTCGGACGACGACGGCTTCCGGACCCTCGCGGCGCGGCTGCCCGAGAACGCGGTCTGGGTCACCAGCCATCTCTCGCGGGCGCGCGACACGGCCGAGGCGATCGCCGCCGCCGGCCTCGAGATCGGCGAGGTCAGCGTCGAGCGCGACCTCTCGGAGCAGAACTTCGGTGACTGGCAGGGCCGGACCTACGCCGAGCTCGAGGCCGACTTGACGGTGCTCGAGAATCACAAGTTCTGGATCGCGCCGGCGCGACACCGCCCGCCCGGCGGCGAGAGCTTTGTCGAGGTCTTCCACCGCGTCGCCGCGGTCATCGAGCGCCTGACCGCCGAGCATAGCGGCCGCGACATCGTCGCCGTGGCCCACGGCGGCAGCATTCGCGCCGCCCTCGCCCATGCCCTCGGCCTCGACCCCGACCGGGCGCTCGGCTTCGCCACCGAGAACCTGTCCACGACCCGCATCGATCACCTCTCGGGGCCGGGCCTCGGCGGCAACTGGCGCGTGGCCTTCGTCAACCTGCGCCCGGAGTGAGCCCGCCGCCGGAGCGCCGGTTGAAGAGCGCGGTTTGCCGGATCGACCGCGCCCCCTATACTCGGACCGGGCAACGGCCAGGGATCGATCCGCGACATGGAAGGAAGGTTTCTGCGGTTTGTCTTGCTGCTGGTGGCGGGCGTGGTCATCGGCGCCGTCGCCGGGCTCGCGCTACGCCTGGTGGTGCTCGAGGGCGGGCTTCCCAGCCAGTTCGCGCGAACCAGCAAGATCTCGATCGGCGGCTCGTTCACGCTCCTCGACCACCGCGGCAACGAGGTCACCGACAGCGACTTTCGCGGCAGCTACCTGCTGGTCTATTTCGGCTATACCTTCTGCCCCGACGTCTGTCCCACCACCCTGCAGGACATGAGCCTGGCGCTCGAGGCGCTGGGGCCGGCCGGCGACAAGGTGCAGCCACTCATGATCACCATCGATCCCGAGCGCGACACGGTCGAGGTGCTGGCCGACTACGTGTCCTTGTTTCATCCCCGACTGGTGGCGCTCACCGGGAGCCTGGAGCAGGTCGCCATCGCCGCCAGGGCCTATGGCGTCTATTACGCCAAGACGATCGAGGAGGGGGAAGACGCGGACGCCTATCTGATGGACCATTCGACCTTCGTCTACCTGTTGGGTCCCGATGGTGACTACCTCACCCACTTTTCCCACGGCGCCTCGCCCGAGGCCCTGGCCGAGGGCATGGCCAAATTCTTCGAGGGCTGAGCCAGCGGCTCGGGATCACACACGTCCTGGCAAGTCAAGCCTCCCAATCCCCAAGATCTGGTGTTAGGCTGGGCGCCATGTCGTGGCAGGTCGCCGCCCTTTCGCCCCGCCCCGCGGGCCCGCAACACCCCGCCGTTCGCGGGCAACCTCGCGGTCTCGGCTGAGGCTCGCGCCGCTCGTCATGCTCTATCACGCCCATGAGCTGCAGCACGCCACGCTCGCGCCCCTGAGGCTGGCGGCCGAGGCCGGCCAGCTGCTCTTCCGCAATCCCTTCAACCCCTTGAGCCACACCGGCTACGGGCGCGCGGTGGCGGCGGCATGCGAGGTCTTCGAGCAGAGCACGCGGCGGCGCTCGAAGCCCGCCTTCGGCTTGGGCACGATGCGCGTCGAGGGGCGCGAGATCGCGGTGAGTGAGACCGTGGTCTGCCGCAAGCCGTTCTGTGAGCTCAGGCGATTCGCGCCCGAGGTCGACCGCCAGGAGCCGCGGCTGTTGATCGTGGCGCCGCTTTCGGGGCACTTCGCCACCCTCTTGCGCGGCACCGTCCGGACCCTGCTGCCCGAGCACGACGTCTACATCACCGACTGGCGCGACGCCCGCATGACGCCGCTGACCGAGGGCCGCTTCGAGCTCGACGATTACATCGACTACGTTATCGACTTCCTGCGGCTTCTGGGCCCCGGCAGCCACGTGATGGCGGTGTGCCAGCCCTCGGTGCCGGTATTGGCGGCGACCGCCTTGATGGCCGCCGCGGGCGATCCGGCGACGCCCCGCTCGATGGTGCTGATGGGCGGCCCGGTGGATACCCGCGTCAGCCCCACCCAGGTCAACCGGCTGGCCCAGCAACGCTCGCTCGACTGGTTCGAAGACGCCGTCATTACCCGCGTCCCCTACCGTTACCCCGGCTTCCTGCGCCGCGTCTACCCGGGCTTCGTGCAGCTCACCGGCTTCATGACCATGAACCTGAAGGTTCATATCGACGCCACCGCGCGCCTCTTCGACCATCTGGTGCGGGGCGACGGCGACGGCGCGGCGGCGCACCGGCGCTTTTACGACGAGTACACAACGGTCATGGACCTGCCCGCCGAGTACTACCTGCAGACCGTCGAGACCGTATTCCAGAACCACGATCTGCCCTTGGGCCGGATGAGCTCGCGGGGGCGGGCGGTGGCGCCCGCCGCGATTACCGAGACCGCCCTGATGACGGTCGAGGGCGAGCACGACGACATCACCGGCCGCGGTCAGACCCGTGCCGCACACGGGCTCTGTAGCGGCATTCCGACGGCGCGCCGCGTCCATCACGAGCAGCAAGGGGTCGGTCACTACGGCATCTTCAACGGCCGCCGGTGGCGCGATTCCATCGCCCCCCGGGTGCGCGACTTCATCCGCCAGAGCGAGCGG
Organism: uncultured Alphaproteobacteria bacterium; assembly: GCA_965371625.1. Classification (GTDB taxonomy): domain Bacteria; phylum Pseudomonadota; class Alphaproteobacteria; order CBDUZE01; family CBDUZE01; genus CBDUZE01. Next base: position 25,345 of record CBDUZE010000015.1, read on the forward strand.
GGGCGATGAGCGAGCGCCCCTTCTGGCGCCGCAAGACGCTCTCGGAGCTGACGCCGGAGGAATGGGAATCGCTCTGTGACGGCTGCGGCAAGTGCTGCCTGCACAAGCTCGAGGACATCCAGAGCGGGGAGGTCGACTACACCGACGTCGCCTGCCGCCTGCTCGATCTCGAGCGCTGCCGTTGCACCCGCTACGCCGAGCGCAAACGCCTGGTGACGGATTGCCTGGTGCTCTCGCCTCGGGCCGTGAGGAGGGTCTCGTGGCTCCCCATCACCTGTGCCTACCGCCTGGTGGCCGAGGGCAAGGACCTCGAATGGTGGCATCCGTTGGTCTCGGGCGACCCCGAGACCGTGCACGAGGCCGGTATTTCGGTGCGCGGCCGTGCGGTCTCGGAGCGGAACGCGGGCCACCTCGAGGATCATATCGTCACCTGGCCCGAGCAAGCGGGCGCCGCGTTCGCCCCGACCGCGCCACGGGAGTAGGATGGCAGCCTCCCCAGGGAGTCGGCCGAGATCATGAGCGAGCGCAGCGAACACAGGCTGGGGGGCGTTTTCGCCGCCGCGCTGACCCCGCTCCGAGGCGACCTGAGCCCGGACCACGCCGCCATGCTCGGGCACTACCGCTGGCTTCTCGGCCACGGCTGCGACGGCCTGGCGGTGCTGGGCACCACGGGCGAGGCCAACTCGTTCTCGGTCGAGGAGCGGCTCGCCATGATCGAGGCGCTGGCGGCGAGCGACATCGATCCCGGCCGGTTGCTGATCGGCACCGGATGCTGTGCCATCCCGGACACGGTTCGGCTCAGCCGCGCGGCGCTCGAGCTGGGGGCCGCGGGGGTCCTGATGTTGCCGCCCTTCTATTACAAGAACCCGAGCGAGGACGGCCTCTTCTCGGCCTTTGCCGAGGTCGTCGAGCGGCTCGGCGACGCCCGGCTCGCGGTCTACGTCTATCACTTCCCGGCCATGACCGGGATCGACATCGGCCTCGGGCTCCTCGAGCGCCTGGTCGCGGCCTACCCCGGGACGGTGGTCGGCCTCAAGGACAGCTCGGGCGACTGGTCCCACACCGAGGCGGTGTGCCGGGCGCTCCCCGGCTTCGGCGTCTTCGCGGGCTCGGAACAGCTCCTGTTGCCGGTGCTCGAGGCCGGCGGCGCCGGGTGCATCTCGGCCAGCGTCAACGTCACCTGCCACCTCGCGGCCAAGCTCCACGCGCGCTGGCGGGAGGGCGACGCCGAGGCGCTGCAGGAAGAGCTCAGCCAGGTGCGGCTGATCATCCAGGGCTACCCGATGATCGCCGCGCTCAAGCGGATTCTTGCCCATACGCGGGGCCGTTCCGAGTGGCTCAACATTCGCCCGCCCCTGGCGCCGCTTGGGCCTGACCAGGCGGCGACGCTGCTTGCCGCGCTCGAGGGCGCCGGCTTGGTGCTGCCCGCCGCGGCGTGAGCGCGCGACGGCTCATCCTCGAGGACCCCGAGCTCGAGCTCCGGGTCCGGCGCAGCCCGCGGGCGCGGCGGCTGGCGCTCCGGATCGATCCCCGCCACGACCAGCCCGAGCTGGTGCTGCCCCGCGGCGTGAGCCTCGAGGAGGGCCGCCGCTTCGCCGCCGGCCGAGCCCAATGGCTGAGGCGCCGGCTCGCCGAGCTGCCGCCGCGCGTCCCCTTCGCCGCCGGGAGCGTGATCCCGGTGCTCGGCGTGCCCCACCGCGTGCGCCATGAGCCCGGCGCGCCCGGCGGCGTGCGCCGCGCCGCTGGCGAGCTCATCGTCTCGGGGCCCGTGGCCGAGCTTCCGCGCCGTCTCGAGGCGTGGCTCAAGGCCGAGGCGCGCCGGCTGCTCGGCTCCCGCGCCCGGAGCGCAGCGGCGCGGCTCGGCCGTGGCGCGCCCCAGGTCGGCGTCCGCGATCCCGCCACCCGCTGGGGGAGCTGCTCGGCCCGGGGAAGGCTTTCGTTCTCATGGCGCCTGGTGATGGCCCCCGAGGCGGTCCTCGACTATGTCGTCGCCCACGAGGTGGCGCACCTCGAGGAAGCCAACCATGGGCCCCGCTTCTGGCGCCTGGTGGACGAGCTCTGCCCCGGTTGGGGCGAATCGCGGCGGTGGCTGCGCCGCCACGGCGCTTTCCTCCACCGCCACGGCTAGAGCGGTTTACGTTTGTCGGGAATTGCTCTCGCTATTTGACTTCGCGCTCGCGCTCGTCGGGACCTGAGGCGGGGCCGAGCCCGGCCGACAACAGGCGTTCGAGGAGGCCCGGTTTCGCGGGCCGGCGGGGGCCCAGCGGCCGCGCCGGCAGGCCGTCGTGGGCCTCGCTCATGAAGGCGCGCCAGAGCCTGGCCGGGAGCCCGCCGCCGGTGACCCGCTTCATCGCCGCGCCGTCGTCGTTGCCGACCCAGACGCCGGCCACCAGATCGGCGGTATAGCCCACGAACCAGGCGTCGCGGAAGTCCTGGCTGGTGCCGGTCTTGCCCGCCGCCGGGCGCTCCAGCCGTGCCGCCTTGCCGGTGCCTTCGCTGAGCACCGCGGCCAGCATATCGTTGAGCGCGGCCACCTGGCCGGGCTCGATCACGCGCCCCGGGCCCGAGCCCTGGCGGCGGTAGAGGACGCGGCCGGCGCTGTCGCGGATCTCGGCGATGCCGTGCGGCCACACGCCGTGGCCGCCGTTGGCGAGCGCCGCGTAGGCGCCGGCGAGCTCGATCAGGCTGACCTCGGCGGCCCCCAGGGCCAGGCTGGGATGGGGCTCGAGTGGGCCCGTGATACCGAGGCGGCGGGCGGCGGCGATGACGCGCTCGCGTCCGGCCCGCTCCGAAATCTTGACCGCGACCGAGTTGATCGAGCGGGCCAGGGCCTGGCGCAGGCTCACCGCGCCCTCATGGCGGCCCGAGTAGTTGCGGGGCCGCCAGTCGCCCACCTGCACGGGCTCGTCGCGGAGCACGTCGTCGGGCTCGAGCCCGGCCTCGAGGGCGGCGAGATAAACGAACAGCTTGAAGGCGGAGCCGGGCTGGCGCCGCGCCTGGGTGACGCGGTTGAATTGGCTCTGGGCATAGGAGCGGCCGCCCACCATGGCCCGCACCGCGCCCCCAGGGGTGAGCGCCACCAGCGCCGCCTGGGTCACCCCCAGCCGGGCGCCGTCGCTCGCGAATGCCGCCTTCACGGCGCCCTCGGCGGCGCCTTGGAGGCGCGAATCGAGGGTCGTGACGACCACCAGGTCGCGCCCGGAATGGCCGAGGTAGCGCCGCACCTGCTCGAGCGCCCAGTCGGCGAAATAGCGTGCCCCGCGGCCCAGCGCGGGGCGCCGCCGGGCCGCGGCCGGGCGGCGCTCGGCGGCGGCCGCCTCGGCCGCCGTGAGGTCGCCGGTGGCCACCATGTTGGCCAGCACCTGGCGGGCGCGGGCGCGGGCCAGCGCAGGGTTGCGCGTCGGCGCGTAGCGCGACGGCGCCTTGAGGAGACCGGCCAACATCGCCGATTCGGCTAGGCTGAGCCGCGTCGCCGGCTTGCGGAAGTACTTGCGGGCGGCGGCGTCGACGCCATAGGTGCCGGCGCCGAGATAGACCCGCTCCAGATAGAGGGTGAGGATCTGGTCCTTGGTGAGCTTGTGCTCGAGCCAGAGCGCCAGCAGGGTCTCCTGTATCTTGCGTTTCCAGGTGCGCTCGGGCGTCAGGAACAGGTTCTTGGCGAGCTGCTGGGTGATGGTGCTGCCGCCCTGAACGATGCGGCGCTGGCGCAGGTTGACGTAGGCGGCGCGGGCCAGGCCGATGAGATCGAGCCCGAAGTGGTCGTAGAAGCGCCGGTCCTCGGTGGCGAGCACCGCCTGGGGAAGCGCGGGCGGCAGCTTGGAGAGCTCGAGCGCGGCGCTGTAGAGCTCGCCGTAGCTCACGATCTCGTTGCCCTCGATGTCGAGCAGGGTGACCGTGGGGCTGCGTTCGACGGCGCCGAGCCGGTTCACGTCGGGCAGGTCGTAGGCGTACCAGGCGACCACGCCGAGGCCGCCGAGGCCGACCCAGATGAGAAGCGCAACGGCCCACGAGACCAGCCGGCGCAAGCTCATGCGCGGCCCGGTACCGGCGGCGCGGCGCGACCGCGCCTTGGCCACGGGCTTGGCGACGGGCTTGGCCACAGGCTTGGCCTTGGCCGACCGCTTCTTCCCTCTATCCTGCTTCCGTGCCGACATCGAACCCGCGGATGGGTCGCGGACCCACCCTTTATCCCCAATATACAGCGGCTGCCATACGGCATATACCATATATGTTGATCGGGCGCCGAACACGCGCGACGGTGGCGCGCGGCCCTTCGGGGCCCTCGGCGCGCCCTAGACGTCGAGGTTGAGGACGTTGAGGGCGTTGTCCTGGATGAACTCGCGGCGGGGCTCGACCACGTCGCCCATCAGGGTCTCGAACAGGGTGTTGGCCTCGTCGACGTGGTCGACCCTGACCTGCAGCAGCGTGCGCGCGGCAACGTCGAGGGTGGTCTCCCAGAGCTGCTCCGGGTTCATCTCGCCGAGCCCCTTGTAGCGCTGGACGCTGAGCCCCTTGCGACCGAACCCCAGCACCGCGTCGAGGAGCTGGGTCGGCGAGCGCACCACCACCTCCTCGTCCTTGCGCCGCAGGGTGGCCCGCTTCTCGTAGGCCTCCTGCAACTCGCCGGCCTGTTGGTCGAGCTTGCGCGCCTCGGCCGAGCGGATCAGGGGCCCGTCGATCAGGTGGCTCTCCTCGACGCCGCGCAGCGTGCGCCGGAATCGCAGGCCGCCGTCCTCGGTCGGGTCGCCGCTCCAGCCCTGTTCGGTCTCCGGGGCCAGCGCATTGAGGCGGCGGGCGACGTAGTCGGCGGCTTGCCGCGCTCGCGCGGCATCCCCGAGCACCTCGGGATTGAGCGCCCCTGCGATCGCCACCTGCTCGACGATGGGTCGGGCGTAGCGGCGCGCCAACGGCTCGAGCAGGGCCCGGGTGAGGCGGGCCCGATCGACCAGCCGGCGGAGGTCCTCGCCGGCCCTCTCGCTGCCGTCGAAGACCGTGAGCACGGCGTCTTCCAGGCCCGCCTCGATGAGGTGATCCTCGAATGCGCGCTCGTCCTTCAAGTACATCTCGGACTTGCCCCGCGTCACCTTGTAAAGCGGCGGCTGGGCGATATAGAGGTAGCCGCCGTCGATGATCTGACCCATCTGGCGATAGAAGAAGGTGAGCAGCAGGGTACGGATGTGGGCGCCGTCGACATCGGCGTCGGTCATGATGATGACCTTGTGGTAGCGCAGCTTCGAGATGTCGAAGTCGTCGTGGCCGATGCCGGTGCCGAGCGCGGTGATCAGGGTGCCGATCTCGGCCGAGCCCAACATCTTGTCGAAGCGCGCCCGCTCGACGTTGAGGATCTTGCCGCGCAAGGGAAGGATCGCCTGAAAGGCACGGTCGCGGGCCTGCTTGGCCGAGCCGCCCGCCGAATCGCCCTCGACCAGGAAGAGCTCGGCCTTGGCGGGGTCGCGTTCCTGGCAGTCGGCGAGCTTGCCCGGCAGGCTCGAGATGTCGAGCGCGTCTTTGCGCCGCGTGAGCTCGCGCGCCTTGCGCGCCGCTTCCCGGGCCGCCGCCGCGTCGACCACCTTGGCCATGATGGCGCGCGCCTCGGCCGGGTGCTCCTCGAACCAATGGCGCAGGCGCTCGTTGACCACCGTCTCGACGACCGGGCGAATCTCGCTCGAGACCAGCTTCTCCTTGGTCTGGGACGAGAACTTGGGGTCCGGCGCCTTGACCGAGAGCACGCAGGTGAGGCCCTCGCGGGCGTCATCGCCGGTAAGCGTCACCTTCTCGCGTTTGGTGACGCCGGTCGCGGCGGCGTAGGCGTTGACGGTGCGGGTGAGGGCGGCGCGGAAGCCCGCCAGATGGGTGCCGCCGTCGCGCTGGGGGATGTTGTTGGTGAAGCACAGCACGTTCTCGTGGTAGCTGTCGTTCCACTTCAGCGCCGCCTCGACGACGACCCCGTCCTTCTCGGCGAGCAGCGTGATCGGAGGCGCGTGCAGCGCCGTGGTGTTGCGGTCGAGGTACTCGACGAAGGCCCGCACGCCGCCCTCGTAGTGGAGCTCCTCCGAGCGCGGCTCGACGCCGCGCTGGTCCTCGAGGGTGATGCGCAGGCCCGAGTTGAGGAACGCGAGCTCGCGCAAGCGGTGCATCAGGGTGGCGAAATCGAAGCCGATGTCCGAGAAGACCTGGCTCGAGGGCAGGAACACGATCTCGGTTCCGGTCCGCGCGCCGGTCTCGCCGACGGCGCGGATCGGGGCCTCGGCGTCGCCGCCGAGGAAGCGCATGTAGTGCTCCTTACCGTCGCGCCAGACCCTGAGGTCGAGCCACTCCGAGAGCGCGTTCACCACCGAGACCCCGACGCCGTGCAGGCCGCCGGCGACCTTGTAGGACTTCTGGTCGAACTTACCGCCGGCGTGGAGGTGGGTCATGATGACCTCGGCCGCCGATACGCCCTCCTCCTCGTGGATGTCGGTGGGGATGCCGCGGCCGTTGTCGATTACCCGCACCGAGCCGTCGGGGTTGAGGGTGACGGCGATGGCGTCGCAGTAGCCGGCCACCGCCTCGTCGATGGCGTTGTCGACGACCTCGTAGACCATGTGATGGAGCCCCGAGCCGTCGTCAGTGTCGCCGATGTACATGCCCGGGCGCTTGCGCACGGCGTCGAGCCCGCGCAGCACCTTGATCGATTCGGCGCCGTACTCCTCGACCTCGTCGTCGATCGGATCGTGGTTTTGAGCCTGCTCCGACATCACGCCCTCAAGTGTTGACGATCGCCGTGAGCCGGCCGTCGCTGACGGCGGTGTACTGCGCCCATCCCTCGAGCCCCTCGAACAGCGCCCGATCGGTGCCCGTGAGCCAGGCCTGGGCCCGGGTGGCGCGGATCGCCTCGAACAGGGCCTCGCGCCGCGCCTTGTCGAGGTGCGCCGCCACCTCGTCGAGGAGCAACAGCGGGGCGTAGCCCCGTTGCGCCGCCTGGAGGCGGGCGTTGGCGAGGACGATGGCGATCAGAAGGGCCTTCTGCTCGCCGGTCGAGCACTGCGCCGCGGGTATCCCATGGTCGGCGTGGTGGACCACGAGATCGCTGCGATGCGGACCTTCGCCGGCGCTCCCGGCGGCGGCATCGCGTGCCCTGGCTTCGGCCAGGCGCGCGGCGAAGCGCTCCTCCACCTCGAGTGCCGGCATCTCGTCGAGCCAGCCCTCGAGCGCGCCCGAGACGCTTACCTCGGCGCCCGGGAAAGGACCCGGGCCCGAGGCCAGGCCCTGCCTCAGCCAGGCCACCGCGTCGCGCCTGGCGGCGGCGACGGCGACGCCGTGTTCGGCCATGCCGCGCTCGAGCGCCGCGATCCAGGTCGCGTCGGCGCCGCCGTCGCGCATCAGCCGCGTGCGCTCGCGCATAGCGTGCTCATAGGCCGCCACGCGGCGCGCGTGGTCGGCGTCGAAGCCGAACACCAGGCGGTCGAGGAAGCGCCGCCGCTCGCGCGGGCTTTCGACGAACAGGCGGTCCATGCGCGGCGTCAGCCAGACCACGTTGACCTGGGCGCTGAGCGCCGCCGGACCGCGCGCCGGCTCGCCGTCGAGCTTGACCACGCGGCGCTCAGGCGCGCCCTCGGCGGCGGGCGCGAGGCCGGTGCCGATCTCGATCCGGTCGGCCCCGTCGCCGACGCTCGCCGCCACCGTCCAGCCGCCCGCGGCGCCGCGGCGCGTCACCTCGCCGAGCCGCGCCTGGCGCAACCCCCGTCCCGGGCTGAGGAACGACAAGGCCTCGAGAAGATTGGTCTTGCCGGCGCCGTTGGGACCGCTGAGCACCTGCGGCCGCGCCTCCGCCTCGAGAACGAGACGGGGGTAACAACGGAAATCGCTGAGCACGAGCCGGCGCACGGCGAGGACGGGTAACGTCGCCTGTGGCCGACCCGCCCCGACCTTGGCCTGCTGGGGACGATTCAGCGCCGCCCCCTTCCTCACACCCGCATCGGCATGAGGACGTAGAGCACGCTTTCGTCGCTGCCGTCACGCACCAGCGTCGGCGAGACCGCGTCGGCGAGGGTGAAACGGGCGTTCTCGCCATCGATCTGCGAGGCGATGTCGAGGAGGTAGCGCGAGTTGAAGCCGATCTCCATCGCCGGCGCGTCGTAGGCCACCGTCAGCTCCTCGGTGGCGGTGTCGTTCTCGGGGCTGCTCGCGGAAATCACCAATCGACCCTTGTCCAGGCTGAGCTTCACCGCGCGCGACTTCTCGGTGGAGATCGTCGAGACTCGGTCAACGGCCGCCGCGAAGCTTTTGCCGTCGACCTCGAGCACCTTGTCGTTGGCGGTGGGAATGACTCGGCTGTAGTCGGGGAAGGTGCCGTCGATGAGCTTCGACGTCAGCACCGCACCGTCGAAGTCGAAGCGGATCTTGGTCTGGGAAAGCGCGATCCGCACCGCCGACTCGCTCTCCTCGATCAGCTTGCGGACCTCGCCCACGGCCTTGCGCGGCACGATCACGCCCGGCATCTCGGCGGCGCCCTCGGGCAGCGGCGTCTCGACTTGGGCCAGACGATGGCCGTCGGTGGCCACCGCGCGCAGCATCTTCACGCCCTCTTCGGCGGCGGCGTGCAGGTAGATGCCGTTGAGGTAGTAACGGGTCTCCTCGGTGGAGATGGCGAAGCGGGTCTTCTCGATGATCCGCTTGAGATCGGCCGCCGCGAGCTCGAACTGGTGGGGCAAATCGCCCTCGGCCATGACCGGGAAGTCCTCGCGCGGCAGGGTGGCGAGCGAAAACTCCGAGTGGCCGCAGCGCAAGCCGAGCTTGCCGCCGTCGTCCGCCGCCGCGAGCTCGACCTCGGCGCCCTCGGGCAGCTTGCGGACGATGTCGTAGAGGGTGTGGGCGGGCGCGGTGACACCGCCCTCTTGGGCGATCTCGGCCGCCACCCCCTCTTCGATGGCGATGTCGAGGTCGGTGGCGGCGAGGGTGAGCTTGCCAGCCGCCGCTTCGAGCCGGACGTTGGCGAGAATGGGGATGGTGTTGCGGCGCTCGACGACGCTCTGGACGTGGCCAAGCGAGCTTAGGAGAGAGGCGCGCTCGATGGTCAGTTTCATCGCTCGGCAGACTTATTGAAGGGCTCGAATCGGGGCCGCGACCGGGCCGGAATCAGCGCCCCGGAACGGGGTCTCGGGAGCCCTTTCGTAGTGCAGAAATCCACGCCCGACAGTATAGCAGGAATGCCTTGATTCCACACCATTTTCCGCCCCGTCCGAGGATCGGAACGAGGACCGGCCCGGGCCCTCGGGGGGGCCGATTCAAAGCCGCCGCAAAGCGCCCAATCAGGCTTCCAGCATGCGTCTCAGAAGATCGATGTCCTCGGCCATGGTGCCGTCGCTGGTGCGCAGCTCCTCGATCTTCTTGACCGCGTGCATGACGGTGGTGTGGTCGCGGCCGCCGAACTTGCGGCCGATCTCGGGCAGCGAGCGGGAGGTGAGCTGCTTGGCCAGGTACATCGCCACTTGGCGCGGCCGGGCCACGGCGCGGGCGCGCCGCGAGGAGTGCATGTCGGCGAGGCGGATGTTGTAGTGCTGAGCGACCCGCTTCTGGATGTCCTCGATGGTGACGCGCCGGTCGTTGGCGCGCAGCAGGTCCTGAAGCACCTCTTGGGTGGTGTCGAGGGTGATCGGGCGACCCACCAGGCTCGAGAAGGCCAAGACCCGGTTCAACGCGCCCTCGAGCTCGCGCACGTTCGAGGTGATGCGATGGGCGAGAAACTCGAGCACCTGGCGCGGCACGTTGCCGGCGTCGACGAACTCGGCCTTGGACTGCAGGATGCCGAGGCGAAGCTCGTAGTCGGTGGCGTGAATGTCGGCCACCAGCCCCCAGCCCAGGCGCGAGCGCATGCGCTCCTCCATGCCGTCGAGGTTCGACGGCGAACGGTCGCCCGAGATCACCACCTGGCGGTTCTGATCCACCAGCGCGTTGAAGGTATGGAAGAACTCTTCCTGGGTCGATTCCTTGCCGCTGATGAACTGTACGTCGTCGATCATCAGCACGTCGACCGAGCGAAACTCCTGCTTGAAGGCCATGGTGTCCTTGTAGCGCAGCGCCCGAATGAACTGGTACATGAACTTCTCGGCCGAGAGGTAGATCACCTTTCGCGTGGCGTCGCGCTCGCGAATGAGCCAGGCGATGGCGTGCATCAGATGGGTCTTTCCGAGGCCGACGCCGCCATAGAGGAACAGCGGGTTGAAGGGCACCGTGAGCGACTCCGCCACCCGGCGGGCGGCGGCATGGGCGAGCTCGTTCGACTTGCCGACGACGAAGTTCTCGAAGGTGAAGCGAGGGTCGAGCCGGGCCCCGAGCTCGCCATTGATCTCAACCGAGGACGGCGACGGCGCCCGCGGCCGCGCCGCCCGCGCCCCAACGCCCGCGGCCGGTGCGGTCTCGGACAGCGCGCCGGCGGCGGCGCGAACCAGGATCTCCACCGAACGGACGCCTGCGTCCTCGCCCCGCCACAGGGCGTGAATGCGGTCGGCGTAGTTCGAGATCACCCAGTCGCGCATGAAGCGGGTGGGCACGCTGATGGTCAGTCGCCCGTCGCTCGCGTCATCGAGCCGCAAGGGCTTGAGCCAGCTATTGAAGGTGGCGTCGCCGAATTCCGAGCGTAGCCGGGTGCGTACCCGGCTCCACTTTTCTTGCCACTCCGACGCCGAACCAAGAGCTCGATCCGTCATGGCCTATTCCGCCTCTCGCCCCGGAAGTCGGCTTTGCCGGCACCCGCGGAATAGATGGTCATGCGCCTCCCTTCGATAATATCCGGCGCTCCCAGACGCCGGTTTGTTCTTGGTATTTTTTATTAAGAACGAGATTATGACATAACGAACTTCAACGGATATCCCGAAATACTTGACAAAGAGGGCCTGCTCGGCTGTTTACCTACAGCCGCTAAATAGAACCACTAATTTTTACTTCCAGAGACTTGTCGACAGCTGAACGAGCCCCAACTCGCGACCTAGAGTACTGCCACGCTGGCGCCGTTGCAATAGGACCGAAAAGAGAACATGCAGAAAAAATCCGCCGATTCGTCGCCAAGCCTCGGCGGCGCCACTAGATCTGGCCGGGGCGCCCCCGGGCCACGAAAAAGCCGCGCCAAGCTGGCGCGGCTCGGGGTCGTGCCCGCCTTGCGGGGCTCAGGGCGACATCGTCTTGACCTGCCTGGAGAGCCGCGAGACCCGTCTGGCGGCGGTGCTGCGCTTGATCACGCCCTTGCTCACGCCGCGCATGATCTCGGGCTGGGCGGAGCGCAACGCGGCCCGAGCCGCCTCTTGATCGCCCTCGGCGACGGCCGCCTCCACGCTCTTGATGAAGGTGCGGATGCGGCTCATGCGGGCCTTGTTGGCAAGGGTGCGGCGCCCGGTCTGGCGGACCCGTTTCTTGGCCTGTCTGCTGTGGGCCATCGGTCTCCACTCACGTTCCTGTGCGGGTTCGACCGCCGGCTTATATCGCCGTCCGCCATCACCGTCAACCGTTGCGGACGCTGCCCGGCCGAATCAGCGGTTCTTGAAGTCGGGTTTGCGCTTTTCGCCGAAGGCGGCCATGCCTTCGGCCTTGTCCGCGGTGGCGAAGCTGGCGTGAAAGAGGCGGCGCTCGAAGCGGATTCCCTCGGCCAGCGAGGTCTCGTAGGCCCGGTTCGCGGCCTCCTTGGCCATCATCACCGAGGGCCTCGAGAGCTCGGCGATCTCGGTCGCCACCCGGATCGCCTCGTCGATGAGGTCGGCGGCGGGAACGATCCGGCTCACCAGCCCGGCGCGCTCTGCCTCCTCGGCCGCCATCATTCGTCCCGTGAGGCACATCTCCATCGCCTTCGACTTGCCGACCAGGCGGGTCAGGCGCTGGGTGCCGCCGATCCCGGGGATGGTGCCGAGGCGAATCTCGGGCTGGCCGAACTTGGCCGTGTCGGCGGCGAGAACGAAGTCGCACATCATGGCGACCTCGCAGCCGCCGCCGAGGGCGTAACCGGCGACCGCGGCGATCACCGGCTTGCGGCAATGGGCGAAGCGCTCCCAGCCCGCGGTGACGAAGTCCTCGGCGAAGACCTCCATGAAGTCCTTGGACTGCATCTCCTTGACGTCGGCGCCGGTGGCGAACGACTTGTCGCTGCCGGTGAGGACGATGGCGCCGATCCGGTCGTCGCCCTCGAACTCGTCGAGCGCCTGGGCCAGCTCCTGCATCAGCGCGGCGTTCAAGGCGTTGAGCGCGTCGGGCCGGTTGAGGGTGATCAAACCGACCGGCCCCTTGATCTCGCCGAGGATGTTCTCATAGGCCATTGCAGGCCCTCCTCAAGCTTCTGAAGCGCTCGCCCGGAGGTCCCGGGCCAGCTTATTGGGGCGAGATCGAGAAGCGAACGGTGACCCCGCTCCCGTCGCCCTCGACGCCGATCTCGAGGCTCTCGCCCTCGCGCTCAAAGGCGCCCTCGCGGACCCGGGTCCAGCCCAGTTGGGGCAGCGCGGCGTCATAGAACGCCGCCACCTCGGCCGCACCCACCGCACCCACCGCGAAGGCCTCGACGATGCGCCCGCCGGGCTTGTCGAAGACCACGCGGGCCTCGGCCACCTCGGTGAGCCCGGCCATCAGCGGCAGGTCCTCGACGCCGCCGAGGAAGCTCTTGCCCGCCTCCGCCGCCGCCGCGGCCGAGGCGGCGAGCGCCAACCCGAAGCCGATCGCCAGCACCCTCCGGGCCACCCTCGAAAGGAGCGGCAAGGGGCGCACATCGACCCGACGCGGGGGCATCGATGGCTTGGGCTCTGGAGGCGCGCTGCTCACGGCCGGCACCCTAGCACACCGACGGCGCGACGTTCAGCGCTGGCGCGTCGGACAATAGAAGGTCGAGCGGCCGCCCTGGACCAGGCGCCGGATGGCGCCCGAGCAGTCGCAGCCCGGGCAGCGCTCGCCGTCGCGCCCGTAGACCGCGAAGTGGTGCTGGAAGTAGCCGAGCTCGCCGTCGGCCTGGACGTAGTCGGAGAAGCTCGAGCCGCCGGCGGCGATGGCCTCGGCGAGCACCTCGCGCACCGCGCGGGCGAGCCGCTCGGCACGGGCGCCGGGCACCGAGCGGGCGAGGCGGCGCGGCGAGACGCGGGCCCGGTAGAGGGCCTCGCAGACGTAGATGTTGCCGAGCCCGGCCACCACCCGCTGATCGAGCAGCGCCGCCTTGATCGAGGTGCGGCGGCCGTCGAGGGCGCGCGACAGGGCGGGTCCGTTGAACTCGTTGCCCAGCGGCTCGGGCCCGAGGCCGGCAATTAGCGGATGCGACTCGAGCTCGGCCTCGTTGCACAAGGTCATGAGCCCGAAGCGGCGGTGATCCCGGAAGGTGACGATGGTGCCGTCGTCGGTCTCGAGGATGACGTGGTCGTGCGCGCCCGGCTTGGGCGCCGGCGCCTCGGCCAGGGTGAGCCGCCCCGACATGCCGAGGTGGGCGATGAGCACCAGACCACCGTCGAGAAAGACCAGGATGTACTTGGCGCGCCGCCCGATGCGCTCCACCCGCCGCCCGGTGAGCCTGGCCGCGAAGCGGGGCGGGAAGGGGATCCTGAGGTCGGGACGGCGCTGCTCGACGCGCACCAGAGTGCGGCCCTCGAGCCGCGCCGCCAACCCCCGGCACACGGTCTCGACCTCGGGCAACTCGGGCATGGCGGGCAAGGTAGCGTGCTTCACGGCCCTGCGCTATCTTGCCTTGCATGGCAAGGGCCAGGCGCGGCGAGGACACCCACTTCGGCTTCCGCACCGTGGGGCGGGAGCAGAAGGCGGGGCTGGTGCGCCAGGTCTTCGACAGCGTCGCCGAGCGCTACGACCTGATGAACGACCTGATGTCGGCGGGCGTCCACAGGCTGTGGAAGGTGGCGCTTATCGACTGGCTCAATCCGCGCCCGCCGATGCACCTCTTGGATATCGCCGGCGGCACCGGCGACGTCGCCTTCCGCTTCCTGGCGCGCACCGGGGGGCCTGAGGCCGGGGCCCGCGTCACGGTCTGCGACCTGAGCCCTGCCATGCTCGAGATCGGCCGCGATCGCGCCCTCGACCGGGGCCAGGTGGCGGGTATCGAGTGGGTCGCGGGCGACGCCGAGGCGTTGCCGGTCGGGGACGCCAGCGTCGACGCCGTCACCGTCGCCTATGGCCTGCGCAACGTCACCGATCTGGGCCGCGCGCTGGCCGAGGTCCGGCGGGTCTTGAGGCCCGGCGGCCGATTCCTCTGCCTCGAGTTCAGCCGCGTCGCGATCGCACCGCTGGACCGGCTCTACGAGGCCTACTCCTTCAACGTCTTGCCGGCCCTGGGCGAGCTCGTCACCGGCGACCGCGCGGCCTACCAGTACCTGGTCGAGAGCATTCGCCGCTTTCCCGATCAGCGGCGCTTCGCCGCCGCCATCGCCGAGGCCGGGCTGGGCAACGTCAAGTACCGCGATCTCTCGGGCGGCATCGCGGCGTTGCACTCGGCCTGGCGCATCTGAGGCCGGTGTTCCGCACCCTGCGCAACCTCGGCCGGCTCGTGGGCATCGCTCGCACGCTAGCCCGCCACGACGCCCTGTTCCCGTTCGCGGAGCTGGGCGCGCCGGCGCCAGCGCTGAGCCTGGCGCGCCGCCTTTGGGGACCCCGCGCGGGGGCCCCGGAGCGACGCCCGGGACAAAGGCTCGCCGCCGCGCTGCAGGCCTTGGGACCGAGCTTCATCAAGCTCGGACAGGCGCTCTCGACGCGGCCCGACCTGGTCGGGCCTGAGCTCGCCGACGACCTCTCGGAGCTGCGCGACCGGCTGCCGCCGTTCCCAGGGGCGGAGGCCCGGGCCGAGGTCAGCCGGGAGCTCGGCAAGCCGCTCGACGAGCTGTTCTCGAGCTTCGACGAGGAGCCGGTGGCGGCGGCCTCGATCGCCCAGGTCCATTTTGCCGTCACCGAGGCCGGCGACGAGGTCGCGGTCAAGGTGTTGCGGCCGGGCATCGAGGCGGCCTTCCGCCGCGACCTCGAGCTCCTGGAATGGCTGGCCGAGGCCGTCGAGCGCACGCGGCCCGGCTTGAGGCGGCTCAGGCCCGTCGCGGCGGTGCGCACCTTCGCCGAGACCGTCGACCTCGAGATGGACCTGCGCTTCGAGGCCGCGGCCGCCTCGGAGCTCGGCGACAACCGTGGCGACGACGAGAGCTTCCGCGTCCCCGCCGTCGACTGGCAGCGCACCTCGCGCCGGGTGCTGACGCTCGAGCGCATCGCCGGCATCCCCATCGACCACCGCGAGGCCCTCAAGGCCGCGGGCCACGACCTCGAGGCCATCGTCGCCAAGCTCGTCGGCGCCTTCCTCACCCAGGCCTTCGGCGACGGCTTCTTCCACGCCGACCTGCATCCCGGCAACCTGTTCATCGACGAGGCCGGCAATATCGGCGCCGTCGACTTCGGCATCATGGGACGGCTCGATCGCAAGACCCGCCGCTACGTCGCCGAGCTCCTGCTGGCCTTTCTCACCGCCGACTACCGCCGCGCGGCGGAGGTTCATTTCGAGGCCGGATACGTGCCCCCCTCCAAATCGGTCGACGCCTTCGCCCAGGCCTGCCGCTCGATCGCCGAGCCCATCCTGGGCCGGCCCGCCAACGAGGTCTCGATGGGCCGCCTGCTGGCCCAGCTCTTCGAGGTCACGAGGACCTTCGAGATGACCACCCAGCCCCAGCTTCTGCTGTTGCAGAAGACCATGATGGTGGCCGAGGGGGTGGCGCGAAGCCTGGCGCCCGAGGTCAACATGTGGGAGCTCGCCAGGCCCATCCTCGAGCACTGCATGCGTGAGACCCTGGGGCCCGAGGCCCGTGTGCGCGACGCCGCCGAAGTCACCGCGGCGCTGGCGCGGCGCTTCCCGGCGCTCATCGAGAAGGCCGAGCGGGCCACCGGGCTGCTCGCCGACGGCGGGCTCAAGCTGCATCCCGACACGGCGCGCCAGATTGCCGCCGAACAGGCGCGCCGGCGGCGCCCGCTCTACCTGTTGCTGTGGTTCACGGTGCTGCTCTTGATGTTGGTGCTGGCGCTGAACCGCGCTTGAGCGCGAGCGCCTTGCGAAAAGCCCGCTTGCGGCCTACATTATTTACAGTTTCGTTGCGTAAAATGGCGAGAACAACAGTGCTTGACGGCAAGCGCATCCTGCTGGTCATCACCGGCGGCATCGCGGCCTACAAATGCCTCGAGCTGATCCGCCGCCTGGTCGAGCGGGGCGCCCGCGTGCGCGCCATCCTGACCCGCGCCGGCGCCGAGTTCGTGACCCCGCTGTCGGTCGCCTCGCTGTCGGGCGAGAAGGTCTATGGCGACCTCTTCTCGCTCACCGACGAGAGCGAGATCGGCCACATCCGCCTGTCGCGGGACGCCGACCTGGTGGTGATCGCGCCCGCGACCGCCGACTTCATGGCCAAGATGGCGACCGGGCTTGCCGATGACCTGGCGAGCACGGCGCTCCTGGCCACCGACAAGCCGGTGCTGATGGCGCCGGCCATGCACGCCGAGATGTGGCGCCATCCGGCCACCCAACGCAATCTGGCGCGGCTCGAGGGCGATGGCGTCGAGCGCGTGGGTCCGGTGGTGGGCGAGCTCGCCTCGGGCGATTTCGGCGAGGGCCGCATGGCCGAGGTCGAGGAGATCCTGGCCGCGATCGAGGCGCGGCTGGCACCAGCGTCGGGGACCGAGCGGACGCTCGCCGGGCGCCGCGCCCTGGTCACCTCGGGCCCGACCTACGAGGCCATCGACCCGGTGCGCTTCATCGGCAACCGCTCGTCGGGCAAGCAGGGTCACGCCATCGCCCTGGCGCTGTCGCGGCTCGGCGCCGAGTGCACCCTGGTCTCGGGGCCCACCGCCGAGCCCGATCCTAAGGGCGTGACCGTGGTGCACATTGAATCGGCGCGTCAGATGCTGAGCGCCTGCGTCGCCGCCTTGCCGGTCGACGTGGCGGTCTGCGCCGCCGCCGTGAGCGACTGGCGGGTGGCCAGCGAAAAGCCGAGCAAGCTCAAGAAGAACGGTGCCCCGCCGCCGCTCGAGCTGGTCGAGAACCCGGATATCCTGGCCAGCCTCTGCGGCGACAACCGGGCGCGGCCGACCCTGGTGGTTGGCTTCGCCGCCGAGACCGAGAACCTGATCGAGAACGCTCGTGAGAAGCGCGTGCGCAAGGGTTGCGACTGGATTGTCGCCAACGACGTGGCGGCGCATACC
The DNA here is from genome assembly GCA_965371625.1 of uncultured Alphaproteobacteria bacterium. Classification (GTDB taxonomy): domain Bacteria; phylum Pseudomonadota; class Alphaproteobacteria; order CBDUZE01; family CBDUZE01; genus CBDUZE01. The sequence goes on from CBDUZE010000015.1 coordinate 42,514, forward strand.
GGGACCTTCGGCGGCGAGCGCAACAGCGTCCACCTGATCACCGCCGCGGGCGCCGAGGCGTGGCCGCGGCTCGGCAAGGACGAGGTGGCGGCGCGGCTGGCGCGGTGCATCGCCGATCACCTCAACGGGGCCTCCGGCGCGGAATGACGGCGCCCGAGGCGACGACCACGGTAGCGACAACGGTGGCGACAACGGTGGCGAACACGGTGGCGAACACGGTGGCGAACACGGTGGCGATCAAAAGGCTGCCGCACGCCGCCGGCCTGCCGCTCCCCGGCTACGCGACCGAAGGAAGCGTGGGTATGGATCTGGCCGCCGCCATAGATCGAGAGATCGCCCTCGCCCCCGGGGGGCGGGCGCTCATCCCCACCGGCTTCAGCGTCGCCCTGCCCCCAGGCCTCGAGGCCCAGATCCGGCCCCGTTCGGGCCTCGCGCTGAGCCACGGCGTGACGGTGTTGAACAGCCCCGGCACCATCGACGCCGACTACCGCGGCGAGATCGGGGTGGTGCTCGCCAATTTGGGCGCCGAGCCCTTCGTCGTGCGCCGCGGCGACCGCGTCGCTCAGCTCGTGGTGGCCGCGGTGAGCCGGGTGCGCTGGAACGAGACCGCGACGCTCCCGGAAAGCGCCCGCGGCGGCGGCGGCTTCGGCTCCACCAACGCGCCCGCCCCGGATCTCGCCGGCCAAGGCTCGTGAACGCCATGCGACCGATCTCGAAGAAGTTGGCCTTCGCCCTCCAGGCGGTGGTCGACATCGCCTACAACGCCGGCGCGACGCCGGTCCAGAGCAAGGAGATCACGCGCCGCCAACGGATCCCCCAGCGCTATCTGGAGCAGGTCATGCAACAGCTCGTCCGCGCCGGCGTGCTCAAGGGGGTGCGCGGCCCGCGCGGCGGCTATCGCCTGGCCCGCGAGCGCCGCCGCATCAGCCTCGGCGATATCGCCCGGGTGGTGAGCGAGGTCGAGCGCGACGAGGGTGCGGGCGACGCCCTCGCCGATTCGGAGCTCGGCCTCCGGGTGGTGCGCCCGGTGTGCCAGGAGCTCAAGCGAGACCTGATGCGGCGCCTCGACGACATCACCATCGAGGACCTGTGCAAGCGCGCCCGCGCCGAGGGCGTCAAGAGCGCGCTCCACGAGCGCCTCGACTACACCATCTGAGCGGCGCCTTAAAAAAATGGCCGCCAGCCCCGAGAACACGAGCCCGAGCGCCGAGCAAGAGCCGACGATCGGGCGCGGCCGAATCTACGACAGCATCGTCGAGACGGTGGGCAACACGCCCTTGGTGCGGATCCACCGAATGGCCACGGAGGCCGGCTGCGTGGCCGAGATCGCAGCCAAGCTCGAGTTCTTCAATCCGCTGGCCTCGGTCAAGGACCGCATCGGCGCGGCGATGATCGCGGCGGCCGAGCGCGAGGGCCTGATCGGCCCCGAGACGGTGATCGTCGAGCCGACCTCGGGCAATACCGGGATCGCGCTCGCCTTCGTCTGCGCCGCCAAGGGCTATCGCCTGGTCCTCACCATGCCCGAGGGCATGTCGCTCGAGCGCCGCAAGCTCTTGCGCCTGCTGGGCGCCGAGATCGAGCTCACCCCGGCGGCGCGGGGGATGGAGGGGTCGATCTCGCGGGCCACGGCGCTGGTGGCGGAGCTCGGCGACGCGGTCATGCTGCAGCAGTTCGAGAACCCCGCCAACCCGGCCATCCACCGCCGCACCACCGCCGAGGAGATCTGGCGCGACACCCAGGGCCGCGTCGACGTGATCATCTCGAGCGTCGGCACCGGCGGCACCCTCACGGGCTGCGCCCAGGCGCTCAAGTCGCGCCGTCCGGGGCTGGCGATGATCGCCGTCGAGCCCGAGGACAGCGCCGTGCTCTCGGGCGGCCTGCCGGGGCCCCACGACATCCAGGGTATCGGCGCCGGCTTCGTGCCCGAGGTGCTGGAGACTGAGATGATCGACGAGGTCATCACCATCGCCAACGAGACCGCCTACGAGACCGCGAGGCGGGCGGCGCGCCTCGAGGGTCTGCCGATCGGCATCTCCTCGGGCGCCGCGCTGGCCGCCGCGCTCGAGGTCGGCGCGCGGCCCGCGATGACGGCAAAGCTGGTGGTCACCATCCTGCCCTCCTTCGCCGAGCGCTACATTTCCACCGCCCTCTTCGACGAGCTCTGATCATGGAGTTCAGCGAGGACCAGATCCAACGCTACGCGCGCCACATCGTGCTCAGCGAGATCGGCGGCCAGGGCCAGGCCAAGCTGTTGGGCTCGCGGGTGCTGGTGATCGGTGCCGGCGGCCTCGGCTCGCCGCTCTTGATGTATCTGGCCGCCGCCGGCGTCGGCACCCTCGGCGTGGTCGACGACGACGCGGTCTCGCTCTCGAATCTACAGCGCCAGGTGATCCACACCACCGAGCGGGTCGGCAGGGCCAAGACCGAGAGCGCCCGCGAGACCGTCTCGGCCCTCAACCCCGAGGTCGAGCTGGTGGGCCACCACGCGCGGCTCGGCGTCGACAACGTGGCGGCGCTGATCGCCGACTATGACGTGATCGCCGACGGCTCGGACAACTTCGCCACCCGCTTCCTGGTCAACGACGCCTGCTACCTGGGGCGCAAGCCCCTGGTCTCGGCGGCGTTGCTGCGCTTCGACGGGCAGCTCTCGACCTTCAAGGCCCACCACGGCGGCGACAACCCGTGTTACCGCTGCATCTACCGCGAGCCGCCGCCGCCGGGGCTGATCCCGAGCTGCGCCGAGGGCGGCGTGCTGGGGGCCCTGGCCGGCGCCATGGGGTCGTTGCAGGCCACCGAGGTGATCAAGGAGCTGCTCGACATCGGCGAGAGCCTGTCGGGCTGGCTGCTCATCTACGACGCGCTCTCGACCACCTTCCGCAAGGTACGTGTGCGCCCCGACGCCGCCTGCCCGCTGTGCGGCGCCGAGGCGACCATCAAGGACCTCTCCCTCCATGCCGCGTGAGGCGCAAGCGAAGCCGCCCGAGAAGCTGTCGTTGGTCGTCTTCTCGGGCGATTACGACAAGGTGCACTACGCGCTCTCGATGGCCAGCGCGGCGCTGGCCGTGAACCGGCCGGCGACGCTCTTCTTCACCATGGAGGCGATTCGCGGGCTGGCCAAGCCGGGCCCGGACGGCGGCCCCGGCTGGGCGGCGCTGCGCTGTGGCGACGGCGGCGGCGGCGCGGCGCGCGACCGCGACTATGGTGAACGCGGCGTCGCCACCTTCGAGGAGCTGATTGACGCTTGCGTCGAGCTCGGCGCCAGCTTCATGGTCTGCGAGATGGGCCTGCGCGCGGTGGGCCTGACGGCGGCCGACCTGCGCGACGATATCGGCTTCAGCCAGGGCGGCCTCGTCACCTTCCTCAACGACGCCTCGGCCGACGGCGCCATGGTCTTCATCTGATGGTCTTCATCTGAGAGGGGTCAAGTCTTGACATTTATCAATTTAGCGGACCCGCGCTCAACTCATGGCGCAGCGCGGTGATGGTGGCGGCGAGCTCCCGGTCGTCCCTCATGCGCCGCTCGAGCCGGTTGGCGGCGACGCTGACGGTGGTGTAGTGGCGGACGCCGAAGACCGCGGCGATGGCGGCGAGAGCGTGACCGCCTGGGTTGCGGCTCAAGGCCATCGCCGCCATGCGCGGTAGATTGACGTTACCGCGGCCGCGCCGCCGCTCATAGAGCCGCTCCACAGGAACCCCGAAGGCCGCCGCGGTCAGCTCGGCGATGCGCGCGAGGCTGGGCTTTTCCCGGAGCCGCCGCGTCTCGGGCCGCTCCGGGTCCGAGCGGTCCACCTCGATCTCGGTCGTGAGGGCGGCGCGGAAGCGCTCGTCGCCCAGCACCGCAGCCGTCGGCGAGCTTTCATAGAAGGCGCGGAGCTCGTCGTCGATGCCGTCCATGACGAAAGCCTGATAACGCGCTGGGCCGTCGCCTCCGCCGCAGCGTGCCAGGACCGCGTCGAGCCGCAGCCAAGGGGGTGCTGCTATGCGGCCGAGGTAGGCCGCATAGCTCGACCAGCGGAAGCGCTCGGGGCGCTCGACGAGCCCGGCGTCCACAGGGTTGCGGTGGATGTAGCGGCTCAGCTCCAGGAGATAGGCGTCGGCGTCCACCAGGATCGCCTTGTAGCGGCCCCGGAAGAGGGGCCCGTCGCGCCGGTGAGCGCGATTATGGCGTTGGGTGTAGACGCTGCCCAGGTGGCGCATCGCCCGCCCCAGGTTGCCGCGCGGGGTGTGAGCGAGCAAATGGTAGTGATTGCCCATCAGGCAGTAGGCATGGATCTCGAGGGCGAAGCGCCCGCAGCTCTCGGCCAATGCCTCAAGAAAATCGAGGTGGTCGCGCTCGGTGGTGAAGATCGGGCGCCCACCGGCGCCCCGGTTCATGACGTGATACCAGGCGCCTTCGTATTCGATGCGGAGGGGGCGAGCCACCGCGCGACGCTAGGCGTCTAAAATGATAAATGTCAAGACTTGACCCCTACCTAAGCAGGCTGTCGATGACCCGGTCGGGGGGGGCGTGGCCGTCGACGAAGGTCTTGATGTTGATCAATATCTTCTCGCCCATGTCGATGCGGCCCTCGAGCGTGGCCGAGCCCATGTGCGGCAGCAGCACCACGTTGTCGAGCTCCAGGAGCTTGGGGTTGATCGCCGGCTCGTGCTCGAAGACGTCGAGCCCGGCGCCCGAGATCTCGCCACCCCGGAGCATGCGGGTGAGCGCGTTCTCGTCGATTACCTCGCCGCGCGAGGTGTTGACGATGTAGGCCTGGGGCGGCATCAGCTTGAGCCGCCGGGCCGAGAGCAGGTGATAGGTGGCCGGCGTGTGGGGGCAGTTCACCGAGATGATGTCCATGTGGGCGAGCATCTGGTCGAGGCTCTCCCAGTAGGTGGCCTCGAGCTCGGCCTCGAGCTCCTCAGGCAAACGATGGCGCTTGTGGTAGTGGATCGAGAGCCCGAAGCCCAGCGCCCGCCGCGCCACCGCCTGGCCGATGCGGCCCATGCCGATGATGCCGAGGCGCTTGCCCCAGATGCGGTGGCCGAGCATCGAGGTCGGCGCCCAGCCTTCCCAAGCGCCGCTGCGCATCAGGCGCTCGCCCTCCGCCAGCCGGCGCGGTACCGCCAGGATCAGCGCCATGGTCATGTCGGCGGTGTCCTCGGTGAGCACGCCCGGGGTGCTGGTCACGGTGATGCCGCGCTCGCGCGCCGCCGCCAGGTCGATGTGATCGACGCCGGTGCCGAAGTTGGCGATCAGACGAAGGTTCTTGTTGGTATGGGAGAGGATGCCGGCATCGATACGGTCGGTCACCGTCGGCACCAGCACGTCCGCGACCTTCACCGCCTCGATCAGCTCGCCCTGGGCCATCGCCTTGTCGGCGGTGTTCAAGCGCGTGTCGAAGAGCTCCATCATGCGCGTCTCGATGGCGTCGGGAAGCTTGCGGGTGACGATGACGATTGGCTTCTTCTTCTGCGCCATGAGCTCTCTCCGGCGGCGCCTGGCAGGCCTCCCTTCTCTAACAGAACTCCCCGAGCGAAACAATTGAGGCCGGGGGCGAAGTCGCGCTAGGCCTTGACCCGGCCCGCGCCGGCTCGGCATAAGGGGTCCGAGGTCCGGCGCCAGCGGCGCCAGGGTAGATCTCGTCATGGCTACGCTCACCCGCCGTCCCATCGCCCGCCTGGCCCTTCTGGTTGTGCTCTGCGCCCTCCCCGCGCTCGGCACCGCCCGCGCCGCGGACCAAGCCCCGGTGCTTTCGCCGAGCGGGCTGCCGCTGCCGCGCTTCGTCTCGCTCGACGCCGACAAGGTCAACATCCGCACCGGCCCCGGGGTGCGCTATCCCATCGCCTGGGTCTTCGTGCGCCGCGACATGCCGGTCGAGGTGACCGCCGAGTTCGAACTCTGGCGCAAGCTGCGCGACATCGACGGGGCCGAGGGCTGGGCCCACAAGAGCCTGCTCTCGGGGCGCCGCTGGGCCATCGTCACGGGCGAGGTCCGCGCCCTTCATCGCGACCCCGACGAGACCTCGCCGCCGGCGCTGTTCGCCGAGCCCGGCGTCCAGGGCCGTCTCGTGGCCTGTCGGCGCGAGCGCTGCAAGCTCGAGATCCAGGGCCTCCGCGGCTGGCTCAAGCGCGCCTACATCTGGGGCGTCCATCCCTGGGAGGTGTTCGACTAAGCGGGGCCGGCTCCGCGGCGTCAGTCGAAATCCTCGCACAAGGCGAGGCGCACGGCCTCGGGCAGCACCGCCATGTGGGAATAGTTCTCGTGCCCCAGCCCCAGGATCACGGGCGTCCCCATGACCCTGAACTTGGCCACCTGGGCGTCATGGAAGGGGAAGTGCAGAAAGTGGACCGACGAGGCGCGCCCCTCGGCGGTGCTGCGCTCGACGTCGCCTTCCGGCACCCCGCTCACGGTCTCGCCCTCGAAGGCGAGGCTGGCGCTGAGCTCGACGCCGCCGAGCCCGGCCAGCACCCGGTCGCGGCGGACCGGGTCGCCGATCTCGAACATCAGCGTCGCCACCAACTCAGCGCCCTTGGGCACCAACGGATTATAGGCCGCGAGCTCGCCCGCCACCTGATCCTCGCCGCCCTTTTCGATGAAGAGCATCTCGTGGACCTGCAGCCACATGGTGTCGTAGCTCTCGAAATAGAAGGTGGCGAAGGGCCCGACCTCGAGGCGCCGGTTCTTCTTGATCTCCCTGACGCGGGCCTGGTGCTGGTCGCGCTCGGCGCCGTAGCGGTCGAGCGGCAGGAGGTCGGCGCGGCTGATCTCGTGCTTGGGCGAGGTCATGGGCTTGGGCTCCGGGTCACGGCGCCAGTCCATAGGCCCGGGCCATGAGCTCGATGGGATGGCTCACCAGCTCGCCGCCGGCCGCGGCCTCGTGCCGCTCGGCGATCGCCTGGGCGATATGGGTCCCCGCCAGCGGGCACTCCGAGACCAGGTAGCGCCCGCCCTTCTCGGCGGCCTGGCGCGCCACCGGCCGCGCCATCTTCAGCGCCACCTCGAAGTTCCGCTTCATCACCCCCCACGAGCCGCCGTGCCCCGAGCAGCGCTCGATCACCGCGACCTCGGTGTCGGGGATGCGGCGCAGCATCTCGGCCGCCTTGGCGCCCATGTTCTGGGCCCGCGCGTGACACGCCAGGTGCAGGGTGACGCCGCCCTCGAGGGGCTCGAGCCCCGCGGCCAGGCCCTCGTTGCGGGCGATGTCGACGACGTACTCGCTGATGTCGAAGGTGGCCCCGGCGAGGCGTTTTACCGCGGCCTCATCGGGCACCAGGAGCGGCCACTCGAACTTCAGCATCAGCGCGCACGAGGGCGTCAGCGCGATGACGTCGTAACCCTGGTCGATCCAGCGCCCCAGGGCCCCCGCCACCTCGCGCGCCCGCGCCGCCACCGCGGCGATGTCGCCGTGCTCGAGCTGGGGCATGCCGCAGCAGGCGGGATAGGCGACCTCGGTCTCGACCCCGTTGCGGGCCAGCACGGCGCGGGCCGCGACCCCGATCCGCGGCTGGTTGTAGTTGACGTAGCAGGTGGCGTAGAGCACCGCCTTGCGGCCGTGGGCGGGCGCTTCTCGGTCGACCTCGGGCGGCGCCGCGGCGGCGCGGTCGAGGAAGCTCTGGCGGTGGAACTTGGGCAGCTCGGCGGCGCGGTGGAGGCCGACGAGGCGCTCGAGCAGGGGTCGGGTGAGACGGTTCGAGGTCGCCGAGGCCCAGTTGGCCAGCGGCGCGACACGGCCCGCGAGGCGCCCGTTGCGGTCGGTGCGCGAGAGCTGGCGCTCGATGACGCCGGTCTTCCCCGCGCCATGCCGAAGCGCGCGGTAGCGCAGCATGAGGTGGGGGAAATCGAGATTGAACTGGTGCGGCGGCACGTAGGGGCACTTGGTCATGAAGCACATGTCGCACAGCGTGCAAGCGCCGACCACCGGCTCGAAATCGGTGCTCGCCACCGTATCGAGCTCGCCGCTCTCGGACTCGTCGATCAGGTCGAAGAGCCGGGGAAAAGTATCGCACAGGTTGAAGCAGCGCCGACAGCCGTGACAGATGTCGAAGACGCGCCGCAGCTCGGCATCGAGCTTGTCGGAGTCGTAGAACTCCGCCTCGTTCCAGGCGACGGCGTGGCGGACCGGCGCCCCGGTGCTTCCCTCCTTCATCGCTCCCGTCCTTGTTCAGGCGAAGGTAACATGGGAACGTCCGCGCCGGCGCGTGACCGCGGCGTGCTATGCCCGCCATATTCTACCGGCAGCGCCGCTCCCGCCACCCTGATCGAAGTCAACCCGGGGCGCGGCGCCCGCCCCGCTCGGCGGCGGCGCGCGCCGACCGGGCGCGGGGAACGTGGGGCGAAGGCTCAGTCCAGGGTATCGAGCGCCTTGTGGAAGCGGCCGGCGTGGGACCTCTCGGCCTTGGCCAGGGTCTCGAACCAGTCGGCGATCTCGTCGAAACCTTCCTCCCGGGCGGTCCGCGCCATGCCGGGATACATGTCCGTGTACTCGTAGGTCTCTCCGGCGATCGCGGCCTTGAGGTTCTTGGCGGTGTCGCCGATGGGCTCGCCGGTCGCCGGGTCGCCGACCTCCTCGAGGAACTCCAAATGGCCGTGGGCGTGACCGGTCTCGCCTTCGGCGGTCGAGCGGAACACCGCCGAAACGTCGTTGTAGCCCTCGACGTCGGCCTTCTGGGCGAAATAGAGGTAACGACGGTTGGCCTGAGACTCGCCGGCAAAGGCATCCTTCAGGTTGGCTTCGGTCTTGGTTCCAGCTAGCGATGGCATTGGCGTCTCCTGTTGCTCTCTTTGGCGGCATCGGGCGGTGGCGACGGCACACCCCGGCGATGCAAGGTCCCAGCCCGCGGCCCGGGTCCAGGGCTAATTTAGAATGATTCTAAAATAGTTCCCGGGACTTTGCAACAGGGAATCTCAGTCCGGGACCGGGCGGCGAATCCGGATCACGACGTCAACCCGATCGATGATGGTGCCTTGGGGCGGCTCGGGCAAGTGCCCAAGCGTCACGCGGTGGCCCGGAATGTCCTTCAGTTCGCCGGCGTCCTCGAAGAAGAAATGGTGATGGTCCGAGGTGTTGGTGTCGAAGTAGGACCTGCCCGGGTCGACCACGACCTCGCGCAGCAGCCCGGCCTCGGTGAACTGGTGCAGGGTGTTGTAAACGGTGGCGAGCGAGACGCGCACCTTCTCGGCCAGCGCCTCGCCATGGAGGGCCTCGGCCGTGACGTGCTTGTCGCCGTTGTCGAACAGCAGCTTGGCTAACGACAAGCGCTGGCGCGTGGGGCGCAGACCAACTGCCTTAAGCCGATTTAGCACCCCCGTATATGGCCTCGGGAGCGACATTACGGCGGATTGGTTACTTGATAACCCCCATAACTACAAGTGCTCCTCACAAAGTTTTGAACGACTCAAAGCATTTTTCCTTAGTATTAGAATAATTCAGAAGCTCTGTCATGCAACCCCTGGGTCCGGATCGGCGACGGCAAGGGCTCGGGCGGCGGGCGTCAATCGCCCGTCAGGATCCGCTCCACGAGCTCTTTCACGGTGGGGATGAAGCCGTTGGAATAGAACGGATCCGAGGCGAAACGATAGGCGCCGTGGCCAGCGAACATGAGGTGGTTCTCGACGTCGTCGCTGTGAATGACCTTTTGCAGGGTCTTCTGGATGCAGAAGCTGCGCGGGTCCGCCTTCTTGCCGGTGCTGTTGCCGTCCTTCTGCGACCAGTTCGAGAACAGACAATGGCTGAGACAGCCCATGCACTCGCTCTGATCGGTGCGGATCTCCCGCGCCTTGTCGCGGGTCACGAAGATCATCGTCGAGGCCGGCGAGCGCATGGCTTCGGTGAAGCCCTCGGCGATCCAGCCCTCGGCCCGGTTCTTGTCGGGCTCGGTGAGATAGACGACCCGCCCTCGCGGCCCCGCCGTGAACGGGGTGTCGTGCCCGCCCACCGGCTCGAGCGTGTAGGCGACCTGGCGATCGCTGCGCTCGGCGAGCTCGTGAAGGAAGGCGTTGTTGACCGCCGAGGACCAGAAACCAGTGGGGCTGAAGTGATGGAGGAAGACGTCGCCGGTGCCGAGGGTGAGGAGCTTCTGCTTCCAGGCGTCGGGGATCGGGCTCTCGTGGGTCAGCAAAGCCCGGGTGCCGAACTGGAAGACCACGGGACCGAGCTCGGGGTTGTCGATCCAGTCCTGCCAATCGCGCAGGTGCCAGACCCCCCCGGCCATGAAGATCGGGGTCTCGTCGAGGCCGAACTCCCGGAGCTGACGGCGCAGCGCCACGACCCGCGGATAGGGTGGCTCGGGGCACTGCGGATCCTCACTGTTGGAGAGCCCGTTGTGGCCGCCGGCGAGCCAGGGATCCTCGTAGACGACCCCGCCGAGCCAGCCGGCGAAGCGAAAATAGGCCCGCTTCCAAAGCGCCCGGAAGGCCCGCGCCGAGGAGACGATGGGATAGTAGGAGACCCCGTACTTGGCCGCGATCTCGGCGATCCGGTAGGGCATCCCGGCGCCACAGGTGACGCCGTGGATGAGCCCCTTGGCGCCTTCGAGGATGCCATGGAGCACCCGCTCCGCGGCCGCCATCTCCCATAGCACGTTGACATGGATGCGGCCTTGGCCGCCCGCGACCTCGTGCGCGACCCGGGCCTGGGTGAGGCCGCCCTCTATGGCGTAGGCCACCAGCTCCTCGTGCCGGTCACGGCGCGTCCTGCCATGGTAAACCTGGGGGATGATCTCGCCGTTCCCGTCATAGGAGTCGGCGTTGACGCCCGAGAATGTGCCCACCCCGCCGGTGGCGGCCCAGGCGCCGGTGCTCTCGCCGGTGGTCACGGCGATACCCTTGCCGCCCTCGATGAGCGGCAACACCTCGCGTCCCGAGAGACGCACCGCGTTGAGCGACCTCACGCGATCCTCACCGCCGCCGGCGCCGGGCCCTCTGGCCCGAGTGCAACCCCGGACCACCGCGAACGATCATCGTCCTCCTCCCGGATGGCGCTATCAGCCAGGGAATAACCGCAATATAGCGCACTGCCGCCGGGAGCCAAACGAGACCTGGCCCCGCCAGCGGCGGGCGGCTGCCGGCGCGCCACCCGGATCGCGCCACGGCCGCTTCGGCCGGGCCCACTCAGCCCGTCTCTTGACGGCCGCGCCGGTCGGGGCGACGCCCGCCATGGGGCTTGGCCTGAACCGGCAACTCCTCGCCGCTCTGCTGATCCACCGCCCGCATGCTGAGGCGCACCTTGCCGCGATCGTCGATACCGAGGACCTTGACGTAGACCTCGTCCCCTTCCGAGACCATGTCCGTCACCCTGGACACCCGGTGGTCCGCCAACTCGCTGACGTGCACCAGGCCGTCGCGGGTGCCGACGAAGTTGACGAAGGCGCCGAAGTCGACCGTCTTCACCACCTTGCCGCGATAGATCTTATCGACCTCCGGCTCGGCGACGATGGAGCGTATCCAGTCGATCGCCTTTTCCGCCGCGCCGGCGTCGGTCGCCGCCACCTTGATGGTGCCGTCGTCCTCGATGTCGATCTTGGCGCCCGTGACCTCGCAGATCTCGCGAATCACCTTGCCGCCAGTGCCGATGACCTCACGGATCTTGTCCTTGGCAATGCTGATCACGGTGATGCGCGGGGCGTTCTCGTTGACCGAGTCGCGGGCCTCGGTGATGGCCTTGGCCATCTCGTCGAGGATGTGCAAACGCCCGTCCCTGGCCTGGGCCAGCGCCGTGCGCATGATCTCCTCGCTGACCTGAGCAATCTTGATGTCCATCTGCAGCGAGGTGATGCCCGTCGTGGTGCCGGCGACCTTGAAGTCCATGTCGCCGAGATGGTCCTCGTCGCCGAGGATGTCCGAGAGCACGGCGTGGCCCGAGTCCTCGAGGATGAGGCCCATGGCGATGCCGGCCACCGGCGCCCGGATCGGCACGCCGGCGTCCATCAGCGAGAGCGAGGTGCCGCACACCGTCGCCATCGACGACGAGCCGTTCGATTCGGTGATCTCGGAGACCACGCGAATGGTGTAGGGAAAGTCTTCCTTGCTCGGCATCAACGGGCGCAGCGCTCGCCAGGCGAGCTTGCCGTGGCCGATCTCGCGGCGGCCCGGGCCCCTGAGGAAGGAGGCCTCGCCCACCGAGTAAGGGGGAAAGTTGTAATGGAGCAGGAAGTGCTCGCGGTACTCGCCGTCGAGGACGTCCATGATCTGCTCGTCCTGCCCCGTGCCCAGGGTCGTCACCACCAGGGCTTGGGTCTCGCCGCGCGTGAACAGCGCCGCTCCGTGGGTCCGTGGCAGGACCCCGACCTCGGCGGTGATGGGCCGCACGGTCTTGGTGTCGCGCCCGTCGATGCGAATGCCGGTGTCCAGGATGTTGCCGCGAACGATCTTCTTCTCCAAAGCCTTGAACGCGGCCTTGGCCAAGCTCGGGTCGTGGCCTTCCTCCTCGAGAACCCCGAGTGCCCGCTCGCGAACCTCGGTGACACGCTCGACCCGGGCTTGCTTGACGCGCTCGCCGTAGGCCGCGCGCAGCTCGGCCTCGACAATCTCGTCGAGGCGCGAGCGCAGCTCTCCCGTGTCCTCGGCCTCGGGCAGATCCCAGGGCTCCTTGGCGCAGACCTCGGCCAGCTCGATGATCGCGTCGATCACAGTGCGGCAGGCCTGATGACCGAACATGACGGCGCCGAGCATGACCTCCTCGGAGAGCTCACTGGCCTCCGATTCGACCATCAGGACGCCTTCGGCGTTGCCCGCGACCACCAGATTGAGGTCGCTGTCGGGCATCTCATCGAGCTGCGGATTGAGCACGTACTCGCCGTCGATGTAGCCGACCCTGGCCGCCGCCACCGGACCGAGGAAGGGCATCCCCGATAGGGTCAGCGACGCCGAGGCGCCGATCAAGGCGACGATGTCGGGATCGTTCTCGAGATCGTGGGAGAGTACGGTGCAGATGACCTGGGTCTCGTCGCGGAAGCCGTCGGCGAAGAGCGGCCGGATGGGCCGGTCGATGAGCCGCGAGGTCAAGGTTTCCTTTTCCGAGGGCCGCCCCTCGCGCTTGAAGAAGCCGCCCGGGATCTTGCCGGCGGCGAAGGTCTTTTCCTGATAGTTGACAGTGAGCGGGAAAAAATCTAGTCCCGCGCGTGCCGACTTTTGGGCCACCGCGGTGCAGAGCACGGTGGTGTCACCGTAACGCGCCATCACCGCGCCGTTGGCTTGCCGGGCAATCCGACCGGTCTCGAGGACGAGCTGGCGCCCGCCCCAAACAATCTCTTTCCTATGGATATCGAACATTCTTACTTTCCTTCTAACCCTCTTGCCTCCTCATGAGGCGTTGCCCGCGCTCCGGCGGGCGACCGGCACCGCCCCATGGCGGCCCGGAATCGGCGCTGAGCGCCGTGCTCGGCCACGCGCCTCGGGGCTGGCGGCGGAGCGTACTCCACCGCCCCCGCGGGGACGCGCGGCGGCTCTGGCATCGGGCCCTGGGGCCTGATTCCATGTTTGATCGTGCCGAGTATACCTGGGGTAGCGCCGTCATGCAGCCCACCCGGACATATGGAGGGTTTCGCCTCCGCGCCCCGGGAATCGCTACCTGCGCAGCCCCAACCTCTTGATCAGGGCGGCGTAGCCCTCTTTGTTCTTGCCTTCCATGTAGTCGAGCAAACGACGACGGCGGCTCACCATCATCAACAGCCCGCGTCGCGAGTGGTGGTCCTTCTTGTGGATCTTGAAGTGCTCGGTGAGAGTGACAATGCGATCCGTGAGCACCGCCACCTGGACCTGGGGCGAACCGGTGTCGCCCGGTCCGGTGGCGAACTCGCGGATGATCTCTTGCTTGCGTTCGGCAGTAATCGACATCGTGTCTTTTCCGGTTTCCTAAAGGTTGAACACGCGCACCGGGCGCATCTCGCCGCCCTCTACCTCTGCCAGGGCGACGGGTCGACCCGCGGCCATGGCGCACACCGTGCCGTCGCCGGCATCGCGTACGCGCACGGCCTGTCCGTTCTTGAGCCGGGTCGCCTGAGGTTCGGTCAAGGCCAACGCCGGGATGTCGGCCAGCACGGTCTCGACCGGCAGCAGGTAGTCATGAAGCGGCGCACTATGCAACAGCTCGGCAAGACGATCCAGCGAAATCGCGTCGTCCTCGTGGAAGCATCCGACCCGGGTCCGCCTCAGCGATTCGACGTGACCGCAGGTGCCGAGGCGGCGCGCCAGGTCCCGTACCAACGAGCGCACGTACGCGCCCTTGCCGCAATCGACCTCGAAGATCGCGCGATCGCGATCGGGCCGAGCGACGAGATCGAAGCGCGCCACATGGACGCGGCGGGGCTCGAGCTCGGCCGGCTCGCCGCGCCGCGCCAGGTCATAGGCCCGCTTGCCCCCCACCTTGATCGCCGAGAAGGCGGGCGGCACCTGTTCGATAGATCCCGTGAAGGTCGCCAGAACGGCGCGAATCTCTTCCGCCTCCGGCCGCCGCTCGCTGGTCGCCGTCACCTCTCCCTCGGCGTCGTCGGTATCGCGCTCCTCGCCCCAGCGCGCCTCGAATCGATAGCTCTTGGTGCTGTCGACCGCGTAGAGCACGGTCTTGGTGGCTTCGCCGAGGGCCACCGGCAGCACCCCGGTGGCGATCGGATCGAGGGTGCCGCCGTGGCCCGCCTTGCGGGCCCCGGTCAATCGCAGCACCTCGCTGACGACCCGCGCCGACGTGACGCCGCGCGGTTTGTCGATCGCCAGCCAGCCGTGCACGGGGCGGCCGCGCCGGCTACGTGCCATCGCCCCGGCCTTGCTCGCCGCGCTCCCGGTCAGCGCCTTCCTCGTCGCCGTGCCGGGCCTCGCGCAGCAGGGTGTCCACGCGGCTCGCGTTTTCGAACGAGAGGTCGGCCTCGAAGCCGAGCGCGGGCATGTGCTTCAGCTTGACGATCCGAGCCACCTGGGCGCGCAGATAGGGCGCCGCGTGATCCAGGCCCTCGAGCACCACCTCGATGGCGTCGCCGCCGAGCGGCATCACGAAGGCGGTGGCGTTGCGCAAATCGGGGCTCACGCGGACCTCGCTGACGGTGATCGAAACGTTCTCGAGACCGGGATGGCGGAGGTTGCCCTGGGCGAGCACCTCTGCGAGCGCGTGGCGCAACGCCTCGCCCACCCGCAGGCTGCGGAAGCTCGCCGCCTTGTCGGAGCGGCCATGTCGGGTCATGTAGTCCTCTTTTCGCGCCACCGCTGGTCCGCTCGCGGCGAACCGAGATCGGCTCAGAGGGTGCGCGCGACCTCTTCCAATTCAAAGGCCTCGATAACGTCGCCGATCTGGATGTCCTGATAGTTC
This sequence comes from uncultured Alphaproteobacteria bacterium, assembly GCA_965371625.1. Taxonomy (GTDB): domain Bacteria; phylum Pseudomonadota; class Alphaproteobacteria; order CBDUZE01; family CBDUZE01; genus CBDUZE01. The sequence goes on from CBDUZE010000015.1 coordinate 57,792, forward strand.
TCGAAGGCCATGCCGCATTCGAAGCCTTCCTTGACCTCTCGCACCTCGTCCTTGAAGCGCTTGAGTGTGGCCAGCCCGCCCTCGTGAACCACCACGTCGTCCCGCAACAGGCGTACCTTGGCGCCGCGCCGGACCACCCCTTCCGTGACCCGGCAGCCGGCCACCTTGCCGACCTTGGAGACGCTGAAGACCTCGCGGATCTGGGCGTTGCCGAGGAAGCGTTCCTTGATGGTCGGCTCGAGCATGCCGCTGAGAATGGCCTTGATTTCGTCGACCACGTCGTAGATCACCGGATAGTAACGGATGTCGACATTCTCTTGCCGCGCCAGCTCGCGCGCGTGGGCGTTGGCGCGAACGTTGAAGCCGATGATCAGCGCCTCCGAGGCCTTCGCCAGGGTGACGTCCGATTCGTTGATGCCGCCGGCGCCGGCGTGCAGCAGGTTGACCGAGACCTCGTCGGTGCCGAGCTTCTCCAGCGCCGCCGCGATGGCCTCGACCGAGCCCTGCACGTCGGCCTTGATGACCACCGGCAGCTCCTTGACCTCGCCGGCCTCGATCTTCGAGAACATCTCGGCCAGGGAACCGCGCGCCCCCGCCGCGGCGCGGGCGTCGCGCCGTCCCCGCTGGCGGAAGTCGGCGACCTCGCGGGCGCGGCCCTCGCCATCCACGACCACGAGGTCGTCGCCCGCGTCCGGCGTGCCGTTGAGCCCAAGCACCTCGACCGGCGTGGACGGGCCCGCCGCCTCAACGGCGTGCCCGCGGTCGTCGAACAGCGCCCGCACCCGGCCCCACTCGCCGCCGGTGACGAAAACGTCGCCCAGCCTGAGCGTGCCGCGCTGCACCAGCACCGTGGCCACCGAGCCGCGCCCCTTCTCCATGCGCGCCTCGACCACCGTCCCCACGGCCCAGCGATCCGGATTGGCCTTGAGATCCAGGATCTCGGCCTGCAGGAGGATCACCTCCACCAGCTTGTCGAGGTTTTCGCCCTCCTTGGCCGAAACCTCCACCGTGAGCACCTCGCCGCCCAATTCCTCGACCACGATCTCGTGGTCGAGAAGCGCGCGGCGCACGCGGTCGGGATCGGCGTCGGGCCGGTCGATCTTGTTGATCGCCACCACCATCGGCACCTCGGCCGCCTTGGCGTGGTGAATGGCCTCGACGGTCTGCGGCATCACCCCGTCGTCGGCGGCGACCACGAGCACCACGATATCGGTGATCTTGGCGCCCCTGGCACGCATGGCGGTAAAGGCCTCGTGGCCCGGGGTGTCGATGAAGCAGATCTTCTTGCCGCCTGTGGTTTGGACTTGGTAGGCGCCGATATGCTGCGTGATGCCGCCGGCCTCGCCGCCGGCCACGTTGGTCTTGCGCAGCGCATCCAAGAGCGAGGTCTTGCCGTGGTCGACGTGACCCATGACGGTGACCACCGGCGCCCGATCCTCGAGCGAGGCCTCGTCGTCGGCTCCGCCAATGAGGCCGATCTCCACGTCGGCCTCGCTGACCCGCTTCACGCGATGGCCGAACTCCTCGACGATCAGCTCCGCCGTGTCGCCGTCGACCGACTGATTGATGGCGACCATCACGTCCATTTTCATGAGCGACTTGATGACGTCGACGCCGCGCTCGGCCATGCGGCTGGCGAGCTCTTGCACGGTCAGGGTCTCGGGCACCACAACCTCCCGCACCACCTTGGCCGGCGGCGGCAGCGCGGACTGTTGGGTGTGGGTCTTCTCGCGCTGGCGCCTGACCGAGGCCAGGCTGCGCATCCGGTCCTCTTGCGAGAGCGCCTGGCCGATGGTGAGCTTGCCGCCCCGGCGCCGGGTATGCATTGGGCGTCCCGCGAAGGGGCGCCGCGGCTCGCCCCGCCGCCGTGGCCGGCCGCGCCCGGCGTCGGCCTCCTCGGGCCGGGCCGAGGGACGCCGCCCCGCCGCGTCCTTGGCCTCGCTGGTCTCGCCGCCTTCGGGATCGACCGCCTGTAGCCGCTTCTCGGCCTCCTCCTCGGCCTTGCGGCGGGCTTCCTCTTCCTTGCGCTTGCGCGCCTCCTCATCCTCGGCGCGCTTGTCGGCGGCCTCGCGCTCGACCGCCAAGCGGGCTTCCTCGTCGGCCCGACGGCGCACCTCCTCGTCGGCCCGGCGGCGCGCCTCGTCGGCGTCCTTCTTGGCCTCCTCGAGCGCCCGCCCCCGTGTCGCCCTCTCGTCGTGCGTCAATGAGCGCAGGACCACGCGGGCCTTGTCCGCGGGCGCCTCCTCGCGGATCTCGCCCGTCGCCTCCGCGCGCGCCGGCGCGGCCACCAACAACGCCGCCGTGCTTGCCGCGACTTCCTTGCGCGGGGCGCCGGCGCGCGTAAAGGTGCGCTTCTTGCGCACCTCGACCATCACTGGCTTGCTGCGCCCGTGGGAGAAGCTCTGGCGCACATGGGCAGCCTCGACCGGCCGTTTCAGCTCCAGCTGCTCGGGGCTCGACAAGCTCAGCTTCTTGCTCGGCTCCTTGCTCGGCTCCTTGCTCTCGGTCATTACCGCTCCGCTCGATCCGCTCCGACTCATGCGGCCGCCGGCCTGAATTCGGCCAAGCGAACCGTCTCGGCCAGAAAGCGGTCAGCCAATCTGCCCGGCGCCAGGGCAGCATGTATGACATTTTCCCGGCCAAATGCCAAACTCAATTCGGCGCTCGAGAACAGCTCGACCACCGGCAAGCCGTTGCCGAGTCTTCGCAACTTGGCCTTGCCGTGATCCGCGCCGTCGCGCGCCTCGATCAACAGGATGGCGCCACCGGCGCTTATCACGGTTCGCACTTTCTCGAACCCGAGGACGGCTTGGCGGGCCCGCCTGGCCAGTCCCAGAAGATCGAGACAGCGACGCGCCAGCAGGGTCTCGGTCTGATCGGCGAGGTCGTCGGCGACCGACACCTTTGCGCGCGCCGCCTTGGCGAACAGACCCTTGGCGCAGGCCGCGCCGACCATCTCCCTCGAGGCGCTCAGCCACATCCCGCGGCCGGGCAAGCGCTCGGCAACGTCGGGCACCACGGCGCCGTCCGGGGCGACGACGAAGCGCACCAGATCCCGGGTCTCCTTGACCTCGCCGCTCACGATGCAGCGTCTCTGTCGCTCGCTCACCCTCTGGCTCCGCGCTTCGAGGAGCACGCCTCAGGCGCTCTCCCCGACCTCCTCTTGCCCCTCCTCCTCGACCTCGGGCGCGGCCTCGTCGCCGGGCTCGGCGCCGGGCTCGTCGAGATCGTCGAACCAATGCGCGCGCGCCGCCATGACGATGGCGTCCGCCTCTTCCTCGCTGAGCTCGAACTCCACCAGCACGCCGTCTTCCTTGTCGATCAGCTCGTAGCTGGCGAGGTCGCCAACGTCGTCGAGGGTCTTGATGCCTTTCTCGCCCAGGGCCACCAGCATCGCCGGCGTGAGCCCGGTGATCTCGGCTACCTCGTCGCTGACGCCGAGGCCGCGGCGGCGCTCGGTGAGCTCCGCGTTGAGCACCTTCAGGTAGTCGCGACCGCGGCGGTTGAGCTCCTCGGCGAGCGCCTCGTCGAAGCCCTCGATACGGGCGATCTCCTCGGCCGGCACGTAGGCGACCTCCTCGACCGTGGCGAAGCCTTCGGTGGCCAGGAGCTGGGCGATCATTTCGTCCACGTCGAGCACCTTCATGAAGGTCTCGCTGCGCTGGCGGAACTCCTCTTGGCGGCGCTCGGACTCCTCGGCCTCGGTGAGGATGTCGATGGTCCAGCCGCTGAGTTGCGAGGCCAAGCGCACGTTCTGGCCGCGACGGCCGATCGCCAGGCTCAACTGGTCGTCGGGCACCACCACCTCGATGCGCTGCGCGTCTTCGTCGAGCACCACCTTCGAGACCTCGGCCGGGGCCAACGCGTTGACGATGAAGGTCGCCGCGTTCGGCGACCACTGAATGATGTCGATCTTCTCGCCCTGGAGCTCGTTGACGACCGCCTGGACGCGGCTGCCGCGCATGCCGACGCAGGCGCCCACCGGGTCGACCCTCGCATCGTTCGACAACACCGCGATCTTGGCGCGGCTCCCGGGATCGCGCGCCACCGCCTTGATCTCGATGATGCTGTCGTAGATCTCCGGCACCTCCTGCGCGAACAGCTTGGCCATGAACTGCGGGTGGCTGCGCGAGAGGAAGATCTGCGGTCCGCGCAGTTCGCGGCGCACGTCGTAGATGTAGGCGCGGATGCGGTCGCCCTGGCGGAAATTCTCCCGCGGCAACAGGTCCTCGCGCCGGATCACCGCCTCGCCGCGGCCGAGATCGACCGTGACGTTGCCGTACTCGACCCGCTTGACGATGCCATTGACGATCTCGCCGATGCGGTCCTTGTACTCCTGATACTGGCGTTCGCGCTCGGCCTCGCGCACTTTCTGCACGATCACCTGCTTCGCCGTCTGGGCGGCGATGCGCCCGAAGTCGATGGCCGGCAGCGGTTCGGCGATGGTGTCGTCGATCTGGGCCACCGGGTTGCGCTCGCGGGCCTCCGAGAGCGATATCTCGCGGGCGTCGTTTTCCACCTCCTCGCGGACCTCGAGCAGGCGGAAGAGCCGGATCTCGCCGGTGCCGCGGTCGATCTCGGCGCGGATGTCGTTTTCGTGCCCGTACTTCGAGCGCGCGGCCTTTTCAATGGCCTCCTCCATGGCCTCGATGACGATCTCTCCCTCGATCCCCTTCTCGCGCGAGACCGCGTCGGCAACCTGCAACAACTCCAGGCGGTTCAGGCTCGTCGCCGTTTCCGTTTCCATGATCGCTCACATTTCCCGTCGTTTGAGACTGGCCTCCAGCAGCGCCTCGGTCAGGACCAGTTTGGCGGTGCCGATGTCCTCGAAGGGCAGCTCGGTCGCGGCGCCCTCGAGAGAGATTCGTATGATTCGGCCCGAGACCCCGAGCAGGGTGCCGCGAAAGCGCTTGCGCCCCCCGATCGTGCGCACGGTCTCGACCCGGGCCTCGAAGCCGGCGAAGCGTTCGAAGTCCCCGATCCGCACCAACGGCCGGTCGATCCCGGGCGAGCTCACCTCGAGCACATAGGGTCCCGGCAACGAGTCCTCGACGTCGAGCAGGGCCGAGATGGCTCGGCTCAAGGCCGCGCAATCGTCAACGTTGATGGCGCTGCCGTCGGCCCCCTCGGCCATGATCTGCAGCCGCGGCGGCTTGCCGCCGAAATATCGCACCCGCACGAGGCCAAATCCCATGGCCTCGAGCGAGGGCTCGATCAGGCGCTCGATGTCTTCGACTTCGGTCATCGCGGCCAACGCTTAGGCTTCGCCAGTCAATAAAAAAAGTGGGCCGCTGGCCCACTGTCCTTGAATACCGACCCAGCGGCCGGCCCGACAGTTTTCTTTGTCCTCCAATAATTATGCATTTGGGGGTCTTTATCAAGGTTTTTGCGAGCACTCCGACGCCCCCGCGGAGCGCCGGCTGCGGCGCCGGAAGGTGAGGAAGACGCTGCGCCGCCCCTCGGCCGCGGCCTTCTCCTGGTAGCGCGTCGCCGGCCAGTCGTCGGGACGGACGCGCCAGTGGCGCGGGCTGCGGGCGGCCCAGTCGAACTCGGCTCGGGCGAGCACCTGGGTCAGGGTCCAGCGGCAGTAACCGGGATCGTCGGTGGCGACGCGCAGCTCGGCCCCGTCCTTCAAGGCGTGGGCCAGCGCCCCGAGCGTGCGGGTCGAGATAAAGCGCCGCTTGTGATGCCGCCGCTTGGGCCAGGGATCGGGGAACAGCACGAAGGCGCGGCCGATGCTGGCCTCGGCCAAGGCATCGATCAGGAGGCGGGCGTCGTCGACGAAGAGACGAACGTTCTCGAGCTCCTCGTCCACCACCCGCCGCAGCAGCGCCGCCACGCCGTTGACATAGGGTTCGCAGCCGACCAAGCCGATGTCCGGGTGGGCGTGGGCCTGAGCTGCGAGATGCTCGCCGTCGCCGAATCCGACCTCGAGCCAGACATCGTCGACCGGGGCCGCGAAGGCGTCACCGGGATCGAAGCGCGAGGGCGGCTCGGGCAGTTCGAGGGCAAGCCTGGGGAGAACCTCGTCGAGCAGGGCCTTGCGGCCCGGGCGCAGACGGCGGCCCCGCTTGCGGCCATAGAGGATGCGATGAGGCGCCCGGTCGGCCGACGTGCTCAATCCCCCTCAGGCAAAGGCCGCTTTGAGCTCGCTCGCGAGGTCGACCCGCTCCCACGAAAAGCCGCCGTCGGGCTCGGGCTCGCGACCGAAGTGCCCATAGGCCGCGGTGCGGGCGTAGATCGGCTTGGCGAGACCCAGGTGCTCGCGAATGCCGCGTGGGCTCAAGTCCATCATATCGTCAAGCACCCGCTCCAGGTGGCTCTCATCGACCTCGCCGGTGCCGTGAAGGTCGACGAATAGCGACAGCGGCTTGGAGATTCCGATGGCGTAGGAGAGCTGAATCGTGCAGCGCTCGGCGAGCCCCGCGCCGACCACGTTCTTGGCCAAATAGCGCGCCGCGTAAGCCGCCGAGCGGTCGACCTTGGTCGGGTCCTTGCCCGAGAACGCGCCGCCTCCGTGCGGCGCCGCGCCGCCATAGGTATCGACGATGATCTTGCGGCCCGTGAGCCCGGCATCGCCATCCGGTCCTCCGATGACGAAGCGCCCGGTCGGATTGACGTAGAACTCGCGCTCGTTGCACATCCAGCCCTCGGGCAGGACGTTGACGACGTGGGGGCGCACGATGTCGCGCACCGCGTCCTGATCGACCGCCTCGGAATGCTGCGTCGACACCACCACCGTGGCGGCGCGCTGCGGCGCGCCGTCGACGTATTCGAGGGTCACCTGGCTCTTGGCGTCGGGGCCGAGCTCGGGCGCCGCCCCCGAGTGGCGGGCCTCGGCCAGGGAGCGCAGGATGTTGTGGGCATAAAAGATCGGCGCCGGCATCAGCACCTCGGTCTCGCGGCAGGCGTAGCCGAACATCATGCCCTGGTCGCCGGCGCCTTCGTCCTTGTTGCCCGCGGCGTCCACCCCTCGGGCGATGTCGCCCGACTGCTCGTGAACGAAGATCTCGACCTCGGCGGTCTTCCAGTGAAAGCCCTGCTGCTCGTACCCGATCGCGCGGACGCAGCTCCGTGCGACTTCCTCGAGGTGGTCGTGGGTGATCGAAGCCGGCCCCCGCACCTCCCCCGCCATCACGATCCGATTGGTCGTGGCGAGGGTCTCGACGGCGACCCGGGAATGCGGGTCGGCGCCGAGGTAGGTATCGACAATGGCGTCTGAAATGCGGTCGCAAACCTTGTCCGGGTGGCCTTCGGCGACCGACTCGCTGGTGAACAGATAGCTGCCTCTCGGCACCGTCAGCTCCTCCCGTGGATGCCGGCGCTGACTTCGAGCCCTGGCTCGATGGCGGGGTAAACCTGCGGCGGAGGCCCGACCCAGGCGCGCACCGGCGCTAAGGAAATCCGCCGCTGAGCCCGGCGGCGGCGACCGCAGGCTCTTCTTGCAAGCTTTGGCGACGCGGTCAAGTACGGTTTGCGCCAGGGCCCCGCGGCAGGCCGCCGCGGGTTGGCCTCCAGGGCGCTGGCTGGGGTTTCGAGATCCGCGCCGCGGCTCAGGCGCGGGCGCGGTCGCGGGGGCCGGCCACGGCCTTGACCAGCTCGAAGACGCGCTTGCGAACGGCGGGATCGGGAATCCGGTAATAGGCGCGCACCAGTTCCAGTGTCTCGCGCCGGGCAAGCTTTTCGGTCTCGAAGACTTCGGCCGGCCCCTCGCCCAGGCCCGGAGCACGAGCGGCGACCTCGGCCGGCATATCGTCGAAAAAGAACGAGACCGGCACGTCGAGGACCTGGCTGAATTGGTAGAGCCGACTCGAGCCGATGCGGTTGGTGCCGCGTTCGTATTTCTGAATCTGCTGAAAGGTAAGGCCCACGGCCTGGCCCAGCTTCTCCTGGCTCATGCCCAACAAGGTGCGGCGCAGACGCACCCTGCTGCCGACATGGGCGTCCACCGCTTTGGGATTTGCCGCCATGACTCATACCCCCCAAAAGCACTAAACGGCCAATTAATCAAACCATCGCATGCCGGGCCGGTCTCGAGGGCCGCAGCCATGCCCCTACGACATACGATGGTATGTCTTGTAGCATGCTTTTGATTGAGGTCAAACCGCGCCTGGGGGCTCCGCGAGGCCCGGACCCGACCGCCAAGCCCTCGGATTCGCAAGACGACCGGCCCGGTGACGAACGGCTGGAACGGGCACCGGAACGCCCTCGCCGGGCAGGTCTAAGCACGGCGGCCCGGGCGCTCAGCCCCCAACTCGATCATGCCTGAGGCGCGCACCCGGGCGGGGTCGTTTGCGCAGAGCGGGACCGAGGAACTGGCAGGGGCCGCCGCTCGGAGCCCGGCCTTCGGATCAAGGCGAAGCACCGCCCGGGTCGCGGCGCAGTCGCGCCGCCACCAGGCCGGCGAGCGCCAGCAGGAGGACGGGAATGTCGCCCAGGCGGGCGTAGATCGAGGGCCCCTCGAGCGCTTCCGGCAGCGCCGCGTCGAGCACCCCGCTGGCGTTGAGGTCGAGACGGCCGAGCACGCGGCCGTAGGGGTCGACCACCGCCGAGATGCCGGTGCCGGCCGATCGTACCAGCGGCAGGCCCTGCTCGACCGCGCGCACGCGGGCCATCGCCAAATGCTGGTAAGGCCCGGAGCTCGCGCCGAACCAGGCGTCGTTGGTGAGGTTGAGGAGCCAGCCGGGGCGGCGCCCGGGCTCGGTGACGCGATTCGGGAAGATCACCTCGTAGCAGATCAGCGGACTCGCCGGCGGCAGGCCCGCGAGCTCGAGGGTGCGCGCCCCCGGGCCGGGCGAGAAATCGATGGCGCCATGGGCGAGCCGGTCGAGCCCCAGGCGCCCCAGCAGGGCGCGGAAGGGAAGATATTCGCCGAACGGAACGAGGTGGGCCTTGTCGTAGGTGGCGACGATCTCGCCCCCGGGGGCGATGGCGTGAAAGCTGTTCCAGACCCTGAGCGGGGTGGTGCGCTGTGGCGTGGTGCGGGGGGTGCCGATCAGCACCAGCCCCCCGGGCGGCGCCAGGGCGCCGATCAGGCGGCGGCGCGGGGCGTCGTTGGCGACGAAGAAGGCGACCGCCGTTTCGGGCCAGATCACGTGGCTGACGCGGGCCGCGCCGGGGCTCGAGGTAAGCTGCAAGTAGCGCCCGAAGTTGGCCTCGCGACGCTCCGGGCGCCATTTCTCGGCCTGGGGAATATTGGCCTGCACGAGACGCAAGCGCACCTCCGGCACCTCGCCGACCTGGGCCTTGGAGAGCCGGACCTGTCCGCCCACCCAGACCGCGAGCAGCAAGGCCCCAGCCGCCGCCAGCGGGCCTGAGCGCCGCCAAGCGCCCCGGCTCGCGTCCGCGAGCGTTGCCGGCATCGCCGCCGCCAGCACCGTCAACAGGCTGAGGCCCAGGATCCCGCTCGCCCAGGCGAGCTGCAGCATCGCGTCAGACAGGGTCCAGGCGTAGCCCACCAGGTTCCACGGGAACCCGGTGAACAGCTGCCCCCGCAACCACTCTGCCACGGTCCACGCCGCCGCCAGCGCCACGACACGGCCGGAACCGGAGGGCCGCATCATCCAGGTGGCGAGCGCGGCCAGCCCCGGGTAGAGCGCCAGATAGGCCGAGAGCCCGGCCACCGCGAACGGCATCATCCAGCCGAACCTCCCGGCGTCGACCAGGAAGGCATGGCCGACCCAGTAGAGCCCGCCCAGGAAGTGGCCGAAGCCGAACCACCAGCCGGCGGCGAAGGCGCCGCGCCACCCCTTGCTGCCATCGACGAGCCAGACCAGCCCGGTGAAGGCGACCACCAAGAGCGGAAGCAGATGCAGGGGCGGCAACGCCGCCGCCGCCGTGGCACCGAGGATCACGGCCAGGAGATAACGGCGCCAGCCCCGGAGGGCGGCGAGCCGACGGCCGAGGTCGGTCATCGGCGAGCGCTGATCATGGGCCGGGAGGCGACGCGCTCAGCTGGTGTCGTCGCCCGAGGATCCGGGGCCGCGTACGCGGACGCGCTTGACCCGGCGGGCATCGGCATCGACCACCTCGAACTCGACACCGGCGGGATGGCTCATGAGCTCGCCCCGCCGCGGCACCCGCCCCAAAAGCGAGAACACGAGGCCGCCCACGGTTTCGACATCCTCGTCGCGGTCCTCGGGCAAGAGGTCGCAACCGATCCTCTGCTCCAGGTCGTCGATCGGGGTGCGGGCGTCTAACTCCAGGGTGCCGTCCGGCAGCTCGACGACCTGCGGTGCTTCGAGGCGGTCGTGCTCGTCCTCGATCTCGCCGACGATCTCCTCGACCAGGTCCTCGATCGTGGCCAGACCGTCGGTGCCGCCGTATTCGTCCACCACCAGCGCCATGTGAATGCGCGTCGCCTGCATCTGGAGCAAGAGCTCGAGCACCGGCATCGAGGGCGGGACGAACAATACCTCGCGCACCAGCTCACTCATGGCGAGCGGCTGGCTCTTGTCCCAGAGCCCGAGCAGGTCCTTGATGTGGACCATGCCGATGACGTCGTCGAGGGTCTCGCGGAAGACCGGCAGCCGCGAATGACTGGCCTCGGTGAAGATGGCCACGAGCTCGTCGAGCGAGACGCCGTCGCGGGCGGCGACGATGTCGGCGCGCGGCACCATGACGTCGTCGACCCGGCGCTGATCGAGCTCGAGCACGTTCATCAGCATGAGCCGTTCCTCGGGATTGATCGGCTCTTGGCTCTCGTCGTGCTCCTCGATGAGTTCCTCGAGGCTCTCGCGCAAACTGGTCTCTCCGTTGCGCATCCTTTTCAGGCCGCGCAGCCAGCCGCGGAGGGTCTGCCTCAAGGATGGATCGGTGTCGGCCCCATCGGCGCGGGGCCCTCTAGAGGATGAGCTGTCGTTGTCCATGATGCGGCGTCAACTTGGCGCCCGCGGACGGGGCGCGTAGGGATCGGGAATGTCGAGCCCGGCCAAGACCTCGGTCTCCAGGCTCTCCATGACCTCGGCCTCGACCTCGTTTGCGTGGTCGTAGCCCAGGAGGTGCAGCACGCCGTGCACCACCAGGTGGGCGAGGTGGTGGCGGAGCGGCTTGTGTTCGGCCCGCGCCTCGGCCCGAGCGGTCTCGAAGGCGACGGCGACGTCGCCGAGCAGCGCCGGGACGGTGTCCGCCCGGCGCCCGCGGGCGATCAGCTCCGCGGGCTCGGCGGCGGGGAAGGACAGCACGTTGGTGGCCTCGTCCCGGTTTCGGTAGCCTCGGTTCAACTCTCGCACCACCTCGTCATTCGCAAGCACGATGCTGACCTCCAGGGACCCCGGTCCGAGGTCGGCGCGGCTCGCCACGAGCGCGGCCCTCGCCGCGCGGCGGCACACCGCCGCCGCCTCAGGAAGAGAGCTTCGCCACGCTCTGGAGCGGATTGCTACCGCGACGTCGAGCTTGTTCGCCATGATCGTGCGGGGCCTCGTTTCCCGGCATCGGCGGGTACTCGATTCGGCTGTGAAAGACGCCCAAACTGACGACCCGGACGAAAGCCGCCTCGACCGCCGCCAGGTCCTTGATCGTGAGCCGGCAATCGTCGAGCTGACCGTCGGCCAGGCGCTCGCCGACGACCTCGTGAACCTTGTCCCGGACCTCGCTCGGCGAAGGATCGTTGAGGGCGCGGGTCGCCGCCTCGGTCGCGTCGGCAATCATCAGTATGCCGGCCTCCTTGGACATCGGACGGGGGCCGGGATAGCGAAAGTCCTCTTCCTTGACGGTGGAGCCCTCCGCCCGACCTCGCTCGACCACCTTGGCATAGAAGGTCTTGAGCAGCGTCGTGCCCTGATGTTGGGTGATGGCGTCGATGACCGGCCGGCCCAAGCGATGTTTCACGGCGATGTCTATGCCGTCCTTGATATGGGCGAAGATGACGCGGGCCGAGAGCTCCGGGCTGAGCCGGTCGTGGATGTTGCTGCCGCGCTGGTTCTCGGCGAAGTAGCTGGGCCGGCGCATCTTGCCGATGTCGTGATAGAGCGCCATCACGCGACACTGCAGCGCGTTGGCGCCGATCTCGACGGCGGCGGCCTCGGCCAGATTCCCCATCACCACCGAATGGTAGTAGGTGCCCGGCGAGCGCAGCGCCAACTCCCTCAAGAGCGGGTTGTCGGCCGACGCCATCTCCATCAGCCGCATGTCGGTGGTTTCGTTGAAGAAGTACTCCAGGAGCGGCATCAGGCCCATCGCCAGGATTGCCAGAATGGCGCCCGAGGCCAGCGCCGCGAGCGCCATGGAGAGCTGCTGCGCGTCGAGCGGGGCGCCGCCCAACACCACGATCACCGGCACCGAGATCGCCTGCGAGAGACCGATGGCGATGCCTATTTTCAAGAGATCGCTACGGCGCCGGCAGTGGCGCACGGCGACGCCCGCGACGAGCACGCCGATGACGTAGTAGGTGACCAGCCACATGTCGCCGTCGGCCCGGTACGAGGCCAGCAAGGAGAGGCCGACCCCGGCGAGCAGGCTGGTGCGCGAGTCCACCAGCAGCGAGACCAGCACCGTGACCAGCGCCACCGGCATCAGATAGGCCGCCCACTCGACGCTGAACCCGAGGCCGTCGGCAAGGCCACGGCCGGCGTAGAAGGCGACGATGCAGATGAGCGCGGTCGAGAGCACGATGGAGAGCGCCAGATAGGAGGCCTTGCGCCCCAGCCGCAAGGGCTGGCGGGCGCGCCGGAAGAAGAAGGCGCCGAGCACCAGAAGGCCCGACAAGAGGGCGGCGAAGGCCAGCGTCTCGCTCCACACGGTGCGTTGCTCGGCGCCATCGTTGAGCGTGCGGATGCGGTCCTGCACCAGGGCCGTGACCCGGTCGCCCTCGCGCACCACCACCTCGCCGCGGCCGATCCGGAGGTAGACCGGCTCGACCGCGGCCAGCGCCCGATCCAGGCTCTCGGTGGTGGCCGCCTTGTCGAACACCAGGTTGGGCCGTGCCAGCTCGGTCGCGGTCCGCAGCGCCCAGGTTCGCACCACCCGCGCGGCGCCATAGGGGGCGTCCCCGCTGCGCGCCCGAATCAGCCGTTTGAGCTGGCCGAGATCGATGACCGAGGCCAGGGGCGAGACCGGACGCGAGAGGTCGAGACTGATGTTTCGGACCCGGATCTCCCTGTCGGTCGGCAGCTCGGAGCGGCTCGCCACCACCATGCGATCGAGACCGATGTTGAGAAAGAAGGTGATGGCCACGGCGAGATCGGTCGGGTCCTCGAGGCCTTCGATGAGCGTGAAGGTGCCGGCGTCGACGGGCTGGCCGAGGTCGGACTCGAACGCCTGCCGTCGCTCGGCCACCGGCAAGGTGTTCTTGGCCAGGCGCTCGGCCATCGCCTGCACCGTCCCCGAGACGTGGTCGCCGAGGGAGAAATAGAGTTCGGGATCGTGGTCGTAGGCCGGGAGCGCGGCGTCGAGGCTGGCCTGGCGCCTGAGCTCGGTGGCACCCTTGTCCTCGACCAGGACGTCGCGCTCGGCCCTCACCGTTTCGGTGGCGATGCTATCGCGCGGCGGCACCGGGTGGATGCGTGGGCCGGTGGGCGAGAACAGGGCCGAGACCGCCAGCACGAAGACCGCCAGCAGCGGTCCGTCGAGCCACGGCCGCCATTTCTGCCAGCGGTCCTCGGCGAGGGCGCTGATCGCCGCGGACGACAGCAGCTGCCTCGCCTCCTCGAGCTCCGAGCGCGGCGCCTGGCGATCGGGATCCTCGTTCATCGCTCCTCGCCGTCCTTGGCCTTGGCTTCAGAGACCGCGCGGTCCCTGGCTTCGTAAGCGCGCACCACCGTGACTACCAGAGGATGGCGGACCACGTCGACGTCGCTGAAACGCACCAAGGTCACGCCCTCGACCCCTTCCAGAATCTCGATCGCGTCGCGCAGCCCCGACCGGGCGCCCGGCGGCAGGTCGACCTGGGAGGGATCGCCGGTCACCACCATGCGCGAGTTCTCGCCCAGCCGGGTCAGGAACATCTTGATTTGCATCGGCGTGGTGTTCTGCGCCTCGTCGAGGATGACGAAGGCGTTGGCCAGCGTGCGCCCGCGCATGAAGGCGAGCGGCGCCACCTCGATCTCGCCGACCTCGAGGCGCTTGGCGACCTGGGACGCGGGAAGCATGTCGTAAAGGGCGTCGTAGAGCGGCCTCAGGTAGGGATCGACCTTCTCGCGCATGTCGCCCGGCAGGAAGCCCAGGCGTTCCCCGGCCTCGACCGCGGGACGCGACAGGATGATGCGATCGACCTCGCCCGAGAGCAGCATCGAAACCGCCACCGCGACCGCGAGATAGGTCTTTCCAGTGCCGGCCGGGCCCAAGGCGAACACCAGCTCGTGCTCGCTGAGCGCCCGCACGTACTGGCCCTGGGTCGGCGAGCGCGGCATGATCACCCGTTTGCGGGTGCGGATCAGGATCTCGTCGGCGGCCACCGAGGCCGCGCCGTCGACCGCCGCCTCGGCCATGCGGATGGCGCCATCGACCTCGCCCTCGCCGACCTCGAGTCCCCGCTCGAGACGGGCGTAGAGCTCCGAGAGCACGGTCTTGGCGAGCGCCTGCGGCCATTCGGCACCGCCGATCGCCACCCGATTGCCGCGCGGCACCAGCGAGACGCCGAGCTTCTGCTCGATGCGCGCGAGATGGCGGTCGTGTTCCCCGAACAGCTCGGTGAGCAGTCTGTTGTCCTCGAAGTCCATCACCACGATCTCTTCGTCGCGGGCCTTGGAGGCGGTGCTCAAGGTGCCCGCTTCCTCACGCGGCATCCGCGGCGCCGGGCCGCGCCGCCGGCACCTCGGCCAGACGCGCCGACAGGCTGTTGGCGAGGCCGGCTTCGATCACCACGTCGACGATCTCGCCCAGCAGCGCCGCCGGGGCCTCGACGTGAACCGCCTGCATCCAGGGACTGCGGCCCATCAGTTGGCCCGGACGGCGGCCCGGTTGATCGAGAAGAACCGGCATCGCCCGACCGACGCTGGCGCGATTGAAGGCAAGCTGCTGCGCCTCGAGCAGCTCCTGCAGCGCCGCGAGCCGCTCCGCCTTGACCGCTTCGGGCACCTGGCCGCGGGCCTCGGCCGCCGGCGTCCCGGGCCGCGGGCTGTACTTGAACGAGTAGGCCTGGGCGAAACCGACGGACCGTACCAGGCAAAGAGTTTCCTCGAAGTCGGCCTCGCTTTCGCCGGGAAAACCGACGATGAAATCGCTGGCCAGGGCGAGATCGGGCCTGGCCGCGCGCAGCCGCTCGGCGAGGCGGCGATAATCGTCGGCGCGGTGACGGCGGTTCATCGCCTCGAGCACCCGGTCCGAACCCGACTGGACCGGGAGGTGAAGGAAGGGCTGGAGCTCGCGCACCTCGCCATGGGCCGCGATCAGGTCGTCGTCCAGGTCGCGCGGGTGAGAGGTGGTGAAACGCAGGCGCTCGAGACCATCGAGCCGCGCCAGACGGCGAATCAGGCGGGCCAACGACCAGGCCGCGCCATCGCTGCCGGCGCCGTGATAGGCGTTGACGTTCTGGCCCAGAAGGGTGATCTCGCGGGCCCCCGCCGCCACCAAGCAGCGCGCCTCGTCGACCACCTCGGCGACCGGGCGCGAGTACTCGGCGCCCCGGGTGTAGGGCACCACGCAGAAGGTGCAGAACTTGTCGCAGCCCTCTTGCACCGTGAGGTAGACGCTGGCCCCGGTCGCCTTGAGGCGGGCCGGTAGATGGTCGAACTTGGGCTCGACCGGGAACTCGGTGTCGAGGACCTGGCCCAAGGCCCGATGCGCCCGTGCCACCATCTCGGGCAGGCGGTGATAGGTCTGGGTTCCGAAGACGATGTCGACGAGCGGTGCCCGCGACAACATCTCAGACCCCTCGGCCTGCGCCACGCAGCCCCCCACGGCGACCACCATGCGACCGCCTCGCGCCGCTTTGGCCTCCTTAAGGCGCCGCAACCGGCCGAGCTCGGAATAGACCTTCTCGGCCGCCTTCTCGCGGATGTGACAGGTGTTGAGGATGACCAGGTCAGCCCCTTCGGGCCCATCCACCTCGCGGTAGCCGAGCGGCGTCAGGACCTCCGCCATGCGCGCGGAGTCGTAGACGTTCATCTGGCAGCCGTAGGTCTTGATGAAAAGCTTCTTAATCAAAGGTCACGCCCTAGTGCAGCGACGGCCTCGATGCCGCGCGCGCCGGGCAACCTCCTGAATGGCATGAAATCACTCATTTACACTAGCATTCGCACCCCATGTGTCAAGCTTACCCGGGCCCGTCCGGGGTGTCTCGGCGGCGGCCCCCGTGGGGCGCAAACGCCCGCCGAGGGCGCGGGAGAGGCCCGCCGCGACCACTGCGTGACAGTGGGTAGCCAGCGTTTTACGCGAGGAAAATCGCTCAATTGTCACCACCGGATGAAACTCGACCGCCGCCGTCACCGAGCCGACGCCGAAGATCCGCCACAAATGGGGCATCAAGGTCATATCCCCGTACCAGGCGAGAATCGGCCTCAAGCGCCGGCCCATCGGCATGTTGTCGAGGCGGGTGTAAGCGATCGATACCGGTTGCACGGCGAGCGGGCGGCCGCTCACCGGCAGCTCGGCCACGGCGAAGAAGGAGCTCTTGAAGGGCAGCACCCGGTTGCCGTCGCTGCTGGTCCCTTCGGGGAACAGGATCAACAGGTCGCCCGCCGCATGGCGCTCGTGGATCTGGTCGCGGTAGGCAGCGGCGCGCAGGCGGCGGCGTTCGATGAAGATCGAGCGCTGCAGCTTGGCCAACAAGCCGGCGATGGGCCAATCGGCGATCTCGCGCTTGGCCACGAACGAGCCCGGGATCAGCGCGCTCAGCACCACGATGTCGAGCCACGACACATGGTTGGAGACGAACAGGACCGGGCGGGTCGACGCCCTTTGCCCCACGAGCTCGATCTTGATCCCGAGAATGAGGCAATTGCCGCGGTGGTAGAGCTGCGGCACCAGAGCGGCGAGTCGGAGCCGCAACGCGAGCGCCACCAGCTGCAGCGGCAGCAACAGCAGCGTCCAAACCGCGACCAGCGTCAGATTGAAAAGCGCAATCGCGTGATGCATCGAATCGCGTGGCCCGGCCTCAGCCGCGGAGATGACCCGTCTCGGCTGGGCTCAGGCGTCCTCGTCCTTGGCCCTACCGAGGGGCACGCCCAGGAGCTCGAGGCGGTGACCGACCAGGCGGTAACCGAGCCCGCTGGCGATCTCCGCTTGGAGCTTCTCGATCGCGTCGCTGTGAAACTCGATGACCTTGCCGGACTGGATGTCGATCAGGTGGTCATGATGCTCGTCGGGCATTTCCTCGTAACGGGCGCGGCCGTCGCCAAAGTCGTGGCGCTCGAGGATTCCCGCTTCCTCGAAGAGCCGCACCGTACGGTAGACGGTGGCGATGCTGATGCGGGCATCCACCTTGGTGGCGCGACGGTAGAGTTCCTCGACATCCGGATGGTCATCCGATTCCGAGAGCACGCGCGCGATGATGCGTCGCTGCTCGGTCATCTTCATGCCTTTATCGAGACAGAGCTGCTCCAGCCTGGACGTCATTGATTCCCCCCGAAATCAGTGTCGTGTGTGGGCACGGCGCGGCGCACTCGCGCTCCCCGGCACGCTCCCGACGCGCTCCCGGAATGGGGGCGATTCACCCCTAAAGGGGGCATCACTGCCGGCGGCGCCTGGTGCCGAGGCCGATCTTCTTTGCCAGTTCCCGCCGCTGTTCCGCATAGTTTGGCGCCACCATGGGGTAATCGGCCGGCAAGCCCCACCGCTCGCGGTACTCCTCGGGACTCACGCCGTAGCGCGTCTTGAGATGACGCTTCAGCATTTTGAGCTTCTTACCGTCCTCAAGGCAAATGATATAATCGGGCGTCACCGACTTCTTGATCGGCACCGCTGGCTGCGGGCGCTCGACCAGCGCCGCGGCGGGGACGCCGACCGCCGCCAGAGAGGTGTAGACCTGCCGGATGAGCTGGGGCAACTCGGCAATGGCAACCGTGTTGTTTGCGACATGAGAGGCGACAATATCCGTGGTCAGCGCGAGCAGCTCGATATTGTCCGTCGGTTCAGACATTTACTTCGATCCTTTTTCGGAGCTGGCGCGAACTATATATATTCCGATGAAGATCTTTTCAATAGAGTGCACAATAGTCTAAGAAATCAGCAGCACGAATACAAAGGATCGCTTAATTGATGCCGGGCGCTGATCACTACCTCGACATCACTGCGGACGTTTGCCCGATTACGTTCGTCAAGACGAAGTTGCTCGTCGAGCGCATGCAATCGGGCGAGATCGCCGAGGTGCGGCTTCCCGCGGGCGAGCCGTTGGAGAACGTGCCGCGCTCGCTCGAGGAGGAGGGCCACGAGGTGCTCGGCCTCGCCGCCGCCGCCGACAGTGACTGCGGCGCCACCCACATCCTCAGGTTTCGCAAGGGCTGAGGCTCGGATCGGGCGTGGCGCCGGCGAGGTCGAGACGCAGCGTGAGCGCGGTGTCCGCGGCATCCGCCGCGGCGCGGTAGGTGCTCGGCCGGCACCCCACCTCGGCGAAGCCGAAGCCCTCGTAAAGCCGGCGCGCGGCCGCGTTGTCCGGCGCCACCTCGAGGAACAGACGCCGGGCCCCCAGCGCCGCGGCCTGGGCCAGAGAGGCGCGCAGCAAGATGGTCCCGGCGCCGCGACGGCGGGCGCCCGGCACCACCGCCAGGGACAGGAGCTCGCCCTCGTCGTGCGCCACCCGAAGCAGCGCCAGACCCAGCGCGCGAGCCTCGCCGGCCTCGCCGTCGCAAGCGATGAGCGCGTGGGCGCCGGGCGAGGCGAGCAGGCGCGCCAGCGAGTCGCGGTCCCAGGCCTCGGCAAAGCTGGCGCCGTGAAGCGCGGCCAACAAATCGAGCGCGCCCGCGCCCGCGGCGCCAGCCCAGATCCGGCTCATGATCGGTTGCCCTTGGCGGCGCCCGGCAGCTTGGCGTCGGGCGGGCGAAGGTAGAGCGGCGCCGGCGGCGCCGTGCCCGCCGCCTCCGGGCCCCGGCGCGCCGCGAGCGCCGCCACGACGGCGGCGTCGGGAAGCGCCGGCGCCTCGGCGAGGCGGAACCCCGGGGGCGCGCCGTCCCTAGGCTCGAGGATCAGCTCGGCGCCCGTCCCGACCACCAGGGCCGGGCCCCCGGGGATCAGCTCCCGGGCCCCCCGTGGCGTGGTGAGGGCAGGCGCGCCGAGGGGCTCGAGGGCGGGGCCGAAGGCCTGGGCATAGACCTCGCCGCGGCGGGCGTCGAGCACCGCGAGCACCGGGTCGGCGCCGCGCACCTGCTCTGGGATGCCCCAGGCCACCGCCTCGAGGGTGGTGAGGCCGACCAGCGCGACGCCGCTCGCGAGGGCCAGGCCACGAGCCGCGGCGAGGCCGATGCGAAGGCCGGTGAAGGTGCCGGGGCCGACCGTCACGGCGATGAGGTCGAACTCATGGTAAGCCAGTCCCGCCTCGGCCCGCACCGCTTCCACCATCGGCATCAGGGCCTCGGCGTGGCCCCGTTCGAGGCGCTGGTGACGCGCGGCGAGAATCTCGCCCTCGCACCAGGCGGCGGCGGAGCAGGCGGCAAGCGCCGTATCGAAGGCCAGCACCTTCATCGCGCGGGGTGGCGGAAAATCATGCTGGACAAACGCATTGGAGCGGTCTTTGCTCCGCAGACATGGTCGCGCGCAAGCCAACCCGCGGGGCTCTTTGGGGCCTGCTGATCGCCGCCGTTCTCGGCGCGGCGGCGCCCGCGGCCCGGGCCACCGATTCCGCAGTCATCTTCATGTATCACCGCTTCGGCGAGGGCGGCGTGCCCTCGACCAACATCGCGATCGAGCAGTTCGAGGCCCATCTCGCGGAGATCGCCACCGGCAAGTATAGCGTCCTTCCCCTGCCCGAGATCGTCGCCGCGCTAAGGGCGCGCACCCCGCTCCCGGATCGCACCATCGCCATCACCGTGGACGACGCCTATCTCTCGGTCTACACCGAAGCCTGGCCGCGGCTCAAGGCGGCGGGCCTCCCCTTCACCCTGTTCGTGGCCACCGATCCGGTGGACCAGGGGCTGCGCGGCTATATGAGCTGGGACCAGATCCGCGATCTCGCGCGCGCCGGCGTCACCATCGGCAGCCAGACCGCGTCGCACCTGCACATGGTCACGGCGAGCCCGCGCCGCAACGCCGCCGAGATCTCGAAATCGAACCGGCGGTTCGCCGCCGAGCTGGGCGCTGAGCCCGAGCTCTTCGCCTATCCTTACGGCGAGTACAGCTTGGCCGCGCGCGCGGTGGTGATCGAGGCCGGTTTCAAGGCCGCCTTCGGCCAGCATTCAGGGGTCGCTTACGCCGGGCACGACATCTACAGCTTGTCGCGCTTCGCCCTCAACGAGACCTACGGCGGCATCGGCCGCTTCAGGCAGGCCGCCAACGCGCTGCCCCTGCCGGTCGCCGACGTGGCGCCGCGCGACGCCTTGTTGACGGTCAATCCGCCGGCCTTCGGCTTCACCGTCGCCAAGGAGATCACGGGCCTGCGCCAGCTCGCCTGCTACACCTCGCATCAGCGCGAGCCGGCGCGGGTCGAGCGGCTCGGCGAGCGCCGCTTCGAGGTTCGCCTCGACGCCCCGTTCCCGCCGGGGCGGGCGCGCATCAACTGCACCGTGCCGGCCGAGGGCCAGCGCTGGCGCTGGTACGGGGTGCAGTTCTTCGTGCCTTGAGCGGCGCCGCGCTCCGGCCTCAGGCCCCGATCTCGGGCTTCGGCACGGGCCGCGCCCGGGGCCCCCGCAGCCGCGCCCGGTCGAGCTCGAGCAGGCGGTTGACGCGGATGATGCTCTTCAGCGTCTCGAGGTAGCCCAAGCCGTCCTCGGCGTAGCGCACCAGGGTGCCGACCAGAGCCATGCTTTCGAGCTCGCCTCGGCCCTGGCGCATTTCCGAGCGCCTGGCGCGGAAGGCGCGATAGGCCGGGTGGCGGTTGAGGTTCATCATGTAGGCGGCGACCGAGCCCGGCAGATCCCGGAACGACTTCACCTCGTGCCGCTTGTCGCGGTCGCGCCGCCCCGGTACCAGGCCGTCGCCGCGAACCCACGTCCGCTGCCCGAACACGGCGTTGCCCATGGAGGCGAAGCGCGAGGTACCCCAACCCGATTCGGCGGCGGCCTGGCCCAGGGCGAGCGCCGGCGGAACGACGTCGACGCGGCGGCGCAGGGTCGCGAAGTCATCGCCGGCGACGCCAAACTCGTCGGCCAGGCTGGTGAGCCAGGCCCGCTCCGACCACGCCACCTCGTCGCCGTCCTCGAGCTGGCGCATCAGGTCCAGCATGCGTTCGCGCTTGGCCCACAGCGCCTCGTTGGCGCGCAGCACCAGGGGCAGGAGCGCGCGCAGAAAGAGGCCCTTGCGAACGCGGGCCGAGCGCACCGCGGCCAAGTCGGGCGGCAGGCTGGCGAGGAACAGGCGCGGCACAAGCGCGCCGTCCCGGACCTCCGCGAGGCCGTAGCCGGCCTTGGAGAAGGTTTCGGCGAGCGCCCGGACATCGCCCGCCAACACCTCTCCCGCCCGTGGCACGGCGCCCAGGCCAACGACAAGAAACGCCGCCAAGGAAAGGGTGAGGAGCCTGCGCCCCCCGCGCGGCCAAGGCCGCGCGATCCAACTCGCTTCCAGCATCTGTCGAACTCTCTCGCCTACCTCGGTGCCAGTTCTTCTTCGCGGTTTTGAGACCGTCTCTCGGAAATCGGGAAGACCGGCTCTTGTTCTTGATCGCTTTCCGTCGCCGGGGCGGCAAGAGACCGCGGCCGCGACGGCCTTACCCCCAGCCCCCTCTACACGGCGCCGACCTCCTTCACCGCTGGCAGCCCGGCCCGCGAATGCTCGAAGACCACCGGATTGGAGGTCGCTCGGCACTTCAGGGGCATGGCGGCTCACTCGGGTCGGACCGGGGTCTGGTAGCACATCGCGATTGGGCGCACAACAGCGCGCCGCCGAGGCTGGAAAGGGGCCGAGGTCGCGCCGCGCTTTCGCGCGCCCTCGCTCACGTCAGCTCGTCGATCTGGGCGTCGGAGAGGGTACCGGGGACGATGGTGAAGGGGATGCGGAAGGAGCCGGAGATCTGGCCGGCGAGCGCGCTGACCAGCGGCCCCGGCCCCTCGGCGCCGGGCGCCGCGCCCAGCACCAGGACCCGGATGTCGTGGTCCTCCTCGATCAGGGCCAGGAGCTCGTCGAGGCGGCGCCCCTCGCGCACCACCAGCTCGGGCATGATGCCGGAGAGCTCGTTGACCTCGGCGGCGAGGCCTTGGAGCACTTGCTCCGCGGCCTCGCGAGCCTCCTGCCGCATCAGGTCGCCGACCGCCATCCAATGCTGGAAGTCGGCCGGTTCCATGACGTACAAGAGCGTCACCCTGCCGCCGGTGGCCTCGGCGCGGCGGCTGGCGAAGCGCAACGCCACCCGGCATTCCGGGGTGTCGTCGACGACCACCAGGAATTTCCGGGACCCCCCGGACTTGGCATCCGCCTCGGTCATCGCCTCGGGCTCCACGAATGGCTCTGGGCGGCGCATATCCTGCCATCTAGCCGCCCGCTCCGGCAAGCGGCGGCATGGCGTCCGCTTGAGGCGCCTATTTGAGCAGGATGTTGGTGATCTCGCGCAACTGGGTGCGGGCGCGCAACAGATAGAAGCCCTGGGCGGCGAGATGGTTGGGCAGGAACTGACCGTCGGGCGCCCCGTTCACCACGACCCAGGGGTCGAGCTCGACGACCTGGCGCATGCTGTCGAGGAGTTGGCTCCAGGCCGCATCGAGCTGGCGTTCGCGGATCACCTTGTCGAAGTCGTGGCCGAGCTCGCGCACCAGCATGTAGTAGCCGTAGACTTGGCCCTTGACGCCGTAGAACAGGTCGTCGGCCTGAAAATCGATGATCGCCCCGGCGTGCTCGGCGATCCGCCTGTCGAGCACGGCGGAGGACGACCCGAGGTCGAGGGCCATGCGGTCGAGGGTGGCGAGCAGGTTGTCGGCGCGGCGCTCGAACACGGCCTCGCCCAGGCTGAGCCGCTGGTTGTAGTCGATGAGGGCGCGGCGCGCCTTGCGGTACTGCGCCTCCGACGTCGCCGTGGGCGCGATCGAGGTCGAGAAATCGAAGATCCACTTGGTGCCCGAGTACTGCAGCAGGCCCGCCGCCTCCTGGAGCTGGGGATCGGTCTGGCTCGAGCCCCGGGTGCGGCCGATCTGATCGGTGAGCTCGAAGGCGAAGCGGGCCAGCGCCCCGATGATGCCCTGCTGGTAGTTGGGCATGTTGTCCAACAGATTGGGCGGCTCGAAGAAGGGATCGTTGGCCACCCAGCGGTGCTGGTTGACCTCGCGATCGATGAGCGCCGCGGCCATCGCCACCACCGCGCTTGCGCCCGCCCCGATATCCGAGGTCGGCGCCACGAAATCGACGTCGTCGTCGATCTGGTGGACCCAGATCATGCCGATCGGATAGTAGAGCAAGAGCGCCGCGACGATCAGAAACGCGATCGGCTTCAGGGGGCGCGAGAGGCCCTGGCCCCGGAGCGGCAGGCGGCGCCGCGTCTCGACCTCGTCGCCGATCTCCGTCATACCCTTCCCCCGCAGGCCCATCACCCGGAGGCCCATCACCCGGCGGCAGCGCTTCACTACGTAGGCGCCGCGCCCGCGGGCTTCAAGAAGCGGAGCGGCGGCGCCGCGGCGGTGGCGCTCAGGGTCTCAAGAATCCGACGATGTCGTGGACCTCGGCGAGCACCGGTTCGGCGATCGCCCGGGCGCGCTCGGCGCCCTCGCGCAGCACCTGGTCGACATGGTCCGGCGCCGCCAGCAGGCGGTTCATCTCGGTGGTGATGGGCGTCAGCTCGGCCACCGCGAGCTCGGTGAGCTCCTCCTTGAAGCGCGAGAACGGGGCGCCGTCGAAGCGGCGGCAGATGTCGGCGGGCGAGGCGTCGGCGAGCGCCGCGAAGATGCCCACCAGGTTGGCCGCCTCGGGCCGCCCCTCGAGCCCCGCCGGGGCGCCGGGCAGGGGATCGGGATCGGTGCGGGCGCGGCGGATCTTGCGGGCGATCAGATCGGGGGCGTCGGTGAGGTTGATCCGCGAGTTGTCGGAGGGGTCCGACTTGCTCATCTTGGCGCTGCCGTCCCTGAGCGACATCACCCGGGTGGCGGCACCGAAGATGAGGGGCTCGACCAGCGGGAAGCAATCGACCCCGTACTGGCTGTTGAACGACTGGGCGATGTCGCGGGTGAGCTCCAGGTGCTGCTTCTGGTCCTCGCCCACGGGCACGTGGGTGGCCTTATGGACCATGACGTCGGCGGCCATCAGCGTCGGGTAGGCATAGAGCCCGACGCTGGCGTTCTCGCGGTCCTTGCCCGCCTTCTCCTTGAACTGGGTCATGCGGTTGAGCCAGCCGAGCCGGGCCACGCAGCTGAAGATCCAGGCCAGCTCGGCGTGGGCCGCGACCTGGCTCTGGTTGAAGACGATGCTGGCCCCGGGATCGATGCCCGAGGCCAGGAGGCTCGCCGCCACCTCGCGGGTGCTGTCGCGCAGCTCGTCCGGGTCCTGACGCATGGTGATGGCGTGCAGGTCGACGATGCAGTAGATGCACTCGTAGTCGGCCTGCAGCGCGACCCAGTTGCGAATCGCGCCGAGGTAGTTGCCGAGGTGGAGGTTGCCGGTGGGCTGGATGCCCGAGAAGATGCGGTTCATCGCTGCGCTTGGCCGGGCCGTGATTGGGAAAAGCGAAGGGCGAGGCGGAGTTATGCCGTCGCCCCGGGTGACGGTCAAGCGGGGGCCTCAGGCGCCGGGGCGCGCCAGCATCGCCTTGAGCTCGCCCAGGCGCGCGGCGCCGAGCCCCTGGGCCAGGAGGGCGTAGAGCGCCAGGCCGCCCATCACCAGGAGGCTGAGCGCCGCCGCCTTCAGCCCAAGGCCGCCCGCCAGCGGCGCGGCGAGCGCCCACGCCGCCAGCCACAGGGCGAGCCCCATCAGCGCCGAGGCCAGCACCATGCGCGGCAGCCGGCGCCTGAGCCGAGCGTCGAAGTGCAGATGCCCACGGGCGCGCAAGAAGTAGGCCAGGAGCGCGATGTTGAGCCACGCGCTCAAGGCCGTGGCCAGCGCCAGGCCGGCGTGCTTCAGGGGCCCCATGAGGACGAGGTTGAGGACCAGGTTGACGATCATGGCGAGGACCGCGATACGCATCGGCGTGACGGTGTCCTTGCGGGCGAAGAAACCCGGCGTCAGCACCTTCACCAGCACGTAGGCCGGGAGCCCGACCGCGTAGGCGATGAGCGCCAGCGCCGTGGCCCGCGTCTCGGCCGGGCCGAAGGCACCGCGCTCGAAGAGCACGGCGATCAGCGGCCCGGCGATGGCGATCAGCGCCACCGCCGCCGGCAGCGTCAGCAGAAGCGCGATCTCGGCCGCCCGATTCTGGCTTTGCTCGGCCGCGCTCTCGCGCCCCGCCGCCAGCTCGCGCGACAAGTGCGGCAGCAGCGCCGTGCCCACGGCCACGCCGACGACGCCGATGGGAAGCTGGTTGAGGCGATCGGCGTAGAAGAGATACGACACCGAGCCCTGGGGCAGGAACGAGGCCAGGATCACGTCGACCACCAGGTTGACCTGGACCACGCCGGCGCCCAGCACCGCCGGCAGCATGCGGCGCAGCAGTTCGCGGAGCCTGGGCGTCAGCCGCGGGCGCGGCAGCCTGAGGCCGACGCCGGCCCGCCGGCACGCGGCGACGAGCCACAGGAACTGCAGGATGCCAGCCAGGCTCACGCCCCAGGCGAGCGCGTGACCGGAGCTCTCGGTGTAGTTCGAGAGCACCAGCAGCGCCCCGATCAGGGAGAGGTTGAGCAGAATGGGCGTCGCCGCCACCGCGGCGAAACGGTGGAGCGAGTTGAGCACGCCCCCCATCAGCGAGACCAGGCTGATGAACAGAAGGTAGGGGAAGGTGAGGCGCGTGAAGTGGACGGCGAGGTCGAACTTGGCCGGGTCGGCGGCGAAGCCCGGCGCGAACCCCAGCATGGCCCAGGGCATGGCGGCCTGCAAGAGCGAGACGAACAGCATCAGGGTGAGCAAGAGGACGCTCAGCGCCTGCTCGGCGAAGGCGCGGGCCTGCTCCCGTCCCTCGCGCTCGAGAAGCTCGGAGAAGATCGGCACGAAGGCGGCGTTGAAGGCGCCCTCGGCGAACAGGCGGCGAAAGAAGTTGGGCAGCTTGAAGGCGACGAAGAAGGCGTCGGCCACCAGACCCGCACCGAGCGTGGCCGCGATTAGGATGTCGCGGGCGAAGCCGAGGACGCGGCTGATCATGGTCAGCCCGCCGACGGTGGCGGCATAGCGGACGAGCGCCATGGGCGCGTGATAGCCGATTCTCGCCGCCCGTGAAAGCTTGAGCGCAGGCTAGAGCGGTTCCAGGTTAATTGGAAGCGATCTCAGGCCGCGACCGCGGCCCGCCGGTTGTCCGGCGCGCCCGCGCAGGCGCGGACCCTTGGGTCCGCTGCCGCGAGCGAAAAGAGCCGGGAGCGGTTCCCATCAATGCGGAACCGCTCTCGGGCCAGGGCCGACGGGGCCTATTCGGCCGCCGCCGTCGCCCCGCGCCTGGCCTTGGGCGTCGCCCCCTCGCGCGCCTCGAGCACCGCCAGCAGGCGCTCGCGGATCGTCGTCAGCTTGTCCTCGCTGGTCACTTTGTGCCCGAACACGTCCTTGACGTAGAAGACGTCGACCGCGCGCTCGCCGAAGGTGGTGACGTGGGCGCTCGAGATCGAGAGACCGAGGTCGGTGAGGGTGCGCGTCACGTCGTAAAGGAAGCCCGGACGGTCGCGGCCGTTGACCTCGATCACGGTGTGGCGGTTGCTGGCCTTGTTGTCGATGAAGGCCTGGGGCGCCACCGCGAAGGCCCGCCGCGCCCGGCTCGGCAGGCCGCGCCCGGCGGCCAGCACCTGGTGGGGCCGGAGCCGGCCGGCCAGGCTCTCATCGACCGCCGTCCTGAGCCGCCTGAGCTTGTCGGCGCCGGCGAAGGCGCCGCCCTCGGCGTCCTGGATCAAGAAGGTGTCGATGGCCATGCCGTCGGCGGTGGTGAAGATCTTGGCGTCGACGATGTTGGCCCCGCTGACCGCCATGGCGCCCGCCACCTGGGCGAAGAGACCGGGGTGGTCGGCGGTGTAGACGGTGACCTCGGCGATCGACTTGAAGCGGTCGATCAGGGTCTCGACGGTGAGCGGCGCGCCGTCGCGGTCGGCCGCGCGCATCAGCCGGGCGTGGCGCAGCAAGGTCTCGATCGGCGCCGAGAGCCAGTAGGAATCGTAGCCCCGGGCGAGGTGCGCCGCGACCTCTTCCTGGCGCCAATCGGCGAGCCGTTCGCTTAAGCTCAGGTGGACCGCGGCAACCCGGCCGGCGCGCGCCTCGGCCTCGTGACCCCCGGTCATCACCTCCTCGGCACGATAGTAGAGGTCGCGCAAGAGCTGACCCTTCCAGCCGTTCCACACGCCGGGGCCGACGGCGCGGATATCGGCCACCGTCAACACCAGGAGCAGACGCAAGCGCTCGCGGCTCTGCACCACGGCGACGAAGTCCTCGACGGTCTTGGGATCGGCGATATCGCGCTTGAAGGCGGTGGCGCTCATCAGAAGATGGTGGCGCACCAGCCACGCCGTGGTCTCGGTCTCGGCCGCGCTGAGCCCGAGCCTGAGGCCCAACTTGGTGGCGATTCCGGCGCCCAGCTTCGAGTGGTCGCCGCCGCGGCCCTTGGCGATGTCGTGAAGCAGCAGCGCGAGGTAAAGGGCGCGCCGCGACTCCACCTTGTGGATGATCTCGTCGGAGAGCGGATGGTCTTGCCCGAGCTCGCCGCGCTCGATGCGGGCGAGGATGCCGATCGCCCGGATGGTGTGCTGGTCGACGGTGTAGACGTGATACATGTCGTGCTGCATCTGGGCCACGACGCGGCCGAAATCGGGCATGAAGCGCCCCAGCACGCCGGCCTCGTTCATGCGCATGAGCGCGATCTCGGGGTCCTTGCGCGAGGTCAGGATCTCCAGGAACAGGCGGTTGGCCTCGGGCGCGGCGCGGAGCTTGCCGTCGATCCGCTTGAGGTTGCGTCGGATCAGCCGCAGGGCCTTGGGGTGGACGTCGAGCTCGCCGGCCTGGGCGACCTGGAAGAGCCGGATCATCTCCACCGGCTCGCGGCTGAAGGCCTCGTCGTCGGCCACCGTGAGGCGATCGCCCTCGACCGGGAAGCCCTCGACCTCGCGCTGACGCCGGCCCAGCCTGGGCAGGCGGAAGCGGGGCCGGCGCTTGTGCTGCTCCTCGAGCGCGGCGCAGAAGATGCGGGTGAGGTCGCCGACGTCCTTGGCGTTGAGGAAGTAATGCTTCATGAAGCGCTCGACGCCGCTGGTGCCGGCGTGGTGGGTGTAGCCGAGGCGGCGCGCGATCTCGGCCTGGCTGTCGAAGGTGAGGCGCTCCTCGGGGCGCCCCGCCAGGTAATGGAGGTGGCAACGCACCGCCCACAGGAACCGCTCGGCCTTGACGAAGCGGCGCAGCTCCTCGGGCAGCAGCACGCCCACCTCGACGAGGTCGTCGGCACGCTCCGCGCGATAGAGGTACTTGGCGATCCAGAACAGGGTGTGGAGGTCGCGCAAGCCCCCCTTGCCGTCCTTGATGTTGGGCTCCAGCAGGTAGCGCGAGTCGCCCATGCGCTGGTGACGGGCGTCGCGCTCGGCGAGCTTGGCCTCGACGAAATCGGGGCCGCTGCCGGCCACCACCTGGTTCAGGAAGCGCTCGCGCATCTCCTTGTAGAGGCCCTCGTCGCCCCACAGGTAGCGGGCCTCGAGGATCGAGGTGCGAATCGTCAGGTCGGCGCGCGAGAGGCGGATGCACTCGTCGACCGAGCGGGTGGCGTGCCCCACCTTGAGCCCCAGGTCCCAGAGCATGTAGAGCATGTACTCAACCACCTGCTCGCCCCAGGGCGTCTGTTTGTAGGGCAGCAGGAAGAGGAGATCGACGTCGGAGTAGGGCGCCAGCTCACAGCGCCCGTAGCCGCCCACGGCGACCAGCCCGAGGCGCTCGCCGGCGGTGGGGTTGGTGACCGGGTAGACGTGGCGGGCGGCGAAGTCGAAGAGCCCGCGCACCACCTCGTCGATGAGCAGGCAGTTGCCGCGCACCGCGGCGCTGCCGTCGGCGTCGTCCTCGAAGCGCCGGCGTACCTCGGCGCGGCCCGTGTCCAGGGTCGCCTTCAGGAGCGCCAGCACCGCGGCCCGGGTGGCGGGCGCCAGGGGCTCGGCGGCGAGCACCGCGAAGGCGGCCTCGAGCGCCGCGCCGTCGACGATACGGGTGGGATCGGGAAGGGAATCCATGGCGCCTGTTCTCGGCGCCATAATCGCACATTCGGGCGCCGGCCGGACAGTGCCGCGATCGAAGCGCCGGCGGGGGCGGGGGCGGCGAGCAAGCGGCTCTCGGGCTCCCGGGAATCGTCCGTGCAGCCTCGGTGCGCACCTTGGAGCCCCTCGCCGAGGCGCGGACGCTCAGGCTTGATCGCCGCGGCTCTCTGGTGAAGCGCGGGAGGCGCGGGTGATCGTCAGCCCTGCCGCGGGGTGCCGAGCCTCCTCACTCCGGCAGCCCCGCCTTGCGCAGGGCGTCGAGATAGCGCTCCAGATGGGCCGGGTTCTTGTAGAAGGAGATGCGGCGCATGAACCGCACCGAGAACGCGGGATTTAGTTTCAGCACCTCTGCCATGTGCCTGCGTGCGTCGTCCTCGTGACCGGCCTCGCTGTGGGCGCCGGCCAAATACAAATTGAACCCTGCCTTCATGAAGTTACTTTCGGCGCGGCGCAGCGCCCGTTCCGCCGTGGCGATCGCCGATGCGAATTCGCCTTTGAAAATGTAAGCTATTCCCGGCTGAAGCAGATACCAGGACGGATGAGAAGGGTGGGCGCGCATCGCCGATTCGCTCAAGGCGATGGCTTCATCCCATTCGCCGAGGGTGCGCATGGTATACGCCACGGTCGCCTTGACCTGGGCCATGTTGGGGCCCAGTTCGAGCGCCTTGCGTCCCTCTGCAAGCGCCTTGTCGTACTCCCGCCGAACCAGGTAAATGCCCCCCATCAGAGCGTGAGCCTCGGCGTCCTCCGGGTCCAGCGCGAGAGCTTTTTTCACATTCTCCACGGCCTTTCGCGACGAATTGGCTCGCGATGCGCTCCACCCGAACCGTGCGTCGTACCAATGGGTCCGGGCGATCATCGCCCACGCCCAAGCGTAGTTCGGGTCCAGCTCGACCGCGCGTTCGAACAGCTCTCGCGTCCGGGCGTTGTCCTCCTTGGTGGCGCGCACCGCCAATGAGCTTCCCCTGACGGAGTAGCCCCAAGCCTCCAGGTTGTTCGTCGACTGCGCTCGCACGCGGGCTTGTTCGCCCTCGGTCAACTCGACCTGGAGGGCGGTAACGATTTTCTGCGTGATATCGTCCTGAACGGCGAAGAGGTCTTCAAGCTGCCGGTCGTACCGTTCGGACCACAGGTGGTGCCCCTCCACCGCGTCGATCAGCTGCGCCGTCACCCGCAACTCGTCGCCCGACCGCTGGACGCTGCCCTCGAGCACGTAGCGCACGCCCAGCTCCTCGGCCACCTGCTGCACCTTCACCGGCTTGCCCTTGTAGGTGAAGGTCGAGTTGCGCGCGATCACCAGCATTTCCGAAACCTTGGAGAGCGAGGCGATGACGTTCTCGGTTATTCCGTCGCCCAGATACTCCTGATCAGGATCGCCACTCAGGTTGTCAAAGGGCAGGACCGCGATCGAGGGCTTGTCGGGCAGCGGGAAGGCCATGCGCTCGATCGACGCCGGTTCCACCGCCGGCTGGCGATAGGTGCTCCAGATCGCGAAGCCGCCGATCACAAGGAGCACAACGCCCAGCACCGCCAACACGGGCTGTTGCCACAGGCGGCGAGGCGCGGGTGCCTCTCCGACCACCGTGCCCGCGGCCTCGGGCTCGAGAAGCACGCGGTAGACCCGCACCGGGCGCTCGATGTTCTTGACCTCTTGTTCGCCGAGGTATTCGTAGCCAACGTCTATCTTGTCGCGGACCTGGTCGAAAGCGGTGCCCGAGACACATACGCCTCCAGGCTCCGCCAGGCCCTCCAGGCGCGACGCGACGTTGACGCCGTCGCCCAGGATGTCCTCGCCCTCGATAACGATGTCGCCGAGGTTGACGCCGACCCGGAACGCGATGCGCTCGCCCTCGGGCAGGGAGGCGTTGCGCTCGGCCATCGCCCGCTGGATCTCGGCGGCGTTGCGTATGGCGTCGACCACGCTCGCGAACTCGACCAGCAGGCCGTCGCCCGTGGTCTTAACGATGCGGCCGTGATGCCGGACGATGCTGGGGTCGATTACCTCGTCGCGGAGGACCTTGAGGCGCGCGATCGTGCCTTCCTCGTCGGCGCCGACGAGCCGCGAGTAGCCGACCACATCGGCGAAGAGGATCGCCGCAAGCTTGCGCTGAACGCCCTTTGGGGCCACCTTGAGTCTCCCTGAAGGCTGACGCCGATTGGGGCGAAGTCTACGCTTCGGGGTTGAGGGTGTCTATTTATGGTGGCTGGATTAGGTGAGCCACGGTGGCCTCGGGCCGCGGGCGAGAGAGCGCGGCGCCGAGCTTCGCGACTGCGCTTTGCAAGGCTCGCCTGCCGGCCGGACGGTCTCTGCCGCGTGAGGCCATCGGGCTCGCCGGCGGCGGCATCGCGCTCCCCTTGGTGTTTACCCGGCGCTCCCTAGCCGCCGCGGGCGATGGTGACGCCGCCGTCGATGACAATGGTCTGGCCGGTGACGTAGCGCCCGGCGGCGGAGGCCAGGAACACGGCGGCGCCGGCGATCTCGTCGGGCTCGCCGATGCGCCCCAGCGGCGTGCCCCGCACCGAGCGCGCCAGGATCTCGGGGTTCTGCCACAGCGCGCGGGCGAAATCGGTGCGGATGAGCCCCGGCGCGATGCAGTTGACGCGCACGTTTCGGGGCCCGTACTCGACCGCCAGGTTGCGGGCGATCTGCATGTCGGCGGCCTTGGTGATGGCATAGGTGCCGAGCGCCACGGAGCCTATCAGGCCGGCGATCGAGGAGACGATGATGATGGCGCCGTCCTCGCGCTCGGCCATCTCGGGCAGCACCAGGTGACAGAGCCAGAGGTTGCTCTTGACGTTGGTGTCCATGGTCTTGTCGAAGGCCTGATCCGGGATCTCGCCGCTGGGCCCGAAGTGGGGGTTGGCGGCGGCGTTGCAGACCAGCACGTCGATGCGGCCCCAGGCCGACATGGTGCCCTCGACCAGGGCCTCGAGCTGGTCGCGGTGCGAGATGTTGCAGGGGATGGCGATGGCCGCGCCGCCCGCGGCGCCGATCTCGGCCGCCACTTTTTCGCAAGCCTCGATCTTGCGGCTCGAGATCACGACCCGGGCGCCGGCCCCGGCCATGGCCTCGGCGATGGCCTTGCCGATGCCCTTGGTGGAGCCGGTGATCAGCGCCACCTTGTCGGTCAGCTCGAACATGTTTGCCTCGCTCAGGCGTCGGCCTCGGCCCCGACCTCGGCGGCGTCGTCGCCGACCAGGGTATAGAGCTCCTGGGGCCGACGCACGCCACGCAACGCATAGCGGCCGAGCGAGGCCAGGCGGTCGGTGGTGCGGCCTGCCGCCGCGGCGAAGGCCGCCGAGATGATGAGCGCCTGATCGAGCGAGCCGCACATCGCCTCGATGCGGCTCACCTCGTTGACCGCCGGCCCGACGACGGTGAAGTCGAGGCGGTCGAGCGAGCCGACGTTGCCGTACATCACGTCGCCCAAGTGCAGCGCCAGGGAGAAACTGGTGGTCGGCAGCCCGGCCTTGGCGCGCGCGGCACTGAGCTCGGCGACCCCCGCCAGGGCCTCTTGGGCGGCGTCGAGGGCGACGTTGCAGACCCGCTCGTCATCGTCCTCGTCCAGCCTGAAGATCGCCATCAGGCCGTCCCCCATGAACTTCAAGACCTGGCCGCCCTGGCCCTCCAGGGCCTTGACCATGACCTCGAAGTAGTCGTTGAGCAAGGGGATGATCTGGTCGCGGGGCGAGCTGTCGGCGATCTTGGTGAAGCCCTGCAGGTCGCAGTACCACAGCACCGCGCGGATGGTTTCCACCGAGCCGCGCTGGATCTCGCCGCTCAAGACCCGCTGGCCGGCGTCGCGGCCGAGGTAGGTCTCGGCCACGTTGGTGGCGATGGTGGCGGTGGTCGCCGCCTTGATGGCCAGCGCCAGCACCGGCAGCAGGAACTCGATGGCTTCGATGTCGTCGTCGCCGAAGCCGCCGGGACGATCGCTGGTCCACGACGAGAGGATGCCTTTGATGGGTCCGATCACGCCGGCCTCGCCGAAGCTGGTGGCGACCGCGAAGTAGTCCGTCGCCCCCTGCTCCCTGAGCTCGTCGAGCATGGGAAATTCGGAGGGCTGGTTGCTGTCTTCGAGGCGGCGCCGCAGCGTGCGCTTTTCGGTGCTCCTCATGTGGTGGAACGGACTGCGCAACCACATGTCGGAGGGTACGTCGCCGCGCCGCGCGAAGTCCTGCTGGGTCGCCTTGTCCTCGCGGCGCAGCCACTCGAAGCCGTGGGCGGCGATCACCGGGTGCAAGGTGGGTTGCACCACGTAGGCGCGCTGCAAAGGCACCCCGGCGTTCACCATGCGGGCGCTGAGATCGCCCAGCAGCTGGTGCCGCGGGGCGCCCGCCAGCCCTTCGTCGACGATGCGCCGGGCAATCTCGATAACGTCCCCGGTTTTCATTCCCGACCGCCCCGGCTCGAGCCCTTGCGAGCAGTGTGTTGGGCACATATGGCGACGGCCGGGCGGCGCGGCAAGCACGCCTCGATCGCGGGCCCGGGCCCGTCGCGGGCTCGCATTGACCCTCTCCGGCGGCGCCGCTACCCTCGCCCCAATCGGGCGAACCACGGGACGAGGGAGGCTTGGCATGGAGGTGCGCGCGGCGGTGGCCCACAAGGCCGGCGAACCCTTGAGCATCGAGACCGTGACCCTGGATGGCCCCAGGGCCGGCGAGGTTATGGTCGAGATCAAGGCCACCGGGGTCTGCCACACCGACGACTTCACGCTCTCGGGCGCCGACCCCGAGGGCCTCTTTCCCGCCATCCTCGGCCACGAGGGCGCCGGCGTGGTGGTCGAGGTCGGCGCCGGCGTGGCGAGCGTCGCCGCGGGCGATCACGTCATCCCGCTCTACACGCCCGAGTGCCGGCAGTGCGACTATTGCCTCTCGGGGCGCACCAACCTGTGCCAGGCGATCCGCGAGACTCAAGGAAGGGGCGTGATGCCCGACGGCTCGAGCCGCTTCTCGGCAAGCGGCGAGAGCATCTTCCACTACATGGGCACCTCGACCTTCGCCAACTACACCGTGCTGCCCGAGATCGCGGTGGCCAAGATCCGCGAGGACGCGCCCTTCGACAAGGTGTGCTACATCGGCTGCGGCATCACCACCGGGATCGGCGCGGTGATCAATACCGCCAAGGTGCGGCCCGGCGACAACGTGGTGGTGTTCGGGCTCGGCGGCATCGGCCTCAACGTCATCCAGGGCGCCCGCATGGTGGGCGCCGATTTGATCGTGGGCGTCGACCTCAACCCCGGCAAGCGGGCCCTGGCCGAGCGCTTCGGCATGACCCACTTCGTCGACCCGAACGAGGTCGAGGGCGACCTGGTGGCCCATCTGGTGGCGCTCACCAAGGGCGGCGCCGACCACAGCTTCGAGTGCATCGGCAACGTCGCCACCATGCGCCAGGCGCTCGAGTGCTGTCACAAGGGCTGGGGCGAATCGACCATCATCGGCGTCGCCGGCGCCGGCCAGGAGATCGCCACCCGCCCCTTCCAGCTGGTCACCGGGCGGGTGTGGCGGGGCACCGCCTTCGGCGGCGCCCGCGGCCGCACCGACGTGCCCCGGATCGTCGACTGGTACATGGAGGGCAAGATCGCCATCGACGAGCTGATCACCCACGTCATGCCCTTGGACGAGATCAACAACGCCTTCAAGCTGATGCACGATGGCGAGTCGATCCGCAGCGTGGTGACCTTCTGAGGCCGGCCCTCGGCGGGCCGGACCGCGTCAGCGCTGGCGCGCCGCGCGCAACCTGATGACCGCCCATTGCGCGCCGAAGCCCAATCCCAGAAGCGCCGCCGCGACCAGAATCGCGCTCCCCGCGAGATTGATCTTGCCCTCCAGCGAGGTGTCGAGCCCCAACACCTCGTGAGCGCTCGCCGCCAGCAGGAGGGCGGCGGCCGCGATCGTGAGCCGCAGCCAAAATTGCGGCGCAATCCGAATCGTCGAGCGCGCCCGACCCGGGGCGCCGCGCGTGCTGGGCTTGCGGCCCCCGCTCGTCGCTCGTCGCGATTGTGCCAACGAACCCTCCTCCTGTCGGGGGCGCGGCTGGCACCCCGCCCGCCACGTCCCGCCCGCCCCATACCGCCCCTGCGAGCACAACAGCTCAGGGCGTGATTTGTTCCCATCCCCCCGGCCGCGGGCGCCGCGTTGCCAGGGCGCGGCCACAGGGGCAGACTGTGGCCCGCCCTGGCTCGCCAT
Source organism: uncultured Alphaproteobacteria bacterium (assembly GCA_965371625.1). Classification (GTDB taxonomy): domain Bacteria; phylum Pseudomonadota; class Alphaproteobacteria; order CBDUZE01; family CBDUZE01; genus CBDUZE01. The sequence goes on from CBDUZE010000015.1 coordinate 93,272, forward strand.
CGGGGGACGTGTGCGTGAAGCTGCTGCTCTATGGATCGCTGGCGCGCCTCGGCGCCGAGCGGCTCAGGCGCCACTTCGGCGACCGGGTCGAGATCGTCGAGGCCGGGGACGACGACGATCCCGAGACCCTGGCGACCAAGTTCGCCAGCACCCAGGCCATGATCAGCCTGACCTACTCGGCGCGCCTGCCGCCGGCGCCGCAGCTCCGGCTCTTGCAGCTCCCGGCCTCGGGCCACGACATGGTCGCGCTCGACGCGGTGCCGGCCGGGGCCGCCGTCGCCAACGTCTACGAGCACGAGGTGGGCATCGCCGAGTACGTCTTCGCCGGCATGCTCGAGTGGACCATCGGGCTTAAGGGCCGCGACGCCCGCTTCCGCGCCGGGAGCTGGGCCGAGAACCCGCGTGTGGGCGGCGCCACCCGGCCCGAGCTCAGCGGCAAGTGTATCGCGCTGGTGGGCTACGGGCGCATCGGCCGCGCCATCGCCCGGCGCGCCCGCGGCTTCGAGATGGCGGTGCTGGCGGCGACCCGAACGCCGCGGCCCCTCGAGCCCGAGCCCGACGCCCTGGTCGCCTACGCCGAGCTCGGGCGCATCGTCCCCGATTGCGACTTCCTGGTGGTGTGCTGCCCCTTGAGCGAGGCGACCGAGGGGCTGGTCGACGCCGCCACGATCGCCCTGATGAGGCCCGAGGCGGTGCTGTTCAATGTCGCCCGGGGGCCCATCGTCGATCAGGAGGCGCTTTACCAGGCGCTCCGCGAACGTAGCATCGCCGGCGCCGTGCTCGACGCCTGGTACCATTACGCCACCGCGGGCGAGAGCGAGGTGCGCCCCGCCGACCACCCCTTCGAGGCGCTCGACAACGTCATCATGACGCCCCACCTCTCGGGCTGGACCAGCGGCCAGCAGGAGCGCCGCTGGGCGCGCATGATCGAGAACATCGAGCGGCTCCTGGACGGCCGGCCGTTCTTGAACGAGCTCCGGCCGGCCGCGCCGGAAAGCTCGCCTTAAGAGTCCAGCATCAGCACCGCGGCGCCGCGGATCTGGCCCGAGCGCAGGCGCTCGAGGGCCCGGTTGGCCTCGGCCAGCGGGAAGGGCTCGACCTCGGTTCGCACCGGCACGCGTGGGGCCAAATCAAGAAATTCCTCGCCGTCGGCGCGTGTCAGGTTGGCGACCGAGCGGAGGACGCGCTCCTCCCAAAGAATCCGGTAGGGGAAGGCCGGGATGTCGCTCATGTGGATGCCGGCGCAGACCACCGTGCCCCCCTTGTCCACCGCCTTCAGCGCCTCGGGCACCAGGGCGCCGACGGGCGCGAAGATGATGGCGGCGTCCAAGGGCTCGGGCGGCGCCTCGCCCGAGGCCCCGGCCCATTCGGCGCCGAGCTCGGCCGCGAAGGCCTGGGCCTCCGCGTCGCCCGGGCGGGTGAAGGCGAACACCCGCCGCCCCTGGTGGCGGGCGAGCTGGGCGACGATGTGGGCGGCGGCGCCGAAGCCGTAGAGGCCGAGGCGCTCGGCCTCGCCGGCGATGCGCAGCGCGCGGTAGCCGATCAGGCCGGCGCACATCAGGGGCGCCGCCTCGGCGTCGCCATAGTGGCCCGGGATCGCGAAGCAGTAGCGGGCGTCGGCGAGCGCGTACTCGGCGTAGCCGCCGTCGAGCTGGTAGCCGGTGAAGGCGGGCCGGGCGCACAGGTTCTCGGCCCCTGCGCGGCAGTAGCGGCAGGCGCCGCAGGTCGCGCCCAGCCAGGGGATGCCGACCCGCGCGCCCGCGGAGAAGTGCTCGACGCCGGCGCCCGTCGCGGCCACGGTGCCGATGATCTCGTGGCCGGGAACGAGCGGCAGCTTGGGCTCAGGAAGCTCGCCGTCGACGACGTGGAGGTCGGTGCGACAGACGCCGCAGGCGCTCACCCGCACCAGCACCTGGTCGGGCCCGGGCTCGGGGATCGGGAGGTCTCGGGGCACCAGGGGCGCGCCCGCCCTCTCCAGCACCATCGCACGCATTTCTTATGACTCCCCTCCGTCGTGCTCGGTCGGATTCTCGGACCACGTGTGGAGGAAACTTCGCCAATCGGCCGCATCACCAAGCACTCCTCGCGTCGCAAATAGGGAATCGACGATCGCTTCGCGACGTTCTGGGTCCAACCTAGCCTCAAGCATCAGCCCCAAGAGTTGAAGACCGGTAAGAGCGCATATCGGTGAGCGGCTAATTGTGCGCGTCAAAGGGTCTCCAAAATCTGGTTCCATCCGCTCTGACAATGGTCTCTTTCGATATGTTCCAATTATCAAAATACCCTTGCAGTCTGTTGGCGAATCTGGACCATCAAGGGGCACGCCCAGCTCCGAGAGTTTTGCAGCATATCGACGAAGGTCAGGTTCAGCGTCTCGCTCCTCTGGCGAGCTGTTCAGCGTAGCTATAACATCCATCCGCCACCTTTCACATTGACGCATATTGCTTTCTCTTGCCGGGCCGTCTAGTCCTTTTGCTTCGATCACTGCGACCTGATTTCCATCCCATGCTAGTAAATCAGCACGAGGTGTTGGACCATCTATTATTTCTAGGCCTAGCTCATGAAGCGCACCCTTGACAGCGTCGACAAATTGATCACCTGAACTGGCAAATAGATGCTTGACTGGCTGAGCTCCTGAAATCGCTTTACGGTACGACGTAATAGACTCCTGCAAGACTGTAACTTCACTCGTAAGCTTATCTATCTCGGCGTGTGCTGCCGCCTCCTCAGGAAGACGAAATAAGTTGGTCCAATTCGGAAGGCTCGGATCAATGCGCCCAAGTCGACTCGGAAGATCAACCAGTTCCTCAAGAAACTTTCGTGGTAATTCATTAGCAGCAGCATCGACTATGTCGCCGAGATGGCGAACACTGGTATCTGGCCCCGGAGGCGGGACGAACACAACAATAACTGCCTCAAGGTACCGGTATCCTGCTACAAGCTGCGCAGGAGTCGGTTGGGTCGTAGAAACTGTTAACAGAGGCACGAGATCGGCGCTGTCAAGGATGTATTCATACTGCGGATTATCAAGGATGTACTGTAATTGAGTCCGAGCTTCTTTGGGGCCACAATATTCAATCATGCTTCCATTCTTAGGAATCGGATTAGCCCAACTAATAGGTGCAATTTTGGCAATATCTTGTACTTCTGAACCAAATTCAATCCTGCTATAAAATACGGGAAAATCGCGGGCTAAGATAATGAATGCATGGCCCTGCTTCACCCATGCCAATAACTCACCCATACGCATTTTTAACTGATCAATCGCCAAATCAACGGTAGTCCTATCGTATATGCCGGAACTTTCAACGAGAGACACGCCAAACAAATCAATTGTTAGTCCGCTAGGATTCCAAATAATCGTATGTATCTCTGTTAGGTTAACGTTCGAGAATAAATCCGCTTGGCGCATTTCCGTTTTCGGATCTGCGACACCGATTAAAAGGACGCGTTTCGGATCCATGGCGCAATTAGTATTGTCGAATTGCGTGATGCTGACTACCGCACGAGCGAGTATAACACGATTTCATATGGTGTATCATCCGGTGGGATATCCAATGTGAAGTCCGTATGACGTCATTGGTCCCATACGTAACGTGGAATTCTATCAGCACCCCTCGCCCTCCTTGGCCAGCGCCTTGAGCCGGTAGATGAGCTCGAGCGCCTGGCGGGGGCTGAGCTCGTCGGGGCTGAGCTCTGCGAAGGCGGCCTCGAGCGCCGAGGGCCCGGGCTTGGCGGCGGGCGCCGACGGCCGCGCCGTGAACAGCGGCAGGTCGTCGGCGAGCCTGGCCACGGCGCCGCTCTGCTCGCCGTTCTCGATGTGCTCGAGCACCTGCATGGCGCGGCTCACGACCTCGCCCGGCAGGCCCGCGAGCTTGGCCACCTGGATGCCGTAGGAGCGATCGGCCGCGCCCGGCGCCACCTCGTGCAGGAACACCACCTCGCCCTGCCACTCCTTGATCCGCATGGTCTGGT
>CBDUZE010000016.1:0-95402 GCA_965371625.1 uncultured Alphaproteobacteria bacterium
CGATCTCGCCGGCCTCGCGGCCCACCGCCAGCGGCGCCACCATGTCGTCGACCGCCGCGCATACGGCGCGGCGGCAGTTGTAGCCGAAGGCCTCGCCGTAGCCGGTGATGCCGGCGTCGGTCTCGACCTTGACCACGACGATGTCGAGGCGCTCCCAGGGGCGCCCGCCCCAGCCCTGGGGCCGGCCGCCGTGGCTGAAGGGGATGCTGAGCGGGATGGTCTCGACGGCGCTGATCTTCATGAGCCCTCCGCGGCCTCGGGCGGGGCGCGCAGCCGCTCGACCACCTCGGGCGGGATGGGGAAGCCCTTGAGCCGCTTGGGGTCGTCGGGGTGGGGCCGGGCCCAGACCCGGACCTCGTTGGCCTCGACGCAGACCGCCTCGTCCTTGCGCACGGTGTGGCCGACCTGGAAGCTGGAGCGGCCGACGCGGCGCACCGAGGTCTCGAAGACCAGCCGGTCGCGCCACTTCACCGGCAGCACGAACCTGGCGTCGACCTCGACCGCGGGCAGCCCGGCGACGCCGTAGTCGGCGTGCAGGGTCTCCCAGGAGAAGCCCGCGGTCTCGAGCAGGTTCCAGGTCGCCTGATCGAACCAGCGGAAGTAGTTGGGGTAATAGATCATCTGCGCCGGGTCGCAGTCGCCGAAGGCGACGGTGGCCCGGAGGAAGCTTTTGTGACCCTCTGGCATGCCGCCCTCTCCAGCCCTCCGCTCAAGGACGCGACTATGGTGCCGTCGGCGCCGCGCGGCAAGGCGCGGGCGGTGACGTGATGGAGATAACGTGCCGGCTGTCGTAACATCCGGCGTGTTGGCTGATACACAGGAAATGGTGTTTCGAACCATGGCCGAGGAGAGATCGAGCTTCGCGGTGATGGGCACGGGCGGCGTCGGCGGCAGCTTCGGGGCGCGCCTGGCGGCGGCCGGTTTTCCCGTCACCTTCATCGCCCGCGGCGCCCACCTCGCCGCCATCCGCGAGGGCGGCCTGCGGTTGCTCAGCCCCGACGGCGACCTCACCATCGATCCCGCCCGGGCCACCGACGATGCGGCCGAGATCGGCCCGGTCGACGTGGTGCTGTTCGCGGTCAAGCTCTACGACACCGAGGCCGCGGGCCGGGCGCTCGAGCCCCTGATCGGCGCCGAGACGGCGGTGCTGTCGCTGCAGAACGGGGTCGAGGCCGGGGAGCAAATGGCCGCCATCGTCGGGCCTGAGCACGTCATGGGCGGGGTCGCCCAGATCGCCGCCGTGATCGAGCAGCCGGGCCTGATCCGTCACTCGAGCCCGTTCGCGAGGATCATCTTCGGCGAGCTCGACGGGCGCCGCAGCCCCCGCGCCGAGGCCCTGCTGGCGGCCTTCGAGAGGGCCGGCATCGACGCGACCTTGAGCGCCGAGATCGAGAAAGAGATCTGGATCAAGTTCGTCTTCCTCGCCACCTTCAGCGCCGTGACCACGTTGACCGGACTCAACGCCGGGCCGATCCGGGACGACCCCGACCTGCGCGCCGTGACCGCCCAGGCCTTGAACGAGGCGGTGGCGGTAGGCCGCGCCAAGGGCATCCCCCTCGACCTGGCGTTCGGCGCCGAAGACCTCGGCCTCATCGACACCCTGCACCCCGAGATGAAGAGTTCGATGCAGCAGGACCTGGAGCGCGGCAAGCGGCTCGAGCTGGAGCAGCTCAGCGGCGCGGTGGCGCGCATGGGCGCGGCGCTCGGGGTCGCGACGCCGGTGCACCGCACGATCTATGCCGCGCTCAAGCGCCATGCCGGTGGGGCGCGGGACGCGGGGTGAGCGCGGCGGCGAAGCGAGAGACGGAGGCCGCGCTGCGCCGCCACGTGGCGGCGCTGACAGTCGAGATCGGCGCCCGTTCGGTGGTTGGCGGCGACGGTCTCGCCCGCGCCGAGCGCTACGTGCGGGGCGCGCTCGAGGCGGCGGGTCTCGAGGTCGACGAGCAGCGCTACCACTATCGCGGCAGGAGCGTCGCCAACCTGATCGCCACGCCGCCGGGCGGGGGCGACGCGCCCTACTACCTGATCGGCGCCCACTACGACACCGTGCCGGGGACGCCGGGCGCCGACGACAACGCGAGCGCCGTCGCCGTGCTCCTCGAGCTCGCCCGCCGCCTCGGCGCCCGGCCGCCCGCGCTGCCGCTCAAGCTGGTGGCCTTCACCCTCGAGGAGCCGCCCGCCTTCCACAGCCGCCATCAGGGCAGCCGGGTCTTCGCCCGCGCGCTCAAGGCCGAAGGGGGGCGGCTGTTGGGCGCCATCGTGCTCGAGATGGTGGGCTACACCAGTCGCGAGCAGGTCTACCCCTGGGTCCTGCGCTGGGCCGGCTACCCGCGCCACGGCAACTACGTCGGCCTTATCGGCAACTGGCGCGGGCGCCGCTTCGGGCGCCGGGTGGTCGAGGGCTTCCGGGCCAACCCGGCGCTCCCCGTCGAGGCGCTGTTCGTGCCCTTGAACGGCTGGCTGCTGCCGATGACCCGGCTCAGCGACCACGCCTCGTTCTGGGACCGGGGCTGGCCGGCGCTGATGGTCACGGACACCGCGTTCCTTCGCAATCCCAACTACCACCTGGCCTCGGACACCATCGAGACCCTCGACTTCGGCTTCATGGCCGAGGTGGTGCGGAGCCTCGAGCTGGCGCTCGAGGCGCTCGCGCGACCGGCGTAGAGGTTCTCCCCCTAACCCGCTGCCGCGAGCGGAGGGGGGACTCGGGGCCGCCGCTCAGCGGCCCTCGACGAGCACCACCTGGGCGGTCGAGGCGTCGACCCGGTGCTTCATGGCCTCGCCGTACTCGGGCGCGCGCTACCAGGCCTCGGCGTCCCCGTAGCTCGGGAACTCGATGATCACCACGGTGGTGTCGTCGTCGCCCTCGGGCGTGGCCTTGCGCCCGCCGCCGACGAAACTACCGGCCGCCACGTGGTGGACTTTTACTCCGCCGTTGACAAGGAGGCGGTGCGACGCCGATGCCGAACCGGGAACAGGTTCAGGTCCCTCCCTCGCCGCAAGGCCTGGATCAGCTGCTCGATGCCATTATCCGTCAGAAGATAGCGGAGCAGGGCAAGGCGGTCGTGGACCTCGAACGCCTCACCGAGCTGGAGGAGGCGATCGAGGAGCTAAGGCGGGTCGTCAAGTCACTGAGATAGTCTCGCGGGAAGGAGGCCCCGCCCCGGGTCTCCAATCCTGCCGGCCGGCACGACACAGCCCGCGCGCCAAAGCGGAGCGAGGGCTGCAAGCACGGAGAACGCCCAGACACGGGCGGGAGCGGGCTCACGGGTGTTCGGGCACCCGAGCCCAGCGAGGCGCCCATCGTCGGCGAGGAGAATGCGCCCTGGGATGACTGATTTGCCGCCCTCCGGCGGCCAGCGGAAATGGGAGGATGTTGGCTCGCACAGGTACTTGTAGCCAGAGGCGGAGATTATCCGTAGCGGGAATATTGGAATTTCGCCGGCGACAGTAATGGCGTCCAACTTAGCCTTAGAGCGGAGACACCCGGCGTCTCTCGGCACAATCCAGATCAGGGTTCGGTGCCATGGCCAAAGTGCATGTCCCGTTGCTGCCGTTCAGTGAGGAACGCTTGGAGGCCGGGATATGGGAATTCCCGATCGCGTTCCTCCTGGCCGTACTGGACGACGACATCTCTGTATTTGAGGCCCGTCGTGGGGCCGGTCTGGATGACAAGGCGCCCGTCGCTGAGCCGATAGCCGTGCAAGAGATGCTGCCGAACGCGATCACAGATCAGATTGGCGGCTCGGCTAAGCTCCAACATTAGGTCTTGAACGAGGTCGACGTGGAAGTCGTACCGTTTGGCCAGTAATGCATATAGTTCGGGGTCCCATTGGTCAATTTGGTAGAATTTCTCAGTTATTAACATGTCAGTGTTCGTCAAAACGATCGCATATTCTCGAAATCGCTCGTGAAAGTGGCTCAACACCTGTCGGAAATTCTCGAAAGAACTTTCCAAGCCGGGGTACCGCCCTGGCCACACCCGGCTCAGAAGCCAGCCGCGCAGCTTCTGGAGGTCCCCCTCCACCTCGCTGCGCATTTGCGGCTGCCCAGCCGAAAGCACATAGCTGCTCCACGCGTGCCACTCGTCGACATGGGCGAGACGCTCCCACATGTCGATCATGCCGGCGTAACGCTCATCGTCCAATTGCTTGGCTGCGTCGAAATCGAGATACTTTACTACCCAAGTCTCATGCTCTGCCTTCATCCGGTGGAGCCGTTCGACCGTATACTCGCCCTCCTGCGCGTCGATCACTTTGTGATGATTTCTGCAAAGCAGGATGAGGTTTGTGTAAATATTGCGCTGATCCTTTGGCATCGCTGGGTCCGCGCGAGGCCCATCATCGCTCTCGGCTACGATATGACAGTTATCGCCGACGAGCGTTGGATCGTCCGCCTCGGTCTTGTCCTCGTAGAGGTCTAAGCGGCAATCCGGCATCGAGCACCGGCCCGCGGCTCTGCCCCACAGCATCTTCAGAGATTTTGTGGAAATCGGCACGGCTAACTCCCTGCGCCATAATACACCAATAGTTGGATGGCGGCGACGGCGGACGGCTTTCATAAACCGCCGGCCCGCTCTTTTGACGAAAAGCCGAGGGCAGGCGAATCAATGCCTGCCCGCGCTCCCAAGCACAAGCTCAGCGCTGACCAGTAGCCCGCACGCCAAAGCCGGGTGATCTCCGGACGGGCAACCGCTTGCGTCGAATTTCGATCGCACGGGAGGCCGACCACCTTAATCAGCCTAATGCAGTCTTCGCCGTGCGTCTGGCATTGATCCCTCAGAGCCGCTGGTCGCGCAGCATGCCACGAGCCCGTTTAGACACGGTCATCCCTGATCCGGTATCATCTGGCAGGAATAAAGGCAGACCACATGAAAACCATCGTGCTCGTATGTGCACTCGCAGTGGCGCTGCTGGCGCCGATGGGCGCCGCCCACGCCCAGTCCGACGCGCTGAAAGAGGCGTACCGGCAGTACAAAGCCCTCAGCGATCAAGGCCGGTACGGCGAAGCGGAGCCTTTCGCCCGCAATGCGCTGAAACTGAGTGAAGAAGAATTTGGCCCAGAGCACCAAACAACCGCAAACCTGTTAAATCACCTGGCGCTGCTGTACAAGAACCAGGGTCGATATGTGGAGGCCGAGCCACTCTACAAGCGGTCCTTGGCGATCAATGAGAAGATCCACGGCCCCGACCATCACGATGTCGGCCTGTTGCTCAACAACTTGGGGAACCTGTACAGGGTCCAAGGCCGCTACGCAGAGGCCGGGCCGCTCTTAAAGCGGGCGGTGGCGGTCAGCGAGAAGGCCCACGGCCTCGAGCATCACGATGTCAGCCAGTCGCTGAACAACCTGGCGCTGCTGTACCAAGGCCAGGGCCGCTACGCCGAGGCCGAGCCACTCTACAAGCGGTCCTTGGCGATCCTCGAGAAGGTCCACGGCCCCGACAATCGCTATGTCGGCCTGTCGCTCAACAACCTGGCGGGGATGTACTGGCAACAGGGCCGCTACGCCGAGGCCGAGCCGCTCTACAAGCGCTCTCTGGCGATCAATGAGAAGGCCCTCGGCCCCGACCATCCCGATGTCAGCCTGTTGCTCAACAACCTGGGGAACCTGTACGAAAAACTGGGCCGCTACGCGGAGGCCGAGCCGTTCCTCAAGAGGTCCTTGGCGATCCGCGAGAAGGTCCTCGGCCCCGACCATCCCGATGTCGGCCAGTCGCTCAACAACTTGGGGTACCTTTACAAGTTTCAGGGCCGCTACGCCGAGGCCGAGCCGCTCTACAAGCGCTCTCTGGCTATCAAGGAGAAAGCCTTCGGCCCCGACCATCCGTTGGTCGCCACCACGCTGGGCAACTTGTGGAGCCTGTACAGGATCCAGGGCCGCTACGCAGAGGCCCTGACACTGATCCAGCGCGCAACCGCGATCCACGGCGAGCGAGCGGCGCGGGCGGAGGCAGGACGGTCCGGCGGCGGAGGCGCCGAGCAGCGCTCCGTGCGGAATTATTTCCTCAACCACCTTTACTCGCTCGACGATGCCGTCGGGGCGGGCGTGGAAGCGCGGGACGCAGCGACCGCCGAGGCCTTCGAGGTGGCCCAGCTTGCGCGCGTCACCGGGGCGGCGGTGGCGGTAAATCGGATGGCGGCCCGTTTCGCTGCCGGCGACGACGCACTCGCCAACTTGGTGCGTGCCCGACAGGGCGCGCTCGACCGCTGGCGGAGCCTCGACGGGGCACTGTTGGCGGCGGTGAGCAAGCTGCCGGATGAGCGGGTCGCGGCTCCCGAGCAAACACTGCGGGAGCAGCTCGTCGAGTTGGATGCGGACCTCAAGCGGCTCGACAATGATCTGACAGAGAGGTTCCCGGAGTATGCGGAGCTGGCGAGCCCAAAGCCTTTGTCCTTGGCCAACGCCCAGAAGCTGCTCGGTCCTGGCGAAGCCCTACTGACGCTGACGGTTGGCTCCGAACAAAGCTTCGTTCTGGCGATGCGCCATGATCGCGCCGGGATGTATCGGATCGAAGTCGGCGCCGACGAGCTACGTGCGGCGGTGGCGGAGCTCCGCCACGGAGTGGACCTATTCGGCGTTGGGCGCGTCGAGGATCTGCCGCGCTTCGACACGCGGATCGCCTACGACCTCTACCAGAAGCTGTTTGGGCCGGTGGAGCCGTTACTTGAGGGCGCACGGCACGTCTTCGTGGTGCCGGACGGGGCCTTGCAGAGCCTGCCGCTGGGTGTGCTGGTGACGGAGGAGCAGGCCGCGCCGCCATCCGACCTGGCGGGCTACCGCAAAGTGCCCTGGCTGGCTAAGCGTTACGCGATGACGGTGCTGCCGTCGGTGTCGTCCTTGCGGGCGCTGCGCGTGTTCGCGGCGAGGACCCTGGCGAGGAAACCCTTCGTCGGTTTTGGCGACCCGCTGCTGGAAGGCGACGGGCGCGGGCCTCGCGGCGTCAAGCTTGCGTCGCTGTTCCGGGGTGGTGCGGTGGCCGATGTGAAGGCGGTGAAAGGGCTCGCGCGCCTACCCGACACGGCAGATGAGCTCGAGGCCGTGGCCCGCACGCTCGGGGCGGGCGAGGTGTACCTTCGCGAGCGGGCGACAGAGACCCGGGTCAAGGCGATGAGCCTGGCCGACTTCCGCGTCGTCTCGTTCGCCACCCACGGTCTCGTCGCGGGGGAGCTGAAGGGCCTCCCCGAGCCGGCGCTGGTGCTGACGCCACCTGACGAGGGCACGGAGGGCGACGATGGCCTCTTGACGGCAAGCGAGGTCGCGCAGCTCGACCTCAGCGCGGAGTGGGTGGTGCTGTCGGCTTGCAATACGGCGGCGGGTGGGGAGCCCGGGGCGGAAGGGCTCTCGGGCCTCGCCAAGGCGTTCTTCTACGCAGGCTCCCGCGCGCTCCTGGTCTCGCACTGGCCGGTGGCTTCGGCGAGCACGGTCAAGCTCATCACGGGCGTGTTCGCCGCGGCCGCGGCGCATCCCGAGATCGGGCGGGCGGAGGCGCTGCGCCGCTCGATGCTGAAGCTGATGGACGATCCAGGTCGGCCCGAGTTCGCCCATCCCGCATTCTGGGCGCCATTCGTGGTGGTCGGAGAGGGTGGAACATTCACACCCAGTTAGCGCCAAACGTCCCGGACCGGATCAGGGATCGCGACACAATCTTGGTTAAGAGGACATCACCTGTGGTCCGAGCGTTACGATCGTGAGCTCAAAGAAATCTTTGCTCTGCAGGACGAGATCACAAAAATCATTGTGACGGCGCTCAAGGCCGGATTGTTGGCGGCGTTTGGAGCGCATGTGGCCGGAAGCGCCGAAAACGCCCGACGACGCGCGATAGCGGGCTCACGGGTGCTTGGGCGCCCGAGCCCAGCGCGACGCCCATCCTCAGCGAGGAGAGCGCTTCGCTCGCGGGGAACCAGTGCCTGCCTGGGCTCCCAAGCAAAGGCTCAGTGAGGCCGAAGACGCAGAAACTTCCTCCGGCCATGTCTGGTTCCGATCGACAGAGCGATCGTCGGCGCTACCGTCAAGCATCAGCAATGATGGAGATACGCCATGACGTTCATTGAGAAATTGAAGGTGATTGACAAGAGTGATCCGCCGAGTTGATCCTATCCGGGGCTCGTTAGCTGAAAAGCAGCAAGGCTATCCTAGGCAAAATAACACAGGATCAGCAATCAACCTAAGTTCCTGATCTGACGATTTATCTCTTTGATCAGGTCATTCTTGCAGCATCTAAATTCACGCCATTCAAGCGTTGCCTGCTCAGGATCGAAGCCATACACTAATTTCTTCAAGAACAAGCCAGTTTCGAGATATTTTTCTAATAAAGGCTCTAGAGGTTTCCGGCTCGTCGAAAATGGAATTCCTCTTCTTCCCATTTCGGCGAAAATATTTTGTAATTCATCACCCGCGTTAACCACAAATGCTTCTTCTAGGAGCTCACTTCCGATCTTCCCATATATTTTTTCGGCATCTGGGTCCTGAGTACCAACTTTTCTCGTCAAGACAGGAAGTAGAGGTTCGGTAAGAGTATTGAACCATTCCCCCGCAGCAACACGCAGGGATCTGAGCCATTCACGTTCGTTTTCGTATTTCTTCATCATTAGTGTTTCTAGGAATAACATAACTGACCTTTCGTTCCAGATCATTCAATTGAAGTTGAGCAAGAACTTCTAAGGATTTAGTATAACGCATGTCAAAGTAAAAGCACAACATTTTGGCGTACGGTCGTTGACTGTCCGGACCGGTGCGAGGACGGCATCGGCAAGACGGTCCACTCCCCGGTGTGAAGTGGGCGGAGCGGCTACAAAAGCGGACATCGGCGCTCAAGGTCGGATTGTCGCCGGCGTATGGAGCGCATGTGGCCGGAAGCGCCGAAGACGCCCGGCGACGCGCGATAGCGGGCTCAGGGGTGCTTGGGCACCCAAGCCCAGCATGACCCCCATCGTCGGCGAGGAGAGCGCTTCCTTCGTGGGGAACCAGTGCCTGCCCGGGCTCCCAAGCACAGGCTCAGTGAGGCCGAAGACGCAGAGACATCCCCCCTCGATGTCTGGTTCCGATCGACAGAGCGATCGTCGGCGCTACCGTCGAAGCATCAGCAACGATGGAGATACGCCATGACGATCCTCGAGAAACTCAGCTTTTCCCACAAGACCCGCGCCGGTGAGCACAGCTCTCCCGAGGCCCGCCTGCGCCGCAAGATGCTCGATGCCTTGGAGATGCAGCAGAAAACGGCGGAGGCGACGCAGAGTGGGGAGACGTTCGTCCGCCTCGAGACGCGGTGGGTCACCGACGAAGAGACGGGTGAGCGGACCAGGAAGGATGCGCCAGTGCGCTTCAGGCCCTGGTGGTGGAACGACACCAGTGGCCAACCCGGCGCTCCCCGTCGAGGCGCTGTTCGTGCCCTTGAACGGCTGGCTGCTGCCGATGACCCGGCTCAGCGACCACGCCTCGTTCTGGGACCGGGGCTGGCCGGCGCTGATGGTCACGGACACCGCGTTCCTTCGCAATCCCAACTACCATCTGGCCTCGGACACCATCGAGACCCTCGACTTCGCCTTCATGGCCGAGGTGGTGCGGAGCCTCGAGCTGGCGCTCGAGGCGCTCGCGGCCGCGGTCTAGCACGGCGGGCCCGGGGGCGCCCGCCGGCTGGACAGCGGCGGCGGCGGGCCCAGGGGCGCCCGCCGGCTGGACAGCGGCGGCGGTGGGACGGTAGCTTGCCGCCATGTCGGACCGCGTCCTGATCATCGACTTCGGCTCCCAGGTCACGCAGTTGATCGCGCGGCGCGTCCGCGAGAGCGGCGTCTACTCCGAGATCGTCCCGTTCCACAAGGCCGCCCGGGTGCTCGAGGGCTTCGCGCCGCGCGCGGTGATCCTCTCTGGCGGCCCGGCGTCGGTGACCGAGGCCGAGGCCCCGCGGGCGCCCGCGGAGGTGTTCGAGCTCGGCGTCCCGGTGCTCGGCATCTGCTACGGCATGCAGGCGATGTGCGCCCAGCTCGGCGGCCGCGTCGAGGCCGCCGAGCAGCGCGAGTTCGGGCGCGCCACCCTCGACGTGGTGGGCGACTGCCACCTCTTCGACGGGGTCTGGACCACGGGCGACCGCGAGCAGGTGTGGATGAGTCACGGCGACCGGGTCATCGAGCTCCCCCCCGGCTTCCGCGTGGTCGGCGTCAGCGAGGGCGCGCCCTTCGCCGCCGTCGCCGACGACGAGCGCCGCTACTACGGCACCCTCTTCCACCCCGAGGTCGTGCACACCCCCGACGGCGCGGCGCTGCTCGAGAGCTTCACCCACCGCGTCGCGGGCTGCCGCGGCGACTGGACCATGGCCGCCTTCCGCGCCGCCGCGGTGGCCAAGGCGCGCGCGCAGGTGGGCGACGGCCGGGTCATCTGCGGCCTCTCGGGCGGCGTCGATTCCTCGGTGGTGGCGGCGCTTTTGCACGAGGCCATCGGCGACCAGCTGACCTGCGTGTTCGTCGATTCAGGCCTCTTGAGGGCGGGCGAGGCGGCGCAGGTGGTGGCGCTCTTCCGCGACCGCTTCAACATCCCCCTGGTGCACCGCGAGGCCGCGGATCTGTTCCTCTCGGCGCTCGCCGGCGTCACCGATCCGGAAGCCAAGCGCCGCGCCATCGGCGCCGCCTTCATCGACGTCTTCGACGAGGAGGCCAAGAAGCTCGGCGGCGCCGACTTCCTGGCCCAGGGCACGCTCTACCCGGACGTCATCGAGTCGGTGTCATTCGCCGGCGGGCCCAGCGTCACCATCAAGTCCCACCACAACGTCGGCGCCCTGCCGGAGCGCATGGCCCTGGCCCTGGTCGAGCCCGTACGCGAGCTCTTCAAGGACGAGGTGCGGGCGCTGGGGCGCGAGCTCGGCCTGCCCGAGAGCGTGGTCGGTCGCCATCCTTTTCCCGGCCCCGGCCTCGCCATCCGCCTGCCCGGCGAGGTCACGGCCGAGAAGCTCGAGGTACTGCGCCGCGCCGACGCGATTCTAATCGAGGAGATCCGCGCCGCCGGCCTCTACGACGCCATCTGGCAGGCCTTCGCGGTACTGCTGCCGGTCAAGACCGTGGGCGTGATGGGCGACGCGCGCACCTACGAGCACGTCTGCGCGCTGCGCGCCGTGACCTCGGTCGACGGCATGACCGCCGACAGCTACCCCTTCGACCACGCCTTCCTCGACCGCGTCGCGGGGCGCATCGTCAACGAGGTGCCGGGCATCAATCGGGTGGTCTACGACGTCACCTCCAAGCCCCCCGGCACCATCGAGTGGGAGTAGGGGGCGGGGCCGAGCAAGCGATTGGCGAGGCTCTGGGCCTACCATTGGGCCCTGGGCCATGCGCTCTTTACGGCGGGGCGATATGCCGACGCCGCGCGGGCCTTCGAGATCGCCGTCACCCGCGATCCCGAGGCCGGGGCGCAGAGGTGGTCGGCGATCAACGCCTATGGTCGGCTCGGGCGTGTAAAGGATGCTTTGGCCCATTGGCGGCCTACGCCGGGGCCTGCATCGGGCGCTCACGGTTCAGGGACCCAGCCGACCGGGAACGGGTGCGGGAGGGGTTGCGCAAGGCGGGGCTGCCGGAGGAATGAAGGCGGCGCACCGGTCGCCATCGTCACGGCGCCCGCGCCGCCCTATATTGGGCGCAAAGAGGAGGTCGGTCCGGGGGACGGAACGGCCGCGGCACGAGGCCAGGGCGATGCACATCGAGGCTTACGAGTTCGGCAGGATCGTGGTCGACGGCGAGACCTTCACCAAGGACGTGGTGATCCACCCGAACGGGGTGTTCAGCCCGTGGTGGCGCCGCGAGGGCCACCGCCTCGACATCGCCGACCTCGGGCCCGCGCTCGAGGCCGAGCCCGACACCCTGGTGGTGGGCACCGGCTTTTACGGCAACATGCGGGTGCCCGAGGCCACGCTCGGCCACCTGCGCAGTCAGAACATCGAGGTGCGCGTGGCCGAGACCGTCGCCGCCGTCGATCTCTTCAACGAGCTTTCCTCGGAGCCCCAGCGCAAGGTGGTCGCGGCCTTCCACCTCACCTGCTGACATCCCCGCTCGATACATCTTTGCTTAACTCGGCGGACCTATAATTGGCCTGAGCGCAATTCCGCACCCCGGGTCCGGAGCCGACATGAGCGACGCCAGAGCCCAGGCCGAGGTGCCCACGACGAAGTGGCCGGCCGAGATGGAGCGGCCCAATCGCCGCCTTTCGGACAAGGTGCGCGATGCCATGCAGCAGGCGCTTGCCCAAGGGCGGCACGAGATCGCGGACTGCCTGACCCTGGTCCATCAGGCGATCAACGAGCAAGACGAAGCCCTCCTGGTCCAGCGCCGGCACGAGGACCTGGGGCGCGAGTGATCCTTGCCGCCGTCCGGGCGGCGACTTCCGTGGACTCCGCCAGGCCCAGCGCCTAAACTCCGCCGCCTTTGATTACCTATAGGGGAGGTCCCGTGGACCGGGACGACGTCGAACGCAAGCTCGCGGCGATCCTCGCCGCCGACGTGGTCGGCTACAGCCGTCTCATGGGGGCGGACGAGGAGGGTACGCTCAAGGCGCTCAAGGGCCATCGCGTCGAGGTCCTCGAGCCCAAGGTCGCCGAGCATCACGGGCGCATCGTCAAGACCACCGGCGACGGCGTGTTGGCCGAGTTCGTGAGCGTCGTCGACGCGGTGCGTTGCGCGACCGACGTGCAACGGGCGATGGCCGAGCGCAATCGGGAGGTGGCCGAGGAGCGACGCCTCGAGCTCCGCATCGGCGTCAACCTGGGCGACGTCATCGCCGATGAGGGCGACATCTACGGCGACGGCGTCAACGTCGCCGCCCGGCTCGAGGGTCTGGCCGAGCCCGGGGGCATCTGCATCTCGCGCGCCGTCCGCGACCAGGTGCGCGACAAGATGCCGCTCGCGCTCGAGGACCTCGGCGAGCAGAGCGTCAAGAACATCGCCCGGCCGGTGCGCGCCTTCCGCGTCGTGCTCGCGCCCGAGCCGCGGGCCGGCGCGGCGGCGCCTCTCGAGCTCCCCGACAAGCCCTCGATCGCGGTCCTCCCCTTCGCCAACATGAGCGGGGACCCGGAGCAGGAATACTTCGCCGACGGCATCTCCGAGGACATCATCACCGAGCTCTCGCGCTTCAACTCGCTGTTCGTCATCGCCCGCAACTCGAGCTTCACCTACAAGGGCCGCGACGTGAAGGTCCAGGAGGTGGCCCAGGACCTGGGCGTCCAGTACGTGGTCGAGGGCAGCGTGCGCAAGGCCGGCAACCGGGTTCGGGTAACCGCCCAGCTGATCGAGGCGGCGAGCGGCAAGCACCTGTGGGCCGAGCGCTACGACCGCGAACTCGAGGACATCTTCGCGGTCCAGGACGAGGTCACCCGGACCGTGGTGGCGACCGTGGCTGGGCGCCTGGAGGCGGCCGACATGGAGCGCGCCAAGCGCAAGCCCACCGAGCGCCTGGCGGCCTACGACTACCTGCTGCGAGGCAAGGTTCTCCACCACCGCTTCACCAAGGAGGCCAACGCCGAGGGCACGCGCATGCTCGAGAAGGCGATCGAGCTCGATCCCGAGTTCGCCGAGGCCCGCGCCTGGCTCGCCTGCATCATCGGTCAGGGCTGGGCGAGGGGCTGGGCGGAGAAGGACGCCAATGCCTTGGCGCAGGCCGAAGAGGCGGTGAAGACGGCCTACGCCCTCGATGAGAACGACATCGAATGCAACCGCATCCTCTGCGAGATCTATCTGTTGCAGCGCGACTACGAGCGCGCCATGCATTTCCAGGAGCGGGCGCTCGCGCTCAATCCCAACGACCCCCGCATCGTCGTGCAGCGGGGCTACATGCTGACCTATCGGGGGCGGCCGGAGGAGGGCGCCGAGTGGCTGCAAAAGGCCATGCGCCTCGACCCCTACCACTGGGAGCGCTACTGGTATTACCTCGGTCTTTCGCACTACATGGCGCGGCGCTACGACGAGGCGGTGGTGGCGCTCAAGCGGATCACCGCCCCACAGGTGGCGCACCGGGCGATGCTCGCCGCCGCCAGCGCCCAGCTCGGCGAGGATGCCGAGGCCAAGGCGCAGGCCGCCGCGACGCTGGAGGCCGAGCCTGGCTTCACGGTCGCCGCCCAGGTCGAGTCGTCCTACTTCGAGCACCAATCGGACAAGGATCACCTGCGCGAGGGCCTGATCGCGGCTGGCCTGCCGGCGTAAGGCGGCGGCGCCCAAGGCCGCGGCCGCGCCGGGTCCCGGCATAGCGAGAGCCGCCCGTCCCAGGGGACGCGGCGGCTCTACTGTTCTCTGGTCTGGCAAGCGCCACCTGCAGTAATGACCCTTGCCTCTCGTCCCCCCAGTGCTCTGGGAGGGCCTGTTCGCGGCCGGAACTCCGACCCCGTTTCAGTGGCGTGAGATGTCTGTCTCCGTCACCCCATCATGCTACCTCGGGAGCGGCTCCCAGTCACTCGAAATCGGCCTCCGAGGGCGCGACCTAGTGTCGCGTCGGGGGCCGGCGTTCAGACCTCGGGGCGGCGCGGCGGGCCGCCTCGACCGAGCATCCGGGTGGCCAGGATGATCACCACCCAAAGGCCGATCGGCACCAGGAAGATGAAGTCGACCAGGGGGTGATCGGGGTCGCCGCCGCTCTTCAGCGCGACGTACCCGATCCACGCCGCGGTGAGCAGGTAGCCGGCCAGATTCCAGGTCTTCTTGTCGCGCCAACTCGGGGTCATAATGGGCAACCCTAGCAAGCGGGCCGGCTCCGGTCGAGGAAGCCACGCGGCGGCGCTTCACGGCCAGGGCGTAGGATTGTGACGTAGGATAAGGAGACGGACGACATGGCGGTGAGCACACCGATCTGCGATTTCGGCTGGACGGCGCCGGACTTCGACCTCGAAGCCGTCGACGGCCGCCGTTACGCGCTCGCCGACGTGCGGGGCGAGAAGGCCACGCTGGTGATGTTCATCTGCAACCACTGCCCTTACGTCAAGGCGGTGATCGACGACATCATCCGCGACGTCGACGAGCTCAAAGGGCACGGCGTCGGCGCCATCGCCATCATGCCCAACGACACCGAGACCTACCCCGCCGACTCGTTCGACAACATGCGGCGCTGGGCCGAGGCGAAGGGCTTCCCGTTCGCCTACGCCATCGACCCCACGCAAGCGGTGGGGCGCGCCTACGACGCGGTGTGCACCCCCGACTTCTTCGGCTTCGACGCCGACCTCGGGTTGCAGTACCGCGGGCGCATCGCCGAGGTGCGGGGCCTTGGGCCGGTCCCCGGCGCCCGGCGCGAGCTGTTCGAGGCCATGGTGGCGATCGCCGAGCATGGCGAGGGCCCCCGCGAGCAGGTCGCCAGCATGGGCTGTTCGGTCAAGTGGCGGGCCTGAGCGGCGACCGCCGGCCCGCTTGAGGGCGGCCCGAAGGGCCCGCTCCGGGGCGCCGTCGACGGCGCGCCGATGCGCCGCTCGCCTCCAGGGTCGGCCGGATGTGGCGGCGTTTGCCTTGGTCTCATGGCGTCGCTATGTTAGCGCCCGATTTGGCGGCTGGCGGGGTTTGCCGTGGCTGAGATTTTCCATGAGGTCGACGAGGACGTCCGGCGAGAGCGCTACCAGAAGCTCTGGAAGGCGTACGGCAAGTACATCGTCGGCGCCATCTTGGGTATCGTGGTGGCGACGGTTTCCGTGGTCGGCTGGCGCCAGTACCAGCTCAGCCAGCGCGAGGCCGAGGGCGAGCGCTTCGCGGCGGCGCTGGCGCTCAGTGTCGAGGGGCGCAGCGCAGAAGCGGCCAACGCCTTCGCCGAGCTCGCCGGAGAGGCGGGTCGCGGCTATCGCGTGCTGGCGCGCTTCCAGGCGGCGGCGGCGCTAAAGGACTCGGGCGCCGCCGACCGCGCCGTGGCGATTTACGACCAGATCGCGGCCGAAGGGGGCGCCGGCGCAACGCTAAGGGATCTGGCGGCGTTGCTGGCGGTCCAGACCCTGTTCGACCAGGCCTCGGCGCCCGAGCTCGAGCGACGTCTCGAGCGCTTGCTGGGCGACGACAACCCGTGGCGCTATTCGGCGCGGGAGCTCGCCGCCCTGGTGGCGCTCAAGTCGGGCGACACCTCCGCGGCTCGCGAGGGCTTTGCCACGCTGGCCGGCGACTTGGGCGCGCCGGCGGGCTTGCGCGCCCGCGCCACCGAGATGCTGGCCGCGATCGGCGGCACCAGGTAGGCCATCGATGACGCTGTCCCCCACGGCGCGCCCGCTGCTGCTGGCCGCCCTGCTGCCGCTCGCGCTTGCCGCCTGCGGCGACACCCTCCGCTCCTTCCTCGGCACCGATGACGAGGAGCGGCTTCCCGGCGAGCGTATCTCGGTGCTCCAGCTGCAGCAGACGCTCGATCCCGATCCCGGCATCGCCGACCTGGCGGTGCGCTTGCCGCGGCCCTACCTCAACGACGAATGGCCCCAGGCCGGGGGCTACCCCAGCCACGCCATGCACCACCTCGAGGCGCCGGGACCGCTCGGCAAGCTGTGGCAGGCCAAGGCGGGTCAGGGCTCGCATGGCAAGGCGCGGCTGTTGGCGAGCCCGATCGTGGCCCGGGGCAAGGTCTACGTCCTCGACGCCGACGGGCGCCTCGCCGCCCTCGACGCCGAGAGCGGCGCGCGGCTGTGGCGCTTCAGCCTGACGCCCGAGGGCGAGGAGAACGAAAGCGCGTTGGGCGGCGGCGTAGCCTACGCCGGCGGGGCGCTCTTCGTCGCCACCGGGTTCGGCGACGTGTTCGCCCTCAACGCCGAGTCGGGAAGCATTATCTGGCAGCGGCGCATCGGCAAGCCGATGCGCGCGGCGCCCACGGTCTCGGGCGAGCGGGTGTTCGTGATCACCCTCGACAACGAGCTCCACGCCCTCTCCACCCGGGGTGGAACCGAGCTCTGGAGCCATGCCGTCGCCGCCGAGCCCGCCGGAATCCTGGGCGGCGCCAGCCCCGCCGTCGACGCCGGCGTGGTGGTGGCGCCCTACACCTCGGGCGAGCTGTTCGCGCTGAAGGCCGAGAACGGGCGGGTGGTGTGGAGCGATACCCTCTCGCGCACCCGCCAGCTCACGCCGTTGGCCTCGTTGAGCGCCATCATCGGGCGGCCGGTGATCGACCGCGGCCGGGTCTACGCGATCAGCCATTCGGGCCGCCTGGCGGCGATCGAGCTGAGGAGCGGCGCCCGCCTCTGGGAGCGCAACATCGCCGGCATCGAATCACCCTGGGTGGCCGGGGACTTCATCTTTCTCGTCACCTTGGAGGGCGAGGTGGTGTGCCTCTCGCGGCGCGACGGTCGCATCCGCTGGGTCCAGACGCTGCAGCGCTACGAGGACGAGGAGGACAAGGAAGACCCCATCAAATGGACCGGCCCGGTGCTGATCAGCGACCGCCTCGTCGTGATCTCGTCGCATGGCGTGGCGGTCTCGATCTCGCCCTACTCGGGCGAGGTGCTGGGCCGCATCGAGCTGCCCGAGGACGCCTTCGTGTCGCCGGTGGTCGCCAACGGGACCCTCTTCGTCCTCACCGACGACGGCCAGCTGACGGCGTTCCGGTGAGCGATGTCCTTCACCGTCGTCATCCTGGGCCGGCCTAACGTCGGCAAGTCGACCCTGTTCAACCGCCTGGTCGGCAAGCGCCTGGCGCTGGTCGACGATAGCCCGGGCCTGACCCGCGACCGCCGCGAGGGCGAGGGCCGGATCGGTCCGCTGGCCTTTGCCGTGGTCGACACCGCGGGCCTCGAGGAGGCCTTCGACGACAGCATGGAGGCGCGCATGCGGCGCCAGACCGAGGCCGCGCTCGGGCAGGCCGAGGTCGCGCTCCTTCTGATCGACGCCCGCGCCGGCGTGACGCCCTTGGACAAGGCCTTCTCGCGCTGGCTGCGCAAAAGCGAGACCCCGGTGGTGCTGGTGGCCAACAAGTGCGAGGGCCGCGCCGCCGCGGCCGGCATCGCCGAGGCCTATGGCCTGGGCCTCGGCGACCCGGTGGCGGTCTCGGCCGAGCACGGCGAGGGCATGGCCGAGCTTTACGAGGCGCTGGCGCCCTTCGCCCCCGACGCCCCCGAGAGCGAGGAGGCGGGCGGTGGCGAGGAGGCGGAGGCGCCGCTGCAGCTCGCCATCGTCGGCCGGCCCAACGTCGGCAAGTCGACCCTGGTCAACCGTCTCATCGGCGAGGAACGCCTGGTGACGGGGCCTGAGCCCGGACTCACCCGCGACGCCATTCCGGTCGACTGGCGCTATCGCGGCCGCCGCATCCGGCTCGTCGACACCGCCGGGCTCAGGCGCAAGGCGCGGGTGCGGGCCAGGCCCGAGAAGCTCTCCAGCGCCGACGCCCTGCGCGCCATCGGCCTCGCCGAGGTGGTGGTGCTGGTCACCGAGGGCGAGGCGGCGCTCGAGAAGCAGGACCTGACCATCGCCCGCACCGTGGTCGACGAGGGGCGCGCGCTGTTGGTCGCGGTCAACAAGTGGGACCTGGTCACGGACCGGCGCGCCGTCCTGGCCCGGGTGCGCGAGCGGCTCGAGGCGTCGCTGCCCCAGGCGCGCGGTCTCCCGGTGGTGACGCTCTCGGCGCTCACCGGCCAGCGCCTCGACCGGCTGCTGCCGGCGGTGCTGGAGATCCACGCGATCTGGAACACCCGGGTCTCCACCGGCGTGCTCAACCGCTGGCTCGCGGAACGCACCGCCCGCCACCCGCCGCCGGCCGCCCAAGGGCGGCGCCCGCGCCTTCGCTTCATGACCCAGGTCAAGGCGCGCCCCCCCACCTTCGCCCTGTTCGCGAGCCGCCCGGCCGATCTCCCGGAGTCGTACCTGCGCTACCTCGTCAACGGGCTGCGCGACGACTTTGGCCTCGCCGGCGTGCCCATCCGCGTCAGCTTGCGCAAGGGCCGCAACCCCTACGCCGGCGGGTGAGGGGGGCCGCCCCGCTCAATGCACCCGCCCGGGCGCGGGCGGCGGCGCGTCGGCGGCGATCCACAGGCCGTTGCCGGTGAAAGCGGGCTCGGCCAGGGCGACGAAGGCTTCGGTAACCGCCTCGGGCGGCTTGAGGCTCTCCGGGTCCTCGCCGGGGAAGGCCTGGGCCCGCATCCGCGTCCGCGTCGGTCCCGGGTTCACCAGGTTGACCCGCACGGCGGTCTTGGCGACCTCGGCGGCATAGGTCCTGGCCAGCGCCTCGAGCGCCGCCTTGGTCACCGCGTAGGCGCCCCAGTAGGCCACCGCCCGCTGGGTGATGCCGGAGGTGACAAAGATGACGCGGCCCGCCTCGGAGGCCCGGAGCAGGGGGTCGAAGGCGCGCACCAGGCGCCAGTTGGCATTGAGGTTGAGCGCCACCACCTGGTCCCACTCCTGGGGCGGGACGTGGCCCAGGGGCGCGAGCCGGCCCAGCATGGCGGCGTTGGCCACCAGCACGTCGAGCCGCCCCCAGCGCTCGGCGACCGAGGCGCCGAGCCGGTCGATGGCCTCGCCGTCCAAGAGATCGAGCGGCACCAGGGTGGCGCTGCCGCCCGCCGCCCGCACCCGGTCGTCGACCTCCTCGAGCCCGCCCTCGGTGCGGGCCACCAGGATCAGGTGCGCGCCCTCGGCGGCGAAGCGCGCGGCGACGGCCGCGCCGATGCCCCGCGAGGCGCCGGTGATCAGCGCGATGCGGTCCTCGAGACGCCGCCGGGGCACCGCTTGCCGGGCCGCCGCGCTCAGGCCTGCTCGGCCAGCAACGAGAGCTGCGCCGGCGCCTCGCCGTCCTCGTGGTCGGTGAGCGGGATCGGATAGTCGCCGGTGAAGCAGGCGTCGCAGTAATGCGGGTCGTCGTCGTCGCGGCCCTCTTCGCCGACCGCTCTATAAAGCCCGTCGATGGAGATGAAGGCCAGGCTGTCGACGCCGATGAGCCGCCGCATCGCCTCGACGTCGTTCTCGGCGGCGAGCAGCTCGCTGCGCTCCGGCGTGTCGACGCCGTAGAAGCAGCAATGGGTGGTGGGCGGGCTGGCGATCCTCATGTGGACCTCGGCGGCGCCGGCGTGGCGCAACATCTCGACGATCTTGATCGAGGTGGTGCCGCGCACGATGCTGTCGTCGACCAGCACCACCCGCTTGCCCTTGATGTCGGCGCGGCTGGCGTTGTGCTTGAGCTTGACGCCGAGATGGCGGATCTGCTCGGTGGGCTCGATGAAGGTCCGTCCCACGTAGTGGTTGCGGATGATGCCGAGCTCGAAGGGCACCCCGGCCTGCGCCGCGTAGCCGATCGCCGCCGGCGTGCCCGAGTCGGGAACCGGAACGACGATGTCAGCGTCGACGTGGCTCTCGCGCGCGAGCTCGGCGCCGATGTGCTTGCGGGCGTCATAGACGCTTCGCTCGGCGACGATGCTGTCGGGGCGGGCGAAGTAGATCAGCTCGAAGATGCAATAGCGTTGCGGCGCCGGCGGGAAGGGTTGGTAACTGCGGACGCCGTCCTGGTCCACCACCACCAACTCGCCCGGCGCCACGTCGCGCACGAACTCGCCGCCGATGATGTCGAGGGCGCAGGTCTCGGAGGCCAGGACGTGGGTGCCGTCGATCCGCCCCAATACCAGCGGCCGCACCCCCAGCGGGTCGCGCGCCCCGATCAGCGCATCGTCGCTCAGCGCCACCAGCGCGTAGGCGCCCTCGATCTGCCTCAGCGCGTCCACCATGCGGTCGACGACGCCGTTGAAGGGGCTGGTGGCGATGAGGTGGATGATGACCTCGGTGTCGGTCGTCGATTGGAAGATGGCGCCGTTCTCGACCAGCCGCCGGCGCAAGGCGTAGGCGTTGGTGAGGTTGCCGTTGGGGGCCACGGCGAAGCCCCCGAAGGCGAAGTCCGCGAACAGCGGCTGGACGTTGCGCAGCACGGTCTCGCCGCTGGTCGAGTAGCGCACGTGGCCGATCGCCGCGTGGCCCCGCAGCCGGTCCATGACCTGCTCCGAGCTGAAGTGATCGCCGACCCGGCCCAGGCTGCGGTGCGAGTTGAAGCGCTCGCCGTCGAAGGTGACGATGCCGGCGGCCTCCTGGCCCCGGTGCTGCAAGGCGTGGAGGCCGAGGACGGTGTGGGCGGCGGCATCGTCGTGGCCGAAGATGCCGAAGATCCCGCACTCCTCGTGCACTTTGTCGTCGTCGAAGGGGTGGCCGCGAGGGGGACTGCTTGCGCGCGGGTACTGGCGCATCAATTCGCCTCTTGCGTCTCGATCAGCTGGTCGAGTTGCTTGCGCTCCTCGTTCTTATACCCTGTCTCGGGGTCGGAGTCAGGCGGCGTCTCGGCCGCCGGCACCGGCACCGGCACCGGCACCCGTTCGATGAACAGGCGCAGCGCCTCCTTCACGGTCTTGGGCGGTAGCACGCTCTCGAGGCCCGAGTCCGCCGCGGCCTCCAGCTGCGCGAAAGTGTCCGCGGGCGCCATGCTCTGCAAGAGATGCCCGCCATAGGCCACCAACGGCAACACGCGGGCTTCCTGCACCCATGCCGGGTGCTCGTCCCGCGGAATCAGCCATACCAGCGCCAGGTAGGCGAGCGATATCATCACCGCGCCCCGGGCCAGGCCGAAGACAAAGCCCAGGGTGCGGTCGAGGAAGCCCATGCCGGCGGCCCGGGCGCGTCGGGCGATGAAATGGCCGATGGTCGAGAACAGCACCAGCGCGATCACGAAGACGCCGAGGATGGTGACGCCATCGGCGATCAACTCGAGCTCGATGTAGTCGCGGGCGAGAAAGTTCACCACCGGGAAGAGGTGGAAGGTGACCAGGATCGCGCCCACCCAGCTGGCGATGGAAAGGAGCTCGCTGACGAAGCCGCGGGCGAAGGCCAGCAGCCCCGAGGCCAGCAGCACCGCGATCATCACGGCGTCGGTGACGTTGATGGGAAAGTCCTCCATCGCTCCCGTCCGCCGCGCCCCGGCTCAGTCCGCCGCCAACAGGTCCACCAGATCACCGAGCCGGGCGATCTCGGCGACGGTGATGCCCGGCGCCGCCGCCTTGGCGGCGGCCGGCGCCAGGGCCTGGCTGAAGCCAAGCTTCGCCGCCTCCTTGAGGCGGAGCGCGGCCTGGCTCACCGCGCGGACCTCGCCGGAGAGGGCGATCTCACCGAAGACGACGCTGGCGCTCGGCACCGGGACGCCGTTGAACGACGAGACCAGCGCCGCCGCCACCGCCAGATCCGCGGCCGGCTCGACGATGCGCAGTCCCCCGGCGACGTTGAGATAGATGTCGTTGCCGGCGAGCGCCAGGCCGCAGCGGGCCTCGAGCACCGCCATCACCATCGCCAGCCGGCCGGCGTCCCAACCGACCACGGCGCGGCGCGGCGTGGCCAGCGGCGAGGCTGCCACCAGGGCCTCGATCTCGACCAGCAGCGGCCGGGTGCCCTCGATGCCGGCGAACACGGCGGCGCCGTTGACGTCGTGCTCGCGCTCGCTGAGGAAGAGCCCCGAAGGGTTCGGAACCTCGACCAGGCCGGCGTCGCTCATCTCGAAGACGCCGATCTCGTCGCTGGGGCCGTAACGGTTCTTGACCGCGCGCAGGATGCGGAACTGGTGGCCGCGCTCGCCCTCGAAGTAGAGCACCGTGTCGACCATGTGCTCGAGCACCTTGGGCCCCGCGATCTGGCCCTCCTTGGTGACGTGGCCGACCAGCATCATGGCCTGGCCCCGGCGTTTGGCAAGGCGGATGAGCTCCTGGGCGCTGGCCCGCACCTGGGTCACCGTGCCGGGGCCCGCGTCGAGGGTGTCGACGAACATGGTCTGGATCGAGTCGACGACCACCGCGCGGGGCGAATCGGGGGCATCCAGGCTGGCCAGGATGTCGCGCACGCTGGTGGCGGCGGCGAGCCGCAGCGGTGCCTCCTCGATTCCCAGCCGCCGCGCCCGCATGCGGATCTGCTCGGTCGCCTCCTCGCCCGAGATGTAGACGCCGGAGATCCCGGCGCGGGCCAGCCCGGCCATCACCTGCAAGAGCAGGGTCGACTTGCCGATCCCGGGATCGCCGGCCACGAGAAGCGCCGAACCGGCCACCAGTCCGCCGCCGGCGACGCGGTCGAACTCGGCAATGGCGGTGGACATGCGCGGCTCGGGAGGGCTCTCGCCGGCGAGCGGGACCAGCTCCAAGCGGCGCTCCTTCCCCTTGCCGCGGCCCAGCGCGCCGGGCCCGGCGATGGTCGCGGCCTCCTCGACGATGCTGTTCCACTCGCCGCAGGCCTCGCAACGGCCCGCCCATTGGCGGTGGACGGCGCCACAAGCCTGGCAGAGATAGCGCTCCGCGGGCCGGGCCATTTACGCACCTTTCGGCAGGGCGCGAGCCGGTCTGGCGGTCAAATGCGCAACACCTCCATCTCGATCGGGCCCTCGGCGCGACCGTTGATGAACTGCTCGACGAACTCGTTGTCGCTCTGGTCGATCTCCGCGACCGCGCCGGCCCAGACGATCTTGCCCTTGTGGATCATGGCGATGCGGTCGGCGATCTTGCGCGCGCTGGCCATGTCGTGGGTGATCGAGAGCGTGGTGACGCCGAGCTCGCGCACGCACTTGACGATGAGGTCGTTGATGACGTCGCCCATGATCGGATCGAGGCCGGTGGTGGGCTCGTCGAAGAAGATGACCTCGGGCTCGGTGGCGATGGCGCGGGCCAGCGCCACCCGCTTCTGCATGCCGCCCGAGAGCTCGGCCGGGCTGAGCTCGCCGACCTCGGCGCCCAGCCCCACCTGGGCCAGCTTGGTGAGTGCGATCTCCTTGGCTTCCGGGCGCGCCATGTTGCCGCCCTCGACGAGGCCGAAGGCCACGTTCTCCCAAACCGTTAGGCTGTCGAAGAGGGCGCCGCCCTGGAACAGCATGCCGAACTTCGTCAGCACGCTCTCGCGCTCCCGCGCCCTCATGGTGGTGACCTCCTGACCATCGACCTCGATGCTGCCGCGCTCCGGGCGAAGCAGGCCCAGGATGCACTTCACCATCACCGACTTGCCGGTGCCCGAGCCGCCGATCACCACCACCGATTCGCCGACCCCGATGTCGAGGTCGAGGCCGTCGAGCACGACCTTGGACCCGAACGACTTGTGGACGCCCTTGAGACTGATCTTGGGTGTGGCGTTCATTTGGTGAAGAAGACCTCGGTCAGAAGGTAATCGGAGGCCAGGATCAGAATCGAGGCCGAGACCACCGCGTGGGTGGTGGCGGCGCCGACGCCCTGGGCGCCGCCGCGGCTGTGGAAGCCGTGGTAGCAGCCCATCAGCGCCACCAGGAAGCCGAATACCGAGGCCTTGACCAGGCCCGAGACCACGTCCATGACCTCGAGGTACTGGAGGGTGTTCTTGATGTAGTTGGCGGGATTGAAGCCGAGCTTGTTGATGCCCACCATGTAGCCCCCCATGACGCCGATGATGTCGGCGATGAAGACCAGGAGCGGCATCACGATGATGCCGGAGATGAGCCGTGGCGCCACCAAATAGTTGAAGGGGTTGGTCGACAGGGTGGTCAGGGCGTCGATCTGCTCGGTGACGCGCATGGTGCCGATCTCGGCGGCGATCGCGGCGCCGACGCGGCCCGCCACCATCAGCCCGGCGAGCACCGGCCCGAGCTCGCGGGTGATGCCGATGACGACGATGGTGGCGACCGCGCTCTCGGCGTTGAAGCGGGAACCGCCGATGTAGATCTGGAGCGCCAGCACCATGCCCGTGAACAGCGCCGTGAGCCCCACCACGGGCAGCGAGTAGTAACCCATCGCCAACATCTGGCGGCCGGTCAGGCGCAGGTAGTAGGGCGGCATAAGGCAGTGCAGCACGCCGTTGGCGGTGAAGATGCTGAGGCGCCCCAGGGTGGCAAGGAAACCGAAAAAGAACCGGCCGATCAGGGCCAGCGGGTTCATGCCCGAGACTCGTGCGAGGAGGCGTGGGATCGAGGGTGAGGCCGGGCGGTGGAGACCACGTGGTTGATCCTGTTCATGGAGAAGGCGTCCCGCCCCCGGGTCCGTGATCGCGCCGCCCGCGCTGGCGCCGCCCGGTCTCGCCGCGGCGTGTTGGAAGAGCCGAGGTTCCGGCGCCGGAGGCGACCCCATCCGTTGCTCCGACGCGCCGCACCATAGCCAACGGCCCGCGCACTGTCAAAGCCCAGCGCCGGTCCACCGTCGGCGTCGGCCCGGGCCGGGATTTTCCTGAAATTATAAACACTTCCACGCCGTTGAAGGGAATGTGGGCGAGCTTGGCGGCGAGCCCGCGAGAGGGGAAGGTGGGGTGCCGCGGGGGCGCTCGCGCCGCCCGCGCCTTAGGCCACGCCGGAGCCCCGCCTCCGGATGCCGTCGCGCGGCCTAGAACACCATGTCGGGCAGGTGGTCGTCCGCGTCGAGGTCGCGGAAGCGGGTGCTCGCCCCTTCGAACTGCAGTCGCACCTTGGTGGTGGGGCCATGGCGGTTCTTGCCGATGATGAGCTCGGCCACGTTGTGGGCGCGCTCCATGTCGGCCAGCCATTTCTCGTGCTGGGGCGTATCGGGCGGCGGTTGCCGGCGCTCGAGGTAGTACTCCTCGCGGAAGATGAACAAGACCACGTCGGCGTCCTGCTCGATGGCGCCGGATTCGCGCAGGTCCGAGAGCTGGGGGCGCTTGTCGTCGCGCTGCTCGACGGCACGGGAGAGCTGGGAGAGCGCCAGCACCGGCACGTCGAGCTCCTTGGCCAGCGCCTTGAGGCCCTGGGTGATCTCGGAGATCTCGAGCACCCGGCTGTCATAGCGGGCGCGGCCCGAGGGCCGCAGGAGCTGCAGGTAATCGACCACCACCAGGCTCAGGCCCTGGGTGCGCTTGAGCCGCCTGGCCCGGTTGCGGAGCGCGGTGATGGTGAGCGCCGGCGTGTCGTCGATGAAAAACGGGATCGCCTCGAGCTCCTGGCTCACCTTCACCACCTTGACGAAGTCGTCGGGGACGAGCTCGCCGCGGCGCAGCTTCTCGGACGGGATTCCCGCCTGCTCGCCGAGCACCCGGGTGGCGAGCTGCTCCGACGACATCTCGAGGCTGAAGAAACCGACCACCGCGCCATCGACGACCTCGCCGTCAACCTCACCCCCTGCGGCCTCTTGCTTGGCCCGGTGACGGGCGCGGGCGGCGTTGAAGGCGATGTTGGTGGCGAGCGCCGTCTTGCCCATCGACGGCCGCCCGGCGAGGACTACCAGGTCCGAGCGGTGCAGCCCGCCCAGCTTGGCGTCGAGGTCGCGAAGCTCGGTGGCGACGCCGGTGAGCGGGGTCTCGCGCTTGAACGCCGCCTCGGCCGCCCGAGTCGCCTGCTCGAGCGAGCGCGCGAAGGTCTGGAAGCCGCCCTCGAGGCTGCCCGACTCGGCGAGGTGAAAGAGCTGTTGCTCGGTCTGCTCGATCTGCTCCATCGCGCTCTCGTCGACGCTCGGGTGGAAGGCGGTGTTGACCACGTCCTCGCCGATCTGGATCAGCTCGCGCCGGAGGCTCAGGTCGTGGATGACGCGGCCGTAATGCTCGGCGTCGATGATGGTGACGGCGGCCCCGGCGAGCCGCGCCAGATACTGAGCGCCGCCGATCTCCTCCAGGGCCGCGTCGTTCTCGAAGAACGCCTTGAGGGTCACCGGCGTCGCCAGCTGTCCGCGCTCGATGAGCTTCCAGGCCGCCTCGTAGATGCGCCCGTGCACGGGCTCGAAGAAGTGCTCGGGCCGCATGAACCCGCTGACCCGGTTGGCGGCCTCGTTGTTGACCAGGATGGCGCCCAGGAGCGCCTGCTCGGCCTCGATGTTGTGGGGCAGCGAGCGGTAGGTGGGCAGGTCCTCCGGGTCGCCCGCGACGACGGCGATGTGAGACTGGTCGGATCCGCTCGGGGTCATGGCCGGGCTAACTTCACCGATGGCACGCACCGAGGCAAGCGGCTAGTCGCCGATTAGCAAAGCGCCCCCAAGATAATTCTCGACGCCCTGATAACTTCGGGGATAAGTCCGCGATCGCGTCACGCCGCGACCGAGTTCTCGCGGCTGAGCGCGCGTTCCCCGTCGGTGATGTAGTCGCGGGTCAAGGGCACCGCGTCCTGCCGTTTGGCGAGCTGGATCTGGAATACGATGTGGCCGGCATGGCGGAAGGCCGCCTCCGCGCCCGCTAGGTAGAACTCCCACATGCGGCAGAAGCGCTCGTCGTGGATCTCGGCGATGCAGGCCCGGTTGGCGTTGAAGCGCCGCCGCCACTCCTTCAGGGTCTCGGCGTAGTGCAGGCGCAGGACCTCGATGTCGGTGACGAAGAGGCCGGTCTTCTCGATCACCGGAACCACCTCGGAAAGCGCCGGCGAATAGCCGCCCGGAAAGATGTATCTGCCGAGCCAGGGGTTGGTGACGCCCGGTCCTTCGGCGCGACCGATCGAATGCAGCAGCGCCACGCCGTCGTCGTTGAGCAAGTCCTTGACCTGGCGGAAGAAAGTCTTGAAGTGGTTGAGGCCGACGTGTTCGAACATGCCCACCGAGACGATGCGGTCGTAGCTCCCGTGCTCGTCGCGATAGTCGCGCAGGTGAAAGCGCACACGGTCGGAGAGCCCAGCCTCGGCGGCGCGGCGCCGGGCCGCCTTGACCTGCTCCTCGGAAAGGGTGATGCCCGTGACCTCGGCCCCGGTGAGGCTCGCGAGGTAGAGCGCCAGACCGCCCCAGCCCGAACCGATGTCGAGCACCCGGCACCCCGGCTTCAGCAACAGCTTGGCCGCGATGTGGCGCTTCTTCTGTGCTTGAGCCTCCTCGAGGCTGTCGTCCGAGCTCATGAAGTAGGCGCAGGAATACTGGCGGTCATTGTCGAGAAAGAGGTCATAAAGGGTGTCCGAGAGGTCGTAGTGGTGGGCCGCGTGGCGGCGCGCCGCGCCCGCCGGATTGTACTGGTTGAGACGCCGGAACAGGCGACGCGCGAACTCGATCGTCCGCTGCAGCGGAGGGCCGCTGCCCCACCCAAGATTGGCCGTCAACAGGTCGAGCAGATCGTAGATATCCCCCTGCTCGATGGTGAGCTTGCCCTCCATGTAGGCCTCGCCGAGCGCCAGCTGGGGGTCGACGAAGAGCTTGGTGTGAAGCGATCTCTCGCCCAGACGCAAGGTCACGGTCTCGCCGCGGCCGTCACCGAAGCCATGGACCTTGCCGCCCGCGTCGACGACCTTCAGCGAGCCCTGCTTCACCAATTCCTTGAACATTTGACTCGCAAGCATCGGGGTCCCCGATTCGCTCCCTGGGTCGCGGGCAGGCTCCGGCCCGGCGACCGCCGCCAATCCGGTCGCCGCCCGCCCACCATCGGGTCAGGTAGAGCTTAACGAAATCGGGGATTGAGTGCAAAGAGTGCAGCAGCGCCGCGCCACGCCGCGCCGCTCGCGGACACGATTCCTCAGACTTTTTCCTTGTCCACTTCGGCCGCCGGCGGAGTCGGCTCGGCCGACTCGGCGGCATCCGGTTGATCCGCCGCTGGCGAATCGGCCTCGTCCAGGCCCCGCTCGTCCGGCGCCGGCTCGGCACTCTCGCTCTCGTCCTCGGCGCTGGCCGAGGCGATCTCCTTCGCCGCCTCCTCGAGGGCCTCATCCTCGAAGAAGCGCTCGACCTCGTGCTCTCCAGCGACCGCCGCGGTCAGCGCCTCACCGGCCTTGGCATGCAGCTCCGCCTCTTCCGTCGAGCGGGCCACGTTCACCGTCACGTTCACCGACACCTCGGGGTGCAGGCTGATCGAAATCGTATGGAGGCCGAGGGTCTTGATCGTCGCCCCGAGCTTGACCTGCCGGCGCTCGACGCTGAACCCGGCCTCGTCCACGGCCCGCGCCACGTCGCGGGCGTTGACCGAGCCGTAGAGCTGGGCGCTATCGGCCGCCTGGCGCAGCATCACCACCGACAGGCCGTCGAGCTTGGCCGCCACGGCCTCGGCCTCCGCGCGTTGTTCGAGGCTTCGCGCCTCGAGCTGGACGCGCTCGCGACCGAAGCGCTCCAGGTTCGCCTTGGTGGCGCGCAGCGCCTTCTTCTGCGGCAGCAGATAGTTGCGGGCGTAGCCGTCCTTGACCTTGACCACCTCCCCCATCTGGCCGAGCTTGTCGATCCGCTCCAAGAGAATGATTTCCATCATTCGTCCTCCTGGCCCTTGTTGGCCGAAAAGAAACGCCTGCGCAGGCCGAATACCTGTTCGCTCAATCCCAGTATGAGCACCGCGACGGACAGCCATTGCAGCAATACGATCAGTAAGTAGACCGTGATCAGGAAAGCGCGACGGGCGGCGATGCGACGCGCGATCCAGTGAATGACGGCGAGCCCGAAAACGAAGTAAGCCGCCAGGATGATGGTGATCAGGGTGCGGCCCAGGAAGCCCAACTCGCCCGGCAGCAACGAGAGCACCAGCGCCGCGCCCAGGGCGTAGATCAAGACCGCGGGCATCTCCAGCTCCGCGAAGGGCGTCGAGGGCCGGAGATTGCGGCCGCGGGCCACCAGGGCTTGCGCGATGGCGCCGTTGGTCACCATCATCATCAGCCACAGATTGGCCAACAACGCCGGCATGATCGAGGCCAGCGCCGAGGCCAGCATTTCAATGTCCTGCTCACGGCTTGGCCAGCCCTGAACCGCGGCCATGAGCTCGAGCGCCTGCCTGGCGTCGTGCCGCATGGCCCCCGCCAGCCCGCCTTCGCTGCCGGCGTAGGCCAGCGTCGCGACGGTGACGAAAGCGGCGGCGATGGCCACCAGCCAGGCGATCAGCATACCCGGCGGGTAGCACTCGGGGCCTTTCGGGGTCTCTCGCCTGAGCAGCGCCTGGCGCATCAGCCAGGCCTGCGGCGCGGCGAAGACCACGGCGTATTTGAACGCCAGGTCCAGGTTCGCCGCCACCGCGGTGACCAAGATGGCGGCCCCCAGCGCGTAGAGCCCGGGCACCAAACCCTTGCTCAGGGCGACGACGAAGGTCGGCATCGGGGCGACGATGACGAAAGGCATCGCGATCGCGCCCGCGAGGTTGATCATGGCGACCATCAGGCCGCTCAGGGCGCCCGCAGCAAGCGCCGTGGGCAGGGTACCCGGCATGACCCATCGTCGGCGGAAGCGGCGCCGTTCCCTTACTTGATGATGAACGGGAGCAGGGCCAGGTTCCGCGCCCTTTTGATCGCCCTGGCGAGCTCCCGCTGTTTCTTGGCCGACACCGCGGTGATGCGGCTGGGCACCATCTTGCCGCGCTCGGAAACGAAACGCTGCAAGAGCTTCACGTCCTTGTAATCGATCTTCGGCGCGTCCCGCCCCGAGAAAGGACAGGTCTTGCGGCGGCGGAAGAACGGCCGTCGTGCCGCCCCGCCCCCTCGGGGGGACCTTCCGCTCGACGGCTTTCTCATGGCGTCTCTCCCTCGCTCGCCTTGGGCGTCTCTCCCGCGCTCGCCTTGGGCGACTCTCCCGCGCTCGCCTTGGGCGACTCTCCCGCGCTCGCCTTGGGCGACTCTCCCGCGCTCGGCTTGGGCGACTCTCCCGCGCTCGGCTTGGGCGACTCTCCCTCGCTCGCCTTGGGCGTCTCTCCCGCGCTCGCCTTGGGCGTCTCTCCCGCGCTCGCCTTGGGCGTCTCTCCCGCGCTCGCCGGCGGCTTGGCCGGTTTGCGCTCGGCGCCATCATCGCGGCCCGGACCGCCGCCCCTGGGGCCCGAGCGATGTCTGTCATCGCGCCGCGAGCGCTCCTCCCGCGCCGCCTTGCTGCGCATCATGATCGACGGCTCGGCCTCGAGCTCATCGACCCTGAGCGTCATGAAACGGATCACGTCCTCGTTGATGCGCATGTTGCGCTCCATCTCGTGCACCGCCTCGACCGACGCGTCGATGTTGAGGAGGACGTAATGGGCCTTGCGGTTCTTCTTGATCCGATAGGCCAGATTGCGCAGGCCCCAATACTCGGACTTCGGCACCTCACCGCCGCCTTCCTTGACGATGTTGGTGAAAGTCTCGGTCAGGGTCGAGACCTGCTGGGAGGAGACGTCCTGGCGCGCCAGGAACACGCTCTCGTAGAGCGGCATGGGCTCGGGCTCCTTCTGGCTGTTCACGCGCCTGGCGCTCACCGCTTGACCGGC
This sequence comes from uncultured Alphaproteobacteria bacterium, assembly GCA_965371625.1. Classification (GTDB taxonomy): domain Bacteria; phylum Pseudomonadota; class Alphaproteobacteria; order CBDUZE01; family CBDUZE01; genus CBDUZE01. Next base: position 30,979 of record CBDUZE010000016.1, read on the forward strand.
AAGCCGCCCAGGCCTAGCCGGCCGGGCCGGCAAGGAGTGGCGAGGCGCGGCACTATACATCAAACGCCGGGGCAGGCAAGGGCGCTTGACTCCCGAGCCCGGCACGGTATCTCTTGGCCCCGCCTTGCCACCTTTGCGGGCACCTTTAGGCTCCTCGCCGCGGACCCCACAGCGCGCCAGACTCGAGCGATGAACCCCGCATTCGTGTTCCCCGGCCAGGGCTCCCAAGCGGTCGGCATGGGCCGGGAGCTGGCCGAGGCCATGCCCGCCGCCCGCCACACCTTCGAGGAGGTCGACGAGGCCCTGAAGCAGAACCTGAGCCGCCTCATCTTCGAAGGACCCGAGGAGGAGCTGATCCTTACCGAGAACGCCCAGCCCGCGCTGATGGCGGTAAGCCTGGCCGTGATCCGGGTGCTCGAGCAGGAGGCCGGCCTGAAGCTGGGCGAGGCTTGCGCTTTCGTCGCCGGCCACTCGCTGGGCGAGTACTCGGCGCTGGCGGCGGCGCGCGCCTTCGCCTTGGACGACGCCGCCCGTCTCTTGAAACTCCGCGGCCAGGCGATGCAGCGCGCCGTCCCGGTGGGCGAGGGGGCGATGGCGGCGCTCATCGGCATCGGCCTCGCCGAGGCCACCGAGTTGGCCGCGGCCGAGGCCGGCGACGAGGTCTGCGTGGTCGCCAACGACAACGCCCCCGATCAGGTGGTGGTCAGTGGGGCGCGGGCGGCGGTGGAGAGCGTCGCCGAGCGCATGGGACGGCGGGCCATCATGCTGCCGGTGAGCGCGCCCTTCCACAGCCCCCTGATGGAGCCGGCGGCCGAGGAGATGGTCGAGGCGCTCGAGGGCATCACCATGGCGCCCCCGGTGGTGCCCCTGGTGGCCAACGTGACGGCGTCGGCGGTAAGCGATCCCGACACCATCCGCGGACTGCTGATCGAGCAGGTCACGGCCATGGTGCGGTGGCGCGAGAGCGTGCTCTACCTCAAGGACCACGAGGTCGATACCGTGGTCGAGGTCGGCGCCGGCAAGGTGCTCAGCGGTCTCACCCGGCGCATCGACCCCGAGATCGAGCGGCTCACGGTCGGTGCCCCCGGCGATATCGATACCCTCGTCGACCGGCTCTGAGGATTCATTGGATGTTCGACCTCTCCGGAAAATGCGCGCTGGTCACCGGTGCCTCGGGCGGTATCGGCGGCGCGGTGAGCCGGTTGCTCCACGCCCAGGGCGCCACCGTCGCCTGCTCGGGAACCCGGGTCGAGGCCCTCGAGGCGCTGGTCGCCGAGCTCGGCGAGCGCGCCCATGCCGTGCCCTGCGACCTCTCGGACGCCGACGCCACCCAGGGGCTGATCGGCGCCGCCGAGGCCGCCATGGGCGAGGTCGACATCCTGGTCAACAACGCCGGCCTCACCCGCGACAACATCTCGCTGCGGATGACCGACGAGGAATGGCAGGCAGTTCTGGACCTCAATCTGACGGCGGGCTTCTGGCTGGCGCGGGCGGCCATGCGGCCGATGATGCGGCGGCGCTGGGGCCGGGTCATCGGCATTACCTCGATCGTCGGCGTCACCGGCAACGCCGGCCAGGCCAACTACGCCGCCTCGAAGGCGGGCCTCATCGGCATGAGCAAGGCGCTTGCCGCCGAGGTCGCCACCCGCGGCATCACCGTGAACTGCGTGGCGCCGGGCTTCATCGAGACAGCGATGACCGAAAGGCTGAATGTTACGCAGCACGAACGCCTGGCCGCCGCGATCCCCATGCGGCGCTTGGGCAGCGCCGACGAAGTCGCCGCCTGCGTCGCCTTCCTGGCCAGCGACGAGGCGGCTTACGTGACTGGTCAGACGCTTCACGTGAACGGAGGAATGGCGATGATCTGAGGCCGCTCCGAGGTCCCTCAGGGCCGCTGGCAAAGGTCATCAAAGTGTGCTACGAAACCGCAAATTTGGCGCCGGGTCTGGTCGGCGGCTCGGCGACGCCGAGGCGCGTGAATCAGCGGGTCTCTAGGCCAATCATCCGAGGGAAGCAATTATGAGTGACATCGCCGAGCGCGTAATCAACATCGTCGTGGAACACCTGGGCGTGGAAAAGGAGAAAGTGATTGATTCGGCGAGTTTCATCGATGACCTAGGGGCCGACAGCCTGGATACGGTCGAGTTGGTCATGGCGTTCGAGGAGGAGTTCGGGTGCGAAATTCCCGATGACGCCGCCGAGAAGATCGTCACCGTGAAGGACGCCGTGGCCTTCATCGAGGAAAACACCTGAGCGCCCCGACGCCCGGCGTGGCCCGGTCGCTGGCCGGCGGCGCCCCCCCCCAATACAAGCCATCCAATCCAGAGAGATGAGGCGGGTCGTCGTCACTGGAGTGGGTGTCGTGACGCCGCTCGGCTGCGGCGTCGAGGAAAACTGGAGGCGGCTCGTCAACGGTGAATCGGGGGCCAGGCGGGTCGAGAGCTTCGATGTCTCCAAGCTTTCCGCCAAGGTGGCCTGCCAGGTGCCGCGCGAAGGCGATTCCCCGGGCGTCTTCAACCCCGACGATTGGCTCGAGCGCAAGGACCAGCGGAAGGTCGACGATTTCATCCTCTTCGGGCTCGCCGCGAGCCAGATGGCGATCGAGGACGCGGGCTGGCAGCCCGAGGACGAGGAGTCGCGCCTGCGCACCGGCGTCATGATGGGCTCGGGCATCGGCGGCCTGCCCAACATCGAGCGCAACGCGCTCATCCTGGCCGAGCGCGGGCCGCGGCGCATCAGCCCGTTCTTCATCCCCAGTTGTCTCATCAACCTGGTCTCGGGGCATGTGTCGATCCGTTACGGCTTCAAGGGGCCTAATCACGCCGTCGTCAGCGCCTGCTCGAGCGGCATCCACGCCATCGGCGACGCCGCGCGTCTGATCCAGTGGGAGGACGCCGAGGTCATGATCGCGGGCGGGGCGGAGGCTGCCATCTGCCCCCTCGGCATGGCCGGCTTCGCGGCCGCCAAGGCGCTCTCGACCCACTTCAACGACGAGCCGACCCGGGCCTCGAGGCCCTGGGACAAGCAGCGCGACGGCTTCGTGATGGGCGAGGGGTCGGGCGTCGTGGTGCTCGAGGAGCTCGAGCACGCGAGGAAGCGGGGCGCCAAGATCTACGCCGAGATCAAGGGCTACGGCCTGTCGGGCGACGCCCACCACATCACCGCGCCGGCCGCGGACGGCGATGGCGGCTACCGCTCGATGGCGGCGGCGCTGCGCCGCGCCGAGCTCAATCCCGAGGACATCGACTACATCAACGCCCACGGTACCTCGACACCGCTCGGCGACGAGATCGAGCTGTTCGCGGTCAAGCGCCTGTTCGGCGACGCCGCCTATCGGCTTTCGATGTCCTCGACCAAGTCGGCCATCGGCCATCTCCTGGGCGCCGCCGGCAGCGTCGAGGCGATCTATTGCATGCTGGCGATGAGGGACGGCGTGGTGCCGCCCACCATCAACCTGGACGAGCCTTCCGAGGGCTGCGCCGACATGGACCTTGTGGCCCACGTGGCCAAGGAGCGCGAGGTGAGGGCGGCGCTCTCCAACTCGTTCGGTTTCGGCGGCACCAACGCCTCGCTCGTGCTGGTCCGGGCCCCCTGATCGATCATGGGACGGTTCGCCGTCCGCCTCGTCCTGGTGATGGCGCTGTTTTCGGCGTCGGCCTACGCCCTTTACGGCCTGGGCCTGGCCCGCTTCGAGGCCGCGGGACCGTTGCGCAAGGAACGTGCCCTGGTGTTGCCCAAGGGCGACGGGGTGGCCGCCATCGCCGAGCGTCTGGTTCAGGCCGGGGTGCTCGCCGATCCGACCCTGTTCGGGATCGCGGTGCGGCTCTCGGGCAGCACCCGCCGGCTCCGGGCAGGGGAGTACCTCTTTCCGGCCGGCGCCAGCGGACGCCAGGTGATGGACATCCTGATCAGTGGCGCCACGGTGGCGCGTCGGCTCACCGTCGCCGAGGGCTTGATGACCTCCCAGGTCATGGCCCTGGTGGCGGCGGCGGAGGGGCTCGAGGGCGAGCTGCCCGAGGCGCCGCCCGAAGGGGCGTTGCTGCCCGAGACCTACCACTACGGCTACGGCAGCTCGCGGGGCGAGCTCATCGCGCGGATGGCGCGGGCGATGGAGCGGACGCACGACGAGCTGTGGCAGGAGCGGGCGCCCAATCTGCCCTTCGCCGATCCCAGCCAAGCCCTCGTGCTGGCCTCGATCGTCGAGAAGGAGACCAGCCGGGCCGAGGAACGTGCCCATATCGCCGGGGTCTTCATCAACCGGCTGCGCCGCGGCATGCGGCTGCAATCGGACCCCACGGTGGCCTACGGCATCGGCGGCGGCAAACCGTTGCAGCGAAAGCTCACCCGCGCCGACCTCGGGCACCAGAGCCCTTACAACACCTACATCATCGGCGGACTGCCGCCCGGGCCCATCGCCAATCCGGGGCGCGCGACGATCGCCGCCGTGCTCAACCCGATCGAGACCGAGGACCTCTACTTCGTCGCTGACGGCAAGGGCGGCCACGCCTTCGCCCGCACCCTCAAGCAGCACGACCGCAACGTTGCGCAATGGCGACGGGCGCAGAAAAAGGCGCGATAGGCGCGGCGCGGCGAGCGAGGTCGAGCGCCGGCAACCGGCGCCTCGGTCGCGGCGCGCTACGTGCAACCGGGACCGGCATCGAAGCCCTCGATGTGGCAAGAGCTGAGCGCGCCTTGACACCCTGAATCGGGCGTCATGTTATGGTTGCGTGGCCTCCGCGGGAGGCCGCGGGAGGCCGCAGGAGGTCGACGGGCAAGGGACGCCGGTTGGAATGATGAGACCCTCCAGACCATCGCGTTCGCGGATTCCGTTCCCCGGGCTGTTGGTCGCGGCCGGTGCCGGCGATGCCGATACTCAATGTCGCGCGTGGCGCGATCGGGTGCGACGAGCCGGAGGTCGAGTTCCACCCCCGGTGCCGGCATTGGCGCCTTGCCTATCGGGCCTGGCAGCAAGCCGGCCTCGCCCCGGCGACGCAATGAGGCCCCTCGCTATTGCCTCCGCGCCCCGATGGCGCTGACCCGAGAGGCCACGTCGTCCCTCGTCGAGTGCCACGCTCGCCTGGTGGCCGCGCTGATCTCGCCAATCTTGGCGCTGGCTTTAGCGCTCGGCGTGCTCACGGCGTCGGCGATGGCGCAAACCGGCTCGACCCCGCGCGCGCAGGCGGGACAGAAGTCGCAAGCAAGCCCCGTTCCGCCGCCACCGCCGATGCCGAGGATCCGCTTTTCCCGCGGCGGGGCGGGCTGTGACGAGCCCGATGTCGAGTACCATCCGCGCTGCTACCGGTGGCGACAGGCCTACCGCAAATGGCAGCAATCGTATGGCGCCCGGGGCAGCCAATGAGGTCGCTTGCCGAGGTCGTCGATGACCGCTCATCCTGATCGGGCGAGGTTCGCCCCGGCCAGACTTGTTGGCCGCCGTCCCAGCCTATATAGTGGGCGGGGCGCCTACCGACCCCAACATTTGGAAGATTTCGCGAGGATCCGGTGCCCCTGGCCAGTATGACCGGCTTTGCCCGGGCGCAAGCGCGGGCCGGCGATTTCGATTGGACCTGGGAGGTCAAGAGCGTCAACGGGCGCGGCCTCGACGTGCGCTGCCGCCTGCCGCCGGGAATGGATTCCCTCGAGCCGGGGGCGCGGACCGCGGTCTCCGAGCGTTTCGCCCGCGGTCATCTGGTGCTCCACCTGCAGCTCACGCGGCGCGGCGGCGAGGCCACGGTGCGGCTCAATCGCGGGGTGCTGGAGCACTTCTGTGAACTGGCCCGGGAGCTCGAGAGCAGCGCCGGGGCGGCGCCGCCCCGGGCCGATGGCCTGCTCGGTTTGAGGGGCGTGATCGAGGTCGTCGAGCCGGAGGAGACCGAGGCCGCGCGGGCGGCGCGCGAGGAGGCCATGATCGGCTCGTTGGCGGAGGCGCTGGACCGGCTCGTGGCGGCGCGGCGCGAGGAGGGTGTGCGCCTGGGCAAGACCCTGGTCGAGCAGCTCGACAAGATCGAGCGCCTGACCGCGGAGGCCGCGGCCTCGGCGGCGGCCCAACCGGAAGCGCTCGCGGCGCGGCTCGCCGAGGGCGTCGCCACGCTCCTCGACGGGGCGCCGTCGCTCAGTCGCGAACGGCTGGAGCAAGAGGCCGCGCTGCTCATCAACAAGGCCGACGTGCGCGAGGAGATCGATCGCCTGGGCACCCACGCCGCCGCGGCGCGCGAGCAGCTCGGCGTCGCCGGCCCGGCCGGCCGGCGCCTGGACTTCCTGGCCCAGGAGCTCAACCGCGAGGCCAACACCCTGTGCGCCAAGTCGGCGGACGTCGAGCTCACCCGGCTGGGCCTGGAGCTCAAGGTGGTGATCGACCAGTTCCGCGAGCAGATCCAGAACATCGAGTAGACGGGCTTTGGCGAATAGCGGAATCAGTCGACGCGGCCTGATGCTGGTGCTGTCTTCGCCGTCGGGCGCCGGTAAGACCACGATCTCGCGCCGCCTCCTCGAGCTCGACGACAAGCTCGGCATCTCGGTTTCGATGACCACGCGGCCGCCGCGGCCGGGCGAGGTCGAGGGCCGCGATTACCGCTTCGTCGACCTGGTCGATTTCAACCTGATGGTCAATCGCCGGGAACTGCTCGAGCACGCCAAGGTCTTCGGACACTACTACGGCACCCCGGCGGCGCCGGTGCTCGAGGCGCTCGCCGCCGGACGCGACATGCTCTTCGACATCGACTGGCAGGGCACCCAACAGCTGGCCCAGAACGCCCGCGACGACCTGGTGAGCGTCTTCATCCTGCCGCCCTCGACCGCCGAGCTCGAGCGGCGGCTGCGGCTCCGAGCCCAGGACTCGGACGAGATCGTGGCGCAACGCATGGCCCAGGCCGCCGAGGAGATGAGCCACTGGCCCGAGTACGACTACATCGTCGTCAACCACGACATCGATGTGGCGCTCGCGGGGGTGCACGACATCCTCTGCGCCGAGCGCTTGCGGCGCGACCGCCAGACCGGCGTCGTCGACTTCGTCAAGGCCCTGCGCGAGGGCCATTAGCGTCCGCCGCCTCGGCGTAGGCGCGGGCGAGGGCGCAGAAGCCCTCGACCTCGATCTCCTCGGCGCGGGCCCGGGCCGGGACCTCGGCGCGGGCGATGAGCGCGGCGGTGTCGACGCCGAGCGTCTTCAAGCTGGTGCGCAGCATCTTGCGGCGCTGGCCGAAGGCGGCCGCGGTGACCCGCTCGAGAGCCCAGGTCTCGGCCGGCGCCAGCGGCCTCGGCCGCGGGGCCAGGCCGACCAGGGTCGAGGTCACCTTCGGCGGCGGCGTGAAGGCGCGGGCCGGGACGTCGAACAGCGCCCGCGCCTCGCACCGCCACTGCACCGCCACCGAGAGCCGCCCGTAGGCCTTGACTCGGGGCCGGGCGGTGAGGCGCGCGCCGACCTCCTTCTGGAACATCAGGGTGAAGTCGGCGAAGCGGTCGAGGCGCCGAAGCCACTTCAAGAGCAGCGCCGTGGCGATGTTGTAGGGCAGGTTGGCGACCACCTTCGCGCCCGCCGGCAACACGGCGCTCTCATCAAGGGCCAGGGCGTCGCCCTCGATCAGGCGCAGACGCCCCGGATAGGCCCGGACGAGCTCCTCGAGCGCCGCCAGGCAGCGGCGGTCGCGCTCGATCGCCACCACCTCGGCGGCGCCGGCGGCCAGGAGGGCGCGGGTGAGGCCGCCGGGACCCGGGCCCACCTCGAGCACTGTGGCGCCCTCGAGCTCGCCCGCGGCGCGGGCGATGCGCGCGGTGAGGTTGAGATCGAGGAGGAAGTTCTGGCCCAGCCCCTTGCGCGCGCCGAGGCGATGGCGGGCGATCACCTCGCGGAGCGGCGGCAGCGCCAGCGCCGCGCCATCCTCAGGCACGGCGTGCAGGTCGCGTGGCGGCGGCGCGGCGGCGGGCGATGGCGGCGGCGGTGGCGATCGCCGCGATCAGGCTCTCCTCGCCGGCCCGGCCGGTGCCCGCCAGCGCCAGCGCCGTGCCGTGGTCGGGGGAGGTGCGCACCAGGGCCAGACCGAGGGTGACGTTGACCCCGTGCTCGAAGTCGATCGACTTGATCGGGATCAGGGCCTGGTCGTGATACATGCAGACGGCGGCGTCGTAGCGCTCGCGAGCGGCGGCGTGGAACAGGCTGTCGGCGGCGATCGGCCCGACGACGTCGAGACCGCGACGCCTCAGTGCCGCGACCGCGGGGCCGATGATCTCCAGCTCCTCGGACCCCAGGTCGCCGTCCTCGCCGGCGTGCGGGTTGAGGCCCGAGACCGCGAGCCTCGGCCTGGCGATCCCGAAGTCGTGCTCGAGCGCCGCCGCGGTGGTCGTCGCGCAGGCCTCGACGGCCTCGGCCGAGAGCGCCGCCAGCGCCTCCCGCAACGCCATGTGCACCGTCACCGGCACGGTCCTGAGCCCCGGACACGTCAGCATCATCACCGCCGGCCCGCCGCCCGCCAGCTCGGCCAGGTACTCGGTGTGGCCGGGATGGGAGAAGCCAATCTCGTGGAGCGTGCGCTTGTGGACCGGGTTGGTGACCAGGCCGGCGACTCGTCCCTCGAGCGCCAGCGCGGCGGCGCGGTCGACCGAGCCGATGACGGCGCGGGCGTTGGCGACGTCGGGGGCGCCTGGGACCGCATCCACCGGCAACGCGAGGGGCATCACCGGCAGCGCCCGGGCGAAGGCGCGGAGGGCCTGTTCCGGCTCGTCGACAACCTCGATCGGGACCTCGAGATCAAGCTCCTCGGCGAGCCGCTCCAGCCGCCCGGCATCGTCGATGATGAAGAAGGGCGGTAAGCCGTCGCGCTGGCGACGGAGCCAGGCCTTCAACGTGATCTCGCCGCCGATGCCGGAGGGCTCGCCCATGGTGAGGGCGAGCGGCGCTGCGGCGGGGGGGCCGGGCCGCCCCGCCATCAGCGAAATTCGATCACGGCGTCGCGCCGCAGGTCGCGAAGGTAGCGTCGCGCCATCAGCGCCAAGCGCTGACGGAGCAGACTGCCGCGCACGTCCTCGCGAGTCGGCATTCCGGTCTTCTGGGTGCTGCGATCGCACACCATGAGCACGTGGATACCGGACTCGCGTTCGATCGGCGGGCTCGGCAGTCCGATCTCGAGCCCGGCCACGGCATCGCGGATCTCGGGCGGCAGGTCGCCGATGCGGAGCGTTCCCAGGTCTCCCGACCCGGGCGTGTCGATCTCGGAGGCGATGTTGTCGAAGTCGGCGCAGCCCTTCACCGACCCGGCGATCGTCAGGGCCAGATCCCGTTTCGCCTGAACCGTGTCGGCGCCGCCGCGGGGCGACAACGGGAACAAGATCTGCTTCAGCGAGACCACCGCGTCGAACGGGTTGGCGACCAGGATCTTTCGGCGGTCGCGGAGCTTGATGAGGTAGTAGCCCCCCTCGGCGCGGATCGGGCTGCTGATCTCGCCGACCTCCAGGGTGGCGAGGGCGGCCTCGACCTCGGCCGCCGCCTGCCCGGGCTGTACCCAGCCGACGTCGCCGCCCATCGAGGCGGTGGCCGACTGCGAGAACTGCTCGGCGATGGCTTCGAAGGGCGCGCCGCGGCGGGCCTCCTCGGCGAGGCGCTCGGAGTTGCCGCGCACGTCCTCGTCATCGTCGGGGGTGCCGACGGCGAGGAAGATCTCGGAGATGAGGTACTCGGGCTTACCCCGGTTGGCGTTGAGGCGGGTGATCACCTCGTCGATCTCCTCGTCGCTGACGTTAATAGTACGGACCAATCGGCGACCCAAGAGCTTGGTCCAGACCAGCTCTGCCCGAACCCGGATGAGCAGGGTTCCCAGGTTTATGTCGCGTGACGCCAGAAGGGTTGCCAGTCCCTCGGGCGTGGTGTCGTTCTGCTCGGCCAGGCGGCTGATCGACTTGTCGATCTCTTGACCGGTGAGCTTGACGTTGAGCCGCGTGGCCTCCTGAACCTGCAGCTTCTCGTCGATCAGGCCGCGCAGCACTTGGGCCCGCAAGCGGCGGCGGTTCTCGGGCGTGTCGGCAAGCCTGGCCGACATCATCACCAGCCCGAGCCGCGACTCCAGGTCATGGATCGAGAGCACCTCGTCGTTGACGATCGCCGTGATGTGCTGGACATTCTGCGCCTTGCCCGCGCTCGTTCCGAGGGCGAGCACGGCGAGGGCGGCGAGGGCGAACCTAGCGCCGCGTCTGGTGTCGCCGATCGATAACCGCATTTCGCGATACCGCTTCCCTGCGCCGGCATCGGCCGACGCTCCCGGCCGGAACAGGCGATTTGGGCGCCCGCCCGCACCGGGCCCGCGTGACGTTTCCCGTGGCCCGGGCCCGATATCTCGCGCAAGCCGACTCCGGCGCCATGGCCCGGCCGCCGAGCCAAGCTTGGGGCCGACCGCCCCCGAAACGCCGTCGGCTCAAGCCGGCACCATAATATGCGGCGCCGGCTCGGTCTTACAAGACGCCGGATTGTCGTTGGTCAGCCGGGGTAAGCCGGGGTCAGCCGGGGTCAGCCAGGGTCAGCCGGGGTTACCGGTGATCATGGTGGGGCGCGGGTCAGGGCCCGAGAGGTCAGCCCAGATACTTGAGCGAGATGCGGAGGTTGAACGAGGTCGAGGGCTCGACGTCGCGGTCACGGGTGAAGCTGCGATGGACGCCGGCGGAGAAGCGCACGCACTGGCCCTCGTAGAGGACGCTGAAGGCGGCCGAGATGTTGCCGCCGTCGTCGCCGAGGTCGCGCCGCCACGAGGCCTGGGCCGACCAGCGCTCGGTGAGCTGGGCGAAGCCGGTGGCACGAATCTCGCGCCGCGTCGTCGCCTCGGCCGCGCTGAGATCGCTCGAGAGCGAGACGAAGCCGACGTTGAGGCGCCACGACGGCGGGCCCAGCGCGAGGTCGATCTCGTTGCGCTGGAAGCCGAAATTGTCGCGGTCGAGGCGGAAGCGGTAGACGAAGTCGAGCCAGTCGCTGGGCGAGATGGTGAGGCGGCCGACGTAGTCCGAGCGCGCCGAATCGAGCCCCGTGCGCTCGGCGAAGGTATCGTCGTCGCCGGCGCGGAAGGTCTGGCCGAGGAAAATCGTGCTGCTGCCGCCGCGCGAGCCGTAGACCCCGGCCCTGACGCCCAGATTGAGGCGCACCCCGTCCTCGACGCGGTCGAGGCCCGGGAAGCGGTCGTAGCTGAACAGGTTGGTGTCGTCGAACTCGAAGCTGACGCTGTCCTCGTTGGGAATCTCGGAGGGGTTGCCGCCGAACGGGCTGATCACGAACGAGGCGATGGGCTCGACGATCTGGCGCATCGCGCCCTCGTCGCGGACGAAGGGGTAGCGCCAATCGAACGCCGCCAGGGGCCGGAAACGCCCGGTGACGCCGCCGAAGGTGCCGGCCCCGGGGGCGGCGGGATCGACCACCCCGTCGACCACGTAGAGGTCGCCGCGCAGGCTCAAGTAGAGGCTGTAGATATCGCCCGCCGGTGCCGTGTAGGGCAGCCGCCAGCCCGCCGCCAGCGACAGCCGCCGGCTGTCGGTGCCCTCGCTGCGGGTGAGCTGCATGGCGCTCACGTCGAGGTTGTAGCGTCCCCCCAGGCGCGCCGGCTGGCCGACGAAGCTGTACTCGAGGATGGGCCAGACGATGGGGGTGAGACCGAAGTCGTCCTCGGGCCTCAGGCCTTGGAACGAATGGACGTTGGCGGCGGCGTAGTTGCGCCCGCGGAAGCCCTCGACGAAGAGGTTGCTTGCGAGCGTGTCGGTGTGGCTGATGTCGTAGCGCCGCAGATAGGTGTCGTCGCTGGCGCGCTGCAGATCGAAGCCCCAGCGCCAGGTGCGGTCGATATCGAAGCGGCCGGCGCCGAAGATGTGGCCGCGGGTCTCCGCTCCGGGCAGCCGCTCGCCATTGGCTCCGCGGGCGTCGGGCCGGGTGACGCTGCCATCGAACTGGAAGCGACCCCGGCTCAGCCGCTGACGGTACTCGGCGAACAGCACCACGCCCTCGTCGGAGGTGAAGAGCGGCGTGATGGTGGCGTCCTTGTCGGGGGCGAGGTTGAGATAGAAGGGCGTCCTCAAGGTCAAGCCGAGGATGCTCGAGCTGCCGTAGTCCGGGGTCAGGAAGCCGGTCTTGCGCTTCACCGTCGGGTCGGGGTGGGTGAAGAACGGGGTGTAGAAGACGGGCACGCCGAAGACCTCGAGCCAGGCGTCGTAGTAGTCGACGCGCTGGGCCTTCTGCTGGTGGACGACCCGATTGGCCTTGATCTGCCACAAGGGCGCGCGGTCGCGGTCCTCGTCGCAGAGCTCGCAGGGCGAGAACACGGCCTTGGCGAGCTCGGTGCGGTCGCCGCCCGAGCGCCGCGCGCCGGCGGCCGCCAGCCGCGAGTCGTCGGCGAACAGCATGCGGATGCCCTCGACCACGCCGCTCTTGAGCTCGTCCTCGAGCTCGACGCGATCGGCGAACAGCACCTCGCCGCCGGGTTCCATGATCACCACCTCGCCCGAGGCCGTGACCCGGTCGGTGCGCTCGTTGTAAGTGACCCGGTCGGCGAGCAGGACGCGGTCGCCCTGGATGAGCTCGACCGCGCCGCTGGCGGCGATCAGGCCCGATTGCCGATCGTAGTCGATCGCCTGCGCCGACAGCAGCACCGGCGACTGGAGCGTGCGGGCCGGCTGGGCCTGCAACGGCGAGGCGGCCGCCATGGCGGCCGCGAGGATCGCCAGCGCCGCCGCGCCTCGCATTGGGACGCTAACCGTCTTCCAAATGGAACAACATGGCGAGACCGAGCAGGGTGCTGACCCCGGCCGGGGTCCAGGCGGCGAGGGGCACCGGAATGTTGCCCGACTGGCCCAGCGCCAGCGCCACGTCGGAGAGAAAGAAGAGCATGAAGCCGGCGAACAGGCCGCCGGCGATCAACAAGCCGGTGCCGCCCCGGCGCGTCAGCCTGAGGGTGAAGGTGGCGGCGATCAGCACCATGGCGCAGAGCAGGAGCGGTGCCGCCAGCAGGGTGTGGAGGTGGAGGCGGTGGCGAAGGGCCGAGAAACCGGCGTTCTCGAGGGTCGCGATGAAGCTCGGCAGGGCCCAGAACGAGAGGGTCTCGGGCGGCGCGAAGCTATCCTGGATCTGGGCGAAGGTGAGGGCGGTGGGGAGCCGGTAGCGCTGGCGTCGCTCGGCGCTCTGCTCGGGGCCCGAGAGAAGGGCGTTCTCGAGCTCCCAATAGCCGTTTTCGAGGCGCGCGGTGTCGGCATCGACGCGGCCCAGGAAATGGTCGTCCCCCTGGTAAAGGAAGATGGTGACCTGGTTGAACTCGGCGCCGTTCTGCGACACCCGCGCGGCGTGAATCACCGATTGGCGGTCGTCCCCCCCCTCGCGCAGCCACAGCCCCGACGACTTCACCGCCAACAGGCTCGACCGGCCCCGGAAGTGCTTGGCCTCGATCTGCTCGTAACGCGTCACCATCGCCGCCGCGAGGGGATTGAACACGGTCATCGAGAAGGCCCCGATGATCGCCGCGATGACCAGTGCCGGGCCCAGGAACTGCCACACCGAGACCCCGGCGGCGCGCGCCACCACCAGTTCCTGGGTGCGGGTCAGGCGCGAGATGGCGAGCATCCCTCCGAGGAGCACGGTGAAGGGCAGCGCTTTCTGGGCCAGGGTCGGCAAATGCAAGAGCGCCATACTGAGCACCACGCCCATGGTGGCGCTGGGCCGATTGGCGGCGCGGCGCAACAGCTCGACCAGGTCGAAGACCAGGATCAGGCTGGCGATCAACAGGAAAACAGTGCCGATGCTCAAGAGATAATGGCGCCCCAGGTAGAGGGTGAGGGTGCTCGAGAGACGCATCAGCCGGCTTCCGCGGCGAGCTCTTGCGCGGCCACGTTGCGCCGCCGCCTGGCGGCAAGCAGGTAGAGGCTGACGGCGATGGCGGCCAGCGGCGTGGCGTACATCAGCGGCGTCAGCAAGGGCGCGTTGCCGACCACCGGGTTGAGGCCCAAGGCGATCGCCTCCAGCGCCACCGCCGCCCCGCAGGCCACCACCATGCGCCGCCAGCGGCCGCGCCGGTTGAAGTCGCCCGAGAGGATGGTGGTCAAGGCGATCAGCGCGAAGGCGAGGGCGTAGAGCGGCCCCGAGAGGCGCCGGTGGGCCTCGCCCCTCAGGTCCCAGGCGTGGTTGATGTCGTCGGGCGTGACGCCGGGACGGAGCAGCTCGTTGAGGAAGCGCTCGTCGGGTTCGCGCCAGCGCGCCCCGGGCTTGGTGAAGGGCTTGAGGTCGAGCACGTACTTGTCGAAGTAGAGCAGCGAGAGCCCGCCGTGCTCGGTATCGACCTGCTGCCGGTTGCCGGTGACCAGCACGAAACGCGGGCCCTCGTCCGAGCGCACCAGCGCCCCGCGCTCGGCCATCATGGTGACCGGACTGTCGGGGTCGCGCTCGTCGTAGGCGAGGATGCCGAGAAGCTCGCCGCCGCTGCGGCGCTCACGCACGAAGACCGTGATGCCGGGCGCCACGGTGCTGAAGACCCCTTCCTGAAGCAGCACCAGGGCGAAGTCGTTGCGCAGCGCGAAGCGCAGGCTCATGAGCTCGCGCTTACCGGCCGGGGCGAAGTAGATGGTGAGCGCGTAGAGCAGCACCGTAACCGCCGTGGCCATGATGATGGCCGGTCGTGCCAGCGCCCATTGGCTGAGGCCCGCGGCCCGCAACACCACCAGCTCGCTCTCGATGTAGAGGCGATGGTAGGCGTAGAGCACGGTGCAGAACACCGCCGCCGGCAGCACCACCACCAGGACCCGGGGCAGCACCAGCAGCGAGAGCAAGAGGAAGGTCTCGACCGAGGCGCCCTTGTTGACGATCAGGTCGATGAAGCGGAGCGACTGGGTAAGCCAGATCATCCCCGTGAGCGATAGCGTCAGCACCGCCAACGGGCCCAGCAACTGGCGAAGGATGTAACGCGTGGTGGCGCTCATGGGGGCGCCATTATAGCCGCTGGCCGGGCCCGCGACAGGCTTGAGTTATGAGCCCTTTCCTTCGCCGCCGCGGCGACTAAGATGGGCGCCGGGCGCGGCGGCCGGGGAGCGGCCACCAGGCCTGGACCCGCGGGCGGCGCCCGGGCCTCCGCCACCAGGCCTCGACGTTGGGGCAGAAAGCTTTAAATGAGGACGGTATGAAGATCGCCATCTCCGAACCCGCGATGCCGCGCCGCGGCGCCTTGCTTGTCGGCGTGCTGGCCGACCGCGCGCTCACCCGCACCGCCGCGGCGCTCGACAAGAGGACCGGCGGGGCGCTCACCCGGGCCATCGAGGCGAGCCGCTTCAAGGGCGGCAAGGGCGAGATGCTCGAGCTCCTGGCGCCCACCGGCATCGCCGCCAGCCGGGTGCTGTTGGCGGGCCTCGGCAAGCCCGAGGAGGTCGACGCGCTGGTGCTCGAGGCGGTGGGGGGAAGCGCCGTCGGGCGCCTCGCCACCAGCGGCGAGAGCGCCCTCACCATCGCCTGCGACGCCCTCAAGGGGGCCAAGCTGAGCGTCGCCGAGGGCGCCGCCCGGCTCGCCTACGGCGCCCGCCTCGGCGGCTACCGCTTCGACCGTTACCGCACCAAGCAGAAGCCCGAGAAGAAGCCGAGCCTCAAGACGGTGACGGTGACGGTGCGCGGCGCCGCGGCCTCAAGGAAGATCTTTCACCGTCTCGACAAGGTCGCCGACGGCGTCTTCTTCACCCGCGATCTGGTCACCGAGCCGGCCAACGTGATCAATCCCGAGACCCTGGCCAAGGAGGCGCGCAGCCTCGCCAAGCTCGGGGTCGCGGTGGAGGTGATGGGCGAGGCGCGGATGAAGACGCTGGGGCTGCGGGCACTGCTCGCCGTCGGTCAGGGCAGCGCCAACCCCTCGCGGCTGGTGGTGATGCGCTGGCAGGGGGCGCCCAAGCGGGGGCGCGGCAAGCCGGTGGCCTTCGTCGGCAAGGGCGTCACCTTCGACACCGGCGGCATCTCGCTCAAGCCCGCGGGCGGCATGGGGGAGATGAAATGGGACATGGGCGGCGCCGGCGTGGTGATCGGGCTGATGCGGGTGCTGGCCGGGCGCAAGGCGCGGCTCGACGCGGTGGGCGTCGTCGGCCTGGTCGAGAACATGCCCTCGGCCACCGCGCAGCGGCCGGGCGACGTGGTGACCTCGATGTCGGGCCAGACCATCGAGGTCCTCAACACCGACGCCGAGGGGCGGTTGGTGCTGGCCGACGCGCTGTGGTACGCCCAGCGCCGCTTCAAGCCCCAGGTGGTGATCGACCTCGCCACCCTCACCGGCGCCGTCATCGTCGCCCTCGGTCACGTCCACGCCGGGCTCTTTTCGAACAACGACGAGCTCGCCGGGCGCTTGGAAGCGGCGGGCAAGGCCGAGGACGAGCTGGTGTGGCGGTTGCCCCTGGCCGAGGCCTACGACAAGGACATCAACAGCGCCATCGCCGACATGCAGAACATCGGCGCCAACCGCGCCGGCGGCAGCATCACCGCGGCCCAGTTCCTGCAGCGCTTCATCGAGGACGTGCCCTGGGCCCACCTCGACATCGCCGGCACCGCCTGGTCGAAGAAGAGCAAGCCCACCGTGCCCAAGGGGGCGACCGCGTTCGGCGTGCGGCTGCTCGATCGCCTGGTCGCGGATCATTACGAGGTGTAAGAAGTTTTCAGTCGTCAGTTGTCAGTCATCAGATTCTTTCGTTAACGCAGTCGCCACGCTATGACTGAAAACTGACGACTGAGGACTGAGGACTGAGGACTACATCGCAATGACCGCCATCGGCTTCTATCACCTGCAGCGCATGGGCCTCGAGCAGGCCCTGCCCAAGCTCTTGGAGAAGGCGCTCGAGCGCGAGCTAAAGGTAGTGGTGCTGGCGGGCTCCGAGGAGCGCGTCGAGGCCCTCAACGGGGCGCTCTGGACCTACGCCCAGCGCTCGTTCCTGGCCCACGGCAGCGCCGGCGACGGCTTCGCCGAGCGCCAGCCGGTCTACCTCACGGCGGTGGAGGAGAACCCCAACGGCGCCACCGTGCTGGCGCTGGTGGACGGCGTCGACCCGGCCTTCGTCGGCGACTTCGAGCGCTGCCTCGACCTCTTCGACGGCAACGACGAGGCCGCGGTGGCGGCGGCGCGGCGGCGCTGGAAGGCGTGGTCGGAGGCCGGCCACGAGGTCGCCTACTGGCAGCAGACGGCGCAAGGGGGCTGGGAGCGGAAGGCCTGAGGCGCCTCGCGCCGGCGGTTGCCGCGCCGGCGCCGGGCCGCTATAAGGCCGCTCCGCTTGGAGCCTTAGGAGCACGCCGGCGATGGCTCGCGAACGCACGCTCTCGATCATCAAGCCCGACGCCACGCGCCGCGACCTCACCGGCGCCATCAACGCCCGGCTCGAGGCGGCGGGCTTGCACGTCGTGGCCCAAAAGCACCTCCGCCTCACCCTCGAGCAGGCCCAGGGCTTCTACGCCGTGCACCGCGAGCGGCCCTTCTTCGACTCGCTCTGCACCTTCATGAGCTCAGGTCCCGTGGTGGTCCAGGTGCTGGAAGGCGAGAACGCCATCAACCTCAACAGGGAAGTCATGGGGGCCACCAACCCGGCCGAGGCCGACGACGGCACCCTCCGCAAGGACTTCGCCGAATCGCTCGAGGCCAACTCGGTGCACGGCTCCGACGGGCCTGAGACCGCGGCCTGGGAGATCGCCTACTTCTTCGCCGCCATCGAGATCGTGGGCTGAGGCGCCCGCGGCCGCCCGCGCCCGCGCCCGCCTCACGGCGCCGGGTTGATCAGCATCCCCTCGGCGGTCTCCTGGCCCAGGATGTGCACCACCTCGCCGGTGACCCGCACCCGGCCCTCGGCGATCAGCCTGAGCGCCAGGGGGAAGCAGAGATGCTCGGCGGCGAGGATGCGCTCGGCCAGGCTCTCGGGGCTGTCGTCGGGGGCCACCGGGACCGCGGCCTGGACGATGATCGGGCCGGAGTCCATCTCGGCGCGCACGAAGTGAACGCTGCAGCCGGTGAGCCTGACCCCGGTCTCGAGCGCCCGCTCGTGGGTGTGCACCCCTTTGAACGCGGGCAGCAGCGAGGGGTGGATGTTGATCAGCCGGTCGCGCCAGCGGTTGACGAACCCGGGCGTCAGCAGGCGCATGAAGCCGGCCAGGCACACCAGCTCGGCGCCGGCCGCCGCGAAGGCCTCGTGGAGGGCCGCGTCGAAGGACTCGCGGTCGGGGTAGCCGCGGTGGTCGATCACCTCGGCCGGAATCGCGGCGGCCTTGGCCCGCTCGAGGCCGTAAGCCTCGGCCACGTTGGAGATCACGGTGACGATGCGGGCCGGGAGGTCGGGCGCGGCGCAGGCGTCGATGAGGGCCTGCAGGTTGCTACCCCGGCCCGAGATGGCGACGCCGACCTTCAGATCCGCCATGCCTCCTCCATGCCCAGAACCCGGCATCCCGGGGCCTCGCCGCGGCGCGCCACGACGCGGCCGATAGGGCGCGCCCGCGCCGCGCCGCTAAGCGCCGCGCGCGCCGCCTCGGCCCGATCGGGCGCCGCCACCGCCACCATGCCGATGCCACAGTTGAAGCTGCGGGCGAGCTCGGCGGGCGCCATCCCGCCGCCCTCGGCGAGCCAGGCGAAGAGCGGCGGCAGCGGCCAAAGGGCGGCATCGAGCTCGGCGCCGAGGCCCGGCGGCAGGACCCGCGGAATGTTGTCGAGCAGCCCGCCGCCGGTGATGTGGGCGAGCGCCTTGAGGTGCCCGGCGCGGGCCGCGGCGAGGCACGACTCGACGTAGATCCGGGTCGGCGTCAGCAGGGCCTCGCCGAGGCTGGTCCGGGGCGCGAAGGGGGCCGGATCGCGGTAGCCGAGGCCGCGGTCCGCGACGATGTGGCGGACCAGGGAGAAGCCGTTGGCGTGGAGCCCGCTCGAGTCGAGCCCGAGCACCACGTCGCCCTCGGCGATGTCGTCGCGGGGCAGCAGGGCATCGCGCTCGGCGGCGCCGACGGCGAAACCGGCGAGGTCGTAGCCGTCGTCGTCATAAAGCCCGGGCAGCTCCGCGGTCTCGCCACCGACCAGCGCGCAACCGGCCTCGCCGCAGCCCTCGGCGATGCCCGCCACCAGCTCCCGCGCGGCCTCGAGGTCGAGGCGCCCGGTGGCCAGGTAGTCGAGGAAGAACAGCGGCTCGGCGCCCTGGGCGACGACGTCGTTGACGCACATGGCGACGAGGTCGATGCCGACGGTTCGATGCCGTCCCATGGCCTGAGCGACCAGGAGCTTGGTGCCGACGCCGTCGGTGGCCGAGATCAGCACCGGATCGCGAAACCCGGCCGCGCCCAGGTCGAAGGCGGCGCCGAAGCCGCCGAGCCGGGCCTCGGTGCCGGGGCGCCGGGTGGCCGCCGCCAGCGGCTTGATCGCCTCGACCAGCGCGGCGCCGCGGTCGATGTCGACGCCGGCCGCTTTGTAGGTGTATTTGTTGATGGCTTCCCCGCTCATACGATATTGTGCCGCCATTGGCGAAATTACTGTATTTCGGACACTTTGTAATGGTGCTTCGGGGCCACGGCGGTGACCGGGTGGGGCTGCTCCTGCTGCTCGCGATGGGCTGCTCGCTGAGCGCCCTGGGGGTGGCCGCGGCGCCGCTCGAGGACGTCTTCACGGTCAGCGGTGTGGCGGTCGACGCCGAGGCCGAGACGGCGGCCGCGGCGCGCGGGCCGGCCCTCGCCGAGGGCCAGCGGCGGGCCTTCCGGCGGCTCATCGAACGGCTCGTCTTGAGCGCCGATCAGCTGCGCCGCCCGGAGCTCGCCGAGCCCGCGCTCACCGCCCTCGTCCAAGGAATCGAAATTCAAGAAGAGAAAACATCATCAACACGTTATCTGGCTACGCTAACAATTAGCTTTAAGAAAGACGAGGTTCGCCAGTTGTTGCGCGATCGCGCGCTCAGGTTCTCCGAGACGGTGGCCAAGCCGGTCCTCGTGCTGCCGGTCTACCAGGTCGCCGGCACCGAGGTGCTGTGGGACGATCCCAACCCCTGGCGCGACGCCTGGCTGGCGCAGGAGAAGGGAGACTCGCTGATCTCGGTGCTGGTGCCGGCGGGCGACCTCGCCGATATCGGCGCCATCAGCCCGCTCCAGGCGCTGGCCGGCGACCGTGAGCGCCTGGCCGCCATCGCCGCGCGCTACGGGGTCGAGAACGCGATGGTGGCGCGGGCCTTGCTGAGGTTCGATTTCAGCGTCGGCGCGCCGCGCCTCGAGGTCAGCCTGAGCCAATACGGAGTCTCCGGCGATCAGCTCATCATCGAGAGCTTCCTGGGCGCCTCGCGCGAGGTCGTCAATGCGCTGCTGGACCGGGCCGCGCGCGAGATCACGCTCCAGCTCGAGGAGAACTGGAAGCGCGATACCCAGCTGCAGTTCGACAAGAAGATGCGGCTCAGCGCCAGGGTCCCGCTGAGCTCGCTGGGCGACTGGCTGGTGGTCCGCGAGCGCCTGGACGCCGTCTCCATGGTGGTCGGGATCGAGCTCTCGAGTCTCTCCAAGTCCTCCGCCCAGGTCGTGCTCAACTATCTCGGAGACCCCGGCAAGCTGGCGATCTCGCTGGCCCAGCGCGACCTCGAGCTGAGCGAGGAGGACGGTTTCTGGATGCTCACGCCGCACCAGTTGCCGGTGGCGCCGGTGACCCCGGCGGCGAACTCGACGGCCGCCGAATGAACCTTCCCAACACCATCAGCCTGGCGCGCCTGCTGTCGGTGCCGCTCACGGTGTGGCTGCTCCTCGTCGACGAGATGTTGGCCGCTTTCATCCTCTTCGTCCTGGCCGGAGTGTCGGACGCGGTCGACGGCTTCATCGCCAAGCGCTACGACAATGTCACCGAGCTCGGCAGCTACCTCGATCCCATCGCCGACAAGACCCTGCTGGTCGCCGTCTACGTCACCCTCGGGCTGCAGCATCACTTGCCCTTATGGTTGGTGATCCTGGTGGTGTTCCGCGATCTGCTCATCATCGGCGGCGCCGTGCTCCTGGCCCTGCTCGGGTTCTCGATACGAATCGCGCCGCTCAAGATCAGCAAGGCCAACACCGCGGCCCAGATCACCCTCGCCGCGGCGGTCATGGGCCAGCTCGCGCTCGAGCTCTCGTTGGCGACCGTGGTCGAGCTCCTGATCCTCGTCGTCGCCACCACCACGGTGCTTTCGGGCGGCCGCTATCTGATCGAGTGGGCGCGCCGGCTCTCCAACTCGGAGAACCACAAGTGAGCGATACCAAACGGCTCCGCTACTGGCTCGGCGGCACCCTCGTCGCCGGCCTCCTGGTGTACCTGCTGCGCGGTGCCCTGCTGCCCTTCGTCGCCGGCATGGCGGTGGCCTATTTCCTCGACCCCCTGGTCGACAGGTTCGAGACCTGGAAGCTCTCGCGGACCTGGGCGACCTCGCTGGTGACGGTCCTGTTCTTCGCCCTGCTCCTGGTCGTCATCGTGCTGCTGGCGCCGGTGGTCCAGGGCCAGGTGGTGGGCTTCGCGGAACGCCTGCCCGGTTACCTCGACACGGCGCGCGAGCTCTTGTTGCCGTTGCTGGAAAAGGGCCTCAGCACGCTCGACCTCGAGGGCCCGGAGGGCGTCTCGGGCACCGTGGCGGGGTTCGCGTTCGAGGCCGCCGACATCGTCGCCGCGGTGCTGGGCAAGCTGTGGAGCGGCGGGCTGGCGATTATCAACATCCTCTCGCTCATCTTCATCACCCCGGTGGTGGCCTTCTACCTGCTGCGCGACTGGGACCACATCGTCGACCGGGTGGATAGCTGGCTGCCGCGTCACCAGGCCCCGGTGATCCGCGAGTTGGTGGCGGAGATCGACCGGGTGCTCTCGGGCTTCGTGCGCGGCACCGGCACGGTGTGCCTGATCCTCGGCGTCTTCTATGCCTTGGCCCTGACCCTGGTGGGGCTCGACTTCGGCCTCGTCATCGGGCTCGGCGCCGGGCTGATCTCGTTCGTCCCCTTCGTCGGCGCGCTGGCGGGTCTGGTGATCGCCGGCGGGCTGGCGCTGATGCAGTTCTGGCCCGATTACCTGCACATCCTGCTGGTCGTCGTCGTTTTCGCCGCCGGCCAAGTGGTCGAGGGCAACTTTCTTACGCCCAAGCTGGTGGGGGGGCGCATCGGCCTGCATCCGGTGTGGGTGATCTTCGCCCTCCTCGCCGGCGGCACCCTGTTCGGCTTCCTCGGCATCTTGCTGGCGGTGCCGCTGGCGGCGGCGATCGGCGTCGTGGTCCGGTTCGGGGTCGGGCGCTACCTGTCGAGCGCGCTCTACCTCGGCCCCGGGGGCGAGAAGCCGGCGCCCGGCCCGGACCCCGAGCGGTGAGCGCCGAGCAGCTCGCCCTCGACCTCGGTCAGCGGCCGGCGTTCGGCCACGAGGACTTCCTGGTCGCGCCCAGCAACGCCGAGGCGGTGGCCTGGCTCGACCGCTGGCCCGACTGGCCCTCCCGGGTCCTCGCCATCCACGGTCCGCCGGGCTGCGGCAAGAGTCACCTCGCCCACGTCTGGCGCGCCGTCAGCGGCGCCCCCATCGTCGCCGCCTCGGCCCTGGTCGCGGATGACGCGGAGGCGTTGGCCGGCGCCGCCCGGGGCCTGGTGGTCGAGGCCACCGGCCAGGGCTTCGACGAGGTCGCGCTTCTCCACCTTTACAACCTGCTTGCCGAGAGGCATGGTTCCCTGCTTTTGACCGGCCGCGAGCCCCCGGCGCGATGGCGTCTCCGCCTGCCGGACCTGCGCTCGCGGCTGAACACGGCGCCGGCGGTCGCCATCCACCCGCCCGACGACGGTCTGCTGGCGGCGGTTCTGGTCAAGCTGTTCGCCGATCGCCAGCTCCGCGTCGAGCCCGGGGTGGTGAGCTACTTGGTGGGGCGCATGGAGCGCTCGTTCGAGGCCGCGCGCAGCCTGGTCGCCGCGATCGACCGGGTGGCCTTGGCGCGGCGGCGGCGGATCACGATCGCGCTGGCGCGCGAGCTGTTGGCGCGACCCGGCCCGAGTCATTAGGCCCGAGTCATTAGGCCCGAGTCATTAGGGAGAAGGAGCAATGGATCTCGGCATCAAGGGCAAGCGCGCCATCGTCTGCGCCGCCAGCAAAGGCCTCGGCAAAGGCTGCGCCATGGCGCTCGCCGGCGAGGGCGTCGCCGTCACCATCAACGCGCGCGGTGCCGAGGCGCTCGAGGCCACGGCCGAGGAGATCCGCGCGGCGACCGGCGTCGAGGTCACCGCCGTGGCCGCCGACATCACCACGGCCGAAGGGCGCGAGGCCACGCTCGCGGCCTGTCCCGACCCCGATATCCTGATCAATAACGCCGGCGGGCCGCCGCCGGGCGACTTCCGCGAGTGGGGCCGCGAGGAGTGGATCAAGGCGCTCGACGCCAACATGCTGACCGCCATCGAGCTCATTCGGGCGACTATCGACGGCATGAGCGAGCGCGGCTTCGGTCGCATCGTCAACATCACCTCGAGCGCGGTGAAGGCGCCGATCGACATCCTCGGCCTGTCGAACGGCGCGCGCACCGGGCTCACCGGGTTCGTCGCCGGGATCGCGCGTCAGACCGTGGCCCGCAACGTCACCCTCAACAACCTGTTGCCCGGGCCCTTCGACACCGACCGTCTGCGCACCACCCACGAGACCCGCGCCGCCGCCAGCGGCCGCGACGTCGCCCTGATCCGCGACGAGATGGCGGCCGCCAACCCGGCCGGCCGCTTCGGCACCATCGAGGAGTTCGGCGCCGCCTGCGCCTTCCTCTGCAGCGTCCACGCCGGCTACGTGACGGGGCAGAACTTCCTCATGGACGGCGGCGCCTATCCGGGGACCTTTTAGGGGCCGACCGAGAAGGGGCGGACTCGAAGATGGCTGCGCTCGCCAGGCTCCTTGTCACCATCGTTTTCGTCACCTCGAGCTCGGGCGCCCGGGCGGCGCCGGACGACGGCGTCGCCGGTCTGTGGTTGACCGAGGAGGGCGACGCGCGGATCGAGATCGCGGCCTGCGGAGAGCTGGTCTGCGGCCGCATCGTCTGGCTCGAGGAGCCGCTCGACGAGGACGGCAAGGAGAAGCTCGACATCCACAACCCCGACGAATCGCTGCGCGCGCGTTCCATCGTCGGCCTGCCCCTGCTGATCGGCTTCAAGCCCGATCGCCCGGGAGAGTGGAAGGACGGCAGGATCTACAGCCCGCGGAACGGCAAGCTCTACAAGTGCACGATGCGGCTCGACGGTCCCGACACCCTCCGGGTGCGGGGCTACATCGGCATTCCCCTGCTCGGCCAGACCGAGGTCTGGAGCCGCGTGAAATAGCCCCTCTTTTGCCGCCTCAAGCGAGACCCTTGGGGGTGGCGTAGGCGGCGAGGTGGGCGGCGCCCGGCGCCGCTTGCGCCCAGCTCTCGCAGGCCAGTTCGAGAGAGGCCAGGGCGGCGGTCGGGACCTTGCGCCCGAGGCCGGCCAGCGCGCGCCCATCGCCCGAGCCCGCGAGGCCGCGGGCGAGGTCGGCGAGGCCCGGGTTGTGGCCCACCACCATCAGCGCCCCGACCGCGTCGTCCACGCCCCGCAGCTCGGCCAGGAGCCGGGCCGCGGTGGCCATGTAGAGCGCGTCGCGGTAGCTCGTCTCGAGGGCGCGGCCCAGGGCGCTGGAGACCAGCGTCAGGGTCTCGGCGGCGCGCCGCGCCGGCGAGCACAGCACCAGCTCGGGCGCGATCCGCTCACGCGCCATGTAGGCGGCGATCACCGCGCAAGCCTCGCGGCCGCGGCGCTTGAGCGGGCGCTCGAAGTCGCTCAGGCCCGGCTTCTTCCAGCTCGACTTGGCGTGGCGCAAGAGATAGAGGCGTTTCACGGCCGACGGGGTCTCCGAGGCGGCGACGGGAGGTCGTCAGTCTACCCCAACCCGCCCCGCCGATCCCCTCGGCCTGAGCCGCGGGCCGCCGCGGTCCCGGCCCGCCCCCGCCCCGCCCCCCGCCCCGCC
Organism: uncultured Alphaproteobacteria bacterium; assembly: GCA_965371625.1. Lineage (GTDB taxonomy): Bacteria > Pseudomonadota > Alphaproteobacteria > CBDUZE01 > CBDUZE01 > CBDUZE01. The sequence goes on from CBDUZE010000016.1 coordinate 55,881, forward strand.
GATGACTTGTCGGGGCGATTGGTGTAGCTTACATGGGTGCCGTGGCGGCCTCCGGGCCGCCCTTTGGGAGTCCCGAGTTGAGCCGCGCCAAGCACCACCAGGCCACCAGCGACACCCGGGCCGACAAGGTCGCCGCCACCCCTATCCCCGCCGCCACCCCCGCCGCCGCCCTCGACCTCGCCTCGCCGGCGCGCTTCATCAACCGCGAGCTGTCGTGGCTGGCCTTCAACGCCCGCGTCATGGAGGAGGCCGTGAAGACCGCGCAACCGATCCTGGAGCGGGTGCGGTTCCTGTCGATCTCGGCCACCAACCTGGACGAGTTCTTCATGGTCCGGGTGGCCGGTCTCCAAGGCCAGGTCGAGGCCGGCGTCACCCAGCCGAGCCAGGACGGGCTGGCGCCGGCGCGGCAGCTGGCGCGGGTCGCCGAGTCGGCGCGCGAATTGATCGCCGCCCAGCAGACCTGTTGGCGGCGCCTCCCTGGCGAGCTTCTCGAGGCCGGCATCGTCGTCAGCGAGGTCGATGAGCTTGGGCCTGAGGACCTGGCCTGGCTCGAGGACTATTTCCTCGAGCAGGTCTTTCCGGTGCTGACCCCGCTGGCCATCGACCCGGCGCACCCCTTTCCCTTCGTTCCCAACCTCGGCTTCGGGCTCGTGCTCGATCTCCAGCGTGCCTCCGATGGGCGCCAGCTCAACGCGCTGCTGCTGGTGCCCGCCCAGGTGCGGCGCTTCGTGCGGCTGCCGGGCGAGGGGGTGCGCTTCCTCTCGCTCGAGAGGCTGATCGAGCTCTACCTCGACCGTCTGTTCCCCGGCTACCAGGTCAAGGGGCGGGGGCTGTTTCGCATCATTCGCGACAGCGACCTGGAGATCGAGGAGGAGGCCGAGGATCTGGTGCGGCTCTTCGAATCGGCGCTTAAACGGCGCCGGCGGGGCAACGTGATCCTCTTGGAGATCGATGCCGCCATGCCCGAGGAGCTGCGTCGCTTCGTCGTCGACGAGCTCGAGGTCAAGCCCAGCAACATGGTCTTGGTCGAGGGCCTGATCGGCCTCGCCGACATCAACCAGCTCATCGCCGACGACCGTCCCGACCTCCAGTTCGCGGCCCACCGTCCCCGCTTCCCCGAGCGCATCCGGGACTTCGGCGGCGACTGCTTCGCCGCCATCCGGGCCAAGGACATCATCGTTCACCACCCTTACGAGAGCTTCGACGTGGTGGTCCAGTTCGTGCGCCAGGCGGCCCAGGATCCGGACGTGGTGGCGATCAAGCAGACGCTCTATCGCACCAGCGACGACTCCCCCATCGTCAAGGCGCTGATCCAGGCGGCCGAGGCCGGCAAGTCGGTGACCGCGCTGATCGAGCTCAAGGCGCGCTTCGACGAAGAGGCGAACATCAAGCTGGCGCGCGATCTGGAGCGCGCCGGCGCCCAGGTGGTGTACGGCTTCCTGACCCTGAAGACCCACGCCAAGGTCTCGCTGGTGGCGCGGCGCGAGGGCCGGCGCCTCACCACCTACGTCCACTTCGGCACCGGCAACTACCATCCGGTGACGGCCAAGACCTACACCGATCTCTCGTTCTTCACCGCCGATCCGGTGCTGGGAAGGGACGCCGCCTACCTCTTCAACTTCATGACCGGCTACGCCACGCCCGAGCACCTCGAGAAGGTGTCGGCCTCGCCCCAGGACCTGCGCTCGACCCTGCTCGGCCTCATCGAGGCCGAGACCGAGCACGCCAGGGCCGGCCGCCCGGCGGCGATCTGGGCCAAGCTCAACGCCCTGGTCGACCCCGAGACCATCGATGCGCTCTACCGTGCCTCGCAGGCGGGCGTCGATATCGACCTGGTGATCCGCGGCATCTGTTGTCTGCGGCCGGGGGTGCCGGGGCTCTCGGACAACATCCGCGTCAAGAGCATCGTCGGGCGCTTCCTCGAGCACTCGCGGATCGCCTGCTTCGGTGCCGGCAAGGGCTTGCCGTCGCGCGAGGCCAAGGTATTCATCTCCTCGGCCGACTGGATGCCCCGTAACTTCGATTGGCGGGTCGAGACCATGACGCCGATCGAGAACCCGACCGTGCACGAGCAGGTGCTCGACGAGATCATGCTCGCCAACCTCAAGGACGTGAGCCAGAGCTGGCGGCTCGACGCCGACGGCGTCTATCACCGGGTCGACGGGGGAGACGACTCTTTCAGCGCCCACGACTACTTCATGACCAACCCGAGTCTCTCGGGCCGCGGCAAGGCGCTCCGCGACTCCGGCTCGGCCCCGCGTCTCGTGCTTCGCGACCCATAGGCGATGGCCAGCGAGGCGCCGGCCCGAGCGCCCCACGCACTCGAGCGGGGTGGCCGGCTCGGGGTCATCGACATCGGCTCCAACTCGGTGCGGCTGGTGGTCTTCGACGGCCTCCAGCGGCAACCGATCCCGGTCTTCAACGAGCGCGTGATGTGCGGGCTGGGCCGCGAGCTGGGGTCTTCGGGCCGCCTCGACGAGGCCGGCGCGGCGCTGGCGCTGGCCACCGTCTGCCGTTTCGCCCGGCTCTCGGAAGTGATGGCGCTCGGAAGCCTCGAGGTGGTGGCCACCGCGGCCGTGCGCGAGGCCGCCGACGGCGCCGATTTCGTCGCCGAGCTGGAGCGGCGCTCGAACCTTAAGGTGCGGGTGCTGTCGGGCGCCGAGGAGGCGCGGCTCTCCGCCCTCGGCGTGATCTCCTCGGCTCCGGGCGCCGATGGCGCCATGGGCGATCTGGGCGGCGGCAGCCTGGAGCTGGTGGCGCTCGAGGGCGGCGAACCGGGCCCCCAGGCGACCCTGCCGCTCGGTCAGCTGCGGCTCCGTGAGATCGCCACGGCGGGGCCCGAGCGGCTCTCCCAGGCGATCGACGAGCAGCTCGCCTCGACGCCATGGCTGGCCGCTGTGGAGGGCTGCACGCTCTACGCGGTGGGCGGTGGCTGGCGCGCCCTTGCCCGCGCCGACATGGCGCTCACGGGCCACCCCTTGCGGGTCATTCACGGCTACCGCTTGTCTCGCCGGCGGGCCCTCGAGCTCGCCCGGACCGTGGCCGGTTTCGACCGCCGCTCGCTGGCACGGCTCCCCGGCGTGCCTCGCAAGCGCCTCGACGACCTTCCCTACGCTGCGCTGGTGCTGTCGCGGCTGCTGGCGGCGGCGCGACCCCGCGAGGTGATGATCTCGGGCCATGGCCTGCGCGAGGGCTGGCTCTACGACCAGCTCGACGCCGAGGCCCGCCGGCGCGATCCCCTGATCGAGGGCTGCCGCGACCTCGCCGCCCGCGAGGGGCGCTTTGCCGAGCACGGAGACGAGCTTTTCCGCTGGACCGCGCCGCTCTTTCCCGACGAGGCGGCGGACCATGGACGGCTCAGGCTCGCCGCCTGTTTACTCAGCGAAGTGGCCTGGCGCGGGCACCCCGACCGCCGCGCCGACGAGGCGCTCTTGACCGTGCTGTGGGCGCCCTTCGTGGCCATCGACCACCCCTCCCGCGCCTTCATCGCCCTTGCCGTGCGTGCCCGCTACGCGGGCGATGGCGAGAGCGACGCGGCGCTCGCGGCGGCCAAGCTGACCGAGCCCGAGGCGGTGCGCCGCGCCAGCCTCCTGGGGCTCGCCCTCAGGCTCGGCCATACCATCACCGGCGGCGCGCCGGGGCTGCTCGACGACATCTCGCTGGGCCTCGACGCGCGTGGCCTGGTGCTGACCCTCTCGTCCCGTAACCAGGTGCTGATGGGCGAGGCGGTGCGAAGGAGGCTCGACGCCCTGGCCGCCGCCCTCGGCCGCGCGGCCATCGTCGAGCTGGCGACCTGACGGGGCCGAATTCGGCTTCCGGGCGGGGCTGGCGCCGCTGAGCGCGTGAGGCGCATAACCACAACCTAAATACGACTATTCGTTAGTTGCAAACCGAGGTGGCTTTGTTCAGGGTGTGCGCCGCCGCGCGGGTGAGGAAACCAAGCTCCGTTCAACGAGGCCGATGAACGGACCGGGGCCCCGGCGGCAGTCGCGATCCGGCCTCTCGCCGATCCCTTCGGCTGGCACTTGGGGCGTGGCCGGTGAGGCGAGGATCGCTTTTTTTTGACCTGGCTAATGGGAGGCAAACATGGCTCACGTTGATTGGAGTATCAAAGGACCAGAGTACGGCAACTGCAACTGCGATTGGGGTTGCCCCTGTCAGTTCAATGCCATGCCCACCGACGGCACCTGCCGGGCGGTGCTGGGCATGCGGATCGATGAAGGCCATTTCGGGGATACGCGCCTCGACGGATTGTGCTGGGCCGGCACCTTTAAGTGGCCGGGCGCGGTCCACGAGGGCAACGGCAGCCAACAGATCATCATCGACGAACGCGCCGATGAGGATCAGCGCAAGGGCCTAATCGAGATCCTCCACGGCCGCGAGACCGACGAGATGGCGACCCATCTGCAGGTCTACGCCTCGACCATGACCACGGTGCTCGATCCGCTGTTCCTTCCCATCGAGTTCGAGACCGACATCGACGAATGCACCGCCCGCCTGGTGGTCCCGGGGATTATCGAGTCCACGGGCTCGCCCATCATCAGCCCCTTCAGCGGCGAGCCGCACCGCGTCTCGGTGGCGCTGCGCAACGGCTTCGAGTACCTAAAGGCGGAGTACGGCAGCGGCACCACCAAGACCACGGGCGAGATCAAGCTCGACATGAAGGACAGCTACGGCCAGTTCGCCTATATTCACTTGAACCAGAACGGCCCCGTTCGCTGACGACCAGGGCGCGACCGGGCCGACCGGTCGAGCCCGCTCGGTCGAGGAGGTCTCCGGGTGAGCGACAGCTCGGCCCTTGAGTACGTGCTCAAGCGCGACCGCGTGGTGGTGCTGGCCGGGCTCGCCGGGGTCACCTCCGTGGCCTGGATCTATCTCTTGGTGCTCGCCGCCGGCATGGCCGAGCTGCCGGCGAGCATGGGCGAGGCCATGGCCATGGTCCAGGCGCGGCCCTGGACAGCGCTCGACTTCGTCCTGATGTTCATGATGTGGTCGGTGATGATGGTGGGGATGATGGTTCCGAGCGCGGCGCCCATGATCCTGCTGTTCGCCACCATCAGCCGCAAGAGCCGCGAGCAGGGACGCAGCTTCGTGCCGGTGGGGGTGTTCGCCTCGGCCTACCTGGTGGTCTGGGGCGGATTCAGCCTCGGCGCCACGCTACTGCAGTGGCTGCTCGATCAGAGCGCGCTCCTGACGCCGATGATGGCCAGCGCCAGCCCGTGGCTGGGCGGCGGGGTGCTGATCGCGGCCGGCCTCTATCAGTGGACGCCGCTAAAACGCGCCTGCCTGAAGCACTGCCGCTCGCCGATCCACTTCATCAGCCACGGCTGGCGGCCCGGCGTCCGCGGCGCCCTGCGCATGGGCCTTGAGCACGGCCTGTTCTGCCTCGGCTGCTGCTGGGTGCTGATGGGCCTGTTGTTCTTCGGCGGGGTGATGAACCTGTTGTGGATCGCGGCCATCGCCGCCTTCGTGTTCATCGAGAAGGTGGCGCCGCTGGGCGCCCAGGCGGGGCGCCTGAGCGGCCTCTTGCTGATCGCCGCCGGGGTCTTCGTGGTGGCCCAGGGCTGAGCCCGGGTCGAGCAGCCGAACCGGCGCTCACCACCAACGGTCGCGCGCGCCCTCGCGGTCCTCCCAGCCGATCACCCTGCGGGTGACGAAGTTGTAGAGCCGCTTGAAGGTCGCCTTCCAGATCAGGGAGGGCAGCGACGGCGTCTCGACGATGCGGCGCTCGCGGGCGGTCAGGTTCTCGGGGCAGTACCAGTGCTTGAGCTTGAGCAGGTGGCGGATGTCCTCGCGGGCGAGCATGCGGAAGTACCAGTTGCGCTTGCGGTGGACGCTGGCGAGCTGGAAGTCGACCACCGCGGGCAGGCCCTCGGGCGTCACCAGCCAGTTGGGCGCCTTGGCGAGGTCGTTGTGGGCAATGCCTCTGCGGTGGAGGCGGTTGAGAAACTTGATGCCCGCCGCGTAGTAGGCCTGATCGGTCGGCATCGCCTCGTTCATGGGGCGGCCGGGAATCCAGCTCCGCAGCAGGATGCGGTGCCGCCACGATACCAGCTGGGGGACGCCGGGAAAGCCCTCGAGCGCCCGCAGCGCCTTGGCCTCGCGGTTGGCAAGATAGAGCGCCACGGGCCTCAACCACCACCGCGAATAGCCGACGTCGCGCCGCACCAGCGGGACCGCCTCGCCGCTCTCGACCAGATAGCCCTTCTCGACGCAGCTGAAGAGGTCGGCCTTCAGCACCACTTCCCTTCGCCACTCCGGCTCCTTCGGCACGTCGCTCCGCCTTCATCTTTATCGCCGCCTGAATCGCGGCTCGCCGGCACCCTCCGCGTGGTGCCCGCGCGCGTCACGAAGGGTAGCAGAAACCCTCGCCGATAGCGTCTCCGGGCCGTGCTCGGGCGGCGGCGTCATGCGCTCCCGCCGTTCCCGCCGTTCCCGCCGCCGCGGCCCTCGAGATCGATCAGCGTCACCTCCCGGCCCGAGGCCGCCAGCGCCAGCTCGCCGCGCTTGAGCTTGAGCGCGGCGTCGCCGAAGATCTCGCGCCGCCAGCCCTTGAGCGCCCGCACCGGGGCCTCGTCCTCGGCGGCGATGCGCTCGAGGTCGGCGCTGTTCGCCACCAGCTTCTGGGCCACGTTGTGACCCTCGCACTTGGTCTTCAGGAGCACCTTCAGGAGCTCGACCAGGGGGCCGACGCCCGAGGGCGGGCGCGCCCGCTCGGCCTGCGGCAGCTCGTCCTCGGGAAGCGCGATGCCGCGGCGCGCCGCGGCCATGATGCGCTCGCCCGCCTTGCCGCGGGCCAGCCCCTCGGGCATGCCGCGCACCCGCGCCAGCTCCTCCAGGCTGGTCGGCGGATGGGCGGCGATCTCGATCAGCGCGGCGTCGCGCAGCACCCGGTTGCGCGGCACGTCGCGCTTCTGGGCCTCGAGCTCGCGCCACGCCGTCACCTCGCGCAGGATGCCGAGGAAGCGGCGGTCCCGGCTGCGCGGCTTGAGGCGGCGCCAGGCCTCGTCGGGATGCGGCGCGTAGGTCGCGGGATCGCTGAGCACCGCCATCTCCTCGGCCAGCCAGGCGCTACGGCCGTTCTTCTCGAGCCGCCCTTGGAGCTTCTCGTAGACGACCCTCAGGTGGGTCACGTCCGAGATCGCGTAGCGGACCTGGCGCTTGGTCAGCGGTCGCCGCGCCCAGTCGGTGAAGCGCAGGCTCTTGTCGATGCGCGCGTTGGCGAGCTTGGCGGCCAGGGTCTCGTACGAGGCGGCCTCGCCGAAGCCGCAGACCATGGCCGCGACCTGGGTGTCGAAGAGCGGCGTCGGGATCTGCTCCGAGAGGTAGTGGAAGATCTCGATGTCCTGGCGCGCGGCGTGGAACACCTTGATCACCTCGGGGCGGGCCAGCAACTCGAAGAGGGGCCCGAGCTCGAGACCCGGCGCCAGCGGATCGACCGCCACCGCCTCGTCGCGTCCGGCGAGCTGGAGCAGGCAGAGCCGGGGCCAGTAGGTGCGCTCGCGGATGAACTCGGTGTCGACGGTGACGTAGGGCTCCTGCCCGAGCCGCCGACAGAGGGCCGCGAGATCGTCGCTCGTGTCGATGATCGTCATCGGCGACGAGCTATACACGATCGCGGCGCGGGCGTCGCGCCGGGAGTGTCCGACGCCGTCCGCCAGGCCCACCTTGACCTCGCTGGGGGAATGGCTTAGAGCCCGGTTCTCCTCGGGACGCTGCTTCCCACTGCCGGGCGCGAGAGATCATGCACAGGTACCGGAGCCATACCTGCGGCGAGCTGCGGCCTGAGCACGTCGGCCAGAGCGTGCGGCTCTCGGGCTGGGTGCACCGCAAGCGCGACCACGGCAACCTGTTGTTCGTCGACCTGCGCGACCATTACGGCATCACCCAATGCGTGGTCGAGGTCGAGAGCCCGAGGTTCTCGGTCATCGAGTCGCTGCGGCCTGAGAGCGTCGTCACCGTCGACGGGCCGGTGGTGGCGCGCAGCGAGGACACCGTGAACCTCAAGCTCGCCACCGGCGAGGTCGAGGTGCGCATCGACCAGATCGAGGTCCAGTCGGCGGCCGAGGAGCTGCCGCTGCCGGTGTTCGGCGCTCACGACTACCCCGAGGAGACGCGGCTCAAGTACCGCTTCCTCGATCTCCGGACCGAGCGCCTGCAGCGCAACATCGTGCTGCGCTCGGCGGTCATCGCCAGCATCCGCCGGCGTATGGTGGCGCAGGGCTTCACCGAGTTCCAGACCCCGATCCTCACCGCCTCGAGCCCCGAGGGCGCGCGCGACTTCCTGGTGCCGAGCCGGCTCCACCCCGGTCAGTTCTACGCCCTCCCCCAGGCGCCGCAACAGTTCAAGCAGCTCGTCATGGTCTCGGGCTTCGACCGCTACTTCCAGATCGCGCCTTGCTTCCGCGACGAGGACGCCCGCGCCGACCGCTCGCCGGGCGAGTTCTACCAGCTCGACATCGAGATGTCGTTCGTCGAGCAGGAGGACGTCTTCGCCGCCGTCGAGCCGGTGCTCAGCGGCGTCTTCACCGAGTTCTCAGGCCGCGCCGTCACGCCGCTCCCCTTTCCCCGCATCCCCTACGCCGAGGCGATGGAGAAGTACGGCAGCGACAAGCCCGACCTGCGCAACCCGCTCGAGATCGTCGACGTGAGCGAGGTCTTCCGGGGCTCGGACTTCAAGCTCTTCGCCCGCGCCGTCGACGGCGGTGCCGTGGTGCGCGCGGTGCCGGCGCCGGGTACGGGCGCGCGGCCGCGCTCGTTCTTCGACAAGATGAACGAGTGGGCGCGCGACGAGGGCTGGCCCGGGCTCGGCTACGTCGTCTTCGAGGGCGCGGGCGGCAAGGGACCGATCGCCCGCAACCTCGGGCCCGAGGGGGTCGCGGCGCTGAGCCGAACGACGGGCTTGAGCGAGGGCGACGCGCTCTTCTTCGCCTGCGACAAGCCGGCCGCCGCGGCCCGGCTGGCTGGGCTCGCGAGAACCCGGCTGGGCCACGAGCTCGGGCTCATCGAGGCCGATGCCTTCCGCTTCCTTTGGGTGGTCGACTTCCCGATGTACGAGTTCAACGAAGCCGAGCGCAAGATCGACTTCAGCCACAACCCGTTCTCGATGCCGCAAGGCGGGCTGGAGGCGCTCGAGAGCCAGGACCCGCTCGAGATCCTCGGCTACCAGTACGACATCGTCTGCAACGGCATCGAGCTCTCCTCGGGCGCGATCCGCAACCACCGCCCGGAGATCATGTTCAAGGCCTTCGAGATCGCCGGCTACGAGCGCGCGGAAGTCGAGGCGCGCTTCGGCGGCATGCTCAACGCCTTCCGCTACGGCGCCCCGCCGCACGGGGGCATCGCCCCGGGGCTCGACCGCATCGTCATGCTGATCGCCGACGAGCCCAACATCCGCGAGGTCATCCTCTTCCCGATGAACCAGCAGGCCCAGGACCTGATGATGCAGGCCCCGGCGCCGGTCTCGGCCAAGCAGCTCCGCGAGCTCCACATCCGCCTCGCCATGCCCGAGGAGAAGAAGAAGGGCTGAGGGGAGGGGGGCACCCATGCGCGTGAGCGTGACCGAGGCCAAAGCTCGCCTCTCTCGGCTGATCGACCGGGCTCGGCCGGGCGAGGAGGTGATCATCACCCGCCGCGGCACGCCAGTGGCCAAGCTGGTCGGCGCCGACGCCATGTCCGAGCCTCGAAAACTCGGTCTCTTGAAGGGCCGGGTGCGGATCTCCGCAGATTTCGACGCGCCGTTGCCGGGGGACGTTCGGGGGCCTTTCGAGGGGCGCGGTTAGACGGCCTATTGATCGCCCCCCCGGGGCCTCACACCACGACCAGCGCCTCCTCGTTCGCCGGCGCGTCCTCGGGCGTGGCGCCAAGCCAGCGCCGGTTGGCGAGGCGCAGGCGCTGGCAGAGGATCAGCGAGAGCGCGAACAGCACCTTGGCGCTGACCGCCGGCATGGTGGCCATGGTCGCCTTGAGCATCTCCTCGGTGAGGACCAGGAGCTCAGGCGTGCCCTGGGCGATGACGTCGGCGCTGCGGGGCTCGGCGCTGAGCATCGCCATCTCGCCGAACACGGCGCCCCGCTTCAGGGTCGCCATGGCCCGGCCGGCGCCGGGCGCCGCGACCCGCACCTCGCCCGAGAGCACCACGTACATCTCCTTGCCGCCCTCGCCGGCGCGGCAGATGTGGTCGCCGTCCTTGGCCAGCAGCACCGTTCCGACGCCGAGGAAGCGCCGCGCCTCGTCGTAGCTCAGGCCCGAGAGCAGGGGGATGCCGATCAGCGGGGTCTGGTGCAACCGGGTGGTGAGGAAGCCCCAGAAGCGGTTCTCGTCCATGGTCCGCTCGACGGGCCGCGAGGCGTAGTCGGGGAAGGCGCCCAGGAACCAGCCCAAGCTCTCGCCGTTGTTCCTGCCGTGGGCGGCGGCGAGGGGGGCGAGGGGGGAGCCGATCTCGTCGAGGTAGCGCCCGTCCTCGGTGAGCAGCACCAGCGGCACCCGATAGCCGTCGTCGCGCTCGAAGTTGTCGCTAAAGCGCCGGTAGCCGAGTTGCTCGTAGAGCTCGACCAGCGCCGGCGCCGTGTGAGTGAGGTCGAAGCGGCTGCCGTGCTCGCGCGCCATCTTGTAGGCGGCGCCCAGCAAGAGCGCGGTGACCCGGCTGCTCTGCCAGGGCGGCGCCACCATCAGACGGTCGGTGAAGCTCAATGCCTCGGGCGCGTACTCGGCGAAGCGGGCGAGCTCGAGCGCCTCGGCCAGGTCTCCCCCGATCACCTCGGCGGGCCTGAGCACCAGGCGCACGGCACCGATCACCACGCCGCGCCAGCTTATGTAGAGCTGCAGCGCCTCGGCGTCGAGGTCGTCGCTCAGGGTCTCGGCCCCGGGGTCGGCGTCGGCCGAGCCCCAGGCCATGTCCCGCACCAGGGTCTGGTAGCGGAAGCGGTAGACCGCGCGCCGCTCATCGTCGCGCTCGGCGACCTGGACCTCGAAGCCCTCGCCGGCCTTGGGCCGGGCTATGGCGATTTCCGCTCTCACCGGCGGGACGGTACGCGCGCGGTGCTGAAGGGTGGGTTAACGGTGGAGACCGGGCGGCGGCGAGCTCAAAAAAGGGGGGCGCGATAAGTGTACTTGAGAGATCGCGCCCCCGAGTCGAGTCAACAGGGAGGACTACCTAATTTACGTGTACGTACTGATGTACACGCAAGCACTCGGCACCGAACCAGTCGGCGCCGTTACCAACCACCCCCTCGCCTGCGCTCACGAACAGCCACTGGTGGCCCCACACGTGTCGCACTTCAGGCAGGTACCGTTGCGCACCAGCGTGAAGTTGCCGCACTCGTTACACGCGTCACCTTCATAGCCCCTCAGGCGCGCTTCGCGCGCCATCAGGAACTCGCTGCCCAACGCATCGAGAGCCGTTGCCCCGGTGGCAACGGAGGTGGTTGCGCCGCCGTCCGTAGCGAAGTGGACGGTGGCTCCCGCCGCCTGGGCCTGAGCCCGGGCGGTGGTCTCTTTGGCGGCGTTGCCGCCACCGTTCAAAACGTGGAGCGTCCGGCGGACGTAGCCGTCGCTGGCGCGGCCGTTGGTGGCCGCCAGGGACTCGCCGTTGGGGCCCTGGCTGGGCACGGCGGCGTCGTCGCCGGCGCCGCGCCCGATGCCGTCGGGCTGCAGGTCGTCGGCCTCCACGTGGGCGAGGTCGTTGCGCCCCAGGTACGAGATCGCCAGCTCGCGGAACAGGTAGTCGACGATCGAGGTCGCCATCTTGATGGCGTCGTTGCCCTCGACCAGCCCCGAGGGATCGAAGCGGGTGAAGGTGAAGGCCTCGACGAACTCCTCGAGCGGCACGCCGTACTGCAGACTGATCGAGATGGCGATGGCGAAGTTGTTCATCAGGCTGCGGAAGGCGGCACCCTCCTTGTGCATGTCGATGAAGATCTCGCCGATACTTCCGTCGGGGTACTCGCCGGTCCTGAGGTAGACCTTGTGGCCGCCGATCACCGCCTTCTGGGTGTAGCCGGTGCGCCGCTGCGGCAGCCTGTTGCGCTCGGCCTGGCGCACCACCACCCGCTCGACGATGCGCTCGGCGACGATCTGGGGGCGCACCGGTTCCTCGGCCGCCTCGGGCTCGTCGCTCTCCAGCATGATCGATTGCAGGGGCTGCGACAGCTTGGAGCCGTCGCGATAGAGCGCGTTGGCCTTCAGGCCCAGCTTCCACGACAGCATGTAGGCGTTCTTGCAGTCCTCGACGGTGGCCGAGTTCTGCATGTTGATGGTCTTGGAGATGGCGCCCGAGACGAAGGGCTGGGCCGCGGCCAGCATGCGGATGTGGCTCTCGATCGAGAGGCAGCGGCTGCCCTGGCGGCCACAGGGGCTGGCGCAGTCGAACACCGCCAAGTGCTCGTCCTTGAAATGGGGCGCGCCTTCGAGCGTCATGGCGCCGCAGCAGTAGAGGTTGGCGGCCTCGACCTCGGCCTTCGAGAAGCCGAGCGCGTCCAGCATGTCGAAGGCGAGGTCGTCGAGCCGCACCGCATCGAAACCGAGCACCTGGGTGCAGAACTCCTCGCCCAGGGTCCACTTGTTGAAAGCGAACTTGATGTCGAAGGACTCGGCGAGTACCGCCTCGAGCGCCTGCAGTTGGCTCTTGCCGAAGCCTTTGGCGGCCAGCGACTCGTGGTTGATGCCCGGCGCCCCCGCGAGGGTGCCGTGGCCGACCGCGAAGCGCACTATGTCGTCGACCTCGGGCTCGCTGTAGCCCAGGTTGGCGAGCGCCTCGGGCACGGTGCGGTTGATGATCTTGAAGTAGCCGCCGCCGGCCAGCTTCTTGAACTTGACGATGGCGAAATCGGGCTCGATGCCGGTGGTGTCGCAGTCCATCACCAGGCCGATGGTGCCGGTGGGGGCGATCACCGTGACCTGGGCGTTGCGGAAGCCGTTGCGCTGGCCCAGCTCGAGCGCCTTCTGCCAGGCTCCGCGGGCGGCGCTGACCAGGCCCTGATCGGGGCAGGCGTCGGCATCGAGGGCGACCGGGAGCACGCTGAGGCCCTGATAGCCCTGGTGTGCGCCGCTCGCCGCCCGGGCGTGGTTGCGGATCACGCGCAGCATGTCCTTGCGGTTGGCGGCGTAGCCCGGGAAGGCGCCGAGCTCGCCCGCCAGCTCGGCCGAGGCGGCGTAGGCGGTGCCGCCCAAGAGCGCGCTGATGGCGGCGCACAGGCTGCGCGCCTCGTGCGAATCGTAGGGCAGCCCCATGGCCATCAAGAGGCCGCCGACGTTGGCGTAGCCGAGGCCCAGGGTGCGGTACTGGTACGAGAGCTCGGCGATGCGGCGCGAGGGGAACTGGGCCATCATGACCGAGATCTCGAGCACCAGGGTCCAGAGCCGGGCCGCGTGCTCGAAGGCGTCGGTATCGAAGCTCCGGTCCGGGCGCCGGAAGTTCATCAGGTTGAGCGAGGCCAGGTTGCACGCCGTGTCGTCGAGGAACATGTACTCCGAGCACGGGTTCGAGGCCCGGATCGGGCCCGCGCGCGGGCAGGTGTGCCACTCGTTGATGGTGGTGTCGAACTGCAGCCCAGGATCGGCCGAGGCCCAGGCGGCATGGCCGATCTGCTCCCAGAGCTCGGCCGCCGGCACGGTCTTCGCCACCTCGCCGTCGGTGCGGCGCAGCAGCCGCCACTCGCGCTCGTCCTGCACCGCCAACAGGAAATCGTTCGAGAGCCGCACCGAGTTGTTCGAGTTCTGGCCCGAGACCGTGCGGTAGGCCTCGGAGTCCCAGTCGGTGTCGTAGCTGCGGAAGTCGATGCCGGTGTAGCCCTGGCGCGCGAACTGGATCACCCGCTGGATGTAGTTCTCGGGCACCATGGCCCGGCGCGCCTCGATGATCGCCCCTTTTAGCGCCGCATTGGCGGCCGGCGAGAAGCGCCCGTCGTCCTCACCCTCGGCCTCGCCCTCGCCCTCGTCCTCGCTCTCGTGGCAGGCCCGAATGATGGCGTTGAGGTGCTTGTCGGCGGCCTTCGAACCGGCCACCAGCGCCGCCACCTTCTGCTCCTCGATCACCTTCCAGTTGATGAACTCCTCGATGTCGGGGTGGTCGATGTCGACGCTCACCATCTTGGCGGCGCGGCGCGTGGTGCCGCCCGACTTGATGGCGGCGGCGGCGCGGTCGCCAACTTTGAGGAAGCTCATCAGTCCCGACGACTTGCCACCGCCCGAAAGCGGCTCGCCGGCAGCGCGCAGGTTCGAGAAGTTCGAGCCGGTGCCGGAGCCATACTTGAAGAGCCGCGCCTCGCGCACCCACAGGTCCATGATGCCGCCCTCGTTCACGAGGTCGTCGGCAATGCCCTGGATGAAGCAGGCGTGGGGCTGCGGGTGCTCGTAGGCGCTCTCGGAGCGCACCAGCGCGCCGCTGCGGTAGTCGACGTAGAAGTGGCCCTGTGAGGGGCCGTCGATGCCGTAGGCCCAATGGAGACCGGTGTTGAACCACTGCGGCGAGTTGGGCGAGCCCATCTGTCGCACCAGCATGTAGCGGATCTCGTCGAAGAAGGCGCGGGCGTCCTCCTCGGCGTCGAAGTAGCCGCCCTTCCAGCCCCAATAGGCCCAGGTCCCGGTCAGGCGGTCGAAGATCTGCTTGGCGCTGGTCTCGCCGCCCGAGGACGCGTCGTCGTCGGCGACGTGGCGCCACAGCCACGAGGGCACGTCGTTCTCCTCGACCGGCTTCAGCTTCGCCGGCACGCCCGCCTTGCGGAAGTACTTCTGGGCCAGGATGTCGCAGGCGACCTGCGACCACTCGGCCGGCACCTCGATGTTCTCGACGCTGAAGACGAGCGAGCCGTCCGGATTGCGAATCTCGCTCGTGGCCTTGCGGAAGGCTATGCCTTCGTACGGATCCTTGCCCTCGATGGTGAAACGACGCTCGACGCGCATTGACGGCCCCCGCGGATACTTAAACTTGAACTCAACCAGCTCCGATCCACGGCGAGGGGGATTTTGGTGTTTTTGGCCGCTCCCGGGATTACGGAGGGCGCGGCTCAAGATGTTGTGGTGCCCCCTGCCTAGGAACCTACATTTAGGGCCATCGGCCCTCGTCTTGTCAACAGATTTAGTAGGTCCTGGGTCAGAAGATACAGGATATCGTGGTTACGAACGGTGTCCCAGCACGGGGTTCCAGGCAATAAACTTATGAGTTTCAGTGGCTTGCCGAAATATTGTTCTCTCGCCAGAAAGTTTGGCGCGGCCGGGCGAGCGCCGTCGCGCCGGGGGCGGGCCGGAAGAGCGGCGGCGGTCGCGCTCAGACCGGCGCCGCTGTGGCCTCGGCGGCGATGGCGGCGGCCATCTGGCGCAGCCTGGCGCGCTGGATCTTGGTGCCGTTGGCACTGGTGGTGACGGGAAAGGCCTCGAGCGGGACGAAGCGCAGCGGCACCTTGTAGCCGGCCATGCCGTCGGCGCAGAAGGCCTTGAGCGCGTCCTCGTCGAAGGCGGCGCCAGGCCGCAGCGTGACGAAGGCCAGCGGCCGGAGGCCCCCGGGGAGGCCCCCGGGGAGGCCAGGACGAGGCGTCACCCCCACCACCTGGCAGCCGTCGACCGAGCCGTGGGCTTGGATGAACGTTTCGATCTCGGCGGGGCTGACCAGGAAGCCGCCCAGGCGCAGCACGTCGCCCATGCGCGAGAGGAACACGAAGCTGCCGTCGCCGGCGATGTGGCCGAGGTCGCCCGAGCGCACGAAGCCGTCCTCGGTGAGCGCCTCGGCGGTGGCTTGGGGGTCGCCGTAATAGCCCACCATCCGACTCGGCCCCTTGAGCTCGAGCTCGCCGTTCTCGCCCGCGCCCAGGAGGGCGCCGCTGTCGGGCTCACGCACCCGGACATCCGCCTCCGGCGCCACCGGGAAGCCGCCGGCGCGGGCCCGCTCGCCGGTCTCGGCGTCGACCTTCTGACGCGCGAACAGCGCCTGCACCTCGCTCATGCCGTAGAGCCCGACCAGCGTCAGGCCACGGTCCTCGGCCTCGCCCACGATGTCGTCGAGCTCGGGGTTGAAGTCGGCGAAGCCCGCGAGCCGGAGCGAGGGCAAGGGCCGGGGCCCCTCGCGCGCCGCCAGCAGGCGGTGGAACATGTCGTCGCTGCCGTTGCTGTGGGTGACGCGGTGCTGATTCACCAATCGCGCCGCGCTCTCGGGCTCGAAGCTCGGCATCAGCACCATGGGCCGGCCCGAGGCCAGCGAGGCCATGGCCTGGCAGAAGCCGAACACGCCGCACAGCGGGAGCGCCTGCAGCATCACGGCGTCGTCGGCGTCGTAGCCGAAGTCCCGCGCCACCTGGCGGGCGTGGGCGACCACCGCCGATTGGCTGTGGAGCACGAGCTTGGGCGCCCTGGTGGTGCCCGAGGTGGTGAAGATGGCGCACCCCGCCTCGGGCCGCGCCCGATCCCGTTGATGGGGCGGGCGCGACTCGAGATCGGCGTAGCGCACCACGCGGCGCCCGAGCCCGAGTCCGGGCGCGGGCCCGGGCGCGGAGCCCTCCTCGTCGTAGAGGATCACGGTCTCGAGGCCCTCGAGCGCGGCGCCGTCGACAGCGTCGAGGATGGCCGCGAAGTCGATCGCCTTGAAACCCGGCATCAGGGCCAGCACCTTGGCGCCCGAGCGGCCCACCAGGTCCTCGACCTCGGCGCTTCGGAAGCGGGTGTTGACCGCCACGGCGATGGCGCCGAGCCGGGCGCAGGCGAGATAGAGGGTGAACCAGGCCGGCACGTTGGGGAGCCACAGCGCCACCCGGTCGCCCGCTCCGACGCCCAATTCGGCGAGGCCCTGGGCCGCGCGCCGGCTCAAGTCTTCGAGTTCGGCGAAGCCCACGCGCCGCGCGCCGTAGATCAGCGCCGGCGCCTCGGGCGCGCGCCGCGCCACGGCGCCGAGCAGCGCGCTGAGGGTGAGCTTCGCCTGGGGTCGATCGCGCGCTGTCATTTCCTGCCGCCGTGGTCTTCGGAGGCCGAGCGGGCAGCCCCTTTCCGCGTCAAGGTATAGCATCGCGGAACAACGGCGTCGTCCGGGTTGCCACAGTCGCACCACAGTCGCACCCCAGTCGCACCGCTGTCGCACAGCAGTCCCAGGGCAGCCTCGCGGCTCTGGACGGGGGCGGCGGCAAGTGCAATATTCGCCTCGCCCCGCGGCCCTGGGGCAGAGGAGATCGCAATTCCCATGATCAGCCTTCTCGCCCGCATCTTTACCTGGTGGATCGAGGCCACCACCGGCACCTGGCTGATGACCTGGTGGCGGGGCGAGCTCGTCGGCGGCGACGAGTTCGGCAACCGGTACTACCGCCACAAGAGCGGCGACCGCCGCTGGGTGATCTACCACGGCGGCGTCGAGGCCTCGCGGGTGCCGCCGGAATGGCATGCCTGGCTCCACCGCATGGTCGCCAAGCCGCCGTCGGAGGCGCCGATGCTGACGCGACCCTGGGAGAAGGCGCACCGCCCCAACGCGACCGGAACCGACCACGCCTACCTGCCGCCGGGGCACCTCGGGCGGGGCGGCGAGCGCGATCCGGCCACCGGCGACTACGAGCCCTGGCAGCCGCCGCAGTGAGGGGCCCCTGGAGCGGCACCGAGGGGAGCCGCCGGAGGCGGGGCGACAGACAAGTGGAGACCTGAGCGATGCGTGGAAACCTGGTTGAGACCTTGATGGGCGCGGTCGTCCTCGTGGTGGCCTTGTCGTTTCTCTTCTTCGCCTACTCGCGGGCCGACGTTGGCACCGTGCGTGGCTACGAGCTGGTGGCCAAGTTCGACCGCATCGACGGGCTCAACATCGGCAGCGACGTTCTCCTCAGCGGCATCAAGGTGGGCAGCGTGGCCGACCAGTACCTCGACCCCGAGACCTATCTCGCGGTGGTGAGCCTGAGCCTCGATCCGTCGGTCAAGCTCCCCGAGGACTCCTCGGCCGAAATCGGCTCCAATGGCTTGCTCGGCGACAAGTTCGTGGTGCTGGTGCCGGGCGGCGCCGAGGAGATGCTCGCCGAGGGCGACGAGATCATGTTCACCCAGGGCTCGATCGACGTCGTCGGCCTGATCGGCCAGGCCATCTTCAGCCGTGGCGCAGAGGGCCCGAGCGACGCCTCCGGGACCAGCGAGTAGGGGCCGCCGGAGCGGGATGGGAGAAGGCCTCCCGAGCGGGATAGGAGAGGGCCCCCCGAGCCAGGACTGGGACGCCGAGCGCTACGCCCGCAACGCCCGCTTCGTCGCCGACCTCGGGCTTCCGGTGGTCGAGCTGCTGGCGCCCAGGCCCGGCGAGCGCATCCTCGACCTGGGCTGCGGCGACGGCGCCCTGACGCGGCAGATCGCCGCCCTCGGCGCCTCCGTCACCGGAGTCGACGGCAGCGCCGAGCAGGTCGCGGCGGCCCGCGCCGCCGGCCTCGACGCGCGCCACATGGATGGGCAGGCGCTCGATTTCGAGGCCGAGTTCGACGCCGTCTTTTCCAACGCCGCGCTGCATTGGATGCGCGAGCCGGACAAGGTGATCGCCGGCGTGGCCCGGGCGCTCAAGCCCGGTGGCCGCTTCGTCGGCGAGATGGGCGGCGAGGGCAATGTCTCCCAGATCATCGCCGCGCTGGTGGCGGCGCTCGATCGCCGCGGCCTCGACGGCGCCGCCGCCGCGCCCTGGTACTTTCCCGCGCCCGAGGAATACCGCGCCCGACTCGAGACCCACGGCTTCGGCGTCCGGAGCCTCGAGCTGTTCCCCCGCCCGACGCCGCTGCCGGGCGAGATCGGCGACTGGCTGGAGACCTTCGCCGAGTCCTTCCTGGGTCTGCTGCCCGAGGCGGAGCGCCCGGCCTACAAGGCCGAGGTGAGCGAGGCGCTGGCGCCCCGGCTCGCCGACGAGAGCGGCCGCTGGACCGCCGACTACGTGCGGCTGCGCTTCGCGGCGGACCTCGGGCGGGCCAAGTGAACCATGGCCCGGGCCGGGCCGCGAAGCCGAATGCTCAGCCCGCGCGCCCGCTTCCGAACCGCCGCGCTCGCCCTGATGGTGGTGGTGGCGCAGCGCCCTTCGGCGGCGGCGGAGAGCGAGACCCTGGTGCTGAGTCCGCCGCCCGCGGTCGCGGCAGCGCCCGAGGCGGTGCCCGTGGCGGTAGTGGTCCTGCAAGGCCTCGACAAGGTGACGGCGCGGATCTCCACCGTCGAGGCGCCGATCGACCGGGCGGTGCGCTTCGGCACCCTCGAGATCACCGCCCGCCACTGCCGCAAGCGGCCGCCCGAGGAGCCGCCCGAGATCACCGCCTTCCTCGAGATCCGCGACCTCAAGCGCGACCAGCCGGCGGTGGTGCTCTTCATCGGCTGGATGTTCGCCTCGAGCCCGGCGCTGTCGGCGCTCGAGCACCCGGTCTATGACGTCTGGGTGATCGACTGCAGGATTTCCGCGCCGCCCAGCCCCTCGGGCAGCGAGTAGAAGTCGCCCTTGACCTCGAGCGCCCGCTCGAGCAGGCGGTGGTACTCGCGCCGCGAGACCTCGACGGCGCCGAAGGCGGCGAGGTGCTGGGTGACGAACTGGATGTCGAGGAGTCGGTAGCCGCCCTGCTTGAGCCGCGCCACCAGGTGCACCAGCGCCACCTTGCTGGCGTCGCTGGCGCGGGAGAACATGCTCTCGCCGAAGAAGGCGCCGGCCAGCGACACGCCGTAGAGGCCGCCGACCAGCTCGCCGCCTTGCCAGCACTCGACGCTGTGGGCCCGGTTCATGCCATGGAGCGCGCAATAGAGCTCGACGATCTGGTCGTTGATCCAGGTCGTCCAGCGGCCCGGGCCGTGCGCCGCGCAACCCTCGATGACCTCGGCGAAGGCGTCGTCGACGCGGACCTCGAAGAGGTCGCGGCGCACGGTACGGAGCAGCCGGCGCGGCACGTGGAAGGTGTCGAGGGGGAGCAGGCCGCGGCTCTCGGGATCGATCCAGTAGACGGTCGGGTCGTCGTGATGCTCGGCCATGGGAAAGATGCCGCGGGCATAAGCCTGAAGCACGATCTGGGGCGATAGAGCGCTCATCCCTCGTGCTCCGCCACGAAATCCTCGAGCCAGTGGATGTTGTAGGCGCCGGTCACGAAATCCTCGGCCTCGACCAGCGCCAGGTGCAACGGGATCGTGGTCTCGACGCCGCCGATGACGAACTCCTCGAGGGCGCGCCTGAGGCGGCGCAGGCATTCGTCGCGGCTGGTGCCGTGGACGATCAGCTTGGCGATCAGGCTGTCGTAGTGGGAGGGCACCTCGTAACCGGCGTAGAGCGCCGAATCGACCCGCACGCCAAGCCCGCCCGGGGTGTGAAAGTCGGTGATGCGGCCCGGCGCGGGCGCGAAGGTCCACGGGTTCTCGGCGTTGACGCGGCACTCGATGGCGTTGCCGCGGAAGCCGATGTCGGCCTGGGCGTAGCCCAAGGGCGCGCCCGAGGCGACGCGGATCTGGTCGCGCACCAGGTCGATGCCGGTGATCATCTCGGTCACCGGGTGCTCGACCTGGAGCCGGGTGTTCATCTCGATGAAATGGAACCGGCCGTCCTCGTAAAGGAACTCGACGGTGCCGAGGCCGGTGTAGCCGAGGCGCTCGATGGCGGCGCTCACGGTGGCCCCGATGCTCGCCCTTTGCTCGGCGTCGAGGGCCGGCGAGGGGGCCTCCTCGAGGACCTTCTGGTGACGCCGCTGCAGCGAGCAGTCGCGCTCGCCCAGATGCACCACGTTGCCCTGGCCGTCGGCCAGCACCTGGACCTCGATGTGGCGCGGGCGGCTCAGGAATTTCTCGAGATAGAGGCGGCCGTCGCCGAAGGCGGCGATGGCCTCGGCCTTGGCCTCGGGCAGCGCGGCCTTGAGCTCGTCCGTCGAACGCGCCAGCCGCATGCCGCGGCCGCCGCCGCCCGTGGCCGCCTTCAAGAGCACCGGGTAGCCGAGCCCGTCGGCGATCTCGAGCGCGCTCGCCTCGCCGTCGACGGCGTCGGCCGAGCCCGGCACCACCGGCACGCCCAGCGCCGCCATCTCGGCCTTGGCCCTGAGCTTGTCTGCCATCAGCTCCATGTGCTCGACCGACGGGCCGATGAACTTGACACCGTGCTCCTCGACGATGGCCGCGAAGCGCGGGTTCTCGGACAAGAGCCCGTAGCCGGGGTGAATGGCGTCGGCGTCGGTGATCTCGGCCGCGGCGATGATGGCGGGGATGTTGAGGTAGCTCTCGGTCGGGCTCGCCGGTCCGATGCAGACGCTCTCGTCGGCGAGCCGCACGTGCATGGCGTCGGCGTCGGCGGTCGAGTGGACCGCGACCGTGTTGATGCCCATCTCGCGACAGGCGCGATGGATCCTCAACGCGACCTCGCCGCGGTTGGCGATCAGCACCTTGTCGAACATCCGACCCCCTTATTCGAGGATCATCAGCACTTCGCCGAACTCCACCGGCGCGCCGTTCGAGACCAGGATCCGGGTCACCCTGCCGTCGCGCGGCGCCGGGATCGGATTCATGGTCTTCATGGCTTCGATGATGAGCAGCGTGGCGCCGGCGAGGACCGTGTCGCCCACCTTCACGAACGGCGGGGAGTCCGGCTCCGGCCCCACGAAGGCGGTGCCGACCATGGGCGAGAGCAGCGCCCCCGGGTGCGCCGCCAGGTCCTCGGCCGCGGCCGGGGCAGCAGCGTCGCCGGACGGCGCCGGGGCGAGCTCGCTCGCGACCGCGTTGGCGCGGCGCACCACGCGCACCGCTCGGCCCTCGTCGCTGACCTCGATCTCGCTGAGGCCGGTTTCCTCCAAGAGCGCCGCCAGCTCCCGGATCAGCTCCTTGTCGACTTGCAAGGCGCCGCCGACGATACGCGATTTGCCGCCGTCATCCGTCATCGTCGAGGAGTCCCGCCAGCGCCTCCAGCGCCAGGGCGTAGCCCTGGGCGCCGAAGCCGCAGATCACGCCGCGCGCAGCCTGACTGACATAGGAATGGTGGCGGAAGCCCTCGCGCCGGAAGATGTTGGAGAGATGGACCTCGATCACCGGCACCTCGGAGGCCAGCAAGGCGTCGAGGATCGCCACCGAGCTATGGCTGTAGCCGCCGGCGTTGATGACGATGCCCTTGGCCGAGCCGCGCGCCTGCTGAATCCAGCCCACCAGCTCGCCCTCGTCGTTGCTCTGGCGGAAGTCGGCGGCGAGGCCCAGGTCGCCCGCGCGCCTTTCTACCAATGCACGGATATCATCGAGCGTCTCATGCCCATAGATTTCGGGCTCCCGCGTCCCCAGCAGGTTGAGGTTGGGACCGTTGAGGACCAGAATGGTGTCGGGCATGGGGCTCTCGGGCTGGCCTGCCCCGTATATACTGCCTTTTGTCGGGCGGCGAAAGCGGGGCTCGCGCGGCCGCGCCCGGGCATGAGTTGAAAGCGCCCTCCGCGATACCCATACTCGTCAACAGGAAGGTGAGTTTTGGCTTGGGACGGGTTCGACCGATGCGTGTGATGATCAATGGTGAGCCGCGCCAGCTCGAGGCGCCGCTCACGGTGCTTCAGTTGCTCGCCGATCTGGGCTTCGACGGCCGCAAGATCGCGCTCGAGCGCAATCTCGAGATCGTGCCGCGCTCGGCCTATCGCGACACCTCGGTCGAGGACGGCGACGAGCTCGAGATCGTTCATTTCATCGGCGGCGGCAACGCCGAGGCGGCGGTCGCCGAGGCCACCGAGCAAGACGGCCTCGAGATCGCCGGCAAGCGCTACTCATCGCGGCTCATCATCGGCACCGGCAAGTACAAGGACTTCGAGGAGACCGCCCGCGCGCTCGAGGCCTCGGGCGCCGAGATCGTCACGGTGGCGGTGCGCCGGGTCAACCTCACCGACCCCGACAAGCCGATGCTGGTCGATTACGTCGACCCCAAGCGCTACACCTACCTCCCCAACACCGCCGGCTGCTACTCCGCCGAGGAGGCGGTGCGCACGCTCCGCCTGGCGCGCGAGGTGGGCGGCTGGTCGCTGGTCAAGCTCGAGGTGCTGGGCGATCAGAAGACGCTCTATCCCGACATGACCGAGACGCTGCGGGCCGCCGAGCTGCTCATCGCCGAGGGCTTCGAGGTCATGGTCTACTGCACCGACGACCCGATCCTGGCCAAGAAGCTCGAGGATCTGGGCTGCTGCGCCATCATGCCCCTGGCGGCGCCGATCGGCTCCGGCCTCGGTATCCAGAACCCGGTCAACATCCGCCTCATCGTCGAGCAGTCGGAGGTGCCGGTGATCGTCGACGCCGGCGTGGGCACGGCGTCCGACGCCAGCGTGGCGATGGAGCTGGGCTGCGACGGGGTGCTCATGAACACCGCCATCGCCGAGGCCGGCGACCCCATCCGCATGGCCCGGGCGATGAAGCTGGCGATCGAATCGGGGCGCCTGGCCTACCTCGCCGGGCGCATGGCCAAGAAGCGCTACGCCGATCCTTCCTCGCCGCTGGCGGGCCTGATCTGAAGGCGTACGGGCGCGTTCCAGGGTCCGAGCGCCGATCGCTCGGCCTGGCTTGACCGATCCGGATCAAATCTGTACGATTCGTACGATTAGGTCATTCGTCCGGGAGCAGAACGACGATGTCCGAGATACCAATCGCCGAGGCGCGGGACCGGCTCGCCGAGCTCGTCAACCGCGCCGCCTTCGGCAAGGAACGGGTGGTGCTCAGCCGGCGCGGCCGCGAGGTCGCGGCGATCGTGCCGCTCGAGGACGTCGAGCTGTTGCGGCGGCTCGACGACCTGATGGATCTGGAGGAAGGCCGCGCAGCCCTCGAGGAGGCGACCTCGGAAGGGACGGTTCCCTGGCAGGACATAAAATCGCGGCTCGGCCTTTAGAGCAATTCCAGGTCACCTGGAATCGCTCTTGATTCTTTTCGCTCACGGCAGCGGACCCAAGGGTCCGCGCCTGCGCGGGCGCGCCGGAGGACCGGCGGGCCGCAGTCGCCGCCTGAGAGCGGTTCCAATTGACCTTGAACCGCTCTAGCCGGCGGCGGTGGCCTACCATGTCGCGTTTTCGCGCCGCGCCGAACGTCAGTTCGAGGCGCTGCCGGCCCAGGTCAAGAAGCGGCTGGCACCGCGGATCGACCACCTGCAGGCGGAGCCGCGTCCCCGCGGCGCGGTGCTGCTCTCGGGACGAGAACGGATCCATCGGCTGCGCATCGGCCCCTACCGGGTTCTCTATCAGGTCGACGACGAACGGGGCGTGGTGCTGGTCCTCGCCATCGCCCACCGTTGAGAGGTCTACCGCCGCGGCTGAAGCGCGCCCGCGCGGCACTGAGTCCCGTTGAGTCGGGATCGGGGCGACGCCACGGTGTGGCTGTGTAACGAGGCAGAATAATGATGAGTGACCGGGAGCGGAGCGGGAGAAACGGCTGGCGCCGGGCGCGGCGGTTGGGCCTCCTCGTCCTGCTCGCCTTCCTGCTGCCGGCCTTGGCCGGCGCCGCCACCTTTCTCGGCCGCGAGCGCGCCCACTGGAGCACGGCGCGGCGCGACAGCGCCGGCCTCGCCCCCGACCCCGCGACCACACATGAGGCCGTGATCCAGGTCTACGCGGCGCGCGCCTGGGGCTGGCGCGGCGCCTTCGGGGTGCACAGCTGGATCGTCGTCAAGCCCAGCGGCGCCCCGGCCTACACCCGCTACGAGGTGATCGGCTGGCGCCTCTACCACGGCGGCTCGGCGCTCATCGTTGGCGCCGGCGTGCCCGACGCCTACTGGTTCGGGTCGGAGCCCGAGGTCGTGGCCCAACTCCGCGGCGCCGGCGTCGACGAGATCATCGCCCGGGTCGATGCCGCGGCCCGCGCCTACCCCTATCCCGACCGCTATCAGGCCTGGCCGGGGCCCAACAGCAACACCTTCACGGCGCATATCGGCCGCGCCGTGCCCGAGCTACGCCTCGACCTGCCGCCCACCGCCGTCGGCAAGGACTACCTGGGCGCGGGCGAGATCATCGCCCCGAGCCCCAGCGGCACCGGCTACCAGCTCTCGCTGCTCGGGATTTTGGGGCTGATGGTGGCGCGCGAGGAGGGCATCGAGATCAACCTGCTGGGCCTTACGCTGGGCATCGACTTCGCCGGCCCGGCGCTGAAATTGCCGGGGCTGGGGCGCCTCGGCTGGAGCTGAGCGCGGGCGCCGGCCCTCACGTCCCGTCGCGGCCGCCGCGTAGCCCTTCCAAGATCTCGATCAGGCGCCGGATCGGGCCCTGGTCGGCGGCGATGCCGAGGCCGGTCGAGAAGTGGTCCCGGGGCCACACGAAGCGGTTCACCGCCGGCACCTGCCAGGCCTCGCTGAGGCCCATGCCGCCGGGGTAGGGGGTGACGTCGTCGACGCTCCCCAGCACCATGACGATGCGCTCGGGCGCCGGCGCCGGCGCCCCCTCGGGCTCGACCAGCGGCCGCCATTTCGCCATGTCCTCGGTGCGCCAGCCGCGCTTGGCCAGCTCTTGGCCGAGGCCGATTGCGCGGCCCATGCTGCTCTGGCTCAGGCTCTCGGCCATCTCGCCGCTGGTCGCTACCAGCAAGAGTGCGTCCGGCCTCATGCGCTCCGGCCAGTGGCGCGCCGCCGTCGCCACCAGCTGGCTGGTGAGGGCGCCGAGGCTGATGCCGCCGAGCGCCACCGGGCCGTCGCTGGTGTGCCGCGCCCAGGCGATGAGCACCGCGATCTCGGCCACCCAGGCCTCGAAGAGCTCGATGAAGCCGATCGGCCCCCGCGCCAGCGCCGGCTCGCCGCCGAAGCTCCCCTCGAGGCGCCGGCGTCCGTGCCACGGGCCCTCGGGCCGCACCACGCGGATGCCGCGCCCGGCGAGGGTGGGCAGCGGGTCGCGGCTGTCGGGCCAGAACTCGAGCTCGACGCAGATGCCGTGGAGAAAGATTATGGTCGGCGGATGGGCGACGCCGGCGGGCTCGAAGACCCGCGCCCAGGCCTCGCCGCCGGTCTCAGGGAACGGCGAAGGGAAGCGCAGCCAGAATTGCTCCCCGGCCGGTCCCGGCAAGGCTTGCGAGCGGGCGATCTCAGGCCAATCGGGGGGCGGGAAGCGAGCCTCGGCGGCGGCGACGCGGGGACCGTGACGCGCCGCCACCTCTTGCGGCCCGCGCACCTCCCACTTCACCGGCGGCAGCCGCCCCTGGAGCGCCAGCGGCACGAAGGCGCTGCGCGACAGCATCAGCCTCTCGGCCGCGCCCCGGCGCCGGGTCTCGGCGGCGACGCGCGCCTCGCTCTCCGCGCCGTCGTTACCAAAGAGCGCCCGCTCCCAGGCCGCGGCCGCGTCCTCGTAACGGCGCCGGCGCCGCGCCACGAGCCTCAGCGCCACGCCCGGTCCCGGCCATGTCGCGGCCTCGCCGGGGAGCTCGCGCCAAAAGCGCTCGGCGTCCTCGCCCGCCACCAGCGCCGCCGCCCAGGCCCGCGACAGGGGCATGTACCAGCGCGTCAGCGCGTGCAGCGCCGCGCGGTCGAACCATGGCCTCAGCCACAGGCCGGCGACGGGATCGTTGAACAGCCAGCGGCCCGGGGGCTCGGTGAGCCGCGGCGCCCCGGTCGAATCGAGCGGCGCCATGGCCGCCACCTTAGCTCCCCGGAGGCCCCGCCGTCGCGCCATTCCTGATCGGCGCATCGCTTGAGCGCGGTCATTGTGGAATGGCCGGCGGGCACCGATATTTGAAGATGGACAGAGGCCAAGGATAGGCACCAGCAGTGGCGCGCGGGATCGTCGGATCGAGCATGACGGGGCGCCTCGCCCCCCTGGCCGCCCTAGTGGCGGCGGCGCTGGCGTTGGCCGTCTGCGCGCCGGTCGAGCGCCTTCCGCTCTACACCCCGCTCGAGCTCGCCGGCGACTTCGGCTACGACGAGGAGCGGCTCTCGGAGCGGCGCTTCAAGGTCATCTACCACGCCCCGATCGTCGCCACCTACGCCTACTCGAGCGGGCAACGTCAGCAAGAGGTGGATCAGGAGGTCGCGTTGGCCTACGACATGGCGCTGTGGCGCGCCGCCGAGCTCGCGCTCGAGGTCGGCTACCGGGCCTTGACGGTCTTGGGCCGGGACAACGACGCGCGCATCGAGGTCTTCGGCGACCCCTACTACGATCCCTTCGTCTATCCCGGCTACCCCTCGTTCTATCCCCCTTACCCGTTCTCCCACTACGGCCCGCCCTTCGGCCTCCTGGCGCATCCCTTTTATCCCAGCTATTACGAGCCCTACGCCGAGCTCATGGTGAGCGTGACAATCACCGTGGCGTTCGGCGAAAATCTCGAGGCCGGCGCGCTCGACGCCCAGGGCACGCTCGACCGCCTGCGCGCCCAATACCCCGACGCCGTCGCCGCCCCGCCGCCCTAGGCCGCGGACTCATTTGCCAACAGCTCGCCATGAACCGGGGATCCCAAACGATGTTGCCGAATAGTCGTTCGATCCAAGGCCCGCCACCTCTGGGCGGAGACCTTCGACAGGCCGTTTAAGGACATTTTCGCGCTCCAGGACGAGGTCCAGGGGCTCATGGTCGCTGCCCTCGAGGTCGAGCTCAGCGACGAAGAGCGGCGCGAGACCGCACGCCGGCCCACCGACAATGTCGAGGCCTTTAGACTACTACCTGAAGGCGGAACGCGCTCGCCTCGCATACTCTTGGGCCACCCACGGCGCCAACGATGCCTTTACCCTGTACGACAAGGCGTTGTCGCTGGACCCGGACTTCGTCGACGCGCATATCGGCAACGCGCGCGCCGGTATGGACGTTTGGCGGTTCAGCCGCCAATTCGCGACCTCCACGCTGCGCGCAAGGGATCGGGCGCAGAGCGCGCTCGCGGCGGCGCTGGCGATCGATTCCGACAACGCCGAGGCGCTGGTGTTGCAGGCGCGGATGCAGCTCTACCTGCTGAACCACGAGTTGGCGCTGTCGCTGGCGCGGGGTGCGGTCCTGCGCCACCCCATGGGTCCGGAGGCGCGGGTAACGCTCGGCTTTGTGCTCATGGCCTCGGAGCGGCCGGACGAGGCGCGCGAGGCCTATGCGAGCGCCCTCGCCCTCGCCTCCAAGCCCTCGCCCGAGCTGCTGCTCGACGCGGGCGAGGGCTACCTGTTGCTGGACGAGGCCGAGAAGGCGGCGGCCCTTCTCGAGCGCGCCCGGAACGGCGGTATAAGCGGGCTCGTCACAGCTATGGACCTGGCCGCCGCCTATGCGCGGCTGGGCCACATGGAGAAGGCCCGTGCGGAGCTCGAAAGGGTGCGCCGAGTTTGGCCGTGGCTGAGCGTGGCCTGGTACCGCGTGACGCTCGCCCATGTCCGAAACGGGCAGCGGGTCGCGCAGAATTTCCTCGACCCACTGCTGAAGGCCGGCATGTCGGAATGGCCCTATGGGTTCGTGGGGCGGCCCGAGGACCGCCTGCACGACGCCGACCTGAAGGTGCTCTTTCGCGGAAGCCCACGCGAAGAGATTAGCGGTGGCTCTGGCCCGGGCGCCTACTCGTACCTGCACGATGGCGACGGCGACTGGCGGGCGGTCGTGCCCAGCAATCGCTCCATCGTCCTGTTCAGCGGTACGAACGCGATCAAGGGCAACATGCTTTGCCTGCGTAGCGAGACTAGGCAAATGGGTCGGGAGTATTGCAACGCGGTCTATCGAAACCCCGACGGGTCGCCCGAGACCAAAGACGAGTACCTTCGCGTCAACCTCCGCGGGCTTTGGCGTTTCTCGATCAAGCCGCTGGAACGGGACTAGCGGCCGCCCCGCGAGGTAGCCGCTCACCACTCGTCGAGTTGGCCGCGACCCCGAGGCGAGCCCGCCCAGGTTGAGGTCGGCATCTCGCGGAACATCGAACGCCTGCGCATATTCTGTTCTTAGGGTCGCGGTAGGGAAGGAGGTTACCCCACGCCCCTCGCACATACCCACCGCGCAACAACAACAGCCCTTTCCTTGCGAAATCCGATGGTAGACCCTAAGCGGACCAGACCGCTCGCTATCTAGAAGCGTCCTGGCTGCCCGACAAGACACCGCTCGCCTCCAGGAGAGGGCGCGCCTTCAAGCGCATGAACCGACCATTGGCTAGGGTTTGCCATCGCCAGATTGGACCGCTAAAGGGTGGATTGCGTCCTAGCGTACCAGTTTAGGGCGTGACTCAAGGTTGAATGTTCTTTGTGCTACTGTCGCGAGATAACCGGGGGCGATCTGGGGAATCTCGGCTGAGATGAAGCGGCGAACGAGGGTTGAGGAGTGCATGGAACTCGTAACGGACCTGGAGGACGAGCTGGACCAGCGGCGGATCGTCCGACGGAACGCCCTTGCATCTGCTGTGGCATGATCTTTCCGAGCGCCGGTTGGAGCAATCGACTCCGCGGCGCCATCATCCCGGCGTCTGCCCAGCCGTCCAGGATTGCGCATGACGGCGGGCGGCTATCCGAAATTCCGCAACGACCGCACGGTAGCGGAAAATACGCATCGGCGTGTCCCCGCCGCACCACCATCCGCAGGTCTACATCGACAGGGGCGACGACGAATCGATCCTCTGCCCCTACTGGGCGACACGGTACCGCTCCGACCCTCGGCTGGCGCCGCTTGAAGCCGATCCGCCGGCACCCCAACCTAGCCCGTGGCAAGGCTCGCTTTCTTCTTGCGCGGAGCTTTGCGCTTGGCCAGCGCCTTTTCGGCGGCAGCCTGCTCGGCCGCCACCCTATCGTCCTGTTCCTTCGCGAGGCGAAGAGCACGGAGCTTCGCTGTTTTTTCCCTGATCTTCAGCTCCTCCATCTCCCTCTCGTTCAGGGGCTTCTTAACTTTCTTTTTGATCATCGCGAATTTCTTCTCAGCCACCGATTTTCCAGACTTCCACATTTCGTTAATCCTCTGCTTCAGGTCGAGGTGTCACGGCCAGAAATTTTAGTCCCGGAGCGCAGGCGGGAATGCCCGCAGGCTGGTACACAAGGTCGGCGAGGGAATGGCGCATCGCGCCGTTTATCTTATTGTTCGCCTTATTTTGTTGTCGAAGGAATGAGCGCGGATAGCTCCGCCACCTCCTTCGGTCCGCCAGGCAAACGTTGAAGGTCGCGTCGACGACGGCGAGCAGAAACCGCCCCCAACGGGAGTAGGACGCGGTGCCTTGCGTGGTTATTCGATGATGGATAGATTCTCGGCGGAAGATTTTCCGTTCTGCCCTGGCTGAAGCTCATAAGAGACCTTCTGCCCTTCGCTAAGCGAGCTCAGTCCGGCACTCTCGACGGCCGAAATGTGGACGAATGCGTCTTTTGAGCCGTCTTCCGGCTCGATGAACCCGTAACCCTTGACCGGGTTGAACCACTTTACAGTACCAATTGGCATAGCTATTTCCTCTAAGAAGAGTCTTGATTCCGCGCCTCACACCATGTGGCGGCACGGTCGGTTTACGCTCACATTGTCAGGGGGTAACTAAGCTGATCGGCGTGCCGGTTTCTTAAGCAACACAAAACAAATGCAACGCGTACGTGGCAAATGTAGCGGATATCCCGGAGAAGTCAATGACCCGCGAGGCCCGGCGGGGATACTGGAAATCCGCCTGCCGACGCTGTTAGGGAAACCCCGGTGTTCCGAGCTTCACCCCTAGGGCCGTAGCTGGCTGGGAGCGCCTGTTCGGGGCACCTCGCCGGCCCGACCGCGCGACCCCCAAGAGCCGGCCTTCGGGCGGCGAGGGCCGCTTTCCCACCGATTCCGTCTGCGGCACCCGCAGGTGCGGCCCTGCCCGGCAATCCTGCCGTAGGGCCGCTGTTGATCCAGGCTGTGCAAGAACGTCGACCGTGCTATGATTCTAGCGGGCCTTGGCGGGAGGGTTTGATGAAGCGTTTCGTTGCGAGGATGGACCGCAGCCAAAGCACTTTGTTTACCGAGTGGGGCTGCGCCTGCCCAAGTGGATAATGATTTATTTCAGGGAGTTCGGCTGATCGGACGGCGTTATCATGAAGATCTTTGTTTCGATGCCGCAAAGATCATCGAATAGTAACAAGGGGTCTTCACACCAATTAAGCCGCTGGATACTCGCAGAGAGGCTTGACGCTTTGGCGAAGAGGATATTCAAAGTTCCACAAAGCAACTTAGAAAGGCGAAGAAGACATGACCAAAGCTAAGGCCCGCCAACGGGCAAAGGCGAAAGCGGCGCAGAAAGCCCGAAAGCGAGATGCCAACGCCGACCGACCCAGTCAAAAAATCCAGCCGGGGTGGTTCGATCCGGGATCGGGTTCGATAAAAGGCCCGGGCGCGAATACCAACGCCAAGAACTTCGCCGGGGCGAGACGGGGGGCGGCGCGGTCGAGATAGGCCGTGCCATCGAACATCCTTCGCAAAGTCCGTGTTGTGTTGAACGCGGTCATTCCGGGACTTATCGGGCACTGTCGTGAATGTCCGGTTTTGACTGGGCCGGGCTGTTCAGATCTCCATACTAGCAGGTCTGTTTTCGGGCGCTGACCGGAGGTTCGAGGCTTGGCGGTCCGCTTACGGCCACAAAGCCAATCTAGCGCCGAGCCTCTCCGAACTTCCGCCGATGACCCCGCGGCGCACCTCGCGAGGTCGCGCTCGCGCCGAAAGCCATCCCGTGCGCCCTTGGTAGCCTCGATCCGGCGCCGCTTTCCCGCGGCGCCGGGCGACGGCGTGCGGCCGACCCGGCGTCGCCGGTGTATCGGATCGGCAGGGTCTGCTACCATCGGCGCCGTGGTCGGGCCCGGATGGGAAACATCGGTCAGGGCCGGGCCGCGGAACGCAACTCGTTGCCGCGCCGCTCGCCGAGACCGAGCAGAGCAGCGATGAAGGCGTGGAGGACGCAGCTCAAAGGCGGAGGCAAATCACATGAGCGAGACCGTGCAATGGGTGCTCGAGCTTGCGATCAAGCAAGGCGAGCTCGATATCTTCAAAGCGCTGATGAACGATATGGTCGAGGCCACACAAGCCAATGAACCGAACACGACAAACTACGAGTGGTTCATCAGCGACGATGACCAGACCTGTCATATTTACGAGCGATACGCGGATTCAGCGGCGACGATGACGCATCTGGCCTCCTTTGGCGAGAACTTCGCCGAGCGCTTCCTGGCCGTCGTGGCGCCGACGCGTTTCGTGGTCTACGGCAACCCGAGCGTTGAGGTGCGGGAGGCTTTGGCTGGATTCGGCCCGCTGTACATGGGGCAAATCGGCGGCTTCGCGCGATAGCGCCGATGATCCGCCCCGGGGATCGACTTGGCGAGATCGCGGGCGGCGCGCCCGCCCGCGAACGCTTGACGTCAAGCTTAAGGAGGATGCCTTGAAGCTCGGTCTCGTGCTTGGCTATTCCGGCGCCGAGATGTCGCTTCCCATCGACCTGGTCCGGGAAGCCGAGGCGCTCGGCTTCGATTCGGTGTGGACCTCGGAGGCCTATGGCTCCGATGCGGTCTCGCCCGCCGCCTGGCTCCTGGCGCAAACCGAGAGCATCAAGGTCGGCACCGCGATCATCCAGATGCCGTCGCGGACGCCGGCGCTGGCGGCGATGACGGCGATGACCCTGCAGGCGCTCTCGGGCGGCCGCTTCGTGCTCGGCATCGGCCCCTCGGGGCCCCAGGTGATCGAGGGCTGGCACGGCGTGCCCTACGGCCGGCCGCTGACCCGGACGCGCGAATACATCGAGATCATCCGCAAGATCCTCGACCGCGAGGAGCCGCTCGTGCACCACGGCTTCCATTACCAGATCCCCTGCACCGGCGAGGGGACGAGCGGCCTCGGCAAGCCCTTGAAGAGCATCATGCACCCCGATCCGGGGCTCAAGATCTACACCGGCACCATCGCCCCGGCGGGGATCAGGACCAGCGCCGAGGTCGCCGACGGCATGTTCCCGTTCTGCATGAGCCCGACCAGGTTCGAGATGATGGCGCCCGACCTCGAGGCGGGCTTCGCCAAGGCCGGCGGGGACAAGGGCCTGGAGAACTTCGACATCCTGCCCTTCGTGCGGGTGGCGCTGGGCGACGACCTCGAGCAATGCCGGGCCCCGATCAAGCGCGAGCTCGCCCTCTACATCGGCGGCATGGGGGCGCGGGGCAAGAACTTCTACAACGACTACGCCAAGCGGCTCGGCTACGAGGCGGCGGCGGTCGAGATCCAGGATGCCTTCCTCGGCGGCCAGCGCGCCGAGGCGGTGGCGGCGGTGCCCGACGCCCTCGTCGACGAGGTCTCGCTGGTGGGACCGAAGGAGCGCATCGTCGAGCGCCTGGCGGCGTGGCAGGCGGCGGCCGCCGAGCGCCAGGTCGACACCCTGCTGGCCGCCGGCGCCTCGCCCGAGGCGCTCCGGGTCCTGGCCGAGGCGGTGTTGTAGCGGGCGGCACGATCACCAAGGCGCCCCTCGGGGCGGGCGCAAGGGAGCTCCCCTAAAAGAGCGCGCGGTAGATATCTCCGAGCGTCAGCCTCAAGCCCTGGCGCCAGGCGTCCTCCCAGCGCGTCGTCTTGTCGACCCAGCCCTGGCGCGAGGTATCGGGCGGAATGTCGTCCCAGACCGGCTTGCCGGGCGAGTTTATGACGATGTCGCCGTTGACGTACTTCTGATCGGTCTCGTCCCACTCGGCATGCTTGAGCTGCATGGCGTTGCGGAAACCCAGCCGCATCAGCGTCAAAAGCCGGTTCCTTCCCCCGCCGATGGCCAGGCATTTGGCCCCGGGCAGGTAATGGATCCGCACCGGGCCTTCGTGCACGAACTCGGTGAGGTGCTGTCCCTCATAGAGGCGATTGCGGGTGATCCAGGCGATCTTGCCGTCGGCCTTCTCGAAGTCCCAGCGCAACGACCGCATGTCGACGACCTCGTCATTGCCGTGCTGATCGAGATGCTGACCCATGGGGAAGAGGGTCACCTCCTTGCCCTCCGAGATGAACTTGAAGACCGCGCTGCCCGGGAGCCCACTCTTGAGCGCCAGGCCGTTGAACAGGTTGTACTCGGGATGGCTTCGATTGCGGTAGGCGCCGTGGACGATTCTGAACAGATAGCCGAGCCTCAGCTTCTCGATCAGGACGTTGAGGGGTCGCCAGCCCATGACCATGACCTGCTAGAGAAACCTCTGCTCCAGGAAACGGTAGAGCTTGTCCCGCATGCCCTCGAGGTTCAGCATTCTCGCCTTGCCGCCTTCGTCCGTGGCGACCCGGTAGACCTCGCCTCTGAGC
Organism: uncultured Alphaproteobacteria bacterium; assembly: GCA_965371625.1. Classification (GTDB taxonomy): domain Bacteria; phylum Pseudomonadota; class Alphaproteobacteria; order CBDUZE01; family CBDUZE01; genus CBDUZE01. The sequence goes on from CBDUZE010000016.1 coordinate 89,930, forward strand.
TTCTTCAGGTACCGTTCGTCGATCTCCTCGTCGTCCTCGACGGTGATCGAAAGCGCCTCGACGATCCCCTTCGCCTCGAGATCGGGCAGGAACGGCCGGGTCTCCGCGTCGTAGAGATCGAGACGATGCTCGATGGTCTCGGAGGTGTCGTCGGCGCGACGCACGATCTCGCCGCCGCAACGGTCGCAGACGCCCTCCACCTTGGGCGGGTCGAAGTCGCTATAGCCGGCCGCGCACTTGGCGCAAGCTCGGCGCTTGCCCTCGACGACACCATAGACCAGGAAGCGCCGCGGCACGTCGAGGCGCAGAACGAGATCGAGGTCGAGGTTCGAGAACAGCAGGTCCGCCTGGGCCCGGGTGCGCGGGAAACCATCGAGCACGACGCCGTTCTCGCGGCATTCCTTGCGCTTCAGGTGGGCCATGACGACGGGAACCACGATCTCGTCGGGAACCAGCTTGCCGCGTGTCATGTAATCCAGCGCCCGCTTCGAGATCTCGGACTCCGGGTCGTCGCGGACCGTCGCCCGGAGGGCGATCCCCGAGGCCACATGGACCAAACCGAGAGCCGCCAAATCCCTCGATCTGTTGCCCTTTCCGCAGCCCGGCGGGCCAAACAGAATGATCGCCTTTCCCTGCACCGCGGCGCCCAACTGCTCGAGATCGACCATCGACCTGTCGCTCCTCCTCAGGCGTCGGCGCGCCCGAGCGGCGCGGCAAGGTGGGCCGAGAGGTTGAGGATGGCCGAATTCCAACCCTCGGGGCCAACCCCCCCGGCGTAGCGCAGGCCCGGCACCGCGACCCCGGGATCATACTCGCCCTCCTCCCTGGCGACCAGGATCGGCACGTCGACGGCTTCGAGCAGCGCAAGGTCGTTGGAGCGATTGCCGATGCCGACGCTCACCGCATCGGGCCGCGATCGCCTGAACAGCTCGATCAGAAAGGTCACCGCCCGGCCCTTGTCGCTCCCGGAGAGGTGATGGAAGCGGTCGCCGCGGGTGACGGGCGCCGCGATCGCATCGACGACCCGGGAAGCGGCCTCCACATCGAGGATCAGGAACGGTTCGTCGTACTCGCGTTGTTTGGCCAGCGCCGCTTGATCGAGGGTCAGATTGCAGCGCTCGGCGACCTCTCGGACGGTCATGTCGGCGAAACCCCGTAGCGGCGCCCCGGTACGCCGGCGCACTTCCGCGAGCGCGTCGACGAGCACTTCATAAGGCGTTCCCAGCTCGCGAACACGGTAACCGGCGGTCACTCGATCATACTCGAACGGCACATCGAAATACGCGTCGGGAATATAGATCGCGCCGCCGTTTTCCACCACAAATGGGTCATGGTTGTTGAGGCGATGGCGATAGATTTCGACCTCAGGAAGGGTTTTACTTGTACAGAAAATAATCGGTATATTTTTCTCTCTCAGCAATTCCAAAGCCGGCAAAGCCTTGGAGAAAGAGTAATCAACTCCATCCAAAAGGGTTCCATCGAGATCGGAAAAGACAACGATGTCGGTCGAATTATCTATGGCGAACTCTATACTCATTCAACTTCCAGATTCGATTCGTCGCTTTCAACGGCTTCCTTCAGCATCGAGGGAAAGTCGGGAAGCGCCGAGGTTACCCGATTCCAATTTGGTATCTCGGGAACGTCCAATGGATTTTGCAAGAACGCGCTGCCACCAATTTGAAGTCCGCGGGCGAAGGTCTTGACCGCAAGGTCCTCCTGATATCTATCGAACGAAATATTATTGATCATGGCATCGTCATGATACTTCCGGACCATATCCTGCGCGATCCCAAGATAAATCATCAGCAAGGTGTCGATGATTCGATCCGAGAAAACCGCCCCGCGCGTGGCCATGGTGCGCAACAGAACCTTGGCGATGTCAATCGACATCTTGAAAAGGCCCTTGTCGGGATCGCCCTCGGATAGCGGTTGATGCTTGTGCTCGTAGTTATCCATCAGCTCGACCTGGCAGACGCGGTGGGTCGAACAGTTGCGAAAGACCTCTTCCAACAGGCCGAGGTCCATTCCCCAATTGCCGTGGATCTTGGTGGCCTGCGCCAGCTCGACGGTCAGCGCGACCTCTCCGGCCAGGGGGTAACGGAAGCTATCCAGGTAGACCAGAATGGGCTCGTGACCGAAGACCTCCTCGAGGGCGCGGATCAACGGGGTGACGAAGAGCCGCGTGACCCGGCCATGAAGACGGTCGTTGACCCGGCTGTAATATCCCTTGCAGAACTCGTAGCCGAGATTGGAGTTGGCGACCGGGTAGCAAAGCCGCGCCAAGAGCTCACGCCGGTAGTTGACGATGTCGCAATCGTGCACCGCGACCATATGGCTTTGGCCCTCGGCGAGGACGTAACCGAGCGCGATCCACACCGCGCGCCCCTTGCCGTTGGGACCAATCTTGAGGTCATGCTGATCGAGCAGGTCATAGAGCCTTCCGATCTCCTCGCCCGAATTCCAAATGATCCTCACCCTCTGGGGGAGCACGCTGAAGAACTTCTTGGCGTGTTGGAAGGCGTCGCGATCGCCATCGCTCAGCGACACCACGATCTGGTGCAGGTAGGTCGCCTTTCGCAGCTCCGACACGATGCGCTCCAGCGCCGGCCGGTGAAACTCGCTGCTCAGGGTCGGCAGCACCAAGGTGATGGGCCGGGTCGCGCGCAGAGACTCGAGCTCGGCCTCGAGCGGCTCGAGGCGGCTGGTATGGAAGCGATGCAGTGTGGAGACGACGCCGGTCTGGTGAAAATCGCTCATGAGCCGGTCCTTATTGTTTAGACAAGGCGTAATCCTTGGTTATTAGATAATCGACATGTGCCCGTAGTTCGCTCACTGCTTGATGCTCCTTCTCGAGCACCTTCATGCGGAACTCGTTAGCGACCTCCTTGCCACGCCTAGCTTGGAATTCCATCGTGTCGTGGTACGTCAAATCGATGAAAATCTTGTATGTCACGTCGAGCATCGGCGCGTATAGGCCCTCACAGATCAAGACCTGAACTTCACGAAAGTCAACGAGAAGCTTGTATGCAGACGAGGTTATGAACTCCAGGATAGGGACCAATATCTGTCCACCGGACCGAAAGCTCTTCAGCACGTAATTGAGCTCGTCGAAGTCGATCTCGGAAGGCCCGACGCTGTCCAGATTCGACTTGTTCCTGAGCTCGTTCCGCTCCTTGTGCGGCAGGGCGAAGAAATCGTCCGTATGTACGATAAAGGACTTCAGTCGCTGCTCTGACTGGAACAGGCTCTTCGCGACCGTGTGACCGATCTCGGACTTGCCGGCTCCCGATTCGGCGCCGATCGCCAGCGATATTCGCTCGCCTGCATAGCTCTTCAAGACCAGCTCCGTTATCTCCTGTGCGGCTTTCTTGTGATCCTCGGTGATGACCAGGATATCTCCCAGGGGCATGGCGGCCTCCGCTTTGGCTGCGCTCGCCAAGGGGGGAGCGCATGGGATTTCGACGCACTGAAACAGCCCTCCGCGACGCACCGCCGCGGCGAGCAAAACTCTGCCCACGATGGATATCGTCTATCATTGATCTGGATCAATTGAAAACGGCAGCGCTGCCGCCGTCCGTGGGCCTCGCATGCCAAACTGGGACAGGCGCCGCAGGGCCTGGGCCGGGTTGGGCGCCCGGCCGCTCCCGGCGCCGCCCGGGCGCGAGGTCGAGCTTTGAGTTTATTGCTCGACACCAACGTGGTTTTCGAGAGCCGCAAGCGGGCCCCCGACCGCAACGTCCTCGATTGGCTGGAGCGGAGCGATCGCCGTGAGTTCTAGCTCAGCGTGCTCACCATCGGCGAGCTGACCGAGGGCATCGCGCTTTGGCGGCGTCGGGAGCCGCGAGCCGCGGCCAGCCTCGCGCATTGCCCGCGGGGCATCGAGGTCCCGTTCTCGGATCGTGTCATCCCCGTCGATGGCTCGATCGCGGCGGCCTGGGGCCACCTCGATGCCGAGCGACCGCTTCCCGTCATCGCTTCGATGCTTGCGGCCACGGCCATGGAGCGCGGCCTCACCCTCGTCACTGGAGTTGAGGGCTCGGGCGCCGCCGCGCCGGTCCGCCCTCAGGCCTTGGCCAGCGCCTGCTCGAGGTCGGCGAGGATGTCGTCGATGTCCTCGATGCCCACCGAGAGCCGCACCAGGCCGTCCGAGAGCCCGCGCGCGCGCCGCTCCTCGTCCGGCACCTCGGCGTGGGTCATGGTGGCGGGATGGGTGATCATGGTCTCGACCGCGCCCAGGCTCTCGGCCAGGCCCATCAGCTCGACATTGTTCATCACCGCCGTGCCGGCCGCGATGCCGCCTTCGAGCTCGAACGAGATCATGCCGCTGAAGCCGCTCATCTGGGCCTTGGCGATGCCATGCTGGGGATGGGAGGGGAGCCCCGGGTAGGTCACGCGGGTGACCTTGGGGTGGCTCTCGAGGTACTCGGCGACGCGCTGGGCCGAGGCGGCGTGGCGCGCCATGCGGAGGTGGAGCGTCTTCAGGCCCAAGAGCGTGAGCCAGCAGTCGAAGGGGCTGGGCACGGCGCCGATGGTCTTCTGGACGAACTTCATCGCCTCGTGGACGTCCTCGCGGTCGGTGATGACGACCCCGCCGATGAGCTGGTTGTGGCCGCTCAGGTACTTGGTGGTGCTGTGCATCACGATGTCGACGCCGAACTCCAGCGGGCGCAGGAAGACCGGCGTGGCGAAGGTCGAATCGACGCCGAGGTAGAGGCCGTGCTCCTTGGCGATCGCGGACATGGCGTGGAGGTCGGTGACCTTGAGCAGCGGGTTCGTGGGGGTCTCGATCCATAGCATCCGGGTCTCGGGACGGATCGCCTGGCGCACGGTCGCGGGCTCCGAGCTGTCGACGTAGGTAAAGCTCAGGCCGTAGCGCGTCAGCACCTTGTTGAAGTGGCGCGAGACCCCGCCGTAGACGTCGTCGGAGCAGACCACGTGATCGCCGGCGTCCAACAGCTTCATGCAGCTGTCCACCGCGGCCATGCCGCTCGAAAAGCAGATGCCGTGGGCGCCGCCCTCGATCGCCGCCAGGTTCGCCTCGAGCACCTGGCGGGTGGGGTTGGTCGAGCGGGTGTAGTCGAAGCCCTTGTCCTTGCCCACCTCGTCGAGCACGTAGGTGGCGGTCTCGTAGATCGGCGGGACGATGGATCCGGTGGTGGGATCGGGCGTGATCCCGGCGCGGACGACCTTGGTATCGAACTTCACGCTCGGCTCCTTGGGCTGTGAAGGAAACGCGGCGGCCTACATCAGGCAGCCTACATTAGATGGTCGGTGGCGCCGACCACAACAACCCGGCGGCGGCGGGCGGCGATCGCTGGGGCGCCGGTCGTCCGGCGCGCCCGCGCAGGCTCGGACCCCTGGGTCCGCTGCCGTGAGCGAAAAGAATCGAGAGCGATTCCAGGCGACCTGGAATTGCTCTAGCTGGGCCCCGGGTGTTCGTCTTGCGGCGCCGTTCCCATGGTCGTGAAGAGGA
>CBDUZE010000017.1:0-93906 GCA_965371625.1 uncultured Alphaproteobacteria bacterium
ACATCATGTGGAGACAGCGAATCAAATTCCGCGATTCTTTGCAACCTTGAAATGCTCTAGACGCTGTAAGCGCCCCTACCCTACCCGCCAAGAAAAAACGGCCCGGCGGAAGCGCCGCCGGGCCGCAGCTATTGCTGGGTCGCCAACTCGGCGATCAGGAGCCTTTGAAGTAATCGTAGTTGCCGTCTTTCCACTCGTACATCACGTAGCCGGGGGCGGTGACGTCGCCCTTGGCGTCGAAGCCGAATGTGCCCATCACGGTGTCGAACTGCATGCTCTTGAGCACCTTGATGACGTCGGCCGTCTTGGTGGTGCCGGCCTTCTCCACGGCCTGGGCCCAGGCCTGGATGGTGCCGTAGGTGTAGAGCGTGTAGCCCTCGGGCTCGTAGCCCGCCTTGCGGAACTTCTCCACCACCGGGGCGGCTTTGGGGTTCTTGCGCGGGTCGGGGCTGAAGGTCATCAGCGTGCCCTCGCCGGCGCTTCCCGTGATGCCCCAGTACTCGTTGGTGACCAGGGCGTCGCCCGACATGAGCAGCGCCTTGAGGCCCTGCTCGCGCATCTGCCGCACGATCAGGCCGGCCTCGGTGTGGTAGCCGCCGTAATAGAAGATGTCGACGTTGTTGGCCTTGAGCTTGGTGACGAGCGCCGAGTAGTCCTGCTCGCCCGCGGTCACGGTGTCGTAGAGCACCTCTTGAACGCCGCGTTTGTTGAGCTGCTTCTTGGTCTCGTCCGCCAGGCCCTTGGAGTAGGTCTGCTTGTCGTGGACCACGGCGACCCGCTTGCCGCCGAAGTTGTCGGCAATGAAGTTGCCGGCCACAATGCCCTGCTGGTCGTCACGGCCGCAGGTGCGGAAGACGTTGTCGAGACCGCGCTCGGTGAGCTGGGGATTGGTCGACGCCGGCGAGATCTGCAGCACTTCCTCCTCGGCGTAGACCTCCGAGGCCGGGATCGACGAGCCCGAGCAGAAGTGCCCGGCCATCAGGACGATGCCCTTGTTGACCATCCGGTTGGCGACGGCCACCGCCTGCTTGGGATCGCAGGCGTCGTCGCCGATCTCGAGCACGAGCTTCTGGCCCAGGACGCCGCCGGCGGCGTTGAGGTCGGCCACCGCCTGCTCGGCGCCCCGCCGCATCTGCTCTCCGAACGAGGCGTAAGGGCCGGTCATCGGTCCGGCGGTGGCGATCACGATTTCGGCCTGGGCCGCCACCGCGCCGAAGGCGAAGGCGGCGGCCAGGCCAACTACTGTTGACTTCAGGTATTTCATGGGGTTCTCCCTGCAAAGTCCCGGTGAAAACCAGGCTCGGGCCGCGCGGGCATTATGCTCGTCGCGCCGCCGACCCTCGCCATTGCAAATCAGACTTGCAGACACTGTACCACGCCGGCACAGCGCGGCAACAACTAAGTCCTTAACAAGTATGGTTAAAATATGCCCGGCGGCGTGAGCCGTCGAGCTCGCCAACGGCGCCGCGGCGATCGCTTCGTCAGTCGCTCTGCGGCGAGTGTATTTCCCGGTAGCTCATCAATCCGTCGCGCGCGTAAAGCCACGGATACTGGCTCACCATCTTGCCGACGCGCGTGACGCGGAAGGCGAATAAGGAGATGGCGGAGAGAACCGCGGTATCGACCACGAAGCCGGAGAGCGAGAGGAGCTCGCCCTCGAACAGCGCGTAGGTGAGGAATCGGTCGGTCAATCCCAGCAGGACGGCGTACAGCAGCACCTGCCAATAGGGGCGCCAGGTCGCGGCCACGGCCTGACCGGTCATGTAGGCCGCCCCGCCCATGATGATGACGGTGAGGATGAGGAAGACCGGGAGACTGGTTCCGAGAATGTCGTCCATCTCGACCTCAGTTCCGCGCCGCGCGGCGTCCGCCCTCGAGATAGGCCGTGCGCACCTGCTCGTTGGCGAGCAACTCCTTGCCCGTGCCCGAGACCAGGATGCGGCCGTTGGCCATCACGTATCCGCGGTCGGCGAGGCGCAAGGCGTGGAAGGCGTTCTGCTCCACCAGCAGCACCGTCACCCCCTGCTCCTCGTTGATCGCCTTGATCACGGCGAAGATCTGCTTCACCAGCATCGGCGCCAACCCCAGCGACGGCTCGTCCAAGAGCAGGAGCCGCGGCCGGCTCATCATCGCCCGGGCGATCGCCAGCATCTGCTGTTCGCCGCCGGAAAGGGTGCCGCCGCTCTGGTTCTGGCGCTCCTCGAGCACCGGAAAGAGCGCGAAGACGCGACCCAGGTCTTCCTCGAAATAGCCCTCCTCGGCGATCGTCGCGCCCATTTTCAGGTTCTCGAGCACGGTCATGCGCGGGAAGATGCGCCGGCCCTCGGGCGACTGGGCGATGCCGAGCCGGATGATGTCGTAGGTGGCGAGCCCGGTGATGTCCTTGCCCTCGAACAGGATGCGGCCGCTCGAGGCCTTGGGGTTGCCGCAGACGGTCATCAGGAGCGTGGTCTTGCCGGCACCGTTGGCGCCGATGAGGGTTACGATCTCGCCGCTCGTGACTTCGAGGTCGACGCCCTGCAAGGCCTCGATGCGGCCGTAGTGGGTATGGAGGCCGGTGACGCTCAGCATCACTTGTCCTCCCCGCCGCCGACATCATCGTCGGCGTTCGCCGGGGCCCGGACCTCGGTCTCTTCCTCGGCCTCTTCCTCATCCTCGTCCTCGCCCAGATAGGCGCGGATCACCGCCGGGTCGTTGCGCACCTCCTCGGGCGTGCCCTCGGAGATCTTGCGCCCGTAGTCGAGAACGATGACCCGGTCCGAGATCCCCATCACCACGTTCATGTCGTGCTCAACGAGCAGCACGCCGATGCTTTCGCGATCGCGGATCGACAGCAGCAACTCGTTGAGCTCCTCGGATTCCAACAGGTTGAGCCCGGCCGCGGGCTCGTCCAGGCACAGCAGCGAGGGCCGGGTGCACATGGCGCGGGCGATCTCGAGCCGGCGCTGGGCCCCGTAGGGCAGGTTCCCGGCATCGATGTCGGCCTGGTCGAGGATGCCGATGCGCTCGAGCCAGTGCTCGGCGAACTCCAGCGCCTCCTGCTCGGCGTGGCGGTAGCCGGAGTGGCCGAAGAGGCCGCCCAGGGTGTAGAGCGAGGCCCGCATCAAGGCGTTGTGCTGGGCCGCGATCAGGTTCTCGAGCACCGACATCAAGGGGAACAGGCGGATGTTCTGGAAGGTCCGCGCGACGCCGGCCTGGGCGATGCGAAAGCCCTCCATCCGCTCGAGCAGCAGCTCGCGCTCGGAAAGGTGCAGCCTGAGCCGCCCCACGGTCGGCCGGTAGAACCCGGTCAGGCAGTTGAACACCGTCGTCTTGCCGGCCCCGTTGGGGCCGATGAGGGCGGTGATCTGGGCGTCGCTGGCGACGAACGACAGGTCCTCGACGGCGACCAGCCCGCCGAAGCGCATGGTCAGGTGCTCGACCGAGAGCAGCGGCCGATGGTCGCCGGCGGCGGCTTGCATTGCCTCGCTCATGGCGGCTGCCTGACCCTCCTCGCCCGGCTCGAGAGGATGGTGGGCACGCGGTGAGCCAACAGGCCGCGCGGCCGCCAGATCATGATCGCGACCATGGCGGCGCCGAACAGCAGCATGCGGAACTGGGCGAACTCGCGGCCCAGCTCGGGCAACAGGATCAGCACCGTGGCCGCGACGACGACGCCGACCTGGCTCCCCATGCCGCCCAGGACGACGATCGCCACCACCGTCGCGGACTCGATAAAGGTGAAGCTCTCGGGGCTGATGAAGCCCTGCCGGGTGGCGAAGAAGGAGCCGGCGAAGCCGCCGAACATGGCGCCGATGCCAAAGGCGGTAAGCTTGGTGCTGGTCGGGTTGATGCCCAGCGAGCGGCAGGCGATCTCGTCCTCGCGCAGGGCCTCCCAGGCGCGGCCGACCGGAAGCTTGCGGATGCGCAGGGTGAAGAAGTTGGTGATCAGGGCCAGGATCAGGATCAGGAAGTAGAGAAAGATCACCCGGTGCTGGCCGGCGTACTCGAGCCCGAAGTACTCGTGGAACGGAATCACCCCCTCGGCCGGCCGGCGGGTGAAGGGAAGGCCGAAGAACGAAGGCCGGGGGATGCCGGTGATGCCGTCGGGGCCGCGGGTGACGTCGTACCAGTTGATGAGGATGATGCGGACCATCTCACCGAAGCCGAGGGTGACGATGGCGAGGTAGTCGCCGCGCAGGCGCAGCACCGGGAAGCCGAGGAGGACGCCGAAGGAGGCGGCCAGGACCCCGGCCAGCGGCAGGCAGACCCAGAACGACCAGTCGAAGGTGACGGCAAGGAGGGCGTAGCTGTAGGCGCCGATGGCGTAGAACGCGACGTAGCCGAGATCCAACAGGCCGGCCAGTCCGACCACGATGTTGAGACCCCAGCCGAGCATCACGTAGATCAGCACGGCGGTGGCCACGTCGACCGTGTAGCGGTTGGAGACCGGCGTGAAGGGGAACATGAAGGCGAGCACGATCACGGCGGCGGCGAACCACGGGAAGTAGGGTCTGAGCGCCGGGCCGATCCCGGCGAAGACGCTCGGTCCCCTCGCCTTCCGCACCCCTCTGGTGCGATAGGCGGCGAACGCGGCCCGACCAAGGAAGACGCCGACGACGGCGAGCGCCACCCAACCGAAGCGGAAGTTGAGGCCCAGCACGCCGCCCCGGTCGACGGTCTGGAAGCCCACCAGTGGCAGCGCCAGGGCAAAGGCCACCACGGCGGCCAGGCCCGCCTCCTTCAGAATCTTGGGAACGTCGAGAGCGCGCGGCGCGGCGAGGGTCTCGACCGCCATGGCCTTACACCTTCTCGACCTCGGGGCTGCCGAGCAGGCCCGAGGGCCGGAAGATCAGCACCAGCACCAGGATCGAGTAAGCCGCCACGTCCTTGTACTCGGCCGAGAAGTAGGCGGCCCAGAAGACCTCGATCAGGCCCAGGATGAAGCCGCCCAGCATGGCGCCCGGCAACGAGCCGATGCCGCCCAGGACCGCGGCGGTGAAGGCCTTGAGCCCGGCCAGGAAGCCGATGAAGAAGTTGATGACGCCGTAGTAGAGCGTGACCATGACGCCGGCCACCGCCGCCAGCGAGGCGCCGATGATGAAGGTCATGGCGATGGTGTGGTCGATGTTGATGCCAAGGAGCGCCGCCATGTCCCGGTCCTGCTGACAGGCGCGCTGGGCGCGGCCCAGGGTGGTGCGCGCGATCAGCAGACCGAAGCCGGCCATCAGCCCCACGGTGAGCACGATGATCAAGATCTGGATGAAGCCGAGCTGGACCGTGAAGCCGCGCTCCTCGAACAGCGTGAAGCCGCCCTGGATCACCGGCGCCATCGGCTTGATGCGGGCGCCCTGGAGGACCTGGACGTAGTTCTGCAGGAAGATCGACATGCCGATCGCCGAGATCAGCGGGGCGAGGCGCGTTGAGCCGCGCAGCGGTCGATAGGCGATGCGCTCCAAGGCCCAGCCGTAAGTGGCGGTGAAGACCATCGCCACCACCAACACGATGATCAGCGCCAGGGGCAGCCAGGTGATGCCGGCGAGGCCGAGAATGAGGAAGCAGATGATCGAGACGAAGGCCCCGATCATGTAGATCTCGCCATGGGCGAAATTGATCATGCCGATGATGCCGTAGACCATCGTGTAGCCGATGGCGATCAGGCCGTAGATGCCGCCCAAGGTGAGGCCGTTGATGAGCTGCTGGGAGAAATAGGCCATCGACTAGGTCTCCCGATACCCGGCCATGGCCGGCGTCACGCCCCCCGTTTCCCGGACCTCGCCGCCGCTCGGCCCGCCGCGTCCCGAGGCGGGAAGCGGCCCCCGGAAAGCGCTTGGCAACAGACAATTCATGGCAAATATCACGATCCCGTCCTTCGCCGGCGCGCTCTTGGCGCAGGCACGCCCCGTCGTTCGCTGTGGTGGAGGCGCGGTGGTGAGGGTCGCTCGGCTTTTAGCGCAGGCGCAGGTGAGCGGCAAGCCCAAATCGCCCACCGATCGAGGGGCCATCGGCGTTCGGGCAAGCCGGGCGCAAAGCGCCGCCGCCCGTGCTCGCCGCCGGTGCTCGCCGGACGCCGCGAGAGAGGCCCGGCCCGCTGCCGCCAGCGCCCGATCAGCCGCCATGGCCGGAGATCAGAGCGAGGAACGGCGGCGCCAGGTCGCGGAGCTTGGCCGCGCCCACCCCACGCACCTCGGCGAACTCGGCCAGCGTTGCTGGGCGGCGCCGGGCCATGTCCTCGAGCGCCCGGTCGTGGAACACCACGAAGGCCGGCACGCCGCGCTCCTTGGCGATCGACAAACGCAGCTCCTTGAGCGCGGCCAGGAGCGCCGCCTCCGCCTCCGAGAGCGCCTCGATCACGGCCGCCGCCTCTGGCCTCCGGGGGCGCTCGATTCTCCGCTTGATGGTATCCCGCCGGTAGCGGAACGATTCCCCTCCCTCGAGCAGGGCGTAGCCTTTGTCGGTGATGCTCAAACCACCGTAACCCTGGATATCGAGGCGCAGGAAGCCGGCCGCGCAAAGCTGGCGAATGATCGACTGCCACTGGTCCTTCGCAAGCTCCGCGCCAACGCCGAAGGTGGGCAGTCGGTGATGGTTGAACCGCCTGACTTTCTCGGTGTCGGCGCCACGTAGCACATCGATGACGTGGGCGGCGCCAAAACGTTGGCCCGACCCGTGGACCGTCGAGAGGGCCTTGCGTCCGGCCTCGGTTCCGTCGCTCACCTCGATCGGGTCGAGGCAGACGTCGCAGTTCCCGCACGGCTCGATGTGCTCTCCGAAATAACTCAAGAGCGCGCGGCGGCGACATTCGGGGGCCTCGCAATAGGCGATCAAGGCGTCGAGACGTTTATGCTCCCGGCGTCTGCGGTCGTCCTCGGCGTTCTCCTGCTCGACGAACTGGCGCCGCATCCGAATGTCGTCGAGGCCGTAAAGCATCACCGCTCGCGCCGGTTGGCCATCGCGCCCGGCGCGGCCGAACTCCTGATAGTAGGCCTCGATGCCGCCCGGCAGGTCGGTGTGGAGGACGAAGCGCACGTCCGCTTTGTCGATCCCCATGCCGAAAGCGATGGTCGCCACCATCACCACCCCGGCCCGGGTCATGAAGATGTCCTGATTGGCGTTGCGGTTCGCCTTGTCCATGCCGGCGTGGTAGGGCAAGGCGTCGACTCCGTTGGCCACCAACAGCGCCGCCGCGGCGTCGGTCTTCTTGCGCGACAGGCAATAGACGATGCCGCTCTCGCCGGCGTGGTCGGCGATGAACGACAGGAGCTGGCGCTTCCAGTTGCGCTTGAGCTCGACGGCGAGGCGGATGTTGGGGCGGTCGAAGCCGTGGACGAAAATCTCCGGCTCGGGGCTGAGCAGCCGGGCGGCGATGTCGCGCCGGGTGACCTCATCCGCGGTGGCGGTAAAGGCGGCCAGCGGCACCTCGGGGAAAAGCTCCTTGAGGCGCGAGAGATCGGCATATTCGGGGCGGAACGATGGCCCCCATTGGGAGACGCAATGGGCTTCATCGATGACGAAGCGGGTGACGGGCAGGCGACCAAGGGCGGCGATCATCCGCTCCGTCATCAGGCGCTCGGGCGAGAGGTAAAGAAGCCTGACCTCGCCCGCGGCGACCCGTCGCCACGCGGCGACGTTGTCGGTGCGCTCGCGGGAGGAATTTATGGTCTCGGCGCCGACCCCGGAGAGCGCCAACGCCGATACCTGATCCTGCATCAAGGAGATCAGCGGCGAGACCACGATCGTCAGGCCGCCCTGGACCAGCGCCGGGATCTGGAAGCAAAGCGACTTCCCCGACCCGGTGGGCATCACGGCGAGAACGTCGTGGTTCGTCAGCACCGCGTCGAGGACCGCTTCCTGGCCGGCGCGGAACTCCTCGAAGCCGAAGGTTTGGGTCAGCACCCGGAGCTTTTGCTCGCGGACCTCTGGGGCTAAGGGCATCGGCGGCATCGGTGGCATCGGTGGCATCGGCGCTCTCGGGTTGGGGTCACCACCATGACGAGCTCAGGCACCGGGCGCTTGCGCCGGGTCGGCTGCCGCGCCCCCGGCGCCCCCGGCGCCCCCCGCGCCCTCGAGATAGCGGCGGCGATAGCGCTGGCCCAGCGCCGTCAGCACCTCGTAGCCGTTGGTGCCGGCGTGCTCGGCGACCTGGTCGACGCCGAGACCGCCGCCGATGAGATCGACGACCGTCCCCGGCTCGACCTCTCCCGGCGCCAACGCCGAGACGTCGAGGGTGATCATGTCCATCGACACCCGCCCCACCATCGGCACCCGCTGTCCCGCGATCTCGGCCGAGCCGCGGTGGCCCTGGGCGCGGAAGAAGCCGTCGGCGTAGCCCACCGGCAGGGTGGCGATGCGCGCCGGCGCCGCCAGGCGATGCTCGGCGCCGTAGCCCACGGTTTCGCCCGCCCCGACCTCGCGCACCTGCAGCACCGGGGCCGCCAGGCGCACCACCTCGGCCATCGGGTTGGCGGCGCCGGGGGTCGGGTTGACGCCGTAGAGCGCGGCGCCGGGACGAAGCAGGTCGAAGTGATAGTCGGAGCCTAAGAAGATGGCTGACGAGGCGGCGAGGCTCGCGGGCAGCGGCGGCAGGCCGGCGCGCAGCTGGGCGAAGGCGGCGAGCTGCTTGGCGTTCATGGCGTGGTCGGGCTGGTCGGCGCAGGCCATGTGGCTGATCACCAGATCGAGGGCCAGGCCGTCGAGGCGCCCGGGCTCGGCCGCCAGGACCGCGACCTCGTCGGGGGTCAGGCCGAGGCGATTGAGGCCGGTGTCGAGGTGGAGCGCCGCGCCCAGACCCCCGCCCGTGCCCGCGGCCAGCGCGGATCGGGCCAGCGCGCCCCAGGCCTCGATCTCGTCGAGCCGGTTGAGGACCGGCGCCAGATCGTGACGAGGGAACTCGCCCTCGGCGCCCGCCGGCAGGCCGTTGAAGACGTAGATCCGGGCCCCGGGGAGGACGCCGCGCAGCGCGATGCCCTCGTCGAGGGTGGCGACGAAGAAGACGCGGCAGCCGCTGGCGGCAAGCGCCGGGGCGACGCGGTCGGCGCCGAGACCGTAGGCGTCGGCCTTGACCACCGCGGCGCAGCGCGCCTCTCCGCCGCGCGCCACCAGCGCTCGGTAGTTGGCGCGGACGGCGTCGAGGTCGACGGTCAGAACCGCCCCGTCCAGCACCTCCATGGCGGATCAACCCCGGCCGCGCTCGCCGGCGCGCTTGGCGAGCACGTACTTGAGCTTGCGCAACGCGACGCGCTCGAGCTGGGCGCGCGGGGCCGTGGCGGGGCCGACGATCGAGACCTCGACCAGGCTCGCCGGATCGACGGCCGAGACCTTGACCGAGTTGCCGACCTGATAGAACTCGAAGATCACCTGCTCCAGGTCGGGTTCCTCGGCCATCCTCGCCATTCCCCTATCGCCGCGCCGCCAGGATGCCACCACCGGGGCGGCGACAACAAGGGCGGCCGCGGTGTCGGTTGCCGGTGGGGCGATTGCGGTCTAAAAGCAGAGCTTAAGCCTGGTCAGGAGCAAGGGGGACTCGCATGCGCATTCTCAATCCCGAGGGTTGGCCTCGGCCCAAGGGCTTCTCGAACGGCGTCGCCGCCGAGGGCACCTCGGTCTTCGTCGCCGGACAGATCGGCTGGAACCCGGTCGAGGAGCGCTTCGAAACCGACGACTTCGCCGAACAGGTGCGCCAGGCGCTCAAGAACACCGTCGCCGTGCTCACCGAGGCCGGCGCCGCGCCCGAGCACATCACGCGCATGACCTGGTACGTCACCAACCTCAAGGAATACCTGGCCGCGGTGCGCGAGGTGGGCGGCGCCTACCGCGAGGTGATCGGCGCCAACTACCCGGCCATGGCGCTGGTGGAGGTGGGCGGCCTGGTCGACGACCGCGCCCGGGTCGAGATCGAGACCACCGCCGTGGTGCCCTCGGGCCAGGCGGCCTGAGGCCCCGGGCGATCGACCCCACCACCGCCCCCGGCAACGGCTGAGCGCGGTGCAACCGGCACCGACGCCGGGGGCTATTCCGCCTCGGAGCTTGGCCCTGTTCGCGGCCTTCGTCCTGGTGTGGGGAACCCAGTGGCCGATGATGAAGGTCGCGCTGGCCGAGATTCCGATCTTCACCTTCCGCGCCCTGTGCGTGATCTTCGGCGCCGCCGGCCTCTTCCTCATCGCCCGGCTCAAGGGACAATCGCTCCTCGTCCCGCGCGACCAGTGGCGCGGGCTCGCGCTGGCGAGCCTGTTCAACATGACGGGCTGGTTCTATTTCTCGGCCCTGGCGCTGACTCTCATTCCGGCGGGCCGGGCCGCCATCCTCGCCTACACCATGCCGCTGTGGGCCTTCCTGCTGGGCATCCCGGTGCTCAAGCAACGGCCGACCACGGCGCAGTGGCTGGGCCTCGCGCTCGGGCTCGGCGGCGTCGCGGTGCTGACCGTCGACGACATTCAGGTGCTGCGGGCGGCACCTATGGGCACCCTGGCGATGCTGGTGGCGGCGATGTCGTTCGGCATCGGCGCCGTGGTGCAGAAGCGGGTGGCCTGGCGCACGCCGTTGCTGGTGCTCACCGGGTGGCAGCTGGTGGTCGGCGGCCTGCCGCTCGTCGTCGTCGCCATCATCGTCGATTGGGGCCGCCTCGAGCCGGTCTCCTGGATAGCGATCGCCGCCCTGTCCTACACCATCGGGCTGGGCATCCTTTTCGGCCTCACCACCTGGCTCCGTCTGGTGAGCCTGCTGCCGATTCAGGTGGCCTCGCTGTCGACGCTGTTGATCCCCATCGTCGGCGTGCTCGCGAGCGTCGCCCTCCTGGGCGAGCCCCTGGGCTGGCCGGAGATCACGGCGCTCGTCCTGGTGGTGGCGGCGGTCTCACAGGTGATCCCGCTGCCGAGCTTCGCGCGCCTCAAGCGCCGCCGCCAGGCGGGCGGCCGCGGCGAGCCGCCGCCGGGGCCTTGAGGGTCTGGGCGCGAGGTCGCGATTGCTGCGATCTCGCCGCGTTCAAGCGCCGCTGTGCACCGCGTCGCCCGCCGTTCCCGCCGGCCGCCGCGCCACCAGCAGGGTGACGACCAGGGTCATGACCTCTTCGCCGTCCTGGTTGCGCAGCGACTGGTGAAAGCGCATCACCCCGCGGTCGGGCTTGGTCGACGAGGCCTCCTTCTCGATGCAGGTAGCGGTGAGCGAGAGGCGGTCGCCGGGACGCACCGGCACCGCGTAACGGAGCTCGTCGAAGCCGAGGCCGGCCAGCATCTCGAGCCCGCCCTCGGCGTCCAAGCGCAAGCGGTTCCAGACCGCGATGGTGTGGATGCCCGAGGCCACCAGACCGCCGAACACCGAGCGCCCGCCCGCCGCCTCGTCGAGGTGGAAGGGCCGGGGATCGTAGCGCCCGGCGAATTCGACGATCTCGGCGCGGCTCATCGCGTAGGGGCCCGACTTGAGCACCTCGCCGACCTCGATATCGTCGAAGTAGCGTGTCGACAAGGGGGCCTCCGGGAGAGCTGGCGCGGCGCGGACCCTATAGCAGGATTCAAGCGCGGCGGCGACCGAACGGGCGCGCCGGTGGGAAATCTGGGCCCCCGCCCTCCCGTGTTAGATTGGGCGCCCTGATCAGGACAAAGCACGGGGCCCGGCCATGATCGCGATCCAGCGCGTCCACCACATCGGCATCCGCGTCTCGGACCGCGAGCGCGCCATCGCCTTCTATCGCCTGCTCGGGTTCGAGCCCTACTTCGAGGACCCGAGCGATCCGGTGGTCGTCGCCCGCAACGACCGGGGCGTCGAGATCAACCTCATCCTCAACGCCGACGATGCCAACGAGGGCCGCAACATCCTGATGGACGAGCCCAACAAGTTCGCCGGCTACACCCACGTCGCGCTGGAGGTCGCCTCGATCGAGGACACCGTCGCCGCGCTCGCGGAGCTGGGCATCGCCATCACCGAGGGGCCGGTGCGGTTGGGCCCCGGCGTCTCGCTCTTCGTGCGCGATCCCGACGGCACCGTGATCGAGCTCCGCCACGACGTCGAGGGTTAGCGCTCGCGAGCACGGTCGCGGTCCGTGCGCCGCCCGCACGAGAGCTGACGAAGAGCAGGAGAGGATAACCATGAGCGAGCTCAAGTACGGGCTGTTCGTGCGCGGCCAGTATCCCGCCGGCGACGACATGGCGCGGCGCTTCGAGGAGGTCAAGGCGCAGGTGCGGCTCGCCGACCGGCTCGGCTTTTCCGATCTCTTGACCGGCATGCATTACGCCAGCGCGCCGTTCCAGCAATACCAGCAGTTTCCGTTGCTGGCCCGGCTGATGGCGGAGACCGAGACCATGCGGATCGTGACCGGCATCGTGCTCCTCTCGCTGCACAAGCCGCTCGATATCGCCGAGCAACTGGCGACCCTCGACGTGATGTCGGGCGGACGGCTCGTCTTCGGCCTCGGTCTCGGCTACCGCGAGGTCGAGTTCAAGGGCTTCGGCACGACGCAAGGAGAACGCGTCCATCGCCTGGTCGAGAACCTGGAGGCGATCAAGCGGCTCTGGACCGAGGACAAGGTTTCCATGAAGGGCTCGCATTTCGAGCTCGTCGAGGCCACGCTCTCGCTCAAGCCGGTGCAGAAGCCGATGCCGCCAATCTGGATGGGCGCCAACGCCGACGCCGCGGTGCGCCGCGCCGCCGCGCTCGCCGACACCTGGTTCATCAACCCGCACCAGCGCATGGCGACGATCGAGCGCCAGCTCATCCTCTACCACCGGTGCTTGGAGGAGCTCGGCAAGCCGCGGCCCAAGGAGCTGCCCTTGATGCGCGAGATCTTCGTCGCCTCGTCGCGGGCCGAGGCGACCCGTCTCGCCCGGCCCTATCTCGAGGAGAAGTACAAGGTCTATCACCAGTGGGGCCAGGACAAGGCCATGCCCAAGGGCGACGACGACCTCTCGCTCGGGTTCGACGAGCTCACGCGCGACCGCTTCCTGTTCGGCTCACCCGACGAGGTCGCGGAGCAGATCATCGGCTACAACCAGCGCCTCGGCATCAACCGCATGATCCTGTCGGTCCACTGGGTCGGCATGCCGCACGCCCAAGTCGAGGACACGATGCAGCTGTTCGCAGAAGAGGTGATGCCGAAGGTGACGCAGGGGCTATAGCCGCGCCCGCCCTCTAGCGCCCCGGATAGATCGGGAAGCGGCGGCAGAGCTCGGCGACGCGGCCGCGGGCGGCGCCCTCGGCGGCGGCGTTGTCGTCGCGGGATTTGGCGAGGCCCTCGAGCACGTCGGCGATGAGGTTGCCGATGTCGGCGAACTCAGGCCCGCGGAAGCCGCGCGTGGTGCCGGCCGAGACCCCAAGCCGCAGCCCCGAGGTAACGGTCGGCTTTTCCTTATCGAAGGGCACCGCGTTCTTGTTGCAGGTGAGCCCGGCCCGCTCGAGGCTCAGGCAGGCGACGTCGCCGGTGAGCCCCATGGCCCTCAGGTCGAGGAGCATCAGCGGCGTGTCGGTGCCGCCGCTCACCAGCTCGAGGCCGCGCCCGGCGAGCGCCGCCGCCAGCGCCCGGGCATTCTCCAGCACCGCCTCGGCGTAAGCCCTGAACTCGGGCCGCAAGGCCTCGCCCAGGCCCACCGCCTTGGCGGCGATGGCGTGCAGCAACGGGCTCCCCTGGAGCCCGGGGAACATCGCCTGATCGATGCGCCGGGCGAGTTCGGCGTCGTCGCACAGGATCACTCCGCCCCGCGCCCCGCGCAGGTTCTTATACGTGGTGGTGGTGACGACGTGGGCGTGGGGAAAGGGATCGGGATAGAGCCCGGTGGCGACGAGCCCGGCGAAATGGGCGATGTCGACGAGCAAGGTGGCGCCGACCTCGTCGGCGATGGCGCGAAAGCGCGCGAAGTCGATGACCCGCGGGTAGGCCGAGCCGCCGGCGATCACCAGCCGCGGCCGGTGCTCCCGGGCCAGGCCTTCGACCGCGTCCATCTCGATGCGCCCGTCGCCCCGCGCGACGCCGTAATGGACGACGTCGAACCACTTGCCCGAGAGGTTGGGCGCGGCGCCGTGGCTCAAGTGCCCGCCGGCGGCCAGCGCCATGCTCAAGATACGGTCGCCGGGCTTCAGAAACGCCAGGAACACGACCTGGTTGGCCTGGCTCCCGGAGTGGGGCTGGACGTTGGCGAAGGCGCAGCCGAAGAGCCTCTTCGCGCGCTCGATCGCCAGCCGCTCGACGATGTCGGCGTTCACGGCGCCGCCGTGGTAGCGCCGCCCCGGATAGCCCTCGACGGTCTTGTTGGTAAGCACCGAGCCCTGGGCCATGAGCACCGCCCGGCTGACGATGTTCTCCGACGCGATGAGCTCGATCTCGTCGTTCTGGCGCCTGAGCTCGTCGGCGATCGCGGCGTGGACCTCGGGGTCGGCGGCGGCGAGAGCTTGAGTGAAGTAGCCTGGGTGGGGCTCCGGGCTGTTGGGCTCCGAACGTTGCGACATGATGGTATCTCCGCGCTTCCGTTCCGCTGAAGGTGGACATGATAGCGGTTTGCGCGGCGCGCCCGCGCGCTTCCGGCTTGCCCCGCGCCGGCCCGCTCGAATGCCCAAGCGAGCGAGCCTGCCGCCTCCCGAGCCTCCGGGGTTCCGCTCCTCGGGCGCATTGTCGCGAGCCACGAGGAACTCACCACAAACCACCTCGCCATGCCAACTCTGGCGGCAACGCGAACCTCGATCGGGGCTTTTGAGCCCCTGCCCCAATCCACATTTATCGATTGTTCACCATTACGCCGTCCAATCGGCCGACAGGCGCTTCAGGGGTCGGCACCATGTTCTACGGCACCCAATCAACCGAAGAATTCAAGAGCCTGTTAGATCATCTGCGGGCGATCCAGAAGATCTACGAGCGCGGCTACTTCATGGGCGACATGCTGGTCACGTTCCTGCGCAACATGTCGTTCTCCCGTGACGACCGCTTCATGCAAGCGTTCCAGGACAACGCGGGCAGCGAGGCCGAGCAGACGTGGCTCTGGCGCCTGCACACGCTCACTTGGGCGGCGAAGATGGCAACGCGTCTGCCGGGCGATTTCGTCGAGTGCGGCGTCTTTCGAGGCTTCATGTCGGCGGTCGTCGCCGAGTATATCGACTTCGCCCGCTTCGATAAGACTTTCTACCTTTACGACAGCTTCGAGGGCCTGTCGCACGACTTCGCGACCGAGAGCGAGTACGCGGATGCCAATCCTTACACGACGGAGGCGATGGCCAACGGCTACAACTACGAGGCGGTGTGCCGGCGCTTCGCCTCCTACCCGAACATTGAAGTTATCAAGGGCTTTGTGCCCGACGTCCTGCGTGGCACCGCGCCCGATGAGATCGCTTACCTACACATCGACCTCAACGCCGCCAAGGCTGAAATAGCCGCCCTCGAACTCCTCTTCGACCGGGTCACGCCGGGCGGCTTCGTTATCCTGGATGACTACGGCCATCAGCTCCACTACACGCAGCACGTGCTGGAGCTGGCGTGGATGGAGACGCGCGGCCACGCCATCCTCGAGCTTCCCACCGGCCAGGGGCTGGTCGTCAAGCAGTAGCCGTCTACGAGAAGAAGCCGCGGAGCCCGCGCGCTTCCGGCTTGCCCGGCGCCGGCCCGCGTCTATGGTTGAAGCGCGCGAGCGAGGGACACGCCGTGTTCGAGGGCTTCAAGGAGACCCGGATCGAGACCTCGGGCGCCGCCATCAACCTGCGGATAGGCGGCGACGGCCCACCCGTGCTGCTGCTCCACGGCTACCCCCAGAGCCACGTCATGTGGCACAAGCTGGCGCCCGGACTGGCTCGGCACTTCACCGTCGTGGCGCCCGACCTGCGCGGCTATGGCGACAGCGCGAAGCCGCCCGCGGGCGCCGACCACGGCGGCTATTCGAAGCGCGCCATGGCCCGCGACCAGGTCGAGGTCATGGAGAAGCTCGGCTTCCTATCCTTCGCGCTGGTGGGACACGACCGCGGCGCCCGGGTCGGTCAGCGCCTGGCCCTCGATCACCCGGGGCGGGTCGAGAAGTTCGTCGTCCTCGACGTGGTGCCCACCCACAAGGTCTTCGCCCACGTCGACGCCCGCCTCGCCAGCGCCTACTTCCACTGGTTCCTGATGCTGCAGCCGGCGCCCTTCGCCGAGACCCTGATCGGCGCCGATCCCGAGTTCTATCTGCGCTGGCTGGTGGAACGCTGGTGCGCCACCCCGGGGGCGATCACCGAGGCGGCCATGGCGGAGTACCTTCGCTGCTTCGCCAAGCCCGAGACCATCCACACGACCTGCGAGGACTACCGCGCCGTCGCGCTCGACCTCGAGCACGACGAGGCGGACTTGGACGTCAAGCTCGCCTGCCCGGTGCTGGTGCTGTGGGGCAAGGCCACGAAGACCCACCCCGGCTGGCCGGCGCTGAGCCTCGACATCCTGGCGAGCTGGCGCGAGCGCGCCGCCCGGGTCCGGGGCCGGGCGCTGAGATGCGGTCACTTCCTGCCCGAGGAGGCCCCGGACGAGACCGGCGCCGAGCTGATCTCGTTCTTGAGCGAGGGCTAGGGGTGGCGGCCCACGCGGCGCCGCGCCTCAGGGCGCGAAGCGGAACTGATCGGTCCAGAAGCGCTCGAGGGTCTTGAGCGCGGCGTTGACGGCCTCGATCTCGTCGACCGCCATGACCGGCGGGAACAGGGCCTCGATGTGGCGGTCGTAAAGGGTGTCGACGCGGCCGCAGAGCTCGAGCCCCTTGGGCGAGAGGCGCACGCGCACCGAGCGGCGGTCGTGGTCCGAACGCTGCTGCTCGAGGTAGCCGTTCTCGACCAGCTTCTTGACGTTGTAGGAAACGTTGGAGCCCAGGTAGTAGCCGCGGTTGGTGAGCTCGCCGACGGTCAGCTCGTCCTCGCCGATGTTGTAGAGGATCAGGCTCTGGACGTTGTTGATGTCGCGCGTCCCGAGGCCGTCGAGCTCGGCCTTGATGACGTCGAGGAAGCGCCGGTGCAGCCGCTCGATCAGCGACAGGGTCTCGAGATAGACGGCCTTGGCGACCGGATCGGTCGCCGCCGCCGAGACCGGCTCGCGGGCCTCGTGGTCTTCCACAGATTGCGAAGACACCTGCATGGGGCACCATCGACAAAGGTTGAAACTCGGCGAATCATGCCGGAGAAGTCTTAAAAGAAAGCTTAAATGCTTTGGGGTTGATGGCCCGCACAAAGCGACGGCAGCATGGTCCACAGAAAAAATGAATAAATACATTGTGTTATGTGGATTTCTTGAGTTTCTTTGTCACTTCGAGTCCGGACCCCAATCGAACCCGAGCTCGTCGTCGCCGAGGGGCTCGAAGTGGGCCGCCACGTCCCTCTCGCGGACCTCGGCCAGGGTCGCGGGCTGCCATTCCGGCGCCCCGTCCTTGTCGATGACCGCGGCGCGCACCCCCTCGTAGTAATCCTCGCGGGCGAGGCAGCGGCGCACCAGGCGGTACTCGAGGCGCATGCAGTCGTCGAAATCGAGGCGCGCGCCCTCGCGCATCACGCGGCAGGTCAGCTTGAGGCTGGTGGGCGACTTCTCCGCGAGCAGCGCCGCCGTCGCCGCCGCCCAATCGCTGCCCTCGGCGGCGAGCGCCTCGAGCATCTCCTCGACCGAATGGGGGGCGAAGCAGCGCTCGATCGCGGTGCGGTTTTCTTCGAGAGCCGACCGCCCCGGAATCTCCGCGAAGGCCTCGAGCGCCCGGCCCACGGCGGCGTGGGCGTCGCCCGAAAGATCGCTCTCGGCGAGCCTTGCATCGAGCGCCGCGAGCCGCCCGCTCGGCACGTAGGTATCGGCGAGGCCCGCATGGATCGCGTCGGCCGCGCCGATACGGGCGCCGCTCAGCGCCAGGTACATGCCGACCTCGCCAGGGCAGCGCGGCAGCACGTGGCTGGTGCCGACGTCCGCGAAGAGGCCGATGCCGGTCTCGGGCATGGCGAAGACCAGGTTCTCGCTCACCACCCGGTGCGAGCCGTGCACCGAGAGCCCGACGCCGCCGCCCATGACGATGCCGTCGATGAGCGCGACGTAGGGCTTGGGGAAGTGGAAGAGCCGCGCGATGCCGCCGTAGGCGAGCCGGTAATAGGGATAGGAGTAGGCCTCGAGGCGGTGCCGCGCGCGGTGAATCCTGATCACGTCGGCGCCGGTCGAGAAGGCGCGCTCGCTCGCGCTCCGGATCAGCACCGCGCGCACCCGGTCGTCCCTGGCCCAGGCTTCGAGCGCCGCGTCGAAGCCGCGGCACATCTCCAGGCTGAGGGCGTTCAGCGCCCGGGGCCGGTTTAGCGTGATGCGGCCGAGGCCGCCCACGACCTCGGTGATGAGCTCGGGCGCCGGGTCCATGCCCTCGCGGCGGCCTACTTGAGCTCGACCTCGACGAACACGACCTCGGCCGCGCTCGCGTTGATGACGTTGTGCTCGACGCCTTCTTCGCGGGCATACGGTTGACCCGGCTTGAGGGTGAAGGCGTGCTCGCCCTCGGCGTCGGCGGCGGTGAGCTCACCGCCCACGATCGGCACCACCACGTAGTCGTGGGCGTGGCGGTGGTGGCCGGTCTCGGTGCCGGGGGCGAAGCGCCACTCGCTCACCCGCACCCGCTCGGTGTCGATGAACACGGTCTGCTTGGCTTGGTCGCGGGCCATGGCTCGGCTCCCTCGTTGCCCGGTCTCGTGGCGTGACCGGATCGCGGCGATTCCGTCAATGAAATCAAACACAAAGGCACGAAGACACCAAGCGAATTCGCGACGGCGCCGCGACCGCGCGAGAATTATTCCCAGCGCTTCTAGCGTGCGTCTTCGTGCCTTCGTGCCTTTGTGTTTGAAACCTTGACGCATCCGCGGCGATTGCCAAGAGTTCGGGTACAATGTCCGGCGTTCGGTACGCTTGCGTCTTCGAGGCCCGGCCACGCATGAGCCAACCCATCCGCATACTCCTCGCCAAGGTCGGGCTCGATGGACACGACCGCGGCATCAAGGTGGTGGCGCGGGCCTTGCGCGACGCCGGCATGGACGTCATCTACACCGGCCTCCACCGCTCGCCCGAGGAGGTCGTGACCGCGGCGATCCAGGAGGACGTCGACATCCTCGGGGTGAGCCTGCTCTCGGGCGTCCAGATGACGGTGTTCCCCAAGATCTTCGAGATCCTGCGCCAGGCCGGCGCCGACGACATGATCGTCGTCGCCGGCGGCGTGATGCCCGACGAGGACGTGGCCAAGCTCAAGGAGATGGGGGTGCGCGAGGTGATGCTGCAGGACACCCCGCCCCAAGGCATCATCGACACGCTCACGCGGCTGGTGGAGGAGCGGGGCGCCCGCTAAAGGCCCGAGCGGTGGAGTCCTGGTCCTTTCCGCCGGCCTACGACGAAGGCTACCTGCCGCCCGCGGACGCCCGCCACTGGTTTCCCGGGCGCGAGACCATGGCGCCCGGCGAGCGCGATCGCGCCATCCTCGAGCGCCTGCGCGAGGTCTGCCGCTACGCCTACGCGCAGGCGCCGTTCTACCGCCGCAAATGGGACCAGGCGGGCTTTCATCCCGATCATCTCGCGAGCCTCGAGGACTTCGAGGACAAGGTCCCGGTCATCACCAAGCACGACCTGCGCCAGGCCCAGGACCGCGCGCCCCCGTTCGGCGACTACCTGTGCGCGCCCGAGGCGGAGCTCTACCACGTCCACGGCACCAGCGGCACCACCGGCCGGCCCACCGCCTTCGCCATCTCGCGCGGCGACTGGCGCGCCATCGCCAACGCCCATGCCCGCGTCATGTGGGGCATGGGGATGCGCCCGGGCGACACCCTCTGCATCGCCGCGATCTTCTCGCTCTACCTGGGGAGCTGGGGCGCGCTGGCCGGCGCCGAGCGCCTGGGTGCCCGATGCTTCCCCTTCGGCGCCGGCGCCTCGGGGATGTCGGCGCGCTGCGTGCAATGGCTCGAGCTGTTGAAGCCCAAGGGCTTCTACGGCACCCCCACCTATGCCCTGCACCTCGCCCAGGTGGCGGCCGATGAGGGCCTGAACCCGCGCGATTTCGGGCTCGAGTACATGCTCTTCTCGGGCGAGCCGGGGGCCTCCATTCCGGGCCTGCGCGACCGCCTCCGCGAGCTCTACGGCGCCCAGGTGTTCGACTCCGGCTCGATGGCCGAGATGACGCCGTGGATGAACCTCGCCGGCTCGGCCCAGAGCGAGGGCATGCTGTGCTGGCAGGACATCGTCTACACCGAGGTCTGCGATCCGACGACCATGCGCCGGGTGCCCTACGGCGCGCGCGGCACGCCGGTCTACACCCACCTCGAGCGCACCTCCCAGCCCATGATCCGGCTCGCCTCGGGCGACCTCACGCTCTGGGTCGAGGGCCCGGCACCCTGTGGGCGCACCTATCCGCGCCTGCCCCACGGCATTTTCGGGCGTATCGACGACATGTTCACGATCCGCGGCGAGAACGTCTATCCGAGCGAGATCGACGCCGCCCTCAACGAGCTGCCCGACTACGGCGGCGAGCACCGCATCGTCATCAGCCGCGAGGCCGCCATGGACGAGCTCTTGCTGCGCGTCGAGGTCGATGCCGCCGCCCACGCCCGCCGCGACGCCGTGGTCCAGTTCCGCGCGGAAGTCGAACGCAAGCTGCTCAAGGTGTTGGGGCTCAGGACGGCGGTGGAGGTGGTCGAGCCCGGCTCGATCCCGCGCACCGACTTCAAGGCCCGCCGGGTGATCGACGATCGCGCCATCTTCCGCGAGATGCACGCCGAGCTCGAGGGCGAGAAACGCTGATGGCCCGCTACGTCCCTTCGGTGGCGTTGATCGAGCGCCTCGAGGCCGGCGATCCGGCGGCGATCGCGCGCCTCATCTCGCGCGCGGAGTCGGGCGCAAGGGAAGCCCGCGAGGCGCTCGCCCGCATCCACAAGCGCGCCGGCCGCGCCCACGTCATCGGCATCACCGGCGTGCCCGGCGGCGGCAAATCGACCCTGGTGGGGAAGCTTGCCGTGAAGCTCCGCGCCGGGGATCAAAAGGTCGGCATCCTGGCCATCGATCCCTCGTCGCCGATCTCCGGCGGCGCCATTCTCGGCGACCGCATCCGCATGAGCGAGCTCAGCACCGATCCCGGCATTTTCATCCGCTCGATGGCGACCCACGGGGCCACCGGCGGCCTGGCGCGCGCGGCGCTCGAGGTCACCGACATCCTCGACGCCGCCGGCTTCGGCACTATTCTCATCGAGACCGTCGGCGCTGGTCAGGACGAGGTCGAGATCGCGCGCGCCTCGCATACGACGATCGTGGTCTCGGCCCCGGGTCTCGGCGACGACATCCAGGCGATCAAGGCCGGCCTGCTCGAAATCGCCGATATCCACGTCGTCGCCAAGTCCGACCGCAGCGACGCCGAGCGCACCATCGGCGATCTCAAGGCGATGCTGACACTGGGTCTCGAAGCGGCGGGGGAGAGCGCCTGGGCGGTGCCGGTGATCGGGACGAGCTCGCTCTCGGGCCAGGGATTGGACGAACTCGTCGCCGCCATCGGCCGCCACCGCGACGCCACCTTCGGCACCGAGTTGGGCCGGGAGCGCCTCGAGAGCATGGCCCGGTTCCGGCTCATGAAGACCGCCGAAAACCTGCTCAGCGAACGTTTCACCGAGGCCAGCGCCGATCTCAGCGGCGCCCTCGCCGAGCGCCTGATGCGCCGCGAGGACGACCCCTACGCGCTGGCGAGTGAGTTGCTCGACGCCGCGCTCGAAAGGGAGCCAGATCATGACCGAAATGCTCGCGCCAAAATCGCTTGAGCGGCTGCGACGCGAAGTCGAGGACTGGGAGGCCAACGAGGTCGCCGCCTTCCTCGACAAGGCGGCCGAACGCAAGGAGCAGTTCTTCACCCACGGCGACATTCCGGTCAAGCGCACCTATACCGCCGCCGACCTGGCCGGGACGCCGATGGACGACATCGGCCTGCCGGGGCGCTACCCCTTCACCCGCGGCCCCTACCCCACGATGTACCGCAGCCGCCTGTGGACGATGCGCCAGATCGCCGGTTTCGGCACCGGCGAGGACACCAACGCGCGCTTCAAGTACCTCATCGCGCAAGGTCAGACCGGGCTCTCGACCGACTTCGACATGCCGACCCTGATGGGCTACGACTCCGATCATGCGATGAGCGAGGGCGAGGTCGGACGCGAGGGGGTGGCGGTCGATACCATCGCCGATATGGAAGCTCTGTTCGAGGGCATCGACCTCGAGTCGATCTCGGTGTCGATGACCATCAACCCGAGCGCCTGGATCCTGCTGGCGATGTACGTGGTGCTGGCCGAGCGGCGCGGCCACGATTTGAACCGGCTCTCGGGCACCATCCAGGCCGACATCCTCAAGGAATACATGGCGCAGAAGGAGTTCATCTTTCCCATCGCGGAGTCGGTGCGCCTGGTCCGCGACGGCATCGCCTACTGCGCGCGGAACATGAAGCGCTACAACCCGATCAACATCTCGGGCTATCACATCTCGGAGGCCGGCGCCTCGCCGCTGCAGGAGGCCGCCTTCACGATGGCCAACCTGATGGTCTACGTCGACGAGGTTCTCAAGACCGGCCTGAAGGTCGACGAGTTCGCGCCGCGGCTGGCCTTCTACTACGTCTCGCAGGCCGACTTCTTCGAGGAGATCGCCAAGTTCCGGGCGCTGCGCCGGGTGTACGCCAAGATCATGAAGGAGCGCTTCGGCGCCAAGAACCCTGAATCGATGCGTCTCAGGTTCCACTGCCAGACCGCGGCCGCCTCGCTGACCAAGCCGCAGTACCGCATCAACGTCGTGCGCACCGCCTTCCAGGCCCTGGCCGCCGTGCTCGGGGGCTGCCAGTCGCTGCACACCAACGGCTACGACGAGGCCTTCGCGATCCCCACCGAGGACGCCATGCGCATGGCGCTCAGGACCCAGCAGATCATCGCCGAGGAGAGCAACGTCACCAACGTCATCGATCCCATCGGCGGCTCCTATTACGTCGAGAGCCTTACGGATGCGTTCGAGAAGGGCATCTTCGAGACCCTCGACGAGATCGAGCGCCGCGGCGGCACCATAAAGCTCATCGAGGAGGGCTGGTTCCAGAAGCGGATCGCCGATTTCGCCTACCAGACGGCGCTCCGCAAGCAGTCGGGCGGCAAGCCGGTGATCGGCGTCAATACCCTGGTCGATCGGGAACAGCAGCCCGCCGTCGAGACCCACCCTTACGACGGATCGACCGCCGAGCGCCAGATCGCCCGGACGCGGCGGGTACGCGCCGAGCGCGACGAGAGCAAGGTCGAGCATCTGCTGGGCGAGCTCATCGAGGTGGCCAAGGACGAAACCCGCAACATCCTGCCGGTCACCATCGAGCTGGTGCGCGCGGGCGCGACGATGGGCGACATCGTCGAGCGCCTGAAGACGGTCTGGGGCACCTACCGCGAGACCCCGGTTTTCTGAACGGCGCCGCCCGCACCCGCCCGCCGGCTCACATGTTCCGCCGGTACTGACCCCCGACCTCGAACAGGGCCTGGGTGATCTGGCCCAGGCTGAGGACGCGCACCGCCTCCATCAGCACGGCGAAGACGTTCTGGTCGTGGGCCGCGGCCGATTTCAGGCGCTCGAGCATGGCCGGGGCCTCGCCCGCGTGGCGCGCCTGGAACGCCCTGAGCCGTTCGAGCTGGCTCCTCTTCTCCGCCTCGGTCGAGCGCTGCAGCGTAATCTCCGCGTCCTCGGGCGGCGGGTTGGGGTTGCGGAAGGCGTTGACGCCGATGATCGGCAGCGTGCCGTCGTGCTTGAGCATCTCGTAATAGAGCGATTCGTCCTGGATCTTGCCGCGCTGATAGCCGGTCTCCATGGCCCCCAGCACCCCGCCCCGCTCCGAGAGGCGCTCGAACTCCTTGAGCACCGCCTCCTCGACCAGGTCGGTGAGCTCGTCGATGATGAAGGCGCCCTGGTTGGGGTTCTCGTTCTTGGCCAGTCCCCACTCCTTGTTGATGATCATCTGGATGGCGACGGCGCGCCGCAAAGATTCCTCGGTGGGGGTGGTGATGGCCTCGTCGTAGGCGTTGGTGTGGAGGCTGTTGCAGTTGTCGTAGACCGCGATCAGGGCTTGCAGCGTGGTGCGGATGTCGTTGAAGTCGAACTCCTGGGCGTGCAGCGAGCGGCCCGAGGTCTGGGCGTGGTACTTGAGCTTCTGGCTGCGTTCGTTGGCGCCGTAAATGTCGCGCATGGCCACCGCCCAGATGCGCCGCGCCACCCGCCCCAGGACCGTGTACTCGGGCTCCATGCCCTGCGAGAAGAAGAACGACAGGTTGGGCGCGAAGTCGTCGATGTGCATGCCCCGCGCCAGGTAGGCCTCGACGTAGGTGAAGCCGTTGGCGAGCGTGAAGGCGAGCTGGCTCAGCGGGTTGGCGCCGGCCTCGGCGATGTGGTAGCCCGAGATCGACACCGAGTAGAAGTTCCGCACCCGGTTCTGGACGAAGTAGGCCTGGATGTCGCCCATCACCTTGAGGCTGAACTCGGTGGAGAAGATGCAGGTGTTCTGGCCCTGGTCTTCCTTGAGGATATCGGCCTGCACCGTGCCGCGCACGTTCTCGAGCACCCAGGCGCGCACCGTGGCGATCTCCTCGTCGCTGGGGGGGCGGTCGTTCTCGGCCTCGAAGCGGTCGAGCTGCTGGTCGATGGCGCTGTTGAGGAACATCGCCAGGACCGTCGGCGCCGGCCCGTTGATGGTCATCGACACCGAGGTCGAGGGGTCGCAGAGATCGAAGCCGTCATAGAGCACCTTGATGTCGTCGAGGGTGGCGATCGAGACCCCTGAGTTGCCCACCTTGCCGTAGATGTCGGGGCGCTCGTCGGGGTCGAAGCCGTAGAGCGTCACCGAATCGAAGGCGGTCGAGAGGCGCTTGGCGGGGTAGTCCTTCGAGAGGTACTTGAAGCGCGCGTTGGTGCGCGCCGGATCGCCCTCGCCGGCGAACATGCGCGTCGGCTCCTCGCCCTCGCGCTTGAAGGCGAAGACGCCGGCGGTATAGGGGAAGCTGCCGGGCAGGTTCTCGCGCAGGAGCCAGGCCAGGAGCTCGCCGTGGTCGCGGTAGCGCGGCAGCGCCACCTTCGGGAGCGCCGTGCCCGAGAGAGTCTTGGTGGTGAGCGCGGTGCGGATCTCGCGGTCGCGAATGCGCACCACGTACTCCTCGCCCGAGTAGCTCTCGCGGACCCGGGGCCACATCTCGAGGAGCTTGCGCGAGCGCGGATCGAGCGCTTCCCGGCGCTCGGCGATCAGCGGCTCGAGCTCGGCGCCGTCCTTGCCGGCGGCCTCGAGCAGGCGCTTCGCTTCCTCGAGCTGCTGGCGCTCGCGGGCGTTCCGGGCCTGCTCCCGGGCCCGGGCGTGGTAGTCGCGTAACGTTTCGGCGACCTCGGCGAGGTAGCGCTGGCGCGGCGCCGGGACGATGGTGGTGAGCTCGCTCGGCACCCGCTCGGGCGCGCCCCGGAGCGCGCTGGTCCACTCCCCGCGTCCGCGCTCGCCAAAGAGCTCCAAGAGCCCGTGGTAGAGGGCGGTGACGCCGTCGTCGTTGAACTTGGACGCGATGGTGCCGTAGACCGGCATCTCGTCGAGCGCCTCCGAGAAGGCCTCGCGGTTGCGCTGCATTTGCTTGCGCACGTCCCTGAGCGCGTCGCGGGCGCCGGAACGGTCGAACTTGTTGATCGCCACGGCGTCGGCGAAGTCGAGCATGTCGATCTTCTCGAGCTGGCTGGGGGCGCCGAACTCGGGCGTCATGGCGTAGAGCGTGACGTCGACGAAGGGGACGATGGCGGCGTCGCCCTGGCCGATGCCGGCGGTCTCGACGATCACCAGGCCGTAGCCGGCGGCCTTGCAGGCGGCGATGGCGTCGGGCAGGCAGGCGGCGATCTCGCTCTCCGAGGCCCGGGTGCCGAGCGAGCGCATGTAGACGCGCTCGCCATCGATGGCGTTCATGCGGATGCGGTCGCCTAGAAGCGCGCCGCCCGACTTGCGCCGCGACGGATCGACGGCGATGAGCGCGATCTTCAGCGCCTCGTTGTCGAGGCGGAAGCGGCGGATCAGCTCGTCGGTGAGCGAGGACTTGCCGGCCCCGCCGGTGCCGGTGACGCCGAGCACCGGCACCGCCTCGCCATCCGCCGCCCGGTCGCGCAGCCCCTGGCGCAGCTCGTCCGAGAGCGTCCCCGCCTCGAGCCCGGTGATGACCCGGGCGAGGGCGAACTGGTCGCCGCCGGCGAGCCCCTCGAGGTCCTTCGGCAGGCTGTGGCTGAGGTCGGCGTCGGCCTTCCTCAGCATGTCGTTGATCATGCCCTGGAGGCCCATCGTGTGGCCGTCCTCGGGCGAGTAGACGGCGGCGACGCCGTAGTCCTCGAGCGCCTTGATCTCTTCCGCCACGATGACCCCGCCGCCGCCCGCGAACACGCGGATGTGGCCGATGCCGCGCTCGGCCAGCAGCTCGACCATGTACTTGAAGAACTCGAGGTGGCCGCCCTGATAGGAGCTCACCGCGATGCCGTGGGCGTCCTCCTGGAGCGCCGCGGTGACGATCTCGTCGACGGCGCGGTTGTGACCGAGGTGGACGACCTCGGCGCCCGAGGACTGGAGGATGCGGCGGATGATGTTGATCGAGGCGTCGTGGCCGTCGAACAGGCTCGCCGCGGTGACGAAGCGGAGCCTGTTCTTGGCCTTGTAGACCTTGGCCCGACCGCCCTTCTTTCGCGCCTCCTCAGGCCGCACGGTGCTCTCCGTCGAGTCTGCTCACATCGCCTGTCCGCGGGAACAGGGCATTGTCCCAGCGGCGACTCGGCATTTCAACCGCTATATTGCAGCGCAACAATAGTGCGGCGCCCCGGCGCCACCCCCCTCGGGCAAGGGCAGCGCCGCTTGCGCGCCCCGGGCGGCGCGTGCACACTCAAGCGCGCCGCCCACCGCCCGACGTCGAGACGCGCATGCGCACCCTACCCGGCCGCGAGGGGCCGACGCCCCGCACCACCTCGACTGCCCCGCACCAGCAGCTCGACCAGACCCCGCCGCCCGCGGTTTACGCGGCCTTGAAGGCGCGTGCCTTCGACTTTCCCTCGGTCGAGCGCCGGCCCAGCATCATCTCGGTACCCGGTGCCGAGGCGCTGTGGCTCACCGAAGAGCCGGAGGAGCGTTGCGCCCACGCCTTCCTGGTCGGCAACGAGTTCGCCCACGTCCACCCACCCTACGATGGCAGCCTGCACATGATGTTGCCGAGGGCGGAGGTGCACCGGGTGCTCGAAGGCGGCTGGGGCGAGCTCCACCCGCTGGCGCTCGAGGGCCTGATCCCGCCCACCGCGGTGATGATCTTCGGCCCCCGCGATGCGCCCGAAGTCGAGGTGGTGCTCGAGCTCATCGCCGCCTCGCACCGCTTCGCCCTGGGGCGTTGAGGGCGGCGGCGGGCGCGGCCAGGCGTAGCGTTTGCCGGGGCCCGGCGCGCTGCCTAGAATAGGGGCTGGCGCGGCGCGCGTGCGGTGCCCCAACCTGCGGTCGTGGGAGTGCGAGCGATGGCCGAGAAACCGACCCCCTTGAGGCCCCGGGAGCCCGAGACCCGGCCCGAGCGGCCCGCCGAGACTCGGCCCGAGCGGCCGTCGGGCGCCTTTCCCCGCCTGCGTATGCGGCGCAACCGGCGCCACGCCTGGTCGCGGGCGCTGGTCGCCGAGGCCCGGCTCGAGGTCCGCGACCTGATCTGGCCGGTGTTCGTGCACGAGGGTGAGAAGCGGCGCGCGGCGGTGCCCTCGATGCCCGGCGTCGAGCGGCTCTCGATCGACCAGCTGGTGATCGAGGCGAACGCGGCCGCCGAGCTCGGCATCCCCCTGATCGCCATCTTCCCGGTCACCGATCCGGCGCTCAAAACACCGGACGGAGAAGAGGCCGTCAACCCCGACAACCTGGTCTGTCGGGCGGTGCGCGCCGTCAAGGAGTCGTGCCCCGAGATCGGCGTCATGTGCGACGTGGCGCTCGATCCCTACACCAGCCACGGCCAGGACGGCCTGGTCCGCGACGGCTACGTGGTCAACGACGAGAGCCTCGAGGTGCTGTGCGCCCAGGCCCTGGTGCAGGCCGAGGCCGGCTGCGACGTGATCGCGCCCTCGGACATGATGGACGGGCGGGTGGGCGCGATCCGCGACGCCCTCGACGGCGCCGGTCTCGAGCGGGTGCAGATCATGGCCTACGCCGCCAAGTACGCCTCGGCCTTTTACGGCCCCTTCCGCGACGCCGTGGGCTCGGCCTCGAGCCTGGGCGAAGGCGACAAGCGCACCTACCAGATGGACCCGGCCAATGGCGACGAGGCCCTGCGCGAGGTCGCGCTCGACATCGCCGAGGGCGCCGACATGGTGATGGTCAAGCCCGGCATGCCCTATCTCGACATCGTGCGCCGCGTGAAGGAGGCCTTCGGCATGCCCACCTTCGCCTACCAGGTGAGCGGCGAGTACGCCATGCTCAAGGCGGCGGCGGAGCGGGGCTGGCTCGACGGCGAGCGGGTGATGATGGAGAGCTTGACGGGCTTCAAGCGCGCCGGCGCCGACGGCGTGCTCAGCTACTTCGCGGTCGAGGCGGCGCGCAAGCTGCGGGGAGGATAGGCGGGGCCCGCTTCAACGCCCGATCTTTCTCGAGAGCCGCCGGTAGACGTCGGAGTCCGCGCGTTTGCCGATCAGAAAGACCTGCAAGGTATCGCCCTCGACCCGGTAAACGATCCGATACTCGCCGATTTCGGCACGTTGAAATGCCGCTGCCTTGCCCTTGAGCTGCTTGGAGTCGGGCGGATTGGGGTTCTCGCTGAGCTCGGTGATCTTTCGGGTGATCCGGTCCCCATGCTTCGGGTGAACCCGTTTGAGGAACCGTCTAGCCTGTCGCGACAGGTTAGTCGTCAGCATTCAGCAATTCGCGCATCAGCTTTTCGCTTTCCTCGGGACCGATGAACCCCTCCTCCCCGGCTGCGTCGGCGCGAGCCGCCCACCAGGCGTCGTCCAGCGCTTCCAAGCGCTGGTATTCCTCGAGCGACAGCACCACCGCCACCGGCCGACCCTTCTTCTCGATGGTCACGGGCTCGCGCCGGGCGGTATCGAGGAGCCGGCCGAACTCGTTCTTCGCTTCGCTGGCCGCAAAGGTCTTCATCGCTCGCATCCCCACGCTCGCCGGAAAGACAAATAGCCATAATGGCTATTTTAGCCATTATGGCTATAATCGCGCATTTCCGGTCATATTGCAATCCCCGACAGGGGCCGACGGGAAGGGCCGCCAGCGCCCGCTCTCGATGAGGTCGTTGCCCGGCTCGGACACGGCGCGAGCAGCATGACGCCCTGGACCCGGCCGACCCTGATCCGCTATGGTCCGCGGCCCCCTCGCTCGAGGCGAGAGGGACGCTGGACCCTGGCGTCATCCCTTGTCTTTGGGAGCTCTCGCGATGACCGCGGCGCATACCCAGTTCGTGGGCTCGATCCCCGAGAAGTACGACGAGCATTTGGGCCCGTTGTTCTTCGAGTACTACGCCGCCGATCTGGCGCGCCGGGTCGCCGCGGTGTCTCCGGACCGGGTCCTTGAGACCGCCTGCGGCACCGCCATCTCGACCGAGTTCCTGCGCCGGGCCCTGCCCCGGGAGGTCGAAATCGTCGCTACCGATCTCAACGAGCCGATGTTGGAGTTCGCCCGGGAGAAGCGGGGCACGCTCGCCAACGTGCGCTTCGAGCAGGCCGACGCCCTCGACCTCCCGTTCGACGACGAGACCTTCGACGCCGTGGTCTGCCAGTTCGGTCTGATGTTCTACCCCGACAAGGCGGCCGGAATAGCCGAGGCCGCGCGGGTGCTCAAGCCGGGCGGCCTGTATGCTTTTAACGTTTGGGACTCGCTCGAGCGCAACCCGATCGCCCGCGTCGCCCACGACACCATCGGCGGCTTCTTCGAGAGCGAGCCGCCCGTCTTCTATCTTACCCCCTTCGGATACCACGCCATCGACCCGATCAAGACCCTGCTCCAGGTCGCGGGTTTCGCGGCGCTCGAGATCGCCGTCGTGCCGA
The DNA here is from genome assembly GCA_965371625.1 of uncultured Alphaproteobacteria bacterium. GTDB lineage: Bacteria > Pseudomonadota > Alphaproteobacteria > CBDUZE01 > CBDUZE01 > CBDUZE01. Next base: position 29,957 of record CBDUZE010000017.1, read on the forward strand.
CCACCGTCGCGCCCCCCTCGGCGGGCCAACTTGCCATCGGCTTCGTCGAGGGCGCCCCGATCGTCCAAGACATCCTGGAGCGGGCCACGGCGGCGCCCGAGACGATCATCGAGGCGGTGGCGGAGGCCTTCCGCGAGGCCTTCGGCGACGCACCGCTACGCACCGCGCTGCAGGCCATCGTGGTCACCGCGCGCCGGCCCGCCGAATGATCCGGCGGCGGCGGGGCGGCCGTCAGGCCCCCTCGTCCTCGATCTCGACGAAAGTCTCGGGGTAGAAGCCGTTGAAATGGGTGGCGGCGGCGTTGGAGTAGGCGCCGACCTGGCCGAACTCGATCCAGTCGCCCTCGCGCACGTCCTCGGGCAGGCGGAAGTGGCGCGGGAGCACGTCGTTGGAGTCGCAGGTGGGGCCGAAGAGGGTGAAGTAGGCGCTCTCGTGCGAGAGCGGGCCCTGGCGCCGGATCACCCGCGCCGGCAGTATGATCCGGGTCACCACCAGCTCCGAGAGACTGCCGAAGATGCCGTCGTTGATGTAGAGGTTGCGATCCTTCCTGAGCTGCACCTGCGTCACCAGGGAGCAGCCGTCGGCCACCAGGGCCCGGCCCGGCTCGCACATCAGCTCGCAGTCCTCGGGCAGGTCGAGCTTGGCCCGCCCCTCGGTAATGGCCGCGATGAAGGCCTCGAGCGGCGCCACCGTCATGTTGGGGTAGCTGGTCGGGAAGCCGCCGCCGACGTCGAGGTAGCGGATCGCGCTCGAAGAGCGCTCGAGCACCTCGCCCACCACCTCGAGCGCGGTGCGGTAGGAATCGGGCGAGAGGCACTGGGAGCCGGGGTGGAAGGCGAGCCCCGTCGTCAGGCCGTGCGCGGAGACCGCCTCGAGGAGCTCGGCGGCAAGGCGCGGCGTGGCGCCGAACTTGGCCGAGAGGTCCACCTCGGCGAAGCCTCCGGGGGTCGCCACCCGCACCAGCACCACCAGATCCGGGTCGGAGTGGGTGGCCCGGCGGACCTTCTCGAGCTCGACCGGGTGATCGACGACGTAGTGGCGCACGTCGTAGACGTGGTGGGCGCTCTCGATCTGCGCCGGGCCCTTGACCGGGTGGTGGAAGTAGGCCTCGGCGTCGTCGAACAGCTCGCGCACCAGCGCCACCTCGGGCAAGGACGCGGTGTCGAAGGCGCGGATGCCGGCGCGGTGGAAGGCCTGGAGCACCAGGGGGTGGGGGTTGCACTTGACGGCGTAGAGCACGCGGCCCGGGAACAGCTCGAGGAAGCGCCGGGCGCTCGCCTCCAGCACCCGGGGCCTGAGACAGTAGACCGGATAGCTGGGCTCGAGCGCCGCCACCATGGCCTCGACGTTGGCGTAGCTTGCTTGCTTCATCTCGCCTCATCCAAGCAAGGGGACTGCCCCCTTATTCCCATCCATTGCGCCCCCACCGCCCCTCGGCTATGAAGCTTGGACCCGCGATGTGGGGCCCTCCTCCAGTCCGGCCGCGAAGGCGCACGCACCTTGACCGAGAACCTCTACGAGCTGTTCCGCGGGCGCTTCCCCGCCGACCCCTCGGCGCCCTTCATCGAGACCGAGGACGGCCGCACCTGGAGCTACCGCGAGCTCGACCGGACCTCGGGCCGTTTCGCCCGGCTCCTGACCACGCTCGGCGTCGCCAAGGGCGACCGGGTGGCCGTGCTCACCGACAAATCGCCGCAGGCGATCCTATTCTATCTCGCCTGTTTGCGCGCGGGTGCCATCTACCTGCCGCTCAACAGCGCCTACCGGAGGCCCGAGGTCGAGTACGTTCTCGCTGACGCCGAGCCCGCGGTCATGCTCTGCGCGCCCAAGCGGCAAGCGGAGTTCGGGATCAGCGCGCGGGCCGCCGGGGTGCGCCACCTGCTGACCCTCGACGAGAAGGGCGGCGGCACGCTCGTGGACTCGAGCCGCGACCTCGAGCCCGGGTTCGAGAGCGCCGCGGTGAGCGGCGACGAAATCGCCGCCCTGCTCTACACCTCGGGCACGACGGGGCGACCCAAGGGCGCCATGCTGAGCCACGGCAACCTGGCGGCCAACGCGCTGACGCTCCACCAGGCGTGGGGCTTCGAGGCCGGCGACGTGCTCTTGCACGCCCTCCCCATCTTTCACACCCACGGCCTCTTCGTGGCCATCAACTGCGTGCTTCTCAACGGCGGCGCCATGTTGCTCCTGCCCCGCTTCGACGCCGCCCGGGTGATCGCGCATCTGCCCCGGGCGACGGTCTTCATGGGGGTGCCGACTTACTACATCCGGCTCCTTGGCCACCCCGGCCTCGACGCGGCCTGCTGCCGCGGCATGCGCCTCTTCGTCTCGGGCTCGGCGCCGTTGCTCGACGAGACCTTCCACGCCTTCCGCGCCCGCACCGGCCACACCATCCTCGAGCGCTACGGCATGACCGAGACCGGCATGAACACCTCGAACCCGCTCACCGGAGAGCGCCGCCCCGGCACCGTGGGGCCGCCGCTCCGCGACGTCGAGGCGCGGCTGGTGGACGCGGCCGGCCGGGTGGTGGCGCGCGGCGAGACCGGGGTGCTCGAGGTGCGCGGCCCCAACGTCTTCAAGGGCTACTGGCGGGATCCCGAGAAGACCCGGGCCGAGTTCCGCGACGACGGCTTCTTCGTCACCGGCGACCTCGCCCGCATCGAGAGCGACGGCTATCTCTCGATCGTCGGGCGGGCCCGCGACCTGATCATCTCGGGCGGCTACAACGTCTACCCCAAGGAGGTCGAGGCCCGAATCGACGCCATCGACGGGGTCGAGGAATCGGCGGTCGTGGGCGTCCCCCATCCCGACTTCGGCGAGGCCGTGACCGCCGCCGTCAAGCGCAGCCCGGGCGGCGCGGCGCTCTCGGCCGAGGCGATCGGCGAGCGCCTGGCGGACGAGCTCGCCAACTACAAGCTCCCCAAGCGCATCTACTTCGTCGACGAGTTGCCCCGCAACGCCATGGGCAAGGTCCAGAAGAACGTGCTCAGGGAGCGCTACCGGGAGGCCTTCGTGCGTGGGCCGAAGCGGTGAGCGCGGCGCGCGCCCGCGGGCCGGGATCAAGGCCGCGGGGCTGAACCCCGGGATGACGGTGACGCGGGTCACGGCGGCGGCGCGGCGGCGCGGCATGGTGGTGGTCATCGCCAGCGTCGCCGCGGTGGGCTTGAGCTTCGGCTTCACCATGCCGCTCATCGCCCTGCTCTTGGAGCGCGACGGCCACAGCGCCACGGTGATCGGCCTCAACTCGGCCACCGGCTCCTTCGCCATGCTGGTGGTGGCGCCGCTGCTGCCCCGGCTGATGGGCCGCCTCGGCACGCTGCCGGCGCTCTACCTCGGCATCGCCGTGGCCGCGGCGGCGCTTCTCATGATGCCGCTGCTGCCCTCCCTAGGAGCCTGGTTCGTGCTCCGCTTCGTCTTGGGCCTGGGCAACGCCATCCACTGGGTGGTCAGCGAGACCTGGATCAACACGGTGGCGGACGAGCGCAACCGCGGCCGCGTGGTCGGCGCCTACGTCACCGTGCTCGCCGCCGGTCTGGCCTGCGGCCCGCTGCTGATCGGCATTACCGGCATCGACGGCGCGGTCCCGTTCGTGATCGGCGCCGGCCTCATCGCCGCGGCCGCCCTGCCGCTCTTGTTCGCGGGCGGCGCCGCGCCGCCGGTGCCGGCGGAGGCGCCCTCGGCGCTGATCGCGGCGGCGCGCCGGGCGCCGACGCTGATGGCGGTGGCGCTCTTGATCGGCTTCGCTCACATCGTCGTCCTCGCGCTGCTCCCGGTCTACGGCGTCCGCCTCGGCCTCGGCCAGGACACCGCGGTGCTGATGCTGTCGGTGTTCCTGGCCGGCTCGGTGGTGCTCCAGGTGCCGATCGGCTGGCTCGCCGACCGCCTCGGGGGCGAGGTCATGCTGGCGGCCGGGGCGGCGGCCGGGCTCGCCGGCGCCGTTGCCCTCCCCCTGGTGCTCGGGGGCGCGCTGCTGTGGCCGCTCCTGTTCCTCTGGGGCGGCGCCATCATCGGCCTTTACACCATCGGCTTGAGCTTGCTCGGCGAGCGCTTCCGCAGCGGCCAGATGGCGAGCGCCATGGCCGCCTTCGTGATGATCTACGAGCTCGGCAGCCTGACCGGCCCGGTGACCGCCGGCGCCGCCATGGATATCTTGGGCACCATCGGCCTGCCGCTCACCATGGCGCTCGGCTTTGCCGCCCTGATCGCGCTCGCTCTCGCCACCCGGCGCGGCTGACCCCCTACTCCACCGTCACCGACTTGGCCAGGTTGCGGGGCTGGTCGACGTCGGTGCCCTTCAAGACCGCGATGTGGTAGGCCAAGAGCTGCACCGGGATGGCGTAGAGGATGGGGGCGACGAAGGGGTGGACCTCGGGGAGCTCGATCGAGGCCCAGGCCGCGGCGCCCTCGGCGGCGATGCCCTTGGCGTCGCTCAGCAGCACCACTCGGCCGGCGCGGGTCACCACCTCGTGCATGTTGGAGACGCTCTTCTCGAAGAGCTCGCCGCTGGGCGCCACCACGATCACCGGCACGTTTTCGTCGATCAGCGCGATGGGGCCGTGCTTGAGCTCGCCGGCGGCGTAGCCCTCGGCGTGGATGTAGGAGACCTCCTTGAGCTTGAGCGCGCCCTCGAGCGCGATCGGGAAGCTGGTGCCGCGACCGATGTAGAGCACGTCCCGGCACTTGAAGAGGTCGTGGGCGAGCTCGCGCAGACGAGCGTCGTGGTTGAGCACCTCGGCGGCGCGCGACGGCACCTCGGTGACCGCGGTCGAGAGCGCCGCCTCCTGGGCGCGGTCGATGGCGCCCCTGGCCTTGGCGGCGGCGATCACGAAGCAGGCGAGCGTGGCGAGCTGGCAGGTGAAGGCCTTGGTCGAGGCGACCCCGATCTCGGGCCCGGCGTGGGTCATGAGCACCGTGTCCGCTTCCCGCGACATGGTGCTCTCGGCGGCATTGACGATGCCCAGCAGGTGCTGGCCGCGGTCCTTGCAGAAGCGCAGCGCCGCCAGGGTATCGGCGGTCTCGCCCGACTGCGAGATGAAGAGCGAGAGCCCGCCCTCCTCCAGCGGCGGCTCGCGGTAGCGGAACTCGGAGCCGAGATCGACGTCGGCGGGGAGCCGGGCGACCTGCTCGAACCAGTACTTGGCGACCATGGCGGCGTAATACGAGGTGCCGCAGGCGACCAGCGTGACCTTGCTCACCGCCGCGAGGTCGAAGCCGAGGTCGGGAAGCTCGATGGTGCGCTCGAGCGGATTGAAGTAGGGGCGGATGGTGTCGCCCAGCACCACCGGCTGCTCGTGGATCTCCTTGAGCATGAAGTGGCGGTGGTTGCCGCGGTCCACCAGCGAGCCCGAGAGCGCGGTGCGCTTGACCTCGCGGCTCACCTCGCGGTCCTGGGCGTCGTAGACCACCGCACCGGCGCGCCGCAATACCGCCCAGTCGCCCTCCTCGAGGTAGGAGATGCGTTCGGTCATGAGCGCCAGGGCGAGCGCGTCCGAGCCCAGGAACATCTCGCCCTCGCCCCAGCCCACGGCGAGCGGGCTGCCGAGGCGGGCGCCGATCATCAGGTCGTGCTCGCCGCTGAAGATGATGCCGAGCGCGAAGGCGCCCTCGAGCCGCTTGATGGCCTTGCCGGCGGCGGCCACGTGGTCCAGGCCCTGCTCGAGGTAGCGCGTGATCATGTGGGCGATCACCTCTGAGTCGGTCTCGGTGGCGAAGTTGCGGCCATCGTCGGCGAGCTCCTCGCGCAGCTCGCGGAAGTTCTCGATGATGCCGTTGTGGACGATGGCCACGCGGTCGGTGGCGTGGGGATGGGCGTTGGTCTCGTTGGGCACGCCATGGGTGGCCCAGCGCGTGTGGCCGATGCCGGTGTGCCCGGACAGGGGCTCCTGCCCAAGCCGGCGCTCGAGGTTGACGAGCTTGCCCTCGGCGCGGCGGCGCTCGATGCGGCCGTTGACCAGGGTCGCCACGCCGGCCGAGTCGTAGCCCCGGTACTCGAGCCGTTTCAGCGCCTCGACCAGCTGCGGTGCCACGTCGAAGTCGGCAAGGATGCCGATGATGCCACACATTTTCTAACCTCCCCCTGTCTTCTTGCCGCCCTTGGCGGGGCTCATGCGGCGCCGCCACTTGGCGGCCCAGCCCGCGCGCTCGATCTGCTTGGCGCGGGTCACGGCGAGCGCATCGGCGGCGACGTCGCGCGAGATCACGCTGCCGGCGCCGACGATGGCGCCGTCGCCCACCTTGACCGGCGCCACCAGCGCCGTGTTCGAGCCGATGAAGGCGCCGGCGCCGATGTCGGTGAACGACTTCTGGAAGCCGTCGTAGTTGCACGTGATGGTGCCGGCGCCGACGTTGGCCTCGGCGCCGACCCGGGCGTCGCCGATGTAGCTCAGGTGATTGACCTTGGCGCCGGCCTCGACCACCGCCTGCTTGACCTCGACGAAGTTGCCGATGCGCGCCCGGCCCTCGATGCGGGCGCCGGGCCGCAGCCGGGCGAAGGGGCCGATCACGGCGCCGTCGTCGACCCGCGCCCCCTCGAGGTGGGAGAAAGGCTTGACCGTCACCGCCTCGCCCAGCGTCACGCCGGGACCGAAGAAGACGTAAGGACCGACCACCGAGTCGCGGCCGATGCGGGTATCGTGACAGAAGTAGATGGTCTCGGGATCGATCAGCGTGACACCCGCCTCCATGACCGACCGCCGCAGGCGCGCCTGGACCACGACCTCGGCCGCCGCCAGGTCGGCGCGCGAGTTGACGCCGAGCGCCTCCTCGGGTGCCCCCTCGACCACGGCGCAGCTTAAGCCCCGCCGGCGCGCCGCCGCGACGATGTCGGTCAGGTAATACTCGCCCTTGGCGTTGTCGCGGCCGAGCCCGTCGAGGAGATCGAAGAGCGCGGCGCCGTCGACCGCCATGGCGCCGGCGTTGCAGAGGCCGATGGCGCGCGCCTCGGGCGTGGCGTCGCGGGCCTCGACGATGGCCTCCAGCGTGCCGTCCCCGGCCACCACCAGGCGCCCGTACTGGGCCGGGTCGGCGGGCCGGAAGCCCATCACCACCACCGCGGGCTCAGGCTCACTGGCGCAGGCTTCGAGCATCGCCCGAAGGGTCTCGGGCCGCACCAGGGGGCTGTCGCCGAACAGGATCAAGACCTCGCCCGAGAAGCCCTCGAGCGCGGCTCCGGCCGCCATCACGGCGTGGCCGGTGCCGAGCGCCGGCTCCTGCCGGACCACCGTGGCGCCTGGCACGGCGTCCGCCACCTGGTCCATGCCGGCGCCCACCACCACTACCATCCGGGAGAGCTGCAGCTCCTCCAACGTGGCCGCCAGGTGGGCGATCATGGGCCGCCCGGCGAGCGGGTGCAGGACCTTGGGGCTCGCCGATTTCATCCGGATGCCGAGGCCGGCGGCGAGGATCACGGCCGCGGTCTCGCGCTCGCTCATGGTGCGCTCTTCCCCCGCTCGAGGCTGCCCGTGCGGTCTCGGGCGGCGGGACAGTGCCACAAAGCCCGAGACCTTGCCAAGTCACGAAATGTTAGCGGATATTTCCAAAAAAACATCGTGAGTACAATCGCTTAAGAGAGAAGGCTCACCTTGTGACGAAGGCCTAACGGGTTTCAGCCCGCGATTGTCAGCGGCCCTTTCGCCCGTTATCGTCTGGCCCCGGCGTTGGGCCCCGGCCAGCCATGAGAGTTCAGGAATTTTACCCGTGACCGTGGATCAGTATACCATCCTCGCGGTGTTGCTGGCGGCGGTGGTGCTCTTCGTCTGGGGCCGCTGGCGCTACGACCTGGTGGCGGTGGCGGCGCTCTTGGCGGTGGTGATCGCCGGCATCGTGCCGCCCGCGGAGGCCTTCTCGGGTTTCGGGCATCCGGCGGTGATCACCGTCGCCGCGGTGCTCGGCATCAGCCGGGCCTTGCGCGGCTCGGGGCTGATCGACGTCCTGGCCCGGCCGCTCGGGCGGCTGGCCGAGCGGCCGCTGGCTTACGTGCTCGCCTTCACCGCCCTGGTAGCGGTGGCGTCCGCCTTCATGAACAACGTCGGCGCCCTGGCGCTCTTGATGCCGGTGGCCCTGGTCACCGCGCAGAAGGGCGGGGTGCCGCCGTCGCGGGTGCTGATGCCGCTCGCCTTCGGCTCCATCCTGGGCGGGCTGACGACGATGATCGGCACGCCCCCCAACATCATCGTCGCCACCTACCGCGCCGAGCTCGCGGGCGAGCCCTTCCGCATGTTCGACTACTCGCCCGTCGGCGTCGGCATCGCCGTGATCGGCGTCGCCTTCGTGGCGCTGGTGGGCTGGCGTCTGATCCCGGTCGAGCGCCGCGGGCGCACCGCGCCCGAGCACCTCTTCCAGATCGCCGAGTACATCACCGAGGCGCGGGTGACCGAGGACTCGGCGTTCGCCGGGCGCACCGTGGGCGAGCTCGAGCGCTTGAGCGACGGCGAGGTGGTGGTGGTGGCGCGCATCCGCGAGCGCGACCGGCGGCTGGCGCCGTCGCGGCGCTCCAAGCTGCGCCCCGGCGACGTGCTCATCCTCGAGGGCGACCCGACGGCGCTCAAACCGGTGGTCGACGGGGCCGGGCTCGAGCTCACCAGCGCCGGCGAGGGCGACGACGAGGGCGGCGGGGCCGGGGACATCGGGCTGATGGAGGCGGTGGTGACGCCGGGCTCGGTGCTCGAGGGGGGCACGCGGCGGCGCTTGAGGCTGCACGTCGACGAGGGCATCAACCTGCTGGCGGTGGCGCGGCGCGGCCGTGCCATCCGTCACCGCCTGGGCTACGTGCGCTTCCGCGCCGGCGACGTGCTGCTGCTCCAAGGCGAGAGCGAAGGAATGGCCGACGCCATCGCCGAGCTCGGCTGCCTGCCGCTGGCCGAGCGCCGCCTCACCCTCGGCCGGCCGCGTCAGATCGCGCTGCCGCTCGGCGTCTTCGCGGTGGCCCTGGCGCTGGCCGCCTTCGGCATCACACCGGCGCCGATCGCCTTCACCGGCGCGGTGGTGGTGCTGCTGGTGCTGGAGCAGCTCTCGCTCCGCGACCTCTACGACGCCATCGACTGGCCGGTGATCGTGTTGCTGGCGGCGATGATCCCCGTGGGCCGGGGGCTCGAGAGCACCGGCACCACCGGGCTGGTGGCGGGCGCCATCATCGGGCTCGCCGGCGACCTCCCCCTCTACGTCATCCTGGGCCTGGTGCTGGTGGTGACCATGACGCTGTCGGACGTCATCAACAACGCCGCCACCGCGGTGGTGATGGCGCCGATCGCCGCCGCCGTCGCGGTCAGCCTCGGCGTCAGCGTCGACCCCTTCCTGATGGCGGTGGCGCTGGGCGCCTCGTGCGCCTTCCTCACCCCCATCGGCCACCAGTCGAACACCCTGGTGATGGGACCGGGGGGCTACGCCTTCGGCGACTACTGGCGCATGGGCCTGCCGCTCGAGGTCCTCATCGTGCTCCTGGGCGTGCCGCTGATCCTCTGGGTATGGCCGGCATGAGGGAGATCCGGCGGGGCTCCGCGACCCGGGCCTTGACCGCGGTGGTCCTCGACCTCGACGGCACCCTGGTGGAGACCGCGCCCGACCTCGGCGCCGCGCTCAACCACGTGCTCGCCGCCGAGGGCCGGCCGCCGCTCGCCATCGAGGAGGTCCGCCCCCTGGTCGGCGACGGCGCGCGCAAGCTGATCGAGCGCGGTCTCGAAGCCAGCGGGCCGCGGCCCACGGCGGCGGAGATCGAGGCGCGGCTGCCGGCCTTCCTCGACTACTACGCCGACCACGTCGCCGATCAGAGCGTCCCCTACCCCGGGGTGCCCGAGACCCTGGCCGAGCTCCGCGCCCGCGGCCTCAGGCTCGGGGTTTGCACCAACAAGCCCTACCGCATGACCCGGCTGCTGCTCCGCGCGCTTGTCCTCGAGGACTGCTTCGAGGCGGTGCTGGGGGGCGACTCGCTCGCCGTCCGCAAGCCCGACGGCGGCCACTTGCTGGGCGTCCTCGAGGCGCTGGGCAGCGCCGCCCATGAGGCGGTGATGGTGGGCGACAGCCTGAACGACGTGGCCTGCGCCCGCGCCGCCGGGGTGGCGGTGATCGTGGTGACCTACGGCTACACCCGGGTGCCGCCCGAGCGCCTCGGCGCCGACCTCACCATCGCCCGCTTCGCCGAGCTCCCGGCGGCCCTCGCCCGGCTCGCCCGAGCCCGACCCGGGCCCGCTTGACAGGGCGCGAAGCGCCGCCGTATTAGGGGTCGACCAGCCACGGCCGCGCAAGGGCGATTAGCTCAGTTGGTAGAGCACCGTGTTCACATCGCGGGGGTCGCTGGTTCGAGTCCAGCATCGCCCACCACCCGAACAGCCCGCTTTCTCAACGAGATGGCGGGCTTTCGCTTGCTTGGGGACGGGGCTATCGAGCGCTCGGCGCTTGGCCTCAGCCCCCGGGACAGGGCCATCTTTCCCGCAATGCCGCGATCACCCCACCGCCCGCCGCGCTTGGCCCCTGATCCGGGTGCGCTTGGGCCCAGGCGAGGAACGCCTGGGTGGCAGCAGCGGGGTCGAACTGGGGGTCGCCCGAGGGGCACAAACCGTGCCCGGAGCGATCCTCGGTGGCGTACTTCCCCACGGTCGCCATGATCTGGGCCAGCGAGTTGACCTCGGCCTTGCACGCCGCCGCCGAGGCCGGGTTGGGGTCGCGGCAGAGCCGCGCCAGCTCGTCGACGGTGAGCGCGCGAAAGGTCTCGGACCGCGCCGGCCCCCAGGCTAGCGCGCAGAGCAACAGCGTCAGACCGAGCCGTGTCATTCCTTGCCTCCGGCGGGGCCGGACGACCATCAGATAGGTCATCGGGCGACCTCGGCCGAGAGCTTGGCCCGAAGAATCCTCCGCGTTCTTCCTGATGAGATTCCGCCGCTCACCTGGCGCGACCTCATTAACGAGCGCAGAATCGATCACCATTATCTGTACAACCAGTATGGTATAGCCTCCAACTTGGTATGTCGTTGAAATTGAGGCGGTCGCTCGACCTGGAGAGTCCCGGCATGACCGCGGTGGAGGCCAACGGCATCACCCTCGAGTACGAGGAGAGCGGCGCGGCGACGGCGCCGGCGATGCTGCTGGTGAACGGCCTCGGGGTCCAGCTCACCTGGTGGCCCGAGGCGCTGATCGAGGGTCTTGCCGGGGCCGGCTACCGGGTGCTGCGCTTCGACAACCGGGACGTGGGCCTGTCGTCGCGGATCGCCGGGGCCGGCATGCCCGACCTCGCCGCGGCCCAGGCCCGCCTCGCCGCCGGCGAGCGGCCCGAGGCGCCCTACCTGTTGGACGACATGGCGGCCGACGCCGCCGGCCTGCTGGCCGCGCTTGGGCTCGACCAGGCCCACGTGGTCGGCACCTCGATGGGGGGCATGATCGCCCAGATCATGGCCGCCCGCCATGCCGGCCGGGTCAAGAGCCTGGTCTCGGTGATGTCCTCGAGCGGTGCCCCCGGCCTGCCCCAGGCCGCGCCGGAGATCGGCAAGGCGCTGCTCGCGGTGCCCGAGAGCACGTCCCGCGAGGCCCGCATCGCCCACGGCGTCGAGCTGGTCCGGGTCCTCGCCGGCGCCCCCGGGCCGGGCGACATGGGCGAGCTCCGGCGCCACGTCGCCCGCAACCTCGACCGCGCCGACGACCCGGCGGGGCGGGCGCGCCAGTACCTCGCCATCCTGGCCTCGGGCTCGCGGCTCGAGCTGCTGGCGAGGATCGCCCAGCCCACCACCGTGATCCACGGCCGCGACGACCCGCTGATCCTGCTCGAGGCCGGCCGCGACAGCGCCGCCCGCATCCCCGGCGCCCGGCTCGTGATCATCGAGGGCATGGGACATTTCCTGGCACCCCACCTGGCGCCCGCCCTGGTGGCGGCGATCCTCGCCCATTGCCGCGCCGCCGAGGCCGCCTGAGGGCATTCGCGACGCCAGCGACCGTGGTAGCCGTTGTCTTCTCGCCGCCGATTCGACAAGATCGGGTTTGGGCGCTGGTGAGGCCGATTTGCGCGCGGCGGCGCGGGGATAAGGGGCATGAAAGGAAAGTCTGTCGTCATTGCCGGCGCGGCCAGCGGCCTCGGGTTGGCGACCGCGCGGATGGCCGCCGAGCGCGGCGCCCGGGTCGCCCTGGTGGACCAGAACAAGAGCGAGCTCGCCTTGGTGGTCGCCAAGCTCGAGAAACAGGGCCACGAGGTGCTCGCCATTCCCGGCGACATCTACGGCCAGGAAAACAGCTTGACCCTGTTCGGCGAGGCGGTACGGGCCTTCGGCCGCGTCCACGGACTGGTCAACTGCGTCGGCATCTATCCCCGGGTGGCGCTGTTCGAGATCAGCGAAGAGGACTGGTGGTGGAGCTTCCTGGTCAACGTGATGGGCACCCATTACATGATGATCGCCGCCGCCAACCACATGCGGGCGCAGAGCGGCGGCGAGAGGATCCGCGGCCGCATCGTCAACGTCACTTCGGTCGACGCCCACATCGCCGAGCCCAAGCACGCCCATCACGCCGCCATGAAGGCGGCGGTGGCGAGCCTCACCAAGTCGTTCGCGCTCGAGCTGGCGCCGGCCCAGCTCCTGATCAACGCCGTCGCCCCCTCGGGGATCTCCACCGAGCGCGCCAAGGCCTCGGGCTGGCTGCCGCATATGGAGACCGAGATCCCGGTGGGGCGCGTCGCCAAGCCCGAGGACATCGCCGACGTCATCCTGTTCCTGCTCTCGAGCCAGAACCGCTACGTCAGCGGCGAGAACGTGATCGTGAGCGGCGCCTACACCATTGTCTGAAGCGGGCGCGGCGCGACCCCAAGCAAGGAGCTCCCCGTGGTCAGCATCGAGTTCTACTTCGACTGTTCGAGCCCCTGGACCTACCTCGGTTTCGAGCGCATCCAGCGGCTTGCCGAGGAGAGCGGCGCCGCCCTCGAGTGGAAGCCGATCCTGGTCGGCGGCGTGTTCAACGCGGTCAACCCGAGCGTCTACCACGAGCGCGACAACCCGGTGCCGGCCAAGGCCGCCTACCAGGCCAAGGACCTGGGCGACTGGGCGCGCCACGTCGGCATCACCATCGTCTGGCGCCCGACGGTGTTCCCGGTCAACGCGGTCAAGGCCATGCGCGCCTGCCTGGCGGCCCAGGAAGAGGGTCGGATCGTCGAGTTCGCCCGCGCCACCTTCGAGGCCTACTGGGGCCGCGACGAGGACATCTCGCAAGAGGACGTGCTGGGCGCCCTCGCCGAGCGGACGGGCCTCGACCGCGCCGCCCTCCTGGCGCGCATCGCCGAACCCGAGATCAAGGCGCGCCTGCGTCACAACACCGAGGAGGTGATCGGGCGCGGCGGCTTCGGCTCGCCGACCATGTTCGTGGGCCAGGAGATGTTCTTCGGCAACGACCGCCTGCCCCTGGTGCGCGACGCGGTCGAGCGCGCAAAGGCGGAGGCGTAGAAAAACAAGAAACACCACAGAGGCACAGAGACACAGAGGGTCTACGAGAAGTATAATTAAACACTAAGGCACAAAGGCACCAAGTCAATTCCAACTCTTTGTGTCTTCGAGTCTTGGTGTTTTGTTCTTTCTCTGTGTCTCGCCGTCTCTGTGGTTCAGTCTTGTTCTTGCCTGAGCAGATCTTTAGTCACCCATACTCACCCCGCGCCCAGGCCTCGAGGCGGGTGCGCATGCGGCGGACGTGGCTGCCCGGCCAGTAGAGCTTCGCACAGGCGGGACACCAGGTGGCCTCGGGGGAAAGCGCGCGGGCGCCCTCGGGCAGGCCTTGGGCCGCCTCTTCGGGTGTCGCGGGCTCGAGCATGGCATTGCACATCAGGCAGCGGCTGAAGGGACGGTGCAGCCAGTCGACGGCGAGCGCGGCGCCGAGCTCGGCGGCCCAGGCGCCGGGGCCGTTGCCGCCGAGCAGGAGGACGGTGCCCGGCGCCCGGCGGAACTCGGTGAGCTTGCGGTCGCGGGTGAGAAGCAGGCGGTTTTCGTTGAGCGCCCGCTCCAGAACCGCGCGGTCGCTCGCCGGCGCCTCCTGGATCGCGGTGTCGTGGCCGGCGGCGCGCAGCCAGCGCCCGAGCCGGATCAGCATGCGATCGCACAGGAAGGCGCGCTCGCCGGCGGCGGCCATCGTCTCAACCGTCGTCGAGCGCGCCGGCCCCCTCGCGCTCGTGGCCCGACGGGAGCGCGGCGTCGCGGTCCTCGATCCAGGCCCGCACGTCCTCCCACACCGTCTCCGCCTGCAGGTCCCGGAGCAGCATGTGCCAGCCGTCGGGGTAGAGGAGCACGCGGTGGGGGGCGGCGACGCGCTCGAGCAAGCGGCGGGTGGCGCCCTCGGGGATGACCTCGTCGTTGGCGCCGTAAAGGATCAGCAGCGGCGCGCTCACCTCGGCGCTGCGTTCAAGCCCCTGATCCATCAGCCCCACCAGGCCGTAGAGGGTGTCGACGCGGCTGCCCTTGATCACCAGGGGATCGCGGCCCAGCGCCCGCAGCATCTCGTCGTTGTCGGAGGCGCGAATGCCGAGCCCGCGGCCGCTCAGCCGCTTGGCGGGAAAGGTGTGGGCGGCGAGCCACAGGGTGGCGCGGTAGAACGGGTTGAGGGTGTCGGCGCCCCACACCGCCGGCGCCGCCAGGATGACGCCGTCGACCCCGTCCACCAGGCCTTCGGCCAGGGCCACGATCGCCACCGCCCCGCCCATGCTCTCGCCGACCAGATAGAGCGGCACGTCGGGGTGGCGGGCGCGCACCGCCGCCACCACCTGGGCGAGGTCGCGGGCCATGGTCTCGGCGCCGGCCCAGACCCCGGGGTGGGGGCTCTCGCCGAAGCCGCGCTGGTCGTAGGCGTAGGTGGCGATACCGTGGCCGCTCCACCACGCCGCCGGGTCGGTGAAGGCGTTGGAGTAGTCGTTGAAGCCGTGCACCGCCACCACCACGGCGCGGGTCTCGGGGTTGGCCGGCCAGACCCGGAGCGCCAGCCGGGCGCCGTCGGCGGCGACGAAGATCCCGGGCCCGAGGCTGGGCGCGCCGACCCCGGGTCCCGCCGGCTCGACCCGCGGCGCGCAGTTGGCGAGCGCCGCCATCAGGACGAGGGCCGCGAGCAAACGCGGCCAGGAGCGTTGGTGGGGGCGTTGGCCGGGGTGGGGGCGGGTCGCCAGCATGGCCAATAGATAGGGCTTCCCGGCGCCGACTCTAGCCCTCGCCAAGCAGGGCGTGAACCGCCTTGCGCGCCGCCGGCAGGGTCTCGGCCTCGAACCAGGGGTTGTGCCGCACCCAGCCTGTGGTGCGCCACGAAGGGTGGGGCAGCGGCAGGTAGCGGGGCAAATAGTCGCGCCACGCCGCCACCGTCTCGCCCAGCGTCGCCCGGGCCTCGCGCCCCAGATGGTAGGCCTGGGCGTAGCGCCCCACCACGAGCGTGAGCTCGACCGCGGGCAGGAGCGCGAACAGGCGCTGGTGCCAGAGCGCCGCGCACTCGGGCCGGGGCGGGCGGTCGCCGCCGCGCGGCAAGCGGCCCGGATAGCAGAAGCCTTGCGGGATGATGGCGATGCGGCGGGGGTCGTAGAAGGTCTCGCGGTCGAGCCCGAGCCAGCCGCGCAGGCGCTCCCCCGAGGCGTCGTCCCAGGGGATGCCGCTCTCGTGCACCGCCGTGCCCGGGGCCTGGCCGGCGATGACGATGCGCGCCGAGGCGGCGGCGCGCAGCACCGGCCGCGGCCCCAGCGGCAGCAGGGCCTCGCAGGCGCGGCACGCCCTCACCTCGGCGAGCAGGCGGTCGAGTTCACCGGCGCCCATCGCTCCCGGCCCCGGCCCTCAGCGCTGGTAGCCCTTTCCGTAGTAAGCCTCGATGCGCACCTGGATGAGCTCGAAGGTGATCGAGATGACCCAGTAGATGATGGCCGCGGTGATCAGCATCTCGAGGTGACGGAACTCGGCCCGGCCCTGGGTGCGGGCCAGGAACATCAGCTCCCACACCCCCATCACCGAGACCAGCGAGCTGTCCTTGAGCATGGCGATGAACTGGTTGCCGGTGGGCGGCACGATCAGGCGCATGGCCTGGGGCAGGACGATCTTGCGCATGATCGGCCCCTCGCGCATGCCCAGCGCCTTCGCCGCCTCGCGCTGGCCGACCGGCACCCCCTCGATGCCGGCGCGGAAGATCTCGGCCATGTAGGCGCCATAGCAGAGGCTGAGGGCGATGATCCCGGAGGGCACGGCCTCGAGCGTGAGGCCCAACTGGGGCAGCCCCAGGTAGATCAAATAGACCTGCAGCAAGAGCGGCGTGCCGCGGAAGAACGAGATGTAGAAGGTCGCCACCGCGTAGGCCGGGCCGCTCTGGGAAAGCCGCGCCAGGGCACCGGCGAGGGCGATCACGCAGGCGATGGAGATCGAGATCAGGGAAATGTAAATGGTGGTCACCGCGCCCGTGAAGATCATGATCGGGAGCCGCGGGATGATGTAGGGGTAGCTGAGGTCGAAGGAGTAGAAGAAGAGCAGAACGAGGATCAGGAGCTCGGCCCAGACGACCAGGATCTGGACCTTGAAGGGAAGCACGCGGACGAACGCGATGTTGCCCACCAGGGCGACGCCGAGCACGATGGCGATGAGCAGCCGCGGCACCACGCCCTGGGCCGCGCCGGTGGTGCCGGAGATGGCGGGCAGAAGCGCCCGCCCCATCATGGTATCGGTGAGGTCGATCCAGACCGCCGCCGTAACGATGACAAGAAAAAGGAGCAGCCTTGGAAACCAAGGCCGCTCCAGATAGCCGTATAGGACCGCCCCCATGGCCCGCATCGGCAGATGCTCAGGAGCCGGTGGCGGCCTTGGTGAGGTCGACGCCGTACCACTTCTTCGAGAGCTTGGTTAGCGTGCCGTCGGCGTGCATCGCCTCGACGATGCGCTTGAGCCTGGCGGCGAACTCGGCATCGCCCTTGTCGACGGCCACCGAAAGCGGCTCGTAGAACGCCGGGTCGCCGACAACCCTGAAGGGGTAGCCGTTCTTGATCGCCTCTTCGATCGTAGGCAGCGCCGACAGCAGCCCGTCGAGCCGCTTGCCGTCGCCGATCCTGAGGTCGTCGAAGACGTTGGTGTCGCTCTCGTAGGTGCGGATCTTGCCCGGCGTCACCGCAAAGTCGAAGGGCGGCGCGCCCTCGGCGTCGATGGTGAGGTCCTTCTGCAGGTAGTACTCGTAGGTGCAGCCGCCGCAGGCGCCGATGGTCTTGCCGTTGAAGTCGGCCACCTTGTTGATCGAGGTATTGTCCTTGTGCACCGCGAACGAGGCCGGGGTGTAGTAGTAAACGGCGGGGAAGCTAAGCACCTGGGCACGCTTCGCGGTCGGCGTCATGGAGCCCACCGAGAGGTCCCAACGGGTGCCCCATTTGCCGGCGACGATGATCTCCCAGGCCGGGGTGACGAGCTTGAGCTTGACCCCCAGACGGGCGGCGATCTCCCTGCCGACGTCGATGTCGAAGCCCTCGAAGGCGCCGTCCGGCTTCTGGAACGACTGCGGCGGGTAGGCCGCGTCGGTCGCCATCACGAGCTCCTTGTTCTGCGCCACCCGGTCGAGCACCTCGCCGGCGGAGGCCGCGGCCGGCAGCGCCGCGATGGCGATCAGGGCAAGGCCGGTGACGAGTTTGCTGGCAAACTTCATGATTGTGCGTCTCCCTTTTTGGCGTAACCCTGGCGAGGGGCTACCAAAATCGGCCATTGACTTGCCGAAGATTAGGCCAAAGCGGGACTAGGCGCAACGCGGGCAGGACCGGGCGGGCCGCTCAGGAGCACTCGCCGCCGGCCTCGGTCAGCGTCCAGCTGCTCACCCCGACGAAGCCAGCCGGGTTGGCGTTCTCGGGCGAGGCCGAGATGAAGCCGCCGAGCTCGCCCTTCTCGAGGACGAACTCGTAGCTGCACTCCCACTCCGAAAGCTCGCCCCCCAGGGTCAGAAGCCCTTGGTTGACGGCGGCGACCTTGAGCACGTGGCGACCCGGCGCCAGCTGCACGAAGCGGTCGAACGATTTCGCCGCCTCGATGGCCGCGATCAGCTTGCCATCGATGAAATACTTGCGCTTGAGCTTGGTGCGCAGCGCTTCGACCGCGGCCGGGCTCTGGCCCGATTCCGAGCTCATTTGATGGCTGATCTTGATCCCGGTCACCACCAGCGGCGCCTTCGTGCTCGTCGCCTTGATTCGCATGCCGATCGGCGGCGGCAGGCCGGTACAGCCGAGCACCGCCAGCACGCCGAGCACCGCGATTGCTCTAAGGACGATCATCTTTCTCCCCATCCTTCCGGATCGGCAGCGGCTTCGGCGAGCGCTCGCCCCCCGCCCCCGGCGTCCGGCCGCCTGGTGCCTACGCCATTCACAATCGCTGTTCAAGCTATCCGACACCTTATCGCCTGGGACGATTTCGTGGCCAGCCTCTTCGCTCCGCGGCGGACGGCGCAGGCGCCGGGCGGCGCCCTTGATTAGACCGGCCCGCGCGCCTAACTTGCGGCGGCAGACGCGCTCGGCCGATCCGGGCGCTCAGGAGTACGCATTGCCATGAAGTTCGAAGGCACCGACACCTACATCGCCACCGAGGACCTGATGGTCGCGGTCAACGCCGCCATCCGCCTCGAGCGCCCGGTGCTGGTATCGGCAAGCTCACAGGCGCAGCCGCGCCTTGCGTTCCCGGCGAAGCCCGCCCCGCGCGAAATGCGGGGGCCGTTCCCAGAGAAACCTGGCTGAGATGGGATCTAACGGCCGCAAGATCGATCCGGCCCGTTTCAGTCATGCAGGACACGACTACCACTTCGTATGGGCCGCAAGGCGTGCATTGCGAATTCTGCAAAGCGATAACGAGCTTTGCGCGATATCCATCGAGGATGTCAGCCCACTCGACTTTGAGGAAAATGCGAACACTGACGCTACGCTGGTCATCGATGTGGCCGAGTACTATGGCGATGAGATGCCCGACCATGCCAAGGCTATCAAGTATATCCAGCTTAAGTATTCAACAGAGCGCTCTGACGCCAAATGGACTCCGGCTGGACTTACTACGCTCAAAGACGGGAAACCCTGTGGGATCATCGGTCAGTTCAGCGCCCTTTTCCAGGGTAAGGTCGCGTCTTGGGGAAAGGATCGCGCATATGCCGTCCTGCAGATGGAGTTCGTAACCAATCGTCCGATCTCAACGGACGCCACTGATGTGCTAAGGATACTTGCCGAAGGCCGCATTCCTGCCTCCTTGAACGCCTCCCTGAGAAAGGCCTGCGATAGATTCAAAGAGGCCATTTGCCTTGACGGCAATGAGCTTCGAGCGTTCGCTCAAAGGCTGGTGCTGCGAGGCGAGGAAGGAGCGCGCTATGCTGAGGCACGCGCGCTCGAACGAGAAACAAACCTGCTTCTGCCTGGATCCGACATTACGGTTATCGCGCGGCTAAAGGAGATGGTCCGCGCGAAGGCCATGCCCGAAATGGCGGACGATCCTACCATCCGAGAGCCAACGGTATTGGAGGCTCTTGGAGTCACCAGCAAGCGAGAAATTCTGCCCTGCCCTTCCCGCTTTGAGGAAGTTTCTGGTGCGATTAAGCGAGACCAGGAGGATGAGATCGCCGATGCCATACTCTCTCACGAGGGACATACACTGGTTCACGCCTCAGGTGGCGTCGGCAAATCGGTCTTAGCGAATCGTCTTCCCCTGCATATGCCGGGCGGCTCGGTATCAATCATCTTCGATGGCTTTGCCGGCGGTTCATTCAATGATCCCCGAGACCCTCGGCATCGTTATGATCGAGGGCTCGTGCAAATCGTGAATGAAATTGCAACACATGGTTTATGCGAACCGATTATTCCTCAACCTGGACGATCTGCGGACGACTACCTGCACGCTTTCGACCAAAAGGTAAGACAGGCAGTCCCGAACCTCCGATCGAGGCATCCCGATGCTGTGCTTTTTATTGTACTTGACGCGATCGACAATTCGCAAATAGCTGCCAATGAGGCCGGGGACGTGCAAGGTTGCTTCGCTAGGGGCCTGCTATCTGGAAATCCGCTCGAGGGTTGCCGCATTGTCGCATTCTGCCGGACGGAACGGAGAAACTACGTTCCCCTTCCCAAGAATGTGAAGCAAATCGCCTTAGAAGCCTTCTCTCTCAAGGAGACAGGGGCATTTGTACGGACGCATTTCCCAGATGCGCCAGAACAGCAGGTCGAAGAGTTTCATCGACTCACCTTAGGCAACCCCCGGTTCCAGGCCAATGAGATTGCGACGGGTGGCCGTGGCTTCGCGGAGGTGCTGCAGCAACTCGGGCCAAATCCGAAGTCCGTTGATGACGCCATTGGCCAGCAACTAGAAAAGAGCCTAAAAGGTATTCGGGACCATGGGATCGATCCAGCGGCGGTTGATCGCCTTTGCACGGCGCTCGCAGTGCTGCCTCCTCGCGTCCCGATCAGCATCCTGAACGAGGCGTGCGGCATTTCGACGGAGCAGATACGGTCTTTCGCAGCGGATTTCGGAAGACCGATCTGGCTCCAAGACGACGCCATACAGTTCCGGGATGAACCTACTGATACTTGGTTTCGACAAAACTTTGGAAGGCAACTCGAGATCGTGGTTGAGATCTGCGGTGCCCTTGAAAAAGGAGTATCCGAGCAGGCCTACGCCCAATCCGCTCTGCCTCGATTGCTTTTTCTGACTAAGCGCTACGATGAACTGCTTGCGCTGGCACTTAACATCGCTGAAATTAGCGGAGTGAGCGAATTCGAAGAGAGACGGGTTTTTCTCCAACGGACTGAGTTCGCTCTCAAAGCCGCTCTGGGATCACATCGTTGGGGAGATGTCATCAAACTTCTGCTGCTCGCTGGTGAGTATGTCTCGGGCAGCACGCGCCAGAACCGTTTCGTGGCGGAGAATGCGACTGTTTTCAGCCGGCTTGCCAATCCGCTCACCGTACAGGATTTGGTCCTCAGTCGCCCGGCACGGGATTGGTACGGTCGAGCGCATGCGCAATCGGCCGCCTTGCTCTCTGTCCATTCGCGGTTCACGAACGAAGCGAGAAGTTTTCTTCACCAAGCTAGCTTATGGCTTAACGAATGGGCGCGTCAATCCGATGACCATCGGGCCCAGCATCCAATCGAAATTAGCGATATCGCTAATCTCGTGACAGCTATATTGAACCTTCATGGGTCCGAAATCGCCGTCCAGGAACTCTCTAGCTGGTCGCCCAAAGATATCGCGTTCAAGGTGGCGCAGCGGATCGGTCTCTGGCTCTTGGAGGACGGTAAGACTGACGAGCTGGCCGCATTTTTCTCGGCAGCCAAGGATAATCTTCTTCTTCGCCTTGGACTGCTCTCTGGCGTAAACCCCGATCAACGTGTGATCCCCGTGAAAGAGTTATTGGACACGCAGAAACAGTTGATAGCACTTGCAGAAAGCGGAGAGCTAAGACTGGTCAAGAATGAGTCTATGGAATGGCCCGGTATCATTTCACTAGCGGAAGCCCTTGTGAGGGGTGGTGCTAAAAGACAAACCGCGAGAATCCTTGCAGCGTTCGACGTCCGTATTCCGGAATACGCGCCCCACAGCCTTACCTCGAACCGGAATGATGAGCGTGATTTGATACTTCGGCATCGATGCCTTCAAGCCGCCCTTAAGAAACGGACTGTCGGATTCGATGACCTCCTTCCTGAAAAACTTCGGAAAAAGATAAAGGATGCAAGGTACGACGGTGACACAGAGCTGCGTTCATTCAAGATAATATACGGCGCGTTGCTACCATTCTACCAGCTGAGAGCTGAAGTCATTGTCGGATATTCGGGTGATCGTGATATCGGCCAAGCCCTTGTCGACGCAGCCAACGCAGCTCGGAAAAGCGACTGGGAGTGGCGGATGGATTGGCACTTCGCGGATCTGCCAAGACTAATAGCAGGAGCGTGGTTAGAGACGCTACTGTTAGCGGGTCAGGCGACCACGGAGAATTCCGCGGGCCTCAAGAATTGGATGAATTCTCTTACCAGCGGCGCGAACATCCCGACGTGGGCAGCGATCGCGGAGCTTGCGTCTCGTTCTCCACAAATCCATTCGGATTGCCTGTCGTTTGCTGACAGCGCCAAAGCAATAATTGATGCGAGCCACCTCGATGCCGAATCGGCGGCAGAATCCTACCTCGAACTGGCGAGGGCCGTGCAACGGGCGTCACCTGATGATGCACGCAGCTATTTGGACCTGGCGGTGGAAAGCCTCGATCGGCTCGGCGACGAGAGCCGAAACCGCCTTGAAGCTCTCCAGACACTGGCCCAGAAAGCATGCGACTATGACGATTATCGGCCTCGGATGGCATACGAGTATGCACGCATAGCGGAGGTGATCGGGAACGAATACGCTCCCCACAAGTTTCCTTGGCACACGACCGCCGACACGATTGCCCGGATATGTCCGAGTTCTGCTCTGGCAAACGTGAGCCGCTGGCGGGATCGGCACCGTGCATTGATCGACAGTACATTGCCCAAGATCGTCGAGCAACTCTTTTCTCGTAAACTCATTCCACCGGGGCTCGCCATAGCGCTGCGCGTCATTGGCGGGGATTTTGGTAATTGGACCGCGGTTCAGTTCTCTGAAGACATATTTTCCCAGGTCACAGACAGTAATTTGAAAGATCAATATGCCCGATTGCTTGTTCGTGATTATGATTTTGATTCCGGCTACGATAGCCAGGCCTCAAAACTATCAATTGTCTTTACCAACCACGGGCTGAGTACAGAGTATCTGGACACCCGCGCGGAAACCAGCAAGGCCACCGACCACAAACGCCACGGGATCTCGCCTTCCATCTGGCGGAAAACTAAGTCAGCTCAAGCATTGGACTGGAACGCGATTACTGACGGTCTGGATTTCACGCGAACGCAAGACATCGAACTTTGCTTGGAACGCTTTCGAGAGTGCGAGCCGCCCTGGAACTGGGAAATGTTATATGTACAAATGCGGGAACGTGTCGATGCATCATCACGACCAAATCACTTGAGAGCGCTGATGGAATGTCCGAGTCTGGGGGTCTCCCAAGCGATCGAAGGATTCGAGGGCGCGGTCGCCGAATGGCGAACCTCTCCAGCCGTTGTCGGGCAGGTCAACAGCTTGATTGAAGACTATATCCGACGCAAAGCACCGTCCTTAGTGTTTGAGCGCGAGTGGTGGGGTGTCAAAATCGATACACAGAAGATAGCACAGGCGTGTCCTGGGGCGGAGCTTACGATGGTCGAGTCTCTCGTCAGGGCCGCGAGCGACCAGCTCGATCGATGCGACGCGGAAACGGTTTTCTCGCTGGCCGAGCTCTGCGTGGAGATGTCGGCTTTGCAAGAGGCGATGGAGGCTCTTGAATTTGGGATCAGACGCTTTGACAGCGTTCTCAAGGTCCCTGATGGCGATGGGCCGTGGCGAGACGACCTCAGCCCTCCAGAGGACCTGGAGCGCAGTATTGCAGGTTTCATCCACGCCGCTCTGGCAACGCCCGAAACTTCCGACCGGTGGCGGGCTGCCCACGCGGTACTGCGCCTCTGCCAGTTTGGAGAGACCAGGGTGCTCGAGATTCTATCCGAGAGGGTCTTGGCCGGGGATGGTACACCGTTTGTCGATCGTGGGCTGGCCTTCTACGACTATCATGCGCGGGTCTATTTCCTAATGGCGCTTGCTCGAGCTGCGACAGAGGTGCCGAAGACCGTCGCCAAACTTGTTGACCAGGTAAAATCCCTCGCCTTTGCCGAGGCGCCGCATATTCTCTTGCGCAAATTCGCGCGCGATACGCTTCTTGCGATAGAGGGGGACGCACCTGGCACCCTCAGCACCGAAGAGTTGAGGCGGGTTGACATACTTATCAAGAGCCCATTCGCGGTAATAAGTGAAGAGGAAGCTCCGGATAGGCGCGGATGGGGCGGAGGTGAAGGCCGAGGTCGTGCCGACGACAGCTTTATCTTTTCCTATGACTTTGACCGTTACTGGTTTGGGCAACCGTCAGAGATCTTCGGCGTAACGACTGACCAGTTTGAGCAACGCGCGGTAAAATGGGTCAAGTACCTTTCGGACGTTCATTCGGCTGCGACAGGGCGTTGGGATGACGATCCAAGACATCGGCGCGATATTTATCACGATCGAGAAACATGGCATAGCCACGGTTCCTATCCCAAGGTAGATGATTTCTCCTTTTATCTCTCCTATCACGCGATGTTCTGCACTGTAGGCGAATTACTCGCCGAGCGGCCGATGATTTCTGGCCGTTGGGAGCCTGATGGCCTCGCTTACTGGATGAGTTCGCATTTGCCGTCACGTGATGACGGTTGGTGGCTCGTCGATAGGCGAGACTTGGCAGTGGGCGAACCACTGGAGGTTCCGGAGGATATTGACCACGAGGACTGGCGGTGGTCAGTTTCAATGGACGATTTTGACAACGTCCTTTGGGCTGGTTGTAATTCAGATGTGCTCAATGTGCACGGCTATTGGAAGCGCTCTGACGGTCTGAAAGAGGAGACAGTACGGATACGATCAGCACTGGTGACGTCGCACTCCGCGCCCGCTTTGATCAGAGCGCTCCAAACAACCAACTCATCCTATGATTTCTCTATCCCGGATGCCCGCGTTGACCGTGCGTTACGCGTGCCCGGGTTCAAGATGACAGGTTGGGTAGCGGACATAGACTGCGAAGCCGGCATTGACAGGTTTGACCCTCTGGCCGGAAAGATCAGATACCCAGAATTACGGCCCAGCAAAGCGATACAGCGTTTGCTGGGTCTGAAGGCCCGTGGTGATCGGCGGGAGTGGAGTATCGACGGGTATGGCGATGCGCCGGTTATGTGGTCTCGAGTGTGGGGGAATTGGGAGGATCAACATGGTCGGGAGGGAAATGACTATGGCCAAACGCTATCGGCACGGTTGGGATTAGTGCTTGATTTGCTAAAGAATATAGATCGTGATCTTGTAATTAGTGTTAAAATTGAGAGAACAACGGGGGAGAAGAAAGACTTTGAACTGGAAAAACCGTATTGGCTCATGTATGGACTGATGTCCGATGGAAATCTCTACAAACTACGAGGCCATTCTTCAGTTAGGGAAGCGACTGGTTCAAGAATTACAGCTTGAACCGGGCGTCGATACCCTTGCCAAATGGATGGCTCACTACATTGCTGAGTTGATGGTCGAGGCTCAAAAGGTGCCTCCAGACCATGCTGAAGACGTACGGACTAGGTGCTTTAACTGCATTCTCCAGCTTTGGCGCCATTTAGCAGATCAAGGTAGAGTCAGAGCTGATTTCGAGACCTACAACGAGCTGATAAACACTTTGCAACGCTTGTCAAGCTCTGATCGTTCTTTCTATTTCGACCATACCGGCAAACCACGAAATGAATCTTTGGAACAGGTTCGCCAGATTGATTCTGCGGCCAGAGCAATCGTGATGTTTCTCCTGGCTAAGACCGCGGAAGGGGTCGGTGAGCGTGAGGATGAATGGATTGATCTGGCGCAACGCCTTCCGGCGGACGCGCAAGGAAATGTGCCACTTGTTATCTTGAAGATGCGCGCGCTGCTCATCGATGGCTCTGATGAAGAGGACGGTGAAGATGAGCGGCAGAAGCTGATAGAACGCGCGAAAAGCGGCGTCGCTCATCTCCGGGCTGTTCTGGTTTCGATCGAAGAGGGCCTAAATGAGGCAGAGCGCAAGAGCGCCGAGGAGAAAGAGTAACCTGGTTTCCTGGTCCGGCGGCGATGGTGCTGGTTAGGTGTAAGGCTCGCGCATGATCATTCGATGGCCTCCCCCCTCCCCGGCCCTTGAATAGGCCGCCCCGCGCGCCTACCTTGCGGCGGCAGGGGCGCCCGGCCGCTCCGGGCGCTCAGGAGTACGCATTGCCATGAAGTTCGAAGGCACCGACACCTACATCGCCACCGAGGACCTGATGGTCGCGGTCAACGCCGCCATCCGCCTCGAGCGCCCGCTCCTGGTCAAGGGCGAGCCCGGCACCGGCAAGACCATGCTGGCCATCGAGGTGGCGCGGGCGCTGGGCACGCCGCTGATCGAGTGGCACATCAAGTCGACGACCAAGGCGCAGCAGGGGCTCTACGAGTACGACGCGGTGTCGCGGCTCAGGGATTCCCAGCTCGGCGACGGGCGGGTGCACGACATCGCCAACTACATCAAGACCGGCAAGCTTTGGGACGCCTTCGCCTCGGAACGCAAGCCGGTGCTCCTGATCGACGAGATCGACAAGGCCGACATCGAGTTCCCCAACGACCTCCTGTTGGAGCTCGACCGCATGGAGTTCTACATCTACGAGACCAAGGAGACCATCAAGGCCAGCCAACGCCCCATCGTCTTCATCACCTCGAACAACGAGAAGGAGCTGCCCGACGCCTTCCTGCGGCGCTGCTTCTTCCACTACATCCGCTTTCCCGACCGCGAGACCATGGTCGAGATCATCGACGCCCACTACCCCGACATCCAGAACACCCTGGTGCGCGACGCGCTCACCGTGTTCTACGAGATCCGCGACACCGCGGGGCTCAAGAAGAAGCCGTCCACGTCCGAGCTCCTGGACTGGCTCAAGCTCCTGATGGCCGAGGACATCGACCCCGAGATCTTGCGCAGCCGCGACCCCAAGAAGCTGATCCCGCCGCTTTACGGCGCGCTCTTGAAGAACGAGCAGGACGTCCACCTCTTCGAGCGCCTGGCCTTCCTCAACCGGCGCGAGGCCAACGCCTGACGGCGGAGCCGGATCCCGTGTTCATCGACTTCTTCCTCGAGCTCAAGAAGGCCAAGGTGCCGGTCAGCCTCAAGGAGTACCTGGGGCTGATGGAGGCGATGGACGCCGGGCTGGCGGACTACAAGGTCGAGAACTTCTACTACCTGAGCCGCGCCGCCCTGGTGAAGGACGAGCGCAACTTCGACAAGTTCGACCGCGTCTTCGGCCACTGCTTCAAGGGCCTCGAAAGCCTCGAGGAGGGCCTCGAGGCCGAGATCCCCGAGGAGTGGCTGCGGGCGCTGGCCGAGCGCCTGCTGAGCGAGGAGGAGATGGCTCAAGTCGAGGCCCTGGGGGGCTGGGAGAAGCTGATGGAGACCCTGCGCCAGCGCCTCGAGGAGCAGAAGGGGCGCCACGAGGGCGGCTCCAAGTGGATCGGCACCGCCGGCACCTCGCCCTTCGGCGCCTACGGCTACAACCCCGAGGGCGTGCGCATCGGCCAGCACAAGTCGCGCCACCGCCGCGCCGTCAAGGTCTGGGACCGCCGCGAGTACCGCAACTTCGACGACCAGGTGGTGCTCGGCACGCGCAACATCAAGGTCGCGCTCAGAAGGCTCCGGCGCTTCGCGCGCGAGGGCGCCGAGCTCGAGCTCGACCTCCCCGACACCATCCGCTCGACGGCCAAGAACGCCGGCTATCTCGACCTCAAGCTGGTGCCCGAGCGCCACAACAAGGTCAAGGTGCTGCTGCTGCTCGACGTCGGCGGCTCGATGGACGACCACGTGCGCGCCTGCGAGGAGCTGTTCTCGGCCGCCCGCGCCGAGTTCAAGCACCTCGAGTACTACTACTTTCACAACTGCCTCTACGAGAAGGTGTGGAAGGACAACCGGCGGCGCCACACCGATTACATCCCGACCTGGGAGCTGATCCATACCTACGGGCCCGAGTACAAGGTGATCTTCGTCGGCGACTCGACCATGAGCCCCTACGAAATCGTCTACCCCGGCGGCAGCGTCGAGCACTGGAACGAGGAGGCCGGCCAGTTGTGGATGCAGCGCCTGCTCGAGACCTACTCGAAGGCGGTGTGGCTCAACCCGGTGCCGGAGCAGTACTGGGACTACACGCCCTCGATCCAGATCATGCGCGAGCTCGTGACCCAGCGCATGTTCCCGCTCACCCTGGGCGGCCTCGAGCACGGCATGCGCGAGCTCAGCCGGTGAGCCCGGCCCGGGGCCCGTGAAACCGCGCCTCTGCTTCATCGACGACGACGCGGCCTTCGAGATCCCGCTCTTTCTCGCGGTCTTCGGCGACCGCTTCGACGTGGTTGCGGCTGTCACCCTCGAGGACTGCGTGGCTGGCATGAAGGAGCGTGGCGACTGGGCGCCCGAGCTCTTCGTGCTCGACCTCTACTTCCCCGCCGCCGCCGCCGACGAGCGCGCGATCGCGGCGCTCGCCGAGAGCCCGCTCAACCTGCCGCGCGACGGCGCTGGCCTGCGCCAGGCCCATGCCAACCACCTCGCCGCCAAGGCCCGCCTCGCGGCGCTGCTCGCGGCCTGGCGCCAGGGGCCCGAGGGCGGGCTCGCCCTGGCCGCCGGGGTGCGCGAGCGCTACCCCGGCACCCCGATGGTCTTCTACTCGCGCAAGGCCACGCCTGAGGACGCCTTGCGCTGTCTCGCCGAGGACGGCGTGTTCGCCGTCATCGCCAAGCCGAGCGGGGCGACGGATCGGGAGAGCGAGTTGAAGGCGATCGAGCAAGGGGCCGAGATCGGGGCCCGGTTCAGCGAGGTGATCGAGACCTCGTCGGCGCCGGCCTGGGGCGAAGTGCGAGAGGCGGCGCGGCGGCTCGCGGCCGTGGTCGGCCCGAGCTCAGGATCCATTTCGTAACGCCCGCGCGGCAAACAAGCCGCAGCCATGACCGGCCTCGGTGCTATCATCGCCGCGCGGTCCTAGGAGCTTCGCGATGGCGGCCACGACCGATAGCGAGACCAGGCTCCGCGACCCCCCCGACTTCGGCGACCGGGATTTCCCCGGGGCGTTGGTCAACGTGACCAACGTCTGCAACCTCTCGTGCCGGCACTGCTTCGTGTTTCGCGACGGCAACCCCAACAGCGCCCGCGACAAGATGGACGACCGCACCATGCTCCATCAGCTGCGGCGGCTGCGCGACAAGCACAACATCCGCTACATGCTGTTCATGGGCGGCGAGCCGATGATCCGCAAGAAGCTGGTGTTCGAGGCGTTAGAGCTCTTCGAGCGCTGCTCGATCGTCACCAACGGCACCTTCGGCATCCCCTCGGCGCCCGGGCACGTGGTCACGGTCTCGCTCGACGGTCCCGAGCGCGCCAACGACGCGTTCCGCGGCGAGGGCGTCTTCCGCAAGGTCAAGGAGGCGGTGTTCGCGCGCGACCCCGGCGACGGCACCAGCGTCATCCTCCAGATGTCGGTGACGCGCGAGAACGCGCCCGGCATCGAGACCTTTATCGAGGAGGTCAAGGAGTGGCCCATCGGCGGCGTCGCCTTCACCTTCTACGTGCCGACGGCCGAGGACACGAGCGGGCTCGCCTGGGATGACTTAAGCGCGCGCGACGAGGTGGTCGGGCGCGTCATCGCGCTGAAGAAGCGCTACCCGACGCTGATCAAGTCCAACATCGGGGCGCTCGAGCTGATGATGTCGGGGGTGGCGCTCAAGTACACCGGGGAGCGCGGCGAGAGCTGCCTGATGCGCAACATGCTGCCGCTCTACATGGGCCAGGACGGCACCTTCGAGCGCACCTTCTGCTGCTACGGCAACGACGTCGATTGCACGCGTTGCGGCGCCTACGCCGTGTTCAACACGGCCTACCACAACATGGCGAGCGGCCGCGACCTGTTCGCGGGCTATTGAGCGCGGCGCCCCCGCGCCGCCGTAGGCACGCGGTTGACCTCGGGCACCGCGGATGCTTTATCTCCGCCCCCGCGCGTTTTCCCGATCAGCGAAAGAGTACTCGATGAGCGGCGTCATGGTGATCAGCGGCGCCAGCCGGGGCATTGGCGCGGCCACGGCGCTGGCGGCAGCGGCCCGCGGCTATGCCGTCGGCGTCAATTACCTGGCCAGTGCCGAGCGCGCCGAGGCGGTGGTGGAGGAGATTCGCGGCCAGGGCGGCGTCGCCCTCGCCGTCAAGGCCGACGTCTCGCGCGGCGCGGAGGTGGCGCGCCTGTTCGAGACCGTCGACGCTGAGCTCGGGCCGGTGACGGCGCTGGTCAACAACGCCGGCGTGTTGGGCGGCCCCGCGGTCCGGCTCGCCGACGTCGGCGAGGCGCAGCTCGACCACACCTTCGCCATCAACATCAAGGGCAGCTTCCTCTGCGCCCGCGAGGCGGTGCGGCGCATGTCGACGGCGCGCGGCGGCTCGGGCGGCGCCATCGTCAACATCTCCTCGGCCGCGGCGCGGCTCGGCTCGCCGGGCGAGTTCATCCACTACGCAGCCTCGAAGGGGGCCATCGACACCCTGACCACGGGCCTCGCGGTCGAGGTCGCGGGTGAGGGTATCCGGGTCAACGCCGTGCGGCCGGGGCTCATCGACACCGAGATCCACGACGATTCCGGCATCCCCGGCCGGATCGCCAAGATCGTCCGAGCCGTGCCGGTCGGGCGCATCGGCACGGCGGAGGAGGTCAGCGGCGCCATCCTGTGGCTCCTTTCGGAAGAGGCCTCGTACGTCACCGGCGCCATTATCGACGTCTCGGGCGGGCGCTAGGATCGAGCGCCATGGAGCTGACGGCGAGCCAACTGACCCATGCGCTGCGCGACATCGCGCTGGAGGCCGGCGCCGCCATCATGGCGGTCTACCAGGGCGACTTCGAGGCCCGCGCCAAGGCCGACTCCTCGCCGGTCACCGAGGCCGACGAGGTGGCCGAGCGCTTGATCATCGCGGCGCTCGAGAAGCTCACCCCGGAGATCCCCATCGTCGCCGAGGAGAGCGTCTCGGCGGGGCGCATCCCCGACGTCTCGGGCGGTCGCTTCTGGCTCGTCGATCCGCTCGACGGGACCAAGGAATTCATCAGCCGCAACGGCGAGTTCACGGTCAACATCGCCCTCATCGAGGATCGCGCAGCGGTGCTCGGCGTCGTCTATTGCCCGGCCCGCGAGCGCCTGTTCTACGCCAGCGGCCCCGGCCAGGCCTTCCGCGAGGACGCCGGCGGGGCGCCGCAAGCGATCGCGGCGCGGACCCCCGGACGGGGCTTGGTGGTGATGGTGAGCCGCTCCCACCGCGACGCCCGCACCGACGAGTTCCTCGCCGACTTCGAGGTCCGCAGCACCGCCGAGGCCGGCAGCTCGCTCAAGTTCTGCGTCGTGGCGACGGGCGAGGCCGACCTCTACCCCCGGCTCGGCCGCACCATGGAGTGGGACACGGCGGCGGGCCACGCGGTGCTGGCGGGCGCCGGCGGCAGCGTGCGCACGCTCGACGGCGACGAGCTCAGCTACGCCAAGCCCGATTTCGCCAATCCCTTCTTCGTCGCCCGCGGCCGCGAGGGCTAAGTCAGCCCCCAAACGCCAGGCTTGCCCAGGCGGCCAGGCCGAAGGCGAAGATCAGCGTGCCGGAGCCGCGGTTGATCCACACCAGGCCGCGGCGCTCGAGCTTGTGGCGCACCAGGCCGATGACGGTGCTCAACACCAGCCACCACAGCGCCGAGCCCAGGAACACGCCGAGCACCACGACGCCCGCGCCGCGGTAATCGCCGGCGGGCCGGGCCAGCCCGGTGCCGGCGAAGATGGCGACGAAGGAGAGGATGGTGAGCGGGTTGGTGATGGTGAGCAGGAAGGTGGTGGCGAGATTGCGCGCCAGGCTCCCGTCGATCACCTGTGCCGCCGGATCGCTCGGCGCCGCGAGGAAGATCTTGGCGCCGAGGCCAAGTAAGAAGGTGCCGCCGACGAGCCGCATCCATAGCTGCTGGTCGATCAGGAAGGCGGCCACGGCCGTGAGCCCGAAGGCGGCAATGGCGCCGAACAAGGCGTCGGCGACCGCCGCGCCGAGGCCCGAGGCGAAGCCCGTGAGGCGGCCGTGGGCGAGCGTGCGGTGCATGCACAGCACGTTGACCGGGCCGATCGGCGCCGCCACCGCGATGCCGATCACCAGGCCGCGTAGCAAGAGGCTCCATTCCATGTCGCGAGTTAAATGGGGTCAGACTCCATTTAATTCGGGCCGTCCCGGCGTGACGTTGACGGCGGGTGGCGAATTTTAAATGGAGTCTGACCCCATTTAATCCCATTTAATCCATTTAATCGAGTTTCAGCACCTCGTCGTCCGCGGGCTCGGCGTAGAGCCGCTCGACCAGGTCGTGGCGGCGCGCCAGCACCGCGGCCTGATTGATATAGCCCTTGTCGGTGATCTCGTTGGTGTCCATCGAGGGCGGCTCGGCCATCAAGAGCACCCGGGCGAGGCGCTGGCTCGAGCCCCGGTGCGCGTCGTTGTGGGCGCCGAGCCCCGCCGCCACGTGGGCGCGCACGCGCGGGTCCTTGATCAGCTCCTCAGGCCCCGTCTCCTCGCCGGCGCCGGCCAGGCCGCGGCAGCCAGCCAGGCTCGGCCACGCCAGCAATCCCACCCAGTCGCGGTCGTGGCCGGCGACCACGGCGTCCTGGAGCGCCGGCGCCGCCGCCTCGAGCGCCGCCACGCGCAATGAGCCGGCGTGCACCCAGGTGCCGGTGGTGAGCTTGAAGTCCTCGCCGGTGCGGCCGTCGAAGGCGATGCCCTTGGCGGGGTCGTCCGCATCGATCAGCTTGCCGGCGTCGCCGATGCGGTAGAAGCCCTCGTCGTCGAAGGCCGCGGCCGTGAGCTCGGGCTCCTTGAGATAGCCGGGGAAGACGTTGGCCCCCTTGACCCGGAGCTCGAGCTTGTCGCCCACCGGGGTGAGCTTGATCGCCGTCCCCGGCGCCGGCAGGCCCATCACCCCGGCGCGGTCGATGGGAAAATGCACCGTGGTCGCCATCGGCGCGGTCTCGGTCGAGCCCCAGGCCGAGGCCATCACGGGGCGCTTTCCGGTGGCCCGGGTCGAGACCTCCTCCATGCGCCGCCACAGGTCCTGGGGCAGGGCGGCGCCGGCGTAGAACACCATGTCGAGGTCGCGGAAGAAGCTCTCGCGGAGCTCGGCGTCGCGCTCGAGCTCGGGCAGCAGCATGCCGTAGCCGGCGGGCACGTTGAAGTAGATGGTGGGCGAGACCTCGCGCAAGTTGCGCACCGTCTCGGCGAAGCGCCCCGGCAGCGGCCGGCCGCCGTCGATGTAGAGGGTGCCGGCGTTCCGCAGCACCATGTTGAAGTCGTGGTTGCCGCCGAAGGTGTGGTTCCAGGGCAGCCAGTCGACCAGCACCGGCGGCCGCTCGGTGACGAAGGGCCAGAGCTGGGCCACCGCCTGCTGGTTCGAGCACAGCATGCGCTGGGTGTTGAGCACCCCCTTGGGAAAGCCGGTCGAGCCCGAGGTGAAGAGGATCTTGGCGACGCTGTCGGGGCCGACGCGGGCGAAGGCGTCGTCCACCGCCGCCGTGGGCGGCACATCGAGGAGCTCCTGGAAATCGCTTGCCGCCAGGCCCGCGGGCGGCCGCGCGCTCACCACCACCTCGGCACCGCCGAGCTCGAGCGCCGCCAGCGCGGCGCCGAACATCTCGCCGTCGATGGCGTAGATGAGCGCCGGCTCGACCACGCCGTGGATATGCTTGAGCCGGGTGAAGTCGCGGCTCATCAGCGAGTAGGCGGGCGACACCGGCACCGCCGGGATGCCCACCTGCATGGCGCCCAGGAGCAGCAGCGCCAGGTCGATGCCGTTGGACGAGAGCGCCATCACCGCGCGTTCCGGCCCCAGCCCGCGGTCCAAGAGCGCCTGAGAGACCGCGTCCGCCCCCGCCCTTGCCGCGCCGTAGCCGAGGCGCCGCCAGGCGTCGTCCGGCCCGCGCTCGGCCAGGAAGGTACGCTCGGGCGCGAGCTCGGCCGAGCGCCTCAGGCATTCGCCGAGCTGACGCTCGTGGGACTCGAGCGCCTGCGGCGAGGTCAGGATCATGGTGCCGTCGGCGCGGCGCTCGACGTCGACCTCGGCGGGCGCGAAGTTGAGGCGGGCGCGGGCGGCTTCGCTCATGGTGGCGCTCTTCCGATCGGGCCTCAAGACGCCCCGGTTCCGGGTTCGGTGGCGTTGACCAGCGCCGCCATGTTGCCGTAGGGGTGGCGGTTCTCGTGCATCAGCTGATGGGCCTCGCCGATCTCGTCGAACGAGAAGGTCTGCGACAGGCAGGGGTCGACCTTGCCCTCGGCGACCAGCCGGTTGACTTCGGCCGCCTGCTCGTCGTTCGAGAGGTGCGAGCCCTGGAAGCGCTTCTGGCGCATCCAGTGGTAGCGCAGGTCCAGGGTCACGTTGTAGCCGCTGGTGCCGGCGCAGATCACGATCATGCCGCCGGTGGCGCAGACCATGCCCGAGGTCGGCAGCGTCGCCTCGCCGGGATGCTCGAAGACGATGCGCGGGCTGACGCGCTCGCCGACCGCCTCCCACAGCGCCTTGCCGAAGCCGCGCGCGCCCTTGACCCAGGCGCCGTAGTCGGCGCTCTCAGTGTCGGGCATCGTTCCCCAGTGCTCGAAGTCCGAGCGGTTGATGACGCCTATGGCGCCGTGATCGAGGCAGAACTGGCGCTTGGCCTGGTCCGAAACCACCGCCACCGCCCGGCCGCCCAATGCCGAGACGATCTGCAGCGCCATGCTGCCGAGACCGCCGGCGGCGCCCCACACCAGCACCACGTCGCCTGCCTCGACGACGTTGGGCGCCCAGCCCATGAGCATGCGGTAGGCGGTCGAGGCACAAAGCAGATAGCAGCCCGCCGCCTCCCAGGTCAGGCGCTTGGGCTTGGGCTGGCACTGGTGGGCCTGGGCACGGGCGAACTGGCAATAGCTGCCGTAGTTGGTCTGATAGCCCCAGATCCGCGTGCTCTCGGCGAGCATGGGGTCGCGGCCCGAGCGCACCCAGGGATCGTCGGGCTCCCACCAGCCGCTGTGGACCACAACCTCGTCGCCGGGCTTGACGTTGGTGACCTCATCGCCCACCGCCCAGACGATGCCCGCGCAGTCGCTCCCCCCGGCGTGGAAGTCCTCGGCCTCGCCGCGGCGCTGGCGCTCGGCGATGACGTCGAGCGGCTTGCCCAGCGCCGCCCACACGTTGTTGTAGTTGATGCCGGTGGCCATGACGTAGACCAGCACGTCGTGGGCGCCGATCTCCGGGGTCGCGATGACCTCGCGCTGCCACGCCTCGCGGGGCTCGCCGAAGCGGTCCTGGCGCACCACGAAGGCGTGCATCTTCTCGGGCACCTCTCCGAGCGGCGGCCGTTGGCCGAGATCGCAAAGCTCCATTCTCTTCCCCCCTTGGGCTTGAGCCGGGGGGCCAGACTACCAGACCGGCCGGGCGCCCGTCAGCCCGCTTGCGCGGCGCCAAAACCGGGCCGGGGCGTTAAGGGTTGCGCAAGGCGCGTCCGCTATGCTGGGAGCGGGAAAATGGCACAAGGGGACCACCAGGGGACCAAAGTGTAACCGCCGTCACAGCGCCCGGGCGGCGTCCGTGATCTACATTAACCATGAACGCTCGCCCGAGGCGGGCGTCGGGACAGGCCGGAGAGAGCAAGCATCCAAGACGGAGGGTGCGATGAGCGACCTCGAATTGATGCTGAAGGACTATCGCCTGACCACGGCGGAGATCCTCTACCACCTCCCCGATCACCCCGGTCTGCTGCAAACCTACCTCTGGCAGGACTACGACATCGCGCCGCGCTTCCCCGTCCTCAAGGGCTTCCTCGAGTTCTGGGAGGACAACCTCGACGGCCGCCTCCACTCGGTCGCCATGGCCTCGTGCCGGCTGGTGCGCCCGGCCGAGTACCGCCACCTCGGCGCCTGCCTGACGCTGCATTAGGGCCCGGCGTCACACCGCCAGACACTCGCCGAAGCGCGCCGGCGCGCCCGTCGGCGTGCCCACGAGTTCGCCCTCGCGCATCGCCACCCGGCCGCGGACCACCGTCGCCACGGGCCAGCCGGTGACCTCGCGGCCCGCGAACGGGGTCCAGCCGCAGCGGCTGGCGATCCAGGCGTTCTCGATGCGCCGCTTTTCGCCGAGGTCGACCAGCGTCAGGTCGGCGTCGTAGCCCGCGGCGAGCCGACCCTTGGCGGCAAGGCCGTAGATCCGCGCCGGCCCCGCGCACACCAGGTCCATGAGCCGCAAGAGCGTGAGCCGGCCCGCGTTGACGTGATCGAGCAGGATGGGAACAAGCGTCTGCACCCCCGGCATGCCCGAGGGGCTCGCGGGGTACGGGCTGGCCTTCTCCTCGCGGCTGTGGGGGGCGTGGTCGGAGCCGACGACGTCGACCACGCCCGCCGCCACCCCGCGCCACAGGCCCTCGCGGTGGGCGGCGTCGCGGAGCGGCGGGTTCATCTGGGCCAGCGTGCCGAGGGCGTCGTAGCACTCGGGCGCGCTGAGCGTCAGGTGCTGGGGCGTGACCTCGACCGTGGCGAGGTCCTTGTGGCG
Organism: uncultured Alphaproteobacteria bacterium; assembly: GCA_965371625.1. Classification (GTDB taxonomy): domain Bacteria; phylum Pseudomonadota; class Alphaproteobacteria; order CBDUZE01; family CBDUZE01; genus CBDUZE01. The sequence goes on from CBDUZE010000017.1 coordinate 66,114, forward strand.
GGCCAGGAGCTCGATCTCTTGCGCCGTCGAGACGTGGAGCACGTGGACGCGGCGCGCCGCGGCGCGGGCTAACCGCAACAGCCTTTTCGTCGCCCGCACCGCGGTCTCGACGTCGCGCCATTCGGGGTGGAGGTGGACGTCGCCACCCCGCTCGGCCAGGGCGCGGCGTTCGCGGAGCCGGCCCTCGTCCTCGGAATGGACGGCGATGCGCCGCGAGCCCGAGGCCAGCACGCGCTTGAGCGCCGCCTCGTCGTCGACCAGCAGGTCGCCGGTGCTCGAGCCCAGGAACAGCTTGACCCCGCAGCAGCCCGGCAGGAGCTCCAGCGCCCCGAGCTCGCCCGCGTTCTCGGCGCTGGCGCCGATGAAGAAGGCGTGGTCGCACCAGGCCCGGCCCCGGGCGCGCTCGAGCTTGTCGGCCAGCGCCGCGGCGCTGGTGGTGGCGGGCCGGGTGTTGGGCATCTCGAAGACCGTGGTGACGCCGCCCAGCACCGCCGCCCGGGTGCCGCTCTCCAGGTCCTCCTTGTGCTCGGCGCCGGGCTCGCGGAAGTGGACCTGGGTGTCGATGACGCCCGGCAGCACATGAAGCCCGCCCGCCTCCAGGGTCTCGCCGGCGGACGCCGAGGCGAGCTCGCCGATGGCGGCGATGCGGCCGTCGCGGACGGCGAGGTCGGCGCGGGCGATGCCGTCGTGGGAGACCAGGGTGCCGCCGCGGACGATGAGGTCGTAGCTTTCGGCCATGGCGCCTCGAGCCTAAGGGATCGCCGCCAGGGTTTCAAAAACGTCGCCCTGGGGCTGCGCGCCGAGGATGTGGCGGCGGTGCCACAGGGCATAAAAGAGCAGCGTCCAGGCGGCCTGGCCGGCGCGCTTGCCGCCGCGGGCGAAGAGTGCCTCGACGGCCGGCCCGTGGCAGCACTCGGCGATGCCGGGCTGGCGCGCCACCAGCGGGCCCAGCGCCCCGCCGCGACCCGCGATCCACTCCCCGGCCGGCACCGTGAAGCCCCGCTTTCGGCGCATCGGCCGGGCCTCGGGCAGGCGCTCGGCGAGCCAGCGGCGCAACAGCACCTTGCCCCTCCGGCCCCGCACCTTGAGGCGGTCGGGGAGGCGGAAGGCGAGCGCGGCCAGCGCCGGGTCGACCAGCGGCACCCGGCCCTCGAGGCCGTGGGCCATCAGGCAGCGGTCGAGCTTGAGAAGCAGGTCGTTGGGCAGCCACTCGGCGCAGTCGGCGGCCTGGGCCGCTTGCAGCGCCGTGCGCCCCTCCCCCCCGGCCTCCGCCTCGGCTGCGGCGAGGCCCTCGCGCCAGCCCGCGGCCGGATCGCGCAGCACCCCCAGAGGCCCAAGGATCCCGCGCCGCCGCATGGGCCGTCCGCCCAGCCAGCGCGGCCGCAAATGGCGGCGGTAGCGGCCGTAGCCGGCGAACAGCTCGTCGCCGCCCTCGCCGGTGAGCACCACCTTGAGCTCCTTGGCCGCCTCGGCCGCGAGCTTGTAGGTGGGGAGCGCGGCGTAGTCGGCCACGGGGTCGTCGAGCGCCGCCGCCACCTCGGGCAAGAGGGCCCAGAAGTCGTCCTCGGCGAAGGCCACCTCGACGTGCTCGGCGCCGAGTTTGGCGGCAAGCGCGCGGGCGTGGTCGCGCTCGTCGTGGGCGGCGCTGCCGGGAAAGCCGACGGTGAAGGTCTGCACCGGCGGCACGTCCGGCGCCGCCATCAGGCTCAGCAGCGCCGACGAATCGATGCCGCCCGAGAGGAACAGCCCATAGGGAACGTCGGCGCGCTGGTGCAGCTTGACGCTCTCTTGTAGGGCCGCATCAAGACGTCCGAGCGCCTCGCTCTCGTCCCACGCCGCCGGCCCGCCCTCGGGCAGCGCCGCGAGACGGCGGCGGGCGACGATGCGCCCGCCCGCGAGCTCGAGGGTCTCGCCCGGCAGCAGCCGCCGGATGCCCTCGAAGATGGTCTTGGGCCCGGTGGTGAACTGAAGCTCGAGGAGCTCGTCGCGGGCCCGCGGCACCACCCGGGGCGCGACCAGCCCGGCGGCGATCAGCGCCTGGGGCTCGGAGGCGAAGGCGACCCCGCGCCCGCTCTCGGTGTAGTAGAGCGGCTTGATGCCGAAAGGGTCGCGGGCGAGCAGAAGCCGCCCGGCGCCCGGGTCGTGGAGGGCGATGGCGTACATACCGCGGAGCGCGGCCGGGAACGAGGCCGGGTCGCGGTGATAGAGATGCAGCGCCGGCTCGCAGTCCGAGGCGGTGGCGAAGCGCGCGCCGCCCAGGTCCTGGCGCAGCTCGAGGTAGTTGTAGATCTCGGCGTTGGCGACCAGGGCCGCCCCGCCTGGGCCATGAAGCGGCTGGTCGCCGGTCACCAGGTCGATGACCGCGAGCCGGCGTTGCCTGAGGCCGACATCGCCTGCGCGGTAGCGGCCGCGGCCGTCGGGGCCGCGGTGGGCCAGCGCCGCGTCCATCGCCTCGAGCGCGGCGGCGTCGGGCGCCGCGCCGTCGAGCGCCATGATCCCGGCGATGCCGCACATCAGGCGCGCACCCTCTCGAACAGGTCGCGCCAGCGCGCCACCACCTTGTCCTCGGTGAAAGCGTCCCGCCAGCGCGCCAGCCCGGCCGCCGCGAGCCGCGCGCCGAGCTCGCGATCGGCGTTCAGGCGCGTGATCGCCGCGGCCAGGGCCTCGGCGTCGTCGACCGCGACCACGAGCCCGTCGTCACCATCCGCGATCAGCGCCGCCGGCCCCGCCGCGGCCGCCGCCACCAGCGGCACGCCGGCGGCCCAGGCCTCGACGACGACGTTGCCGAAGGGCTCGCGGCGCGAGGCCACGACGCAGAGGTCGGCGGCGCCAAGGAGCGCCGCAACGTCCTCGCGCCAGCCCAGGAAACGCACCCGGGGTGCGATGCCGAGCTGGCGCGCCAGGCGCTCGAGGGGGGCGCGCTCGGGCCCTTCGCCGGCGAGCCAGAGCACCGCATCAGGCACCCGGGCCAGAGCACGGAGCAGCACGTCGAAGGCCTTGTTGGCGTGCAACCGGCCCAGCGCCAGGACCAGCGGCGCCTCTTCCGCGGTGTCGAGGGCACCGCGTGCCAGCGCCGGCGCCGCGTCGAGGGCGATGAAGTTGGGGATATGGTGGGCGCGCTCGGCGGGCCAGCCCTCGGCCACCAGGTAGGCGAGAATGTCGGGGGTGTTGGCGACGAGATGGTGGCAGTGGCGGTAGTACTTGAGGTCGTAGTAGCCGCCCAGGCGCCCGAGGTGGACGAAGGGGCCGCGCGGGGCGAGACGCGAGGCACGGCTCATCCAGGTCACCATCACGTCGGGCCGCCAGGCCGCCGCCAGGCGCCTGAGCGCGAAGCGCGTGGTCAAGTCGAGAGCGCCGCCGAAGTTCATCTCCACGGGCCTCAGGCCGCCGTCGCGAAGCCTCGCGGCCCGCACCTCGTTGCGGCGCATCGCCACCCGCTGCTCGAGCCCGGCGCGGGCGAGCGCGAGTGTGAGCCGCACGAAGTAGCTCTCGGCGCCGCCGTGCTCGGCCCCGGCGATGACCTGCAGCACCCGCATCAGCGATCGACCCGTCGCCGCCCGGGCTCAATCATCCTCGAGCCGCGCCTTCAAGTACGAGAGGATGGGATAGAGCCCGGCGAAGAGGGCGATGAGGAAGCCGTAGGCTCCCTCCCGGTAGCCCCGGCGCCGCACGTAGCACTTGAGGAAACGCGAGAAGAAGCGGCGCGCGTTGGCGCCCAGCGAGCCGATCTCGCCTGAGTCGCGCAGGTCCCGGGCCCGCGCCGTGGTGTAGCGGTCGAGCCGGGCGATCATGTCCGAGACGTTCTTGTCGACATAGTGGGCCATCGGGCTCTCGAGCCAGCGCCGCTGACCGTTGAGCTCGAGCTTGGGGTGGATGCGCTGACCGCCCCAGCGTTTGGCGCCCTTGCTGAACAGCCGCGGCGCCGCGCCCACGCCCCAGGCCGCGCCCCAGCCGTGGCGCACCAAGCGCTCGCCGGCATAATTGTCGAAGGGGATCAGGAAGTACCCCGGCGCCGCGCCGGCGATGACCTCGCGGATCTCCCGGGCCAGGGCCTCGGAGACGCGCTCGTCGGCGTCGACCTCGACGATCCAGTCGCCGCTGCAGGCCGCGATGCCGGCGTTGCGGCGCTCTCCCTCGATGGGCCAGGCGCCCTCGAGCAGGCGCTCGGTGAAGCGGCGGGCGATCGCCGCCGAGCCGTCCTCGCAGCGGTCGAGCACCACCACGATCTCGTCGGCGAAGGCGAGGCGTTCGAGGCATTGGGCGAGCTGCCCCTCCTCGTCGCGGGCCACCACCAGCGCCGAGAGCCGGGGCCCGCTCACCCCGCCTCCCCCCGAGCGCGGCGCCACAGCGCCAACGCCGCCGCCTCGACCCGGTCCACGCTCAAGGAATCCATGTGGCTCTCGTGGCGGCGGTAATCGTAGCCCGGGGCGCCGACGATGTCGTCATAGGAGAGCTCGGTGCGGACCACCGCGGTATGCGCGCCCCAGGGCGCGTACAGGCTCTCCTTGCTGGGCCCGAACAGGCCGAGGGTGGGCGTGCCCGCCGCCGCCGCCAGATGCATCAGGCCCGAATCGTTTCCGAGATAGAGCGCGCAGCGCTCGAGGCAGGCGAAGGCGGTCAAGAGATCGACCCCACCGGCGAGGTCGATGCGGCACGCCTCCGGCAAGCTGTCGATCACCGGTTGCGCCGCCGCTCGCTCGCCGGTGGCGGCGAACACCGCCACCTGAGCCCCCTCGAGGATGGCACCGACCGCCGTGAGACGGGCGATGACCTCGGCGAAGCGCGCCGCCGGCCACTGCTTGCCGCCCCAGTTGGCGGTGGGGCCGACGCCGAGCACGGCGCCACCGCCGGGGACCAGCTCGCGGGCCCGGGCGCGGTGGTGCTCGGCGGCCCATACCTTGGGCGCCGGAGCCTCGTCGAGGCCCATCAGGTCGGCCAGCAGGCGCACCCGATGGACCTCGCTTCGCGAAGGTTTGAGCACCCGCCGCTCGCCGGCGAGCACGGCCCAGGCCACCGCCGAGGCCCTGAGGTCGACCACCAAGTCCCAGGTCGCGGCCGCGACGTTGCGCCACAGTTCGAGCCAATGCAGCCCCCAGCGCCGTTTGCGGAGCGCGATCACGCGCTCGAGGTTGGGCGTGGCCGCGAACAGCGGCGCCGCGACCGGGCCGCAGGCAAGGGTGATGCGGGCCTCGGGGTACGCGGCGATGAGGTGGCTCAAGAGCCCGGTCGACAGGACCGCATCGCCGACCCGGTTCGATGTCACGAAGAGGATGTTCATCGGCAAGCGCGGCCCCGCGCGCCGCCTCCGCCGTCTGCCGGACACGGCGGGCGCGGCGGGCGCCTCCTTTATAGGGTGCGGACCGGGGCGAGCCAAGCCCGCCGCCACGCTCGAGCCTTGCCAGCGCGCCGCCGCGCGCTTAAATCTTAAGCGGTCCCCCCCCCTGCCCCCGCGCCCGATGCCATGCCCCAGCCGATCCAGACCTACGCCCTGCTCGAGGAACGCGGCCTGCTCGCGGTCTCGGGCTCGGATGCGCGCGCCTTCCTCCAGGGCCTGATCACCAACGACGTCGACAGGGTGACGCCCGAGCGCGCCATCTACGCCGCCCTGCTCACCCCCCAGGGCAAGTTCCTGTACGACTTCTTCGTCGCCGAGCTCGGCGGCCGCCTGGTGCTCGACTGCGAGGGCGCCCGGCTCGCCGAGCTCGAGCGGCGGCTCACGCTCTACCGACTGCGCGCCGATGTGGTCTTGGAAGACCTGGGCCCGGGTTGGCGGGTCGCGGCGCTGATCGGCGCGGGCGCGCTTGGGCCCCTGGGCCTCGAGCTTGAGCCCGGGCGGGCGATCGCGCTTGGGCACGGCATCGCCTTCACCGACCCCCGCCTCGCCGCCATCGGCGGGCGCGCGATCCTGCCCAGCGGAAGCGCGGCGGCGATCCTCGAGGGCCAAGGCCTGACCCGGGCCGAGGCCGCCGATTACGACCGCGCGCGGCTCGCCGCCGGGCTCCCCGACGGCAGCCGCGACATGATCGTCGAGAAGGCGACCCTGCTCGAGAGCGGCTTCGACGAGCTGGCCGGCGTCGACTTCAACAAGGGCTGCTTCGTGGGCCAGGAGCTCACCGCCCGCGTCAAGTATCGGGGCCTGGTGCGCAAGCGGCTCATGCCGGTCGCGGTCGAGGGCCCCCTGCCCGCCCCGGGGACGCCGATCATGGCCGGCGAGCGCCGCGCCGGCGAGCTGCGCTCGGGCCGCGACGGCACCGCCATCGCACTCCTGCGCCTCGACGAGATCGAGCGCGCCAAGGAGAGCGGCGCGCCGCTCACCGCCGGCGAGGCCCGCGTCAGCCCGCTGAAGCCCGACTGGGCGGAGTTCTAGCGTAGCGCCTCGCGAAGGTCAGGCCCGAGGGCATGGACCGGGACCCGGCCTCGTGAAGTCCCCGCGCTGGCCCAGAAATGTGGACGAGACAGCGCGACAATGGTAGCGGGGGGGGGGCGCACCGTCCCTAGTGACGAACGGCAAGCTAAGCTATATTATCCAATCATGCTCCGACGACTCACATTCCAGAACTTCAAGAGCTGGCCAGAAGCCACCATCGACTTTGGCCGGATTACCGGCCTGTTCGGGCCAAATTCGTCGGGAAAGACGAGCCTGATACAGTTTCTGTTGCTTTTGAAACAAACCAAAGACGCTACCGATCGCAGAATCTCTCTCGATTTCAATGGCCCGTATGTGAGCCTTGGCGTCTATAGCGACATGATCCATCGACACAACGAGCAGACATCCCTTTCATGGTCGCTCTCGATTGAACGGGCGAGGGAGTTAAATCTCGTCGATCCAAGTGGCAAGAGGACTGCCTCGATTGCGCGTTCGCGTGAGCTCAAGATCGAAAGCGAGGTCAGCGCTCGGGACCAGGGCGCAGCTTCGACCCGATTGGCTTATTGTTTGGGTGACATGACTTTCTCACTCACGCCGAAGGGACCTCGCGAGCGCGATTTCGAACTCACAGCGGAAGGCGGAGATTTTCGATTTATCCGAACTCAAGGTCGACAGTGGCAACTTCCAGGGCCGATAAAATCTTATGCGTTCCCCGATCAGGCGAGGACCTATTTCCAGAATGCATCTTTTCTTTCTGACATTGAATCGGCTTATGAGGAGCAAATAGACAACATATTCTATATAGGTCCATTGCGCGAATACCCGCAACGTGATTATTTGTGGGCGCGGTCGCGACCGCAAGATGTCGGTCTTCGCGGTGAAAAAGCGATCGATGCGATACTTGCTGCTACCGCCGCTAACGAAACACGAAACGTAAAGTACAAAGGTCACTATTTATCATTTCAGAAAATGGTAGCATATTGGTTGCACGAGATGGGATTGATTTACGATTTCCGCGTTGAGGAAATTGCCCGGGGGACGAATCGATGGCAAGCTCGCGTTCGGATTACAGAGAATGGGACAGAGGCACTCTTAACCGATGTAGGTTTTGGTGTATCACAGGTCCTGCCAGTTGTTACTCTTCTTCAATACGTGCCGGAGGGCGCTACCGTCATCCTTGAGCAACCAGAGATCCATCTTCACCCGCTCGCGCAGGCCAACCTCGCTGACGTGATCATCAACGCCGCTATCCATAGAGGAGTTCAGGTAGTTGTCGAAAGTCATTCAGAGCATTTGCTTCTCCGCCTTCAGCGCCGGGTCGCTGAAGAGAGTGTATCAGTAGACGATATAAAACTATATTTCTGTACAACAACCAAGGGTATATCGAAGCTTGAGCCTCTGACGCTTGACATCTTTGGGCAAATCGCTAACTGGCCCCAACACTTTATGGGCGATGCGTTCGGTGAGACCTATGCAGCGGAGGAAGCACGTCTGAAGCGTATGAAGGCGGCTGCGGCGGATTGATGCAACGCGTTGTCGATACGAATGTCGCCGTTGTTGCGAACGGGCGTCATACCAATGCCTCAATTGATTGTCGATTGGCAACCATCGATTTCTTAAATACGCTCATCGCACGGGGTAAGACCATCTTAGACTTGGGTGGAGAAATTCAGGCAGAGTATCACCGCTACCTTAATCCTAGTGGTCAACCGGGAGTGGGAGACAGATTTTATCAAACGGTTCTAAATAGCGCGCCATTGCGCGTTGAGAGGATATCTCTGCCGAAGGACCGGTCTACAGGGGAATTTTCCGATTTTCCGACTGATCCAGATCTATCTAGTTTCCCTCGCGACGACCGAAAATTTGCAGCTGCGGCTCGAAAGACCGGAAAACCCGTCGCCAATGCTGTGGATAGCGATTGGATTAACCACATCTTGGCGTTGAAAAAAAATGGCATTAATGTACAGTTTATCTGTGGTTGTGATGTTACAAAGTGGTTTGTCGTGGCCTAGATCTCCGGGACTCATTTATGCTTTCTTGTCATTTTTGAAATGTGCGTATACTTCAGCGTCAAGAGTCTCGACAAGTAAGGAATGCCCTGAATATTTTCGTGAAGAAACGGAACTTCACAACAAGTGATGTTCTGATTTCCTACTGGATTTGTGCTCGACGCTCGTCTGACAATTAGAAATTAGCTCGGCAGCTTTATTATGCGCCTATTAACGAAATATCGGATTATGCTAATGATACATTCGAATCATATGCGTTAATCAGGCGACCACGGTAGCCGTGTCACTATGCCCACATTCTTGAGTTCACTCCGACTGCTCCGGCTCCTAAGGATTGTCGAACTGGTTGCCACCGACCGATCCATCAGCCCGGCGAGTCCGCCGTGCCCGGTGCCGTGTTCCATCAATTGACGCACACGGAGAGTTTGCGGCCTTATACCTTGGAATTGGAACATGGACATGCTGAACCGCCTCAATGACTTCATGCTGCCGTTCGCCAAGCTCCTGGGCCTGCGGTTCGTCGCCGCCGAGCTCGATCGGGTGGTCGCGGAGCTGGTGGTGCGTGACGACCTTTGTACCTTGCCGGCGATCCTGCACGGGGGGACGGTGATGGCCTTCGCGGATACCTTGGGCGCGGCGGGCACCTTTCTGAACCTTCCCGACGGCGCCCGGACGGCAACCATCGAGAGCAAGACCAACTTCATCGCTGCGGCCGCGGTCGGCACGCGCGTGATCGGTGAAACGACACCGGTGCACCGGGGCAAGACCACGATGGTCTGGCAGACCCGGGTTTCATCCGAGGAAGGGCGGCTTGTCGCCCTCGTCACCCAGACACAGCTCGTGCTGCCGCCCAGAGCATAAGGCCCGGATCAGCGCCCGAGGGGTTATCGGCGCTTCCGTACCGCCCGCCCGCCCCCGACGCCATTGCCAGCGCCGGCGCCAGGGCTATAGTGGCGGCGCTCCCCATCGCAACGAGGATCCGGCGATGCTCGACCACCTCTCGCTGGGCGTCAGCGACCTCGGCGCCAGCGCCGCGTTCTACGACGACGCCCTCGCGTCCCTCGGCTTCACCCGCCAGCTCGAGATCGAAGGCGCGATCGGCTACGGCAGCGATCGGCCGGTGTTCTGGATCGGGCGGCCGGCGGACGACGCGCAGGTTTCGGTGCCATCCGGCCTCCACGTCGCCTTCGTCGCGCCCGAGCGGGCCGCCGTCGAGGCCTTCCACGCCGCCGCCACCGGCGCCGGCGGCCGCGACGCCGGAGGGCCGGGCCTGCGCCCCCACTATCACGAAAATTACTACGCCGCCTTCGTGCTCGACCCCGACGGCTACAAGGTCGAGGCGGTGTGCCACAGGCCCGCCTGAGACGCCCATGGCCCGAGCCGATATCGTGCGTTGCGCCTGGCCCGGCGAGGACCCGCTCTACCTCGCCTACCACGACAGCGAATGGGGCGTGCCCGAGCACGACGACCGGGCGCTCTTCGAGAAGCTGCTCCTCGACGGCTTTCAGGCCGGCCTGTCGTGGATCACGATCCTGCGCAAGCGCGACAACTTCCGCCGCGCCTTCGACGGCTTCCGCCCCGAGCTGATCGCCGACTACGGCGCCGACCGTGTGGCGGCGTTGATGGCCGACGCCGGGATCGTGCGCAACCGCGCCAAGATCGAGGGCGCCATCGCCAGCGCCCGCGCCTATCTCGCGATCCTCGAGGAGCTGGGCAGCTTCGAGCGCTACATCTGGGGCTTCAGCGGCGGCGCCACCATCACCAACGCCTGGCGAACGGATGCCGAGATCCCCGCCGACAGCGCAGAGTCGCGGGCCATGAGCAAGGACCTCAAAGGGCGCGGCTTCAAGTTCTGCGGCCCCACCATCTGTTACGCCTTCATGCAGGCGGTAGGTATGGTCAACGACCACACGGTGGACTGCTTTCGCCACCGCGAGGTCTGAAGAGGGGCGCGCCCGGGAAGGGGGCGGGGACGAGGCCATGATCCGGCGTTGCGTGAGAGAAGACTTCGAAGCGATCCACGGCATCGTCAACGACGCGGCGCGGGCCTATCGCGGCATCATCCCGGCCGAGTGCTGGAATGAGCCCTACATGCCCGAGGACGAGCTCCGTCACGAGATCGCCGAGGGGGTGGCGTTCTGGGGCTATGAGGAGGACGGCGGGCTCGCGGGGGTGATAGGCGACCAGCGGGTGGACGACGTGACCCTGATCCGCCACGCCTACGTACGCACGGCGCGCCAGGGCAGCGGCATCGGGGGACGGCTGCTGGCGCGCCTCAGGCAACAGGCGAGCTCGCCGCTGCTGGTCGGCACCTGGGCCGACGCCGCCTGGGCCGTGCGCTTCTACGAGAAGCGGGGCTTCCGCCTGGTGACGGAGGCCGAGAAGGACCGCCTGCTGCGGCGCTACTGGGCGTTGGGCGAGCACCAGATCGCGACCTCGGTGGTGCTGGCGGACGAGGCCTGGTTCGCGGCCCAGGGTGAGGCGGCGTGAGCGCCGTCGCCGCGAGGCCGAGGACGCCGGGGGAACACTCGGGATGATCTACGTGAGCTCGCTCGAGGGCATGCCGGCGGCGGTGGCGGAGGTCCGGCCCTCTCACCTGGTCTCTCTGCTCGACCCCGATCACGTGGTGGCGACGCCGCCCGGCATCGAGCCCGAGAATCACCTCCGCATCGGCGTGCACGACATCTCTCAGCCCTTCATGGGCTACGTCGCGCCCGAGATCGAGCACATCGAAAGCCTGCTCGAGTTCGCCCGGGGCTGGGAGCGCGCGGCGCCGATGCTGGTGCACTGCTGGGCCGGCGTGAGCCGCTCGACCGCCGCGGCGCTGATCCTCGCCTGCCGCCTCAACCCGGGCCGCGAGCGCGAGGTCGTGACCCTGCTCAGCGCCCGCGCCGGCCACGCCATGCCCAACCGCCGCATGATCGCCCTCGCCGACCAGCTGTTGGGCCTCGGGGGGCGGCTGGCCGAGGCGGTCGCCGCGATGCCGCCGCCCGACCTGGTCACCGCCGGCGAGCTGGTGGCGCTGCCCGCCGAGCTCTGATCGCCCTCCCCTTGCGCTCCCCCCGTCCCGGCCTGATCGCGCTCTTGACCGCGCTCACCGCCACCGGGCCGGTGGCCACGAGCATCTATCTCCCCTCGCTGCCGGCGATGGCCGAAAGCCTCGAGGCCAGCGTCGGCACCACCCAGCTCACGCTCACCGTGTTCCTGATCGGCTTCGCCACCGCCCACCTGATCTATGGCCCGCTCGCCGACCGCTATGGCCGGCGCCCGGTGCTCATCGCCGGCCTGCTGCTGTTCACCCTGTCGGGCGCGGCCTGCGCCCTGGCGCCCAACGTCGAGCTCCTGATCGCCGCCCGGCTGCTGCAGTCGCTGGGCGCCTGTGCCGGCCCGGTGATCGGCCGCGCGGTGGTGCGCGACCTGTTCGAGCGCGACCAGGTGGCCCGCGTGATGGCCTGGATCGGCACCGCGCTGGCGCTGGCGCCGGCGCTGGCGCCGATCATCGGCGGTTACCTCGAGGTGTGGTTCGGCTGGCGCATGAACTTCGCCGCCGCCACCCTTTACGGCGCCGTGACGGTGGGGCTGGTGTGGCGCCGGCTGGCCGAGAGCCTGCCCGAGCGCCGCCGCCACGCCGCCTTCCTTTCGGGCCTCGCGCGCGACTACCTGAGCCTCGCGCGCAACCCACGTTTCATGGCCTACTCGGCGCTCGGCGGCTTCGGCTTCGCGGCCCTGTTCGCCTTCCAGACCGCCGCACCCATCGTGGTCATCGACGTCATCGGCGTGAGGCCCGACGCCTTCGGCCTGTTGTCGCTGATCGGCGTCGCCGGTTACGCCGGCGGGAGCTACGCCGCTGGGCTGCTCGCCTTCAGGGTGAGGGACGATCCGATGGTGCTGAGCGGCGCCGTGGTGGCGCTCGCCGGCGCCCTCGCCCTGGCCGGCCTGGCCCTCGCGGGCCACTTGAGCCTGGCCGCCATCTACGGGCCGATCTTCGTCTACGCCGTCGGCATGGGCCTCTATCTACCCGCCGCGGTGGCCGGTGCCATCAACCCTTACCCTGAGATGGCGGGCGCCGCCTCGGCGCTGCTCGGCTTCATCCAAAGCGGGCTCGGCGCACTGGGGAGCCTCGCCGTGGTACCCTTCCCCAGCGCTTCGAGCCTGCCCATGGCGCTGGTGATCGCCGTTATGATGGCGGCGGGCTTCGCGACCCTCGGGGTGCTGTGGGCGAGCCGCAGCCGCCAGGACGTTTAGCAGAGCGTCAGCGGTACACCTCGCCCCGATGCGCCGCCCGAAGAACGAGGGCCGGAAGCTAATCCTCCAGACCAAGCCTCCGCCTCACCTCGTCGATATCGACCTCTCCCTTCTCCCGCTCGAGCCGGGACAGCGCGAGGCGATACTCGTCCCACTCATCCAAAGCCTCTTTGATGGCCTCGCGGATGTACCAGCTCTTGGTGCGGCCGGTGCGCTGGGCCAATTCGCCCAGGCGCCGCTCCGTCTCGTCATCGAGTCGAACCGAGGTCGGCATGCGCCGGTCAGTCCTCGGCGATCGCCGCCTGGGCGGCGGCGAGGCGGGCGATCGGCACCCGATAGGGCGAGCAGGAGACGTAGTCGAGGCCGATGCGGTGGCAGAAGCGCACCGAGCCGGGGTCGCCGCCGTGCTCGCCGCAGATGCCGATCTTGAGCTCGGGGCGGGTCTGGCGACCGCGCTCGACGCCGATGCGCATGAGCTCGCCGACGCCGTCCTCGTCGATGGCGACGAAGGGATCCTCGGCGAGCACGCCCACGGCGCGGTAGCGCTCGAGGAAGCTGGCGGCGTCATCGCGGCTGATGCCGAAGGCGGTCTGGGTGAGGTCGTTGGTGCCGAAGCTGAAGAACTCGGCATGCTCGGCGATCTCGGCCGCACGCAGCACCGCGCGCGGCAGCTCGATCATGGTGCCGACCTGGTAGCTGGGCTGGGTGCCCCGCTCCTCGGCCACCGCCTGGGCGACGGCGTCGATGTTCGCCTTCAGGAGCTCGAGCTCGCTGCGGCTGGCGATCAGCGGGATCATGACCTCGGGCGTCACCGCCTCACCCCGCTCGGCGCCCACCTCGAGGGCCGCCTCGAAGATGGCGCGGGCCTGCATCTCGTAGATCTCGGGGTAGGTGATCGCCAGGCGGCAGCCGCGATGGCCCAGCATCGGGTTGACCTCGCGCAACGCCAGGGCCCGGTGACGGAGCCTATCGGTGTCGACCCCGGCGCTGCGGGCGACGTCGGCGAACTGGTCGTCGCCGTGGGGCAGGAACTCGTGCAGCGGCGGGTCGAGAAGGCGGATCGTCACCGGCCGCCCGGCCATGATGCGAAAGAGCTCGGCGAAGTCCGCGCGCTGCATCGGCAAGAGCTTGTCGAGCGCGGCGCGGCGGCCGGCGGTGTCCTCGGCCAGGATCATCTGGCGCATGGCGACGATGCGGTCGGCCTCGAAGAACATGTGCTCGGTGCGGCACAGCCCGATGCCCTCGGCGCCGAAATCGAGCGCCGTGCGGGCATCGAGCGGGGTGTCGGCGTTGGCCCTGACGCCCAGCCTCCGGAGCTCGTCGGCCCAGGCCATGAGCTCGTCGAACTCGGCCGAGAGCTCGGGCTGAACCGTGGGCACCTGGCCCAGCATGACCTCGCCGGTGGAGCCGTCGATGGTGATGGTCTCGCCCACCGGAATGGTGCGTCCCGCCACCGCCATGGTGTGGTCGCGATAGTCGATGTAGAACGCCCCGGCGCCGGCCACGCAGGGACGGCCCATGCCGCGGGCGACCACCGCGGCGTGGCTGGTCATGCCGCCGCGGCTGGTGAGGATGCCCTTGGCGGCATGCATGCCGTGGATATCCTCGGGGCTGGTCTCGACGCGCACCAGGATCACGGACTCGCCCTCCGCCGCCCGCTTCTCGGCCTCGTCGGCGTTGAACACCACCAGGCCCGAGGCGGCGCCGGGCGACGCCGGCAGCCCGCGGGCCAGCACCAGGCGCTCGGCGTCGGGATCGAGCATCGGGTGCAGCAGCTGCTCGAGCGAGAGCGGATCGATGCGCGCGATGGCCTCGCTGCGCGCGATCAGCCCTTCGCTCACCATGTCGACCGCGATCTTGAGCGCCGCCTTGGTGGTGCGCTTTCCGGCCCGGGTCTGCAGCATGTAGAGCTTGCCCGACTGGACCGTGAACTCGACGTCCTGCATGTCCCGGTAGTGGGCCTCGAGGCGCTGGTAGATCTCGACCAGCTCGGCGTAGACCCCGGGCATCACCTCCTCCATCGCCGGCAGCTTCGAGTCGTTGGCCTCCTTGGCGGCGACGGTGAGGTGCTGGGGCGTGCGGATGCCGGCCACCACGTCCTCGCCCTGGGCGTTGATCAGGTACTCGCCGAAGAAGCTTCGCTCGCCGGTCGAGGGGTCGCGCGTGAAGGCGACGCCGGTGGCGCAGTCCTCCCCCATGTTGCCGAACACCATGGCCTGCACGGTGACCGCCGTGCCCCAGGATTCGGGGATGTTGTGGAGCCGCCGATAGGTGATGGCGCGCCGGTTCATCCACGAGCCGAACACGGCGCCGATGGCGCCCCGGAGCTGTTCGCCCACGTCCTGGGGAAAGGGCGCGCCGAAGTCGCGCTCGGCCAGGGCCTTGTACTCGGCGATCACGTCCTGCCAGTCGTCGGCGTCGAGCTCGGTATCGAGGACGTAGCCGCGGCCTTCCTTGTAGTGCTCGAGAATGTCCTCGAACTGGTGGTGCTCGAGGCCCAGCACAACGTCGCCGAACATCTGCATGAAACGGCGGTAGCTGTCGTAGGCGAAGCGGGGGTCGCCGCTGCGCGCCGCCAGGCCGGCCACGGTGTCGTCGTTGAGCCCGAGGTTGAGCACCGTGTCCATCATCCCCGGCATCGAGGCCCGGGCGCCCGAGCGCACCGAGACCAGGAGCGGGTTGGCGGCGTCGCCGAAGCCGGCGCCCTGGCTTCGCTCGACCGCCCCGACCGCGGCCTCGACCTGGTCCAGCATGGCCTCGGGGAAGCACCGGTCGTTGACGTAATAGGCGGCGCAGACCTCGGTGGTGATGGTGAACCCCGGCGGTACCGGCAGGCCGAGGCGGACCATCTCGGCAAGCCCCGCCCCCTTGCCGCCCAAAAGGCCGTCCATGCCGCCATCGCCCTCGGCGGCGCCGTCGCCGAAGCTGTACACCCACTTGGTCATCGCCCTCTCCCCGGCCTAGGCTCCGGCGCTAACCTTCGATCTGCGAGAAGTCGGCGACCGCGCCGAGGGTGGCGCGGATCTGCGACAAAAGCCTGAGCCGGTTGCGCCGGAGCTTCTCGTCGTCGGCGTTGACCGTGACCTCGTCGAAGAAGAGGTCGACCGGCGTCCTGAGCCGCGCCAGCTCCGACATCGCCTCGGCGAACGCCTCCCGCTCCAGCGCTTCGGCGCTCGCGCCCGAGACCTCGGTCAGGCGCTCGACGAGCTTGGCCTCCTCGGGCTGGGCCAGGAGCGCCACTTCGGCCTCGCCCTCGTAACTGGCGCCGTCGCGCTTCTCCTCGATACGCACGATGTTGCTGGCCCGCTTGTAGGCCGTGAGCAAATGCTCGCCGTCCTCGCTGTCGAGGAAGCCGGCCAGGGCGCGCACGCGCGACAGCAGGCGCACCAGATCGTCCTCGCCGGTGAGCGCGAAGACGGCCGCGATCAGGTCGTGGCGCACGCCTTCCTCGCGCAGGTGCACCTTCAGCCGGTCGGTGAAGAAGCCCAGGAGCGCGTCGGACAACTCGCTCGCGGGTGCGATTTCGGCGCCCGATGTCCCCTCGTAGCCGCGGGCGGCGGCCTCGAAGAGCGCCCGCAACGACAGGCGGAGATCGTTCTCGAGCACCAGCCTGATGGCGCCGAGCGCGGCCCGGCGCAGCGCGAAGGGGTCCTTCGATCCGGTCGGCCGTTCGCCGATGGCGAAAAAGCCGACCAGGGTGTCGATCTTGTCGGCGAGCGCGACGGCGGCGCTCGTGGGCGCGGTGGGACAGCGGTCGCCCGGGCCCCGGGGCGCGTGGTGCTCGGCGATCGCCTCCGCGACCTCTTCGCTCTCGCCGTCGTGGCGGGCGTAGTAGCGGCCCATGATGCCCTGCAACTCGGGGAACTCGACCACCATGGCGGTGGTGAGATCGGCCTTGGCGAGCCGCGCCGCACGGCCCGCGAGCTCGGGCGCGGTGCCGGGCACCAGGGGGGCGAGATAGGCCGAGAGCGCCGCCAGCCGCGCCGCCTTCTCGCCCAGCGAGCCCAGCTTGGCGTGGAAGATGACGCCGTCGAGCGCCTCGAGCCGGCTCTCGAGGCTCGCCTTGCGGTCCTGGTCCCAGAAGAACCGGGCGTCGGCGAGGCGCGCCCGCAAGACCCGTTCGTTGCCGGCCACGATGGCCTGGCCGCCGTCCTCGGCCACGATCCCGGCGACCAGGACGAAGCGGGGCGCGAGCTCGTCGTCGGCGCTGCGCAGGGCGAGGTATTTCTGGTGGTGGTGCATGACCGTGGTCAGGACCTCGGGCGGCAGGTCCATGAAGCGCTCGTCGATCCGGCCCGCATGGACCACGGGCCATTCCACGAGCCCGGCGTTCTCGGCCAGCATCGCCGGGTCCTCCTCGAGCACGAGCCCCTCCGCCACCGCGAGCTTCTTCGCCTGGTCCTTGATCTCGGCCCTGCGCTCGTCGGCGTCGAGCATCACGAAGGACTGGCGCAGCTTGTCGCGATAGTCGGCGAAGTCCCGCACCCTGAAGGGCTTAGGCGCGTGGAGGCGATGGCCGCGGGTGGTGTCGCCGGCTACCAGAGCCGCGAACCCGAAGGGCACGACATCGCCGTCCAAGAGGCAGAGCACGCCGTGGAGCGGCCGCACCCAGCGCGCGCCGTGGGCGCCCCAGCGCATCGAGTTGGGCCAGGAAAGCGCCGTGACCGCGCCCGGCAACAGCTCGAGAAGCAGCTCCGCCGTCGCCCGGCCCTTGCGCTGCTCGACCGCGAACAGCACCGTCCCCTTCCCGGTCTCGCGCTCCTCGACCTGATCGCGGGTGAGACCCACCGACCTCAGGAAGCCCTCGATCGCCTTCTCAGGCGCGTCGGCGCGCGGGCCCTTGCGCTCGACCGTGACGTCGGGCTGGGCCAGCGGCAGGCCGTCCACCACCAGGGCCAGCCGGCGCGGCGTGACGTAGGCCCGCGCCCTCTCGTAGTCGAGGGCGGCCTCCTTGAGCGCCGCGCAGACCAGGCGCTCGAGGTCCGCCGCGGCGCGCGCCTGCATACGCGCCGGGATCTCCTCCGACAGCAGCTCGAGAAGCAGCTCCGCCACCGCTCAAGCCCCGTCCGGGACGGCATGGCCCCGGCTCTCGAGCCAGGCCTCGCAGCAGCCCTTGGCCAGCGCCCGCACCCGGGCGATGTAGGCGGCGCGCTCGGTGACGCTGATGACGCCGCGGGCGTCCAACAGGTTGAAGAGGTGGCTCGCCTTCAGGCACTGGTCGTAGGCCGGCAAGGCGAGCTTGGCGCCGAGCAGGGCGCCGCACTCGGCCTCGGCGTCGGCGAAGTGCCGCAGCAGGCGCTCGGTGTTGGCGTACTCGAAGTTGAAGGCCGAGAACTCGCGCTCGTTCTGCAGGTAGACGTCGCCGTAGCTCACCCCGGCGCCGTTCCAGTCGAGCTCGTAGACGCTGTCGACCCCCTGGACGTACATCGCCAGCCGCTCGAGGCCGTAGGTGATCTCGCCCGACACCGGGTTGCAATCGATGCCGCCCACTTGCTGGAAGTAGGTGAACTGGCTCACCTCCATGCCGTCGCACCAGACCTCCCAGCCCAGCCCCCAGGCGCCCAGCGTCGGGCTCTCCCAGTCGTCCTCGACGAAGCGGATGTCGTGGTTCTTGGCGTCGATGCCGAGCACGTCCAGGCTCGCCAGGTAGACCTCCTGGATGTCGTCGGGCGAGGGCTTGAGGATGACCTGGAACTGGTAGTAGTGCTGGAGGCGGTTGGGGTTCTCGCCGTAGCGGCCGTCGGCCGGGCGCCGCGAGGGCTGGACGTAGGCCGCCCGCCAGGGCTCGGGCCCGAGCGCGCGCAAGGTGGTGGCGGGGTGAAAGGTGCCGGCGCCCACCTCCAGGTCGTAGGGCTGCAGGAGGACGCAACCCTGCCGCGCCCAATAGCTCTGAAGGGTGAGGATGAGATCCTGGAACGAGGGCGCGGGAGCGCTCGTTGCCGCCATCGTTAACCGCCTGACTCAGCCGCGATAGGGACAGTCGCTACGCCCGCAGGACCCGGTTCCGTCCGCCGCCACGTAGATGCCACAGACGCGGCACTTCTCCATCTCCGCGGCCTGTTCCACGGGGCGCCTGCCCTCGCCGCCGGTGCCGCGCAGGCCCCCCGAGGCGTCGAGCTTGCCGCTTCGCTCCTTGCCCAGCCGATCGAGCCACTTGAAGCCGTACCACACCGCGGCGATGACGACGACGGTGAAGATCAGCTTGGTAATGCTGAAGCCGAACATGGAGCCTTAGTAGTGGCGCCGGAGGGCCCGGTCAACCCCGGCCCGGGGCGCCTCTGCTAGAGGCCGTAACGCGCCCACAGGGCACGCGCCTCGGCCGCCGCGACGAGCTCGACGGCCCAGGCTCCGGGTCCCGTCGCCTCGCTGAGCCCGAGTCGGCGCCTCAGCCACGAGCGCTCGGGCGCCATCAGGCGCAGCTTGACCTTGTCGCCGAAGCGCTCGCGCAGCACCGCGCGGAGGTCGCCGACGCCGTCGACCAGGCCCAGCTCCAGGGCCTCGCGGCCGGTCCAGATCTCGCCCGAGAAGAGCTTGCGGTCGGAGCCCTTGAGCTTGCCCTCGCGCCGCGACCGCACCAGCGCCTTGAAGCTCTCGTGGATCTCCTTCTGAAGCTTCTCCAGGCGCTTGACGTCGGCCGGCTTCTCGGCCGCGAAGGGGTCGAGCAGCTGCTTCTTGCCGCCCTGGGCGTGGACCCGGCGCTCGACGCCGAGGCGCTCGAGCAGGCCCTCGAAGCCGAAGCCCGCGGAGATCACCCCGATCGAGCCGACGATCGAGTTCTCGTCGGCGTAGATCTCGTCGGCGGCCAGCGCCAACCAGTAGCCGCCCGAGGCGGCGACGTCCTCGGCGAAGGCGAAGACCGGTACCTCCTTCTCCTCGGCCAGCGCCCGGATGCGCTTGTGGATCAGCGCCGACTGCACCGGCGAGCCGCCCGGCGAGCTCACCGCCAGCGCCACCGCCTTGACGCCGCGGGTGGTGAAGGCGCGCTCGATCGAAGCGGCGAGGTTGGCGAGGGTGAGGTTTCCCCGCACCGCGGTGGGAAGGCCGATGACCCCGGCGAGGCGCAGCACCGCCACCACCGGGGGTGGCTCGCGCAGTCGTTGGATCGGGATGAGGGCGCGGAGGCGGCCGAATCGCATGCCCTGAAGATAAGCGCGGCCCCTGGCCCCGACAAGCATCGGCCGGCCCGGCCTCAGAGGGTGAGCGCGGCGCCGTCGCGCAGCACCGCCTCGGCCTCGGGCGTGTAGGCGCCGGAGGCGGCGTGCAGCACCATCCCCGGGGCGAGGCGGAGCGGCGCGGCGCGGCCCACCCGCGCCTGCACGATGACGCGCTTGGCCGCCTTCGCGGCGCCCGGCCAGAGCGGGAAGACGACGATGGCGCCGGCGCCGGCGCCGAGCCCGGCCAGGAGCTCGTCGAGCCGCTCGGCCCGGTGCACCAGCGTCACCGTGCCGCCGGGGCGGGCCATGGAGAGGCAAAAGCGGAGCCAGGCGCCGAGCCCCGCCTCGCCCTCGACGTGGGCCGCGGCGCGCAGCGGATCGCCGGGCGCCCGGACGGCCTCGGGCCGGAGATGGGGCGGGTTGGCGAGGACGTGATCGAACGCGGCCGGGACCAGGGCGGCCGGCGCCCGCAACAGGTCTCCGACGACCATCTCGAGACCGGCGCCGAGCCCGTTGAGGGCCACGTTCTCGGCCGCCAGCCGCGCCAGCGCCGGGTCGCGCTCGAGCCCCGTGACGTGGACGCCCGCGACGCGTACGCCCAGGCACAGGGCGGCGGCGCCGCTTCCGGCGCCGACGTCGAGGGCGCGCTCGCCCGCCCTTGCCGGGACCGCGGCCGCCAGCAGCACCGGGTCGATCGCCACCCGGTAGCCGGCGGCGGGTTGGCGCAGACGCACCCGCCCCCCGAGCAGGCTGTCCTCGCTGTAATGGAGCGCGGCGCCCTCGGCGTCCGCCCGCTCAGCGTCCGCCATGACCGATTCCGGCGGCGTCGAGCGCCCGCCGCGCGCGCTCCGCGTCCTCGTTCACCACCATCAGCCGGCGCTCGATGGCGTTGACGCTGCCCTCGAGGACGCTGGTATGGCCGTCGAGGACCACCGCCTCCACGCCGGCGTCGGCAAGCAGGGCCGTGAGCCACGAAATCAGAACCGTATCGTTGGTGCGCAGCAGCTCGACCATGGCTGAGGTTCCAGGCCTCGAGAATCGCGTTCCCCGCGGCGCCGAGGCGCGGCACCGAAGCTTGACCCGCGAACACGCGGCCTTCTATGCTCGCCGCATCGGGGGGAAAGTCAAGGAGGGGCCCGGACGTGGCCACAGTCGTCTCGTTGGAGCGGGAGAAGGACCGGCGTGGGCGGGCCAGCCTCGATCCCTTGCTCGCACTCGTCGAGGACGACCTCGTCAAGGTCAACGAGGTCATCCTGCGGCGCATGGAGAGCCGGGTCGAGCTCATTCCCCAGCTCGCCGGCCACATCATCGCCGCCGGGGGCAAAAGGCTGCGGCCCCTGCTCACCCTGGCCGCGGCGCGGATGTGCGGCTATCAGGGCAGCAAGCACATCAATCTCGCCGCCAGCGTCGAGTTCATCCACACCGCGACGCTCCTGCACGACGACGTGGTCGACGAGAGCGACCTGCGCCGCGGCAGCGCCACGGCCAACGTGATGTGGGGCAATCAGGCCAGCGTGCTGGTGGGCGATTTCCTTTTCAGCCGCGCCTTCCAGCTCATGGTCGAGACCGGCTCGCTCGAGGTGCTGCACATCCTCGCCGACGCCGCCGCGGTGATCGCCGAGGGCGAGGTGATGCAGCTCCTGACGTCGAACGACACCTCGACGAGTGAGGACGCCTACGTCGAGGTCATCACCGCCAAGACCGCCGCCCTGTTCGCCGCCGCCTGCCACGTCGGCGCCGTCGTCGCCGAGCGCCCCCGGGTCGAGGACGAGGCGCTGGCGAGCTACGGCAAGAACATCGGCATCGCCTTCCAGCTCGTCGACGACGCCCTCGACTACACGGCGCGGCAGGCGGTGCTCGGCAAGACCGTGGGCGACGACTTCCGCGAGGGCAAGATCACCCTGCCGGTGGTGCTCGCCTTCCGCCGCGGCAGCGAGGACGAACGCGAGTTCTGGCGCCGCACCATGGAGGAAGGGAAACAGGAGTCGGGCGACTTCGACAACGCCACCGCGCTGATGCACGGCCACGGCGCCATCAGCGACACCGTCGAGCGCGCCCGCCACTATGGCGCCAAGGCGCGGGACGCGCTCGGTATCTTCGCCGACGGGGCGGCCAAGCGGGCGCTCATGGAGGTCGTCGACTTCTGCATCGAGCGCGCCCACTGAGACCATAGCGCCCGAGCCTTGCGTCCGGCCCTGGCGCCGCGCATGGGCCCGCCGCCGGGCGCTTGCGGGGGCCCGGGCTTGGCGCTATAAGAGCGGCCTCTCACAACGCCGGAGTGTAGCTCAGCCTGGTAGAGCACTGTCTTCGGGAGGCAGGGGCCCCCGGTTCGAATCCGGGCACTCCGACCAATCTTTTCAAGAACTTAGCGGCATTTCCTGCCGCTTTTTTTTGTCATTTCATTGCGCTGTTGCCCGATATTGCCAAGATTGGCGGCAGCTGCGGCGCGAGGACGCCTACTACGTCTTTTCCAGGATCGTCGCCGAGCACGCCGATTCCTTCGAGTTCTCGATCCGGCTCTTGAAGGAGGCGCGGTCGACGCTCACCCCGGGAAGCGCCTTTGGGCCTCCCCGGCGCGCACGCGAGGCCGTCAATGCGGTGACAATATGCTAATTGGCGCGAGATGTGGCGCGAGAGGGGACGGGGCGGCGCGGGCGTCAGGCGGCGGCCAGGCGGGTGCCGGGCTTGAAGAGGGCCCAGCTGAACCAGAACAGCTTGTTGTAATGGGGCAGTGCCGTCAGCGACTGGCCGGCGAGCTCGCCCTCCCGGGCGCCGCCCGAGAGCTCCCAGAGGCTGCCGGTCTCCAGGTCCCGGGCGAGCGCCCCGCCGGCGTCGTCGTCGGCCGCCGTGAAGCTGAGGGTGCGCGCGCCCAAGCGGCGTGAGAACACCTGGCCCAGGTCGCGCCCGCGGTCGTAGAGCACGACGATCGGGGTGCCCCCTACCTCGTCCTCGACCACCCCTCGCTGGCGCAGCAGGTCCAACGGATAGGCGCAGGTCTCGCCCCCCACCTCGACGCCGAAGACGAAGGACATCGCCGGCAGGCGGGGATCGAGCTCGCCGCTCACCCGGTGCCAGGGCTTGCGCCGCCGCGCCAGCTTCTCCACCGGCATCATCATGCGCAGCATCGTCGCCACCATCTTGTCCCGCAGCGTGTTCGCCGGCGCGTAGTAGAGCTTGGTCTCCGGGTGGAGGCGCTTCCACTCGCCCCAGCTGGCCTGAACCACCGGGTGCGCGTCCAGGCGCTTGCCCGCATCGGGGCCCTCGAAGACGGCACCGTCGAGCTGTTGGATGAAATTCCCGGTGTCCGGGTCGTGGTAGATGATGTTGTTGTTGAAGGCGGTGGCGCAGCGCAGGTTCATCGGTTGGCCGTCGAGCTCGGCGCGAAAGGCCATGCCGCTGTTGCACAGGATGCAGTAGGAGATGATGAACGGCGTGCCGCCCACGGTCTCGGTGAAGTAGTGGGGCCGCGCGAGGGCGTCGCGGGGATAGGCGCGGGCCTCGCCGCCTTCGACCAGGCCGAGCACCACCTCGTCGGCGGCGATCAGCTGGTCGGCCTCGGTCGCGCTCAAAAGGCGCTGGCGGCTGGGCGGGGTCATGACGAAGGGCACGTAGCCGCCCCAGAAGCCCATGGCGAGCACGGCCGCGGTGATCGCCGCGGCCCACAGCCAGGCGGGCTCGGCCAGGCCCAGGAGTCCGCGCCCGGCGAGCAGCGCGCAGCACACCGCGACCACGGCCCAAAGGGTCTTGCGGTGCCGGTAGATGGCGATCTGACGCGCCCGCGGCAGCATCAGCAGGTCGATGGTCATGGGCGAGAACGGCAGGTAGATGACCAGCGCCGTCGCCACGCCCACAGCGTAGATGATCGGGTCCCAGATTTCGCTCATTTCTGCCGTCCTTCCAGATCGGCGTTCAGACCGCGCTTGACTTATGCTTTTATAATCATTCTTATTCATTGAATGCGAATTGATGGACTAAGAATAGGGTTGTATATGAGCGGCTGTCAATCGGCGCGGCTGCTTCGGAGACTCCCATGCTGGACGTTGTCACCGACAACGAGATCGAGCTTCTGAACATCAGACAGGCGGCGGCGATGCTGAACGTGAGCGAGGTGTCGCTGCGGCGCTGGACCAATAGCGGGCGGCTCGCCTGCGTCCGCGTGGGCGCCAAGCGCGAGCGCCGCTTCCGCCGCCGCGATCTGCGGGCTTTCCTGGAGGAGCAGAAGGCGCCGGCACGCGCCCACGCGGAGACCGGCGGCCGGGTGGCCCAGGTCTTTCTCGAGGGCCTGGCCATCGACTACGGCAGCCACCTGTGCTCGCTCTACGACAGCGACCTGGGCCGGGTGCGGCTGGCGACGCCGTTCCTCGCCGACGGCCTGCGCGCGGGCGACGTCTGCTTTTTGATCGCCGCCGGCGACGGCCGGGCCCAGATCCTCGACCACCTCGGCGCCGTCTTCGGCGGCCTCGACGAAGCCATCGCCCGCGGCCGGCTGATCCTCTCGGACGGCATGCCCACCGGGAGCGACATGT
The DNA here is from genome assembly GCA_965371625.1 of uncultured Alphaproteobacteria bacterium. Lineage (GTDB taxonomy): Bacteria > Pseudomonadota > Alphaproteobacteria > CBDUZE01 > CBDUZE01 > CBDUZE01. Next base: position 90,415 of record CBDUZE010000017.1, read on the forward strand.
TCGACTACCTGGAGCAGAGCTTCTTCATGGCCACGCGCTCGGGCGACCAGCATCTCAGATTGCTCGGCGACATGGTCTGGTTCATCCACCAGGGCATGGAGGTGGACGAACTGATGGACTTCGAGATTCGCTACAACCATGCCATGGCGCGGCGCTTCCCGGTGGTCAGCCTGTGCCAGTACGACGTGCGCCAGTTTTCCGGGACGGCGGTCCTCGCGGCCCTGAAGAGCCACGAGGACACTTTCCGCTACCCGCTGTCCCGCTTTCTGTGAGACCGCCTAAGAAACGCAAACCACTGTCAGAGGGAGGGAGCCGATGGCTTCGAGAGACGAGATCTTCGAGAAACTCAACGACGCCGTGCTGTATGGCGAGGAAGAAGACGCCGCCGAGCTCGCGCAACAGGCCTTGGACGCGGGCACCTCGCCCAAGGACATCATCAAGGACGGCATGTCGCCGGGCGTTCAGATCGCCGGTGAGAAGTTCAACGAGGGCGAGTTCTTCCTGCCCGAGCTGATGCTCGCGGGCGAGGCCATGAAGGCGGGCATCGCCGTGGTCATGCCGGCGCTGCTGAAGCAGATCGAGGAGGGCAACGTCGAGAGCGCCGGCAAGATCATGATCGGCACGGTCGAGGGCGACGTGCACGACATCGGCAAGAACATCTGCCTCGCCATGCTCACCGCCGAGGGCTTCGAGACCGTCGACCTGGGCGTCGACAACGAGCTCGACGACATCGTCGAGATGGTCAAGAAGGAGAAGCCCGACATCCTCGGACTAGGCTCCTATATGACGACGACCATGATCGCCATCCCGCCCGCGTTCGAACGCTTGCGCCAGGAGGGCCTGCTGGACGACGGCCTGGTGGTCCTCTCGGGCGGGGTCGCGATCAACCGGCGCTGGTCGGAGGACGTCGCCAAGGCCGACGGCTACGGCGACGACGCCTGGGAGATGATCAAGCTGTGCAAGCAGATCTGTGACACGCCGCGCGAGAGCCGCGTGTCGGTGGCGCGGAAGACCGCCTTCTCGGATCGCAGCCAGGGCAGCGTGCGCGACACCGGCGAACGCGTCCTCTACTGATCACCACGGCCAACGAAACAAAACCACGTCAAGGGAGGAAACCATGGCCTACCTGCCGCTAAACGAAATGGAGACTCCGCGGCCTCACGAGGACTGGCAAGACCCGCTGGAAGGCGGCCCCTCGGTCGAGGAGCAGATGAACATGATGATGCCGATGGTCCAGGCAACGATGGAGAAGCGCGACCGGGGCGAGCCGCTCGGCAAGATGGAGCGCACGCTCATGGTCGGCACCAACAACTCTTCGGACCGCATCCCGACCTATTCGTTCTTCACCGACGGCCCGGCCATCCTGTACGGCCACTCGCCGCGCGAAATGGAGCGCAACCCGAAGCTGCATGCCGAGATCGTCGAGCGCTGGACCGAGGAGTTCGGCTTCGAGGCGCTGGGCGAGGGCATCGACACCATGAACTCCGAGATCGAGGCCATGGGCCTGGTGACCATGAAGTTCCGCGATCACGCCCCGGGCGATGTCAAGATCCGGCACTTCGACGAGATGTCCGACGAAGAGGTTCTGGATACCTGGGAGCAAGCCGCCGATCGCTTCAACCCCTTCACCGACGGCCGGCTGCCGCGGCGCGTCGAGCTCTACGGCCATCTGGTCGAGAACCTGACGCAGAAGCGCGGCTGGCCGGTGATGGCGGCCCCCTCGGCGACCTACGCCCAGACCGTGAACGCGCTCGGTTTCAAGCGCACGGTCCAGTGGATGCGCCGCAAGCCCGAGAACTTCCATCGCGCGATCAAGGCGCAGAGCGGGGCCAACGCGAAATGGTTCCGGGCGCTCAAGTCGCTCGGCGTCACCTTCTTCATCTCGATCGACGCCTGGAACGCCGTGCCCAACTTCCGGCCCGAGCAGCTCTACGAGTTCGAGAAGCCCTACGTGTCCACCGTCGTCAACGCGGTGATGCCGACCCCGGTAATCTACTTCTACTGGGCCCTGAGCCAGGTCGGCGACGGCACCAACGACGCGGGCACGCCGCTGTGGATCGAGTTCCTCGAGAAGAGCGCCGAGACCGGCAGCTTCATCATCACCAACCTGGCGCCCGACTACTACACCCCGCCGTCGGACAATCTGAAGCTCTTCCGCGAGACCGCGAACCGGCTCGGCAAGAGCTACATCGTCGGGCTCAAGGACGAGGTGCTGCTGTCGGGCACGGTCGAGGAGATCCGGGCCGAGATGCGCCACGTGATCAAGGGGCTCTACCCCTGCGACAACGGTTGCGTCATCGTCCCCAACATGATCCCCATGGGCACGCCCAAGGAGAACATCCACGGCTTCGTGCAGGCGCTCGAGGACTACGGCACCTACCCGATCGACTTGGAGCGCATCGAGTACGACGAAAAGGCGGCGGCCTGAGGGGATCGCGCCGCCCCGCCGCTCCGCGGGTGGCCAGGGACAAGTAGGATAGGTCGGTGTTTGTGTTCGAAGCGGAGCAGATCGCTTACGACGTGGGCGGCGTGATGTTCGGCGGCCAGCCCGGCGAGTACCCGACGGTGCTGGCGGCCAGCATCTTCTACCTGGGCGACCGCCTGATCGTCGACGAGGCGGCGGGCGAATTCGACCGCGAGGGCGCGACGCAAGCGGTCGAGCGCATGCGCGAGACCTGCGCCAAGGCAGGCGTGCCGATGATCCTCGACATGATCGGCGGCAGCCCCAAGGCGATGGAGAACTACGTGGAATGGGCGGCGCCCCTGGCGCTTCCCTTCCTGATCGACGGCACCACGCCCGCGGTGCGCCTGGCCGGCGCGCGCAAGGCGGTGGAGCTCGGCCTGCGCGAGCGCAGCATCTTCAACTCCATCGGGCCCGAGACTGGGGAGAAGGAGGTCGATGCGGTGGCCGAGCTCGGCATCAAGACCTGCATCGTCATGACCCACAACGCCCGCAAGCCCACCTTCCAGGGCAAGTTCGACATCGCCGAGGAATGCCTGGAGACGGCGCGGCGGGCGGGCTTCACCCAGTTCCTGTTCGACACCGCGGTGCTCGACCTGGTGGAGCCCGGGCCCTGCGCCAGGACCATCTGGATGCTCAAGAACACCTACGGCCTGCCGGCCGGCTGCTCGCCCACCCACATCGTCAACGATCGCTGGCCCATGGGGCGCGAGAAGTTCGGCAAGCTCGGCTTCACCACCGCCAAGACCAGCCTCGCCACCTCGATCATGATGATGGGCGCGGACTACTTCATGTACGGCATCAAACAGCTCGAGATCGTCCCCGCCATGGCCATGGTCGACGCGGCCATCGCCTACACGGCGCGCCAGTATCGCGTGCGCCCGCGCAGCCCCGTGAACCCGCTCACCTTACTGATGCGCGAGACGACCTCGTGAGCGCCGGACCCAAGACCATCTTCATCACCTGCTCGGCGCTGGGCAAGGAGGTGCGGGCGATCATCCGCAAGCACGGCTGGAAGGCGGACTTCCGCC
>CBDUZE010000018.1:0-79065 GCA_965371625.1 uncultured Alphaproteobacteria bacterium
GCGGCGTCTTGTCGGCCTCGGCATACTCGGCGCCGAACGGCAGAGGAAACTCCCAACCCGGCTCCTCGTCCTCCGCCATCGCGGCGGCCCCTCCGCCCGCGGGGTGCGGCGCCGGTGTTTCCGCTTCGGCCGCGATCTCGACCTCGAGCGGCGGAGTGACGGCGCGCTCGGGCGCGGCGTCCTGTGGCGCCTCGGGCGCTGGGCTTGACGCCCCCAGTTGTCGTTCGGCCACGGGCGAGGGTTCCGCCGCCACGGCTGGCGTGGGCTGAGCGGGTTCGCCCGTGGCACTCACCACCTCCGCCGCTATCGCCGGCTTGGGCTCGGCGGCGGCAGAGGCCACGCGCGCCATCCTCTCCAGCTCGGCGAATTCCGGCGGCACGGTGCGCCATTCCTGGACCAGGCCGCGGCCCCTCGCGAGCTGGGCCGGGGTCATCCGCCGCAACAGGCGTTTGCCGAGCACCTCGGCGAGCTCAACGCCGCTCTCCGCCGCCAGGGTGTACCAGGCATAGGCCCATGCCATGTCCTTGGCGATCCCCTTGCCCTCCTCGCTCACCGCCCCCAGGGTGAAGCGAGCCTCGCCGTGCCCGAGGCCGGCGGCGACGAGATACCAGCGCGCCGCCTCGAGGTCGTCCTTGGCCACGCCTTGGCCGCGGCGGTGCATGAGGCCGAGCGTGAACGCGGCTTCCGCGTGGTCCTGCTCGGCGGCGGCGTGGAGCAGGCGCGCGGCCTCGGCGTCGTCCGCGGCGACGCCGAGGTGCTCGCGGTAGGCGCGGGCAAGATAGAACTGAGCCTCGCGGTGGCCGAGGTCGGCGGCGCGGCGGAGCCAGCCCACGGACTGGGCAAAATCCTGCGCGACTCCCCGGGCCTCGCGGTACATCAGACCGAGCAGGAACTGGGCTTCGGCGTCGCCGCCTTCGGCCAGCGGAAGCCACTCCTGATAAGCGGTGGCGTAGTCGCCCTGCAGCGCGGCCCGCTTGCCGGCCTCGAAATCGGCCCACGCCGGCGCCCCCAGGAGGAGCGCGAGAAAGAGACTGAGAACGAGCCGATTACGCACTTGGACGCCCCGAAAACCGTCTGCGGCACAGGTCTGAAACCGGGCGCCCCATTTTAACGATAATCGCTCTCGGCCGTGAGCCTTTTCGACGATCCCGCCGCGCCAGGCGGCAGCAAACCCGGGAGCGCGAAATGATCGAGCTCATGGTCGCCCTATATAAGCGGCCCGACCTGAGCATCGAGGATTTTCAGCGCTACCCTCGCGGCCGGCACTGACCGTTGGCCGGTGGTCGACGAGCTGGAGATCCTGTGAGCCGGGACGCGGTTGAGGGTCGGGGCGGCGCGGCAGAGTTGACGCACGTGTTGACCCGGTGGCCGGAGAGGCGGAAAATGCCCGCCTGGACGCGAACCGGGGGAGAGCATCATGGATGTCGCGTCATTACTGGGCTCCAAGGGCAACCGGGTCGTTACCATTCGGCCCGACGCAACGATCTCGGATGTCGTCCACAAGCTGAAGCAAGAGCGCATCGGCGCCCTGGTGGTGAGCGAGGACGACGTGGGCGTGGCCGGCATCATCTCGGAGCGCGATATCGTGCGCGCTCTCGCCGATCACGGCGGCGCCGTCATGGAGCGCAAGGTCGAGTTCCTGATGACCCGAGAAGTCTTCACCTGCGCCCCCGACGATCGCATCGCCACCTTGATGGCCGAGATGACCGAGCGGCGCATCCGCCATCTCCCGGTGCTCGACGACGGCAGGTTGTGCGGCATGATCAGCATCGGCGACGTCGTCAAGCACCGCCTGGAGGAGATCGAAGGCGAGGCCGACGCGCTGCGCCAGTACATCGCCACCGCCTGAGACCTAAGCCCGCATCGGTGAACGAAGCCGCGCCGATCGGGCCGTCCTATCTGAGAATGCCGTCCTACCTGAGAATGAAGGTGAAGTCCCCCGAGCCCTCGTCGCCCGCTCCGGCCACGGTGCCGTACTCGGGCTTCTGGTTCGAGTTGTTGGTGACCGCGCGGGCCAGCTTGTTGAAGAGCTCGAAAGAGGTGACGTAGGGCTGGTCGTTGTCCCGAAGGGCCTTCAAGAGATAATACGCGAACACGGAATGGCCGCCCGAGCCGGCGTCCGCCACGGGTTCGGTGCCGCCCGAGGAAATCACCGTGCGCGAGACGTAGGAGTCGATCTCGGTGAAGAAGCGGTCCTTGGGTACGTTCCGCCAGCCGCCCTCGCCGCGCGTCAGCGAGCCGGAGAAGCATGAGTCGGCGACCACCAGGACGTGTTTGGCGGACATCCCCCGGAGGTAGCGGCGGATGTCGCTGTTGGCGATCCAGGTGTAGTCCTCGCCCGGCACCGCGTCGACCGGTTGCCAGAAGCCCTCTTCGGTTGAGGGCTCGATCTCTCCGTGACCGGCGTAGTAGATGAACAGGCGATCCTCGTTCCGCAACCTCCGGCGCAACGCCGACAGCTCGCCCATGATGCTCTTGCGATCGGCGTTCAAGAGCAGCCGCACGTTCTCGCGCTCGAAGGCGTAGCGGCTGGCCAGCACCTCGGCCACGGCAGTGGCGTCGGCTATGGCGGTCTTGAGGTCGGGGAGCTGTTGGTGGTCGTTGTTGCCGATGAGCAGAGCGTAGTTCTTGGCGCGGACGTTCGGCCGGTTGGCGGCGACCACCTCGAGGGCGATCATCTCACCGATGCAGTTGGCCGCGGCATCGCAGGCCTCGAGCGCGTAGCGTCGGCCGCCGACAGCTGCGGCGTCGACCGCGATGTCGAAGGCCAGGGTGTGCTTGGCGATGGGCTTTTGACCCGCGCGCAGGCGGAACAGCAGCACAGGCTCACCGTTCACCTTCAGCCTGGGTGGGCTGCCCTCGTCGCCCACGAGCCCGGTGATGCGCTTGGCGTCGCCGACCTCGACACGCTCGGGCACGGTCGCGCGGATCAGCGGCAGGTCGGTGTCCAGCGCGGGCCGCTGGCGGGCGAGCGCCTCGAGCTGCTTCTGGATCGCCGCCAGCTGCTCTTGGGTTCGCTGATCCTGCGTCGTCGCGGGCTCAGCGGCGGCCTGTTGCTCGGCCTCCGCCTCCTGGCGCGCCCGCTCTTCGGCTGCTCGCCGCGCTTCTACCGCCGCCTTGCGGGCGGCTACGGCCTGTTGCTTGAGGCGCTCCGCCTCCTGGCGCGCTCGCTCCTCCGCCAGCCGGCGATCCTCTTCAGCGGCCTTGCGCTCGGCCTCGGCACGTGCGCTCTGCCGCCGGACCTCTTCGAGTTCCTTTCGCAGCTTCTCGGCCTCGCGTTCCGCCGCCGCGGTCCGCTCTCCCTCTCGCCGGCGCTCCTCAGCGAGCCGTTGTGCTGCCGCCTGCTCTTCCACCGTTGGCGTGCGGGGTGCCGGTGGGACTTGGCCCTCTGCCAGTAACTGCTCACGCGCCGCGCGCGCCTTCCGCAGCTGCTCCCGGGCCTGAAGATACTCGACGCAAGTCTTTGACGCTTTGTAGCCGGCAAAATCGGAATCGCCGCCCGTGCAGATGTAGTCTACGCCGCCGGCGCCGCCCCTCACGGGTTGCGCCCCGAGGCGCGCGACCTCCGCCTCGAGCCGGGCGATTTCCTGAGCCGTAGGAATCGCCGGCTCGGCACCGGCCTTGGCCGCGATAGCTTCGTCCTTTTTCACGGGCTTGCCCGCCACGACGCGCACCACGACACGCTCGGCGACGCAGTTGCCGGCGGCGTCGCAGGCCTCGAGGATGACGGGCCGGTCACCCGGCCGCTCGGCGGCTATCGATACGTCGAATGCGAGCGTGTGTTCGGCAATCTCGGAGTCGCCAGGACGCGGCTTGAACAGAGGCTGGCGCTCCCCGTCCACCGTCAGGCGCGGCGGGCTGCCGTTATCGCCAACCAGGCCCGTCAAGCGGAAACTGCCAGAACCGACATCGACCTCCTTTGGGGCCTCCACACGAATCACGGGCAGCTCGGTATCTGACCGGGCCTTTTCCACGCTCGGCTTGGCTGTTTGCTTTGCCCGTTGCCGCTCCCTCCAGGCCTCAGTCTCCTTGCGCCATTTGTAGCACTCGGGGTGACTAAGCGAGGGATCGGAACAATCCGACCCCGATCCACCACCAATGCCGGGCACTGGTGGTGGCGGATCCTCGGTTTGGCTCCATACGAATGGCGCAACCGCAAAGCTCGTCGCGACCAGGACGATCGCTGCGGAGAAGGCTCGAAGGCTCGGTAACGCTCGGTACATGGCCGGCCTCGCTCGGCATGTCGCCGTCAAAGAGATGGGAACCGAACGCGCGATCTTGACTCTAACGGATCGCGCGAGTTCCACGAAGCGGTAGCATCCATACCAAAGCTGTGAGAAAGGCGCCGTGCCGGCCCTTGACGAGAGGGCGTGCCCGAGGCCTTCAGCCCGGTTGGGGCTCTCTGTCCCCGGATCGGCTCTGATTCTGCCCAGCGCGGGCCCCCGGCTACTCCCAATCCCAGTGAGCCAACGGCGCGCCGGCCACCGGCGCGGCGAAGCTGAGGACACAATCGCCGCTGAGGGTGCCGAGGTAGGCGGTCTTGAGGTCGGGACCGCCGAAGGCCAGGCTGGAGAGGTTCATGAGCTTCTCCGCCTTGGCGACGTGGACGTGTTGCCCCCTGAGCTCGTGCCGGGACAACAGCCCCTCGATCCATTCGAGGTGTGCGGGATCGAAGTCCTCGACGATGAGCTGTTGCCCGCCGTCCGCGCTCACGCGGATGATGCGGTTGCTGATCACGCTGGTGATCCAGGCGCCGCCTAAGCTATCGAAGGCGATGCCGTCGGGGAAGGTGCCGGGGCCGAACTCGGTCACGGTCTGGCGCCCGGACAGCGCGCCGTCGGCGCTCACGCGGAAGCGCGTCAGGCGCTGGCCGAAGGTCTCGTTGACGTAGAGCCAATCGCCCCCGGGATCGAAACGAAACTCGTTGGTCCAGATGAAGCCGTCCGCCGCGACCCGAGCGCCGCGCCCGTCGACCAGGATGAGGAAGCCGTCGGCGGTGTCGTTGCGGAAGTGGTGGCGCTCGCGGCGTCGGGTGCTGACCGAGATCCACACCCGCTCGGCGTCGTCGACGAGCACGAAGTTGGTGGGCGGGAGCGGGCAGCCCTCGACCTCGAGGAGGTAGGGCGTGGCCACGCCGTCGCGGCCCATGCGCCAGACGCCCCCCGCCGGCCCCTGGTTGGCGAACAGGAACGAGCCGTCGCGGCACAGGGCGATGCCGTTGGGCTTGAACTCGGAGTCCTCGGGGGCGGCCATCTTGCCGAAGAACTCGACGCGGCCGTCGGGCGCCACCCGGGCGATGCCGCCGCGCTCGTCCGAGACGTAGAGGGTGCCGGCGCGGGTGGCGAGCACGCACTCGGGCCGCGCCAGGCCGCCGCCCAGCGCGCCGATCTCGTCGAGCGAGAGGCCAAAGCCCTTAAGGCCCGGGGCAGCCATGGCGGCGCCGGCTCAGTCCTGGTCCCAGAGCTTGAGCACCGCGGTGGCGTCGAGGTGTCCGTGGCCGCGCGCCACCATGAGGCGGTAGAGCGTCGCCGCCTGGGCGCTCATCGGCGTCGCCGTCCCGGTCGCCTTGGCGATGTCGTGGACCATGTCGAGGTCCTTGAGCACCACCCGGGCATAGCCGCCCGGGGGCTCGAAGGCGCGCGCCAGCATCTTGGGGTAATGCTTCTGCAGCATCGCCCCGTCGGCGTAGCCGCCGGCCAGCGCTTCCGGAATCCGGGCCGCGTCGATGCCGGCGTTCTCGGCCAGCTTGAGGGCCTCGGCGAGGACGCAGAAGTTGGTCAGGACGATGATCTGGTTGATCATCTTGGCGACCTGGCCGGCCCCCGTCGGGCCGATGTGGGTGAAGTGCCCGGCGAGCTCGGCCATCAGCGGCCGCACCCGGTCGATGTCGGCGGCCGCGCCTCCCGCCATGATGGTGAGCGCCCCGGCCTCGGCCGCCGGCGGCCCGCCCGACATCGGCGCGTCGATCCAGGCCATGCCGCACTCCTCCGCGAGGCGCGCGGCCAGGCGCCGCGTCGCGCCGGCGTCGGTGGTCGAGTGATCGACCAGGAGTTTGTCCGGCGTGGCCGCCTCGTGGACCCCGCCGGCGCCGAACACGACCTCCTCGACCGCCTCGGTGCCGGTGACGCAGATCAGCACCACCTCGCTCGCCCGGGCCACCTCGGCCGGCGCCCGGGCCTCGCGCGCGCCCTGGGCCAGCGCCGGCTCGAGCTTGCCGCGCTCCTCATCGAGCACCGTGACCGCGTAGCCCCGCTCGAGCAGGCGCAGGCTCATCGGCAAGCCCATCAGGCCGACGCCGATCAGTCCGATGCTGGGTCTCGTTTCCGCCATGGGGAACTCCCTCTCTTAGGGCTGGCGTCGCGCCGCCATCCGACAACACAACAGAAAGGCTTGCCATAGGCCCTCGCCGGTGGCCACGCCCGTGCCGGCGATGTCGTAGGCGGTGCCGTGGGCCGGGGTGGTGATCGGCACCGGGAGACCGCCCGCCACCGTGACGCCGCGGCCGAAGCCGATCAGCTTCATGGCGATCTGGCCCTGGTCGTGGAACATCGATACCACCGCGTCGTAGGCGCCGTCGCGGGCGGCGACGAACACGGTGTCGGCGGGAAACGGCCCCTCGGCCCGGATGCCCTCGGCGCACGCCCGCGCGATCCCCGGCGCGATGTGGTCGATCTCCTCGCGCCCGAACATGCCGCCGTCGCCGGCGTGGGGGTTGAGGCCCGAGACCGCGAGGCGGGGCCGCTCGCGGCCGGCGGCAACCAGGGCGTCGTGGAGCCGGCGGATGGCGCCATGCACGCTGGCGGCGCTGATCCGGGCGCTCACCTCCTCGAGCGCGAGGTGCGAGGTCACGCGCGAGGTCCAGAGCTCGCCGAGGACATTGAGCTCGCCGTAGTCGCCCGAGTGGCCGAGCTCGGCGGCGAGGAAGCCGAGCTCGTCGCTGAAGCCGGGATCGGCGAGGCTAATGGCGTGCTTGTTGAGGGGCGCGAAGACGATGCCGTCGACCGCGCCCGCGCGGGCCAGCCGGGCGGCGCGGCGCAGCTGCTCGAGCATCTCGCGCCCGGCGGCGGCGCTGGGTCGGCCACGGCTGGTCACCGTGCCGGGCTCGGGCCGGAGTTCGAGCCACAGGGGCACGGCGGCGGGCCAGCCGGCGGGCGTGGCGGCGCCCTCCAGGCTCGCCACCACCTCGGGCGCGAGCTCGACGGCGGCGGCGGCGCAGCCCTCGGCCGGGACCTCGGGATCGCCGAGCCCCACCACGCGGGCGTGCTCGCGGGCCTCGGCTCGGGCCAGCAGCCCGGCCACCAGCTCGGGCCCGATGCCGTTGCGGTCGCCCAGCAGCACGGCGATGGTGGGGCGCATGGCTCTCCTCCCGCTCAGGCCCCGGATCTTACCAGAGCCGGCGGGGCCGCGCCGGGAGATCCCTTCAGGGGGTGAGTCGGTCCGGCCTATCGCGTAACATGGGCGCCTGGGCAACGATCGCGGCACAGGGAGCAAGATCCGGTGGCCTATTTCGACGCGGGCGGGGTGACGCTTTATTACCAGGAGCGCGGCGCGGGCGAGGCCATCGTCTTCGTCCACGAGTTCGCCGGCGACTGCCGCAGCTGGGAGCCGCAGGTGCGCCATTTGTCGCGCCGCTACCGCTGCCTCGCCTACAACGCCCGCGGCTATCCGCCCTCGGAGGTGCCCGAGGACCCGGCGGCCTACTCCCAGGCCATCGCCGTCGACGACCTCGCCGCCCTGCTCGCGCACTTGGAGATAACCCGCGCCCACGTGGTGGGGCTGTCGATGGGCTCGTTCACGACCCTTCACTTCGGCCTCCGCCATCCCCAGACGGCGGCCTCGCTGGTGGTGGCGGGGGCCGGCTACGGGGCGCTCGAGGACGGGCGCGCCGCCTTCCACGCCGAGGTCGAGGCCTTGGCCCACCGCTTCGAGAGCGAGGAGATGGCGGTGATGGCCGAGTTCATGGCCCAGAATCCCTTCCGCCAGGCCTTCAAGCGCAAGGACCCGCGGGGCTGGCGCGAATCGACCGCATGGCTGGCCGAGCACTCGAGCCTGGGCTCGGCGCTGACGCTGAGGCGGATACAGAAGGCGCGGCCGGCCTTCGCCGAGCTCGAGCTGGGCGCGCTCGACCTGCCGGTGCTGGTCATCGCCGGCGACCAGGACGAGCCCAGCCTGGCGCCCTCGCTCTACCTCGAGCGCACCATCCCCGGCGCCCGGCTCGAGGTCTTCCCGGCCACCGGCCACGCCGCCAACCTCGAGGAGCCGGAACGCTTCAACCGCGCCCTCGATGGCTTTCTAGGGGTCAAGACTTGACCCCCAAGGCGATCGCGCCCGCCTCCTCGAGGGCCGCGATCTCGTCGCGGCGATAGCCCAGCTCCGCCAGCACCTCGGCGGTGTGCTGGCCGTACTCGGGCGCGGCGAAGCGCACCCCGCCGGGGCTGGCCGAGAACTTGACCGGGACGCCGATGGTGCGGATCGCGCCGAGGCTGCGGTGGGGCGCCTCGGTGACCATCTCGCGGGCCCTTGTCTGAGGATCGGCGTGCATCTCGCCGACGCTCAACACCGGCCCGGCGGGAACCCCGGCGGCCTCGAGGCGCTTGAGCCAGTCGGCCATGGTGCGGGCGCGGAAGCGCCGCCCGAGCTCGTCCGAGAGCGCCTCGAGATTGGCCATGCGGTCGGCGTTCAAGCGGAAACGCGGGTCCTCGGCGAGCTCCGCCGCCTCCAGCACTTCCGTGAGGCGCAACCAGTTGGCCTGGTTGGCGGCGCCCAGGGTGATCCAGCCGTCGGCGGTCTCGAAGGCCTGGTAGGGGGCGCTCAAGGGGTGGGCCGAGCCCATCGGCCCGGGCGAGACCCCGGTGGCGAGGCAGATCGCCGACTGCCAGTAGGTGTGGACCACGCCGGCCTCGAACAGCGAGGTGTCGACGCGCTGCCCCTCGCCGCTCTCGAGGCGGTGGACGTAGGCCGCGAGCACGCCCATGGCGCCGAGGATGCCGGCGGTGATGTCGGTGACCGGCGCCCCGACCTTGACCGGCGGACGCCCGGGGCCCTCGCCGGTGATGCTCATGAGGCCGCTCATGCCCTGGGCGATGAGGTCGAAGCCGGCGCGCGCGGCATAGGGGCCCGAGCGCCCGAAGCCCGAGATCTCGCACCAGATCAGGCCCGGGTTGTCGCGCTTGAGGGTCTCGTAACCGAGCCCCAGGCGCTCCATGGTGCCGAGGCGATAGTTCTCGATCAGCACGTCGGCGCCGCGCGCCAGGCGGCGCAGCACTTGCTTGCCGCCCTGCGACTTCAGGTTCACCGCGACCCCGCGCTTGTTGCGGTTCATCATCAGGAAGGCCGCCGACTCCTCGCCCACCCGGGGCGGCGCCAGGCTGCGGGTGTCGTCGCCGCCCGGGAGCTTCTCGACCTTGACCACGTCGGCGCCGAGGTCGGCGAGCATGAGGCCGCAGGCCGGCCCGGCCATGACGTGAGCGAGCTCGATCACCTTAAGTCCGGCCAGCGGCCCGAGGTTCTCGCTGGCCACCTCAGCGGCCCTCGAACTGGGGCCGTCGCTTGGCCACGAAGGCCCGCCAGCCCTCGCCATAATCGGCGGTGCCGTAGCAGGCGAAGGCCTCCTCGCGCTCGGCCCCGCTGAGCGGCTCGGGGCTGCCGAGGCGGCGCATGAACTTCTTGTGCCAGCGGTTGACCAGGGGGGCGCCGGCGGCGATGCGCCCGGCGCAGGCGTAAGCCTCGGCCTCGACCTCGGCGTCGCCGACGACGCGCTGGACGAGACCCTTCTCGTAGGCCTCCTCGGCGCCGAAGATGCGCGCCTCGAGCAGGATCTCGAGCGCCCGCGCGCGCCCCACGGCAGCCATCAGCACCTCGAGCTCGGCAAAGCCGATGACCAGGCCGAGGCGGTTGCTGGGGATGCCGAAACGGCTCGATCGGCCGCAGATACGGAGGTCGCAGCGCATCGCGATCTCGAGCCCGCCGCCGATGCAGGCGCCCTCGATGAGGGCCACGGTGGGGTGGACGCAGGCACCGACGGCGCTCATCGCGGCCTCGGTGGCCTCGGCGTAGGCCCGCGCCGCGGCCGGGTCGGAGCGCTCCGCCTCGAACTCCGAGATGTCGGCGCCGGCGGCGAAGGCCTTGCCGCCGGCGCCGCGCAGCACCAGGCAGCGCAGCGACGGGTCGGCCGAGAGCTCGGCCACCGTCTCGCCCAGGCGCCGCCAGGTCGCCTTGTTGAGGGCGTTGAGCTTCTCGGGGCGATTGAGGATCACCGTGGCGACATGGCCGTCGCGCTCGAGGAGTACGGTTTCGGTCATCTCGGTCTCTCCTGCCCTGGCCTTTAGCTGATTTCCCGGGCCTAAGTGCTATTCGTCTGAGCGTCCAAGTCCTCGCTAAGTCGTCTCAACGGCTTCAGCAGCTCTCGCCGCCACGCCTCTCGAACTCGCACCTCCAATTGCTCATGAAGGTGGCCCTGTTCATCGGCCTCAAACCAATTCTCGAGCGTTGCTGCTACTTCCTTTCGGAAAGACAGTCCCCTGCCGTAAAGCTCCTCGCACTCCGACCAAAGTACGGTCGCATCTTCTAGCGCCGGCCGATAGGTAAATTCTCCAGCCCGGCGGACGGCATCCAAGAACGACTCGCGCCACAGGTCGATGTTCGCCAATAGTTCGTTCAAGAACTTATGAACAGGTTCCAGGTCCGCTTTGCCCGCCATGTTTCGCACGATCCCTTCCAATTCATTGAATGATTTGTCAGCACGTACTCTAGCGTCCGCCTCGGCTCCCAAGCCCAGATAAAAGTATACGTCGAGGTTCCCCCAAGACCCCGTACGCCGGGTGGTCGCCCATACCGTACTCGGGTGCAAAGACCGCGTCGCAACCAAGACCGCTTGGTACGCGAATCGTTTTCTGTTTGGGAGTCTCGAGTTCTGCGAGACAAATACGCGTAAAGTTTCGTTTACTTCCAGTTGAGCGGCGATGGCGTGCTGCGTATCTCTGTTGTGAAATAACTCATCAATCGCAGCACCGACTTCGATTATGCGCTTGACCTGAAGCTTCCTTATACCTTCTACGAGATCAAGTATTGCGCTGGTCACCGATTCTGGTCTATCGGTCTTAGCGTTGAAGAAAAAGAGTGGCATTTTACTCAGGTCGAGCCGAAGTAAATCGCTCTCCAGCTGTTCGCCCTTAAGCTCATAGCCTTCCTGTTCTGTCTCGGCCATGACTCCAGCATCGTCTTTCATGCCAAGTGCCTCGGTGTCATGCACGAGGACCAGCATCGCGACCCTCTCTCGTAGAGCCCGCTCAGCACCAATTTCCGTTAGGTGCTCTACGAAACGTTGAATCGAGACATCTGGTGCTTGAGTAAATCGCGTGCATAAAACCGTCAAAGTTCGTGGATCGTCGACACAACTCTTCAAGTCCGGTCGAATGGCAGTTCGATCGACGCCCTTCGTATCAATCAACTCCAAATTAAGGCCACGAGAGTGGAGCATTTCACTTGGTGCAATAACATCTATCTTTTTCGGCAAAGAAAACTCGATGTGCCGGCCGTTATTGATCTTAGAGAAGATCTTGCTTAGCCAAGATAACCCTGGAACATCTGATCGCGGTCCGTGCCATATTTCTCTTCTCTCTCTCTTCCAAAGCCCCAGCCTGGCAGAAAACTCGGCCCGGAAATCCTCAAGAGACGAGAATTCCTTTGTAAGATCGACAGCGGGGTCAATTCTAATAGTTTCGCCCGATGAATCCTTACGGCGCTGGCGATTGAGTCCAGACATATTTCGGAGCGCTCGGTTGATCTCACGGGCGACGCCTTTTTCCTTCTCGTTCACGTTGACCGGAGAATTCTCAGAATCCCACAAGCCCTCGCAAAGATCGTCCACCAACTGATACACCTCTCGATCAGTATATGGCTCTACTATTAGCCCGTAACTCGAGCCGTACTTAATCCGAACTTCGCAAATTGTTGTGCCTCCGCGCCCGAATTCTAGAGCAATTTTCTCCAACCCAGCTTTATCTTGCTCCGAAATCACAAGGCCCGACTGTAAGCATACGAATGTGGTTTTCCCTACACCGATATCCCCGATGTATGCCATGGGATGCGTCAAATCCGCAAGATACGAAGCGGATTGGAGAAGGGATTCGCGGTACATCGTAGCCTGGTTCACCAGTGGACCTGGCACCTCAGACTCCCCAAGGAATTCTTCGAGCCTTCGCAAGTTATCCTCTGCTCTGTAAAGAGAATTGCGCTCGGGGTGTCTGAAATCGGGCCTTGGCAAGAAATGGAATTTCTGTCCGAGAAAATCGAGAAACCTACGCGCCTCTTCAGTATCCACAGCGTTTAGGTAGCTCACGACTTCAGCCGGCGTGGCAGAAAAATCTCCAGTCTCGATTCGCGAAACCCTGCTGGCATCCACTCTCAAATACCGCGAAATTTGTGCTTGGCTCTTATCGGCGCTCTTTCTCAGTTCAGCGAGGGTCTTCCCCAAATCTGGAGGGATTTGCAAATCGGCACTAACCACAGCCTATCTCCATTCTTGCGAAATCCGTCCAGCAAATATGCTATAAATTCGGGACATGGTCAAGACAAATATGATTTATTTCTTTTGCAAATATGCATTGCGATGGCATCGCTCTTCATGGGGCGGAAAATCGGCACCGTCCCAGGCGCTCATGCTTGGCATGCCCTCGAATCAAGGCGCGCTTCCGCGAGCGGGTTTGAAGCGGCGCGGAAGCAATGGTAGAAGTCGCATCGAGTCTCGAGCCGTCACGGGGGCAGGGCGATGGGGCGCAGAACCGTAGCCGTTTTGCTGGCGCTGAGCGCCTTGACCGGCGGCGCCCTGGCGCAGCAAGTCGGCGCCGTCCATCCCATCGTCGCGCCCAACCAGCGCACGGCGATCAATACCTTCGCGGCGGCGCTGGCGGCCTCGGCGCCGACCATCGTCACCACCCCCACCCATGGCGGCGCGGTCGTCAGCGGCGCGCAATTCCCCACCGCCCGGCCGGCGCCGGTGGCGCCCTACGGGTCGCCCGCGCCGGCGGCGCCTTACGTGCCGCCCCCGCAGGTGGCACAGGTGGCGCAGCCGTTCGAACCCGCGCCCCTGGTTTCGGAGCCGCTTCGGGCCGCCGAGGATCGTGCCGACGGCAGCAGGTTCAGCCTCGACGCCGCCATCGGCGCCGGCGTCCTCTCTTACAGCGAGAAGCTCTCGGCGCTGGGCGCCGGCGGCGACAGCGACTTCGACGAGCCGGTCGGCATCGTGCGGCTGGTCGGGCGGGCACGGATCGCGGGCAACCTCTTCGCCGCCCTCGGCTGGCAGGGCGCCTTCACCTTGGAGGGCACTGAAACCTGGCCTGGGATCGGCACCATCGCCGGCCTGCCGATCAATCAGAGCAACGATCTCAGCATCGACCAGCACCTGGTGGACGGCTTCATCGGCTACACCTGGACGCCGTGGCCGGGGTTCAGTCTGGAACCCACCGTCGGCTGGCATTACCTGCGCCAGGAATTCGACCGCTCCGACTTCGCCCGGGCGGTCGCCGGCATCACCTTCCCCGCCGCCATCGCCCCGGTGTCGGAGGACTTCCAGGGCCACGGCCCGCTGATCGGCCTCGACGGCAGCCTGGCCGGACTGCCCTTGGGCCTCACCGCCGAGGCCGGGGCCCAGTTCGTCCACCTGATCGACCTCGACGCCGACAACTCGGTGCTTGGAACCATCGGCGGCAGCGATGGCCGTTCCTGGCGCTGGCACGTCGACCTGACGGTGCCGGTGGGCCGCTTCGACATCGGCCTCGGCTACTACGGCCAGCACCAGCTGATCAACACCCAGGCCTCCGCCATCGCCGTCCTGCCCGAGAACGAGACCCAGGTTCACGTCCTGCAGGCGGTAGCGCGGATCCCGTTCTGACCGCGCGCCGCCCCCCCCCCTCACCCCCAGACCCGGCGCGCGGTCTCGGCCACCAGCTCGAGCTTGCGCCGTTGCGCCTCGGGCTCGAGCGCGTTGCCCACCACCGAGGTGCCGAAGCCGCACTGGGGACTTAGCGCCAGGCGCTCGAGGGGCACATGGCGGCTGGCCTCGGCAATGCGCTGCTCGAGCGCCTCGGGTGCCTCGAGATCGGGGCGCTTGGTGGTGATGAGGCCCAGCACCACGACGCGGTCGTCGGGCACTTGGGCCAGGGCCTCGAACGAGCCCGAGCGCGCGTCGTCGTACTCCAAGAGCAGGCGCCCGGCGCGGATGCCCTGAAAGATCGGCTTGGCGATGGGGCCATAGTCGCCCGCCACCAGCCAGCGGCTGCCCTGGTTGCCGCGGCAGAGGTGAAAGCCGAAGGTGACGCCGGGGAGCGCGGCCATCACCGCGTTGTCGAGTTCGATCCCCATCGCGAGCCACTTTTCCAGGCTCCAGCCCCGGGACTCGTAGAAGGCGCTGGTCTCAGGCTCGAGCAACAGGGGGTAGTGGGGGGCGTCGAGCTGGATGTAGGGGGCGCCGAGGCGCGCCAGCTCCACGACCTCGTCCCTCAGGATATCGACCACGTCGGCGAGGAAGCCCTCGAGGGTGGGGTAGACGCCACGCGAGCGCTCGGGCGACCAGAAGTTGGCGAACAGCCCCGGGCTCGGCAGGGTCACCTTCGGCGTGGCCGAGGTTCGCGAGCGCAGGTAGACGAACTCCTCGGCCGAAAGGTGTCGCTTGCGCTTGAGCCGGCCCACCACGCCGAGCTCGGGCGGGCGCTCGCGGCGCCAATCGCCGACCGTCTCGTCGCCCAACCACTGGCCCCAGAGGAAGGCGTCGATGTCCCACGCGCCGAAGCCCTCGACCGCCTCGACCATCTGGCTCTGGAACGAGAGCCGGCGCATCTCGCCGTCGCTCACGACCTCGAGCCCGGCGCCCTCCTGGAGCGCAATGGCGGCGTCGACGGCGCGATCCTCGACGGCCTTGAAGCGGACCGGTGTGATGGTACCGGCGGCGAGCTGTTGGCGCGCGTCGAGCAGCGCGGGCGGCCGCAGCAGGCTGCCGACCACGTCCGCGCGCCAGGTCATGGCGCCGGCGCTCCGTTCCGAACCTTGTCCATCGCACACGAGGTTAGCACGGCGCCCACCCCCTCGCCGCTCGACAGGCCCCCGGCGCCGGTGTACCTCAGGCTGGGAAGCAAGTCGCGATCACGGCGACCCGGGGCGGAGAGGACGGATGTCGGGCCGGTGGCAATACACCAAGGGCCTTCACGACCTCGGCGCCGGCGTCTTCGCCTATCTCCAGCCCGACGGCTCGTGGGGCTGGAGCAACGCCGGGCTGATCACCGACGGCGAGCGCTCGCTGCTCGTCGACACCCTGTTCGACCTCGAGTTGACGCGAACGATGCTCGAGGAGATGCGGAGCGCCAGCCGCGCCGCCCAGGACATCGATTGCGTGGTCAACACCCACGCCAACGGCGACCACTGCTGGGGCAACCAGCTGGTGGCGGAGGCCGAGATCGTGGCCTCGAAGGCCTGTGCCGAGGAGATGACCGAGGTGCCGCCGGCGATGCTCGCGGCGATGATCAAGGCGGCGCCGACGATGGGCGAGCTCGGCGCCTATCTGGTGCGCATCTTCGGCCACTTCGAGTTCGAGGACATCACGCTGACCACGCCCACCCGGACCTTCGAAAATGAGCTCGAGCTCGAGGTCGGCGACAAGGAGGTGCGCCTGATCGAGGTCGGCCCGGCCCACACCCGGGGCGACATCCTGGTTCATGTGCCCGCCGACGGCGTGGTGTTCAGCGGCGACATCCTGTTCATCGAGGGTCACCCCATCATCTGGACGGGGCCGGTCGGCAACTGGATTCGCGCCTGCGAGCGCATCCTCGAGATGGCGCCCGAGACCGTGGTTCCGGGGCATGGCCCGATCACCGACGTGGCCGGCGTGGCCGAGGTCAAGGGCTATCTCTCTTATATCGCGGCCGAGGCGCGCCAGCGCTTCGAGGCCGGATTGAACGTCCAAGAGGCGGCCCGCGACATCGCCCTCGACGACTACTCGTCGTGGGGCGATGGCGAGCGTATCGTGGTCAACGTCCACACCCTCTATCGCGAGTTCGAGGGCGATTTGGGGGCCCCCGACATCCCCCATCTGTTCGCCGAGATGGCCCGGCTCGCGCGCTGATCCCGGAGGCCGTCGCCGAGCCCATTGGCCCCGAAAACCGTCGGGCTTTCGAGGCCGCAATCGAGAGGCTACAATGCCTCTCGATCCTTCGGCTATACGGGAGCTCTCGGTCGAGCTCGATGTGGTTGACCGGTCTGTCAGACCGCGATACCGCTCTCGCTCACCATTGACTGTGGTAGGTGCACCATGCGTCTAGGCGGCTCACTTCCGCGCTCGATCGACGCGGCACGTCTTGGGAAAATTCTCAGGCTCACGCGGCCTCAGATCAATCGATTGCTCAAGCTGCTGAGGGAGAGCGCCTCAGAGGCATGGGTCAAGTCGACCTATGAGGTTGAAGAGTTTTGCGACGCCCTGGTCGATTTCATCCGCACGGCGGACGGACTGAGCGCCTACCAGGTGGCCGCCGCGGAGGTCGATGGCAAGGTATCGGCGTGGACCTTGACGCTCGACGCCTGCGTTTTCCGTGAACTGACCCAGCACTTCTTCGACGATGCCGATTTCAGGGCCATCTTCCGCGAAGGCGAGGCGGCCGATATCGGCGCCGACGAGGTCGACGCCGTCGGCCAGTACCTCGCCGACCATGAGGAATGGGTGCGGATGTCCGAATTCGCCTGGGCGGCTGCGGTCCGCGCGGGCGACGCCTCGCTTCTGAAGGAAGCGGCGTCGAAGTACGACAAGCTCGGCGAGGAGGTGGCGGAAATCGTGGCCGCGTTGGAGGAAGACGAATCCGACCTCGCGCCAGAGGCCGAGGCGGTCGCGGAAGCCGAAGGGACGGAGGCGGCGGTCGAGGTGGCGGAAGAGGCCGCGGCGGCAGTCGAGGCGGCGGGAGAGGTCGAGGCGGCGGAGCAGGCCGGGGGCGGCGCCGAGGTCGCGGCGCCCGCCAGCGCAGCGGCGCCGGAGCCTCAAGCGTCGGCGGAACTCGAAGAAACGGTGACGGCGCTGAATCAGTTCCGCGCCCAGGTCAACCAGCTCGACGCCAATCAGCTCGAGATCGAGGTCTTGGATGGCCTCGCGACCGAGTTGGGCAAGTTGCGCCAGTTGGCGAAGGTCCTGCAGCATCGACGCCTGGCCGGGCCCCTGCTCGCCCGTCTCAATGAGATCTCGGGCACTTATGCGCAGACCATCGCGACGGCGGGCGCGGAGCCTGGGATCGAAGCGCAACGCGAGCGCATTTGGACTCCCGGCCGAGCTCTCGGGGAGCTCGGTGCCTGGCTCGATGGGCTCGAGCAGCGACTGCAGGCGACCACCGAGCTCGACGGCGAGATCCAAGAGTTGATGCGTCAGATCTCGGTGGCGGCAGCCGACAACGATCTGGCCTCGATCGAGCAACATAGCGGGGCAGCGCAAGAACGTAAGGCCTCGCGCGAGGAAATGGTCGCCGACCTGCTGCAACATCTCGAGCTGAGCGCCGACGACGCAACCGCGGCGCTGCAAAGCGCCGACGACATCCTCGATCGCGAGGAAAGCGCGCTGCAGGAGGTCGCCGAGGATATCGTCGCCGCACCCAGGGAGCAGCGGCGCGAGCGGCGTGAGGACGTCAGCGACGGGACGGCGCGGTTCGAGGGCGAGACCTACCCCCTGACAAACTGGAGTGCCCGAGGATTCTGCCTGGAGCCCTGCGTCACCGACCACAAGATAGGCGACAGGCTGGACGTCGACTTTTCGGTGGCGATCGACGATGGCAGGCTCGATTTCAACTGCCGCGCGCTGGTCCTTCGGGTCGACAAGGAGAGGCGTCAGATGGCGGGAATTTTCGCCACCGTCGATGAGGAGACGCGGCAGGCCATCGACGACTTCTTCGCGGTCGCACCGGAGCTGACCGGGGCGCGGGCCTTCGTCGAACGGGTCAAGTCATCGGTGCGCGGCCCGACCTCGGCGAGCTGACGCGGCGAGGTGACGCGGGAGATCTTCCTCGGGGCGCGCCAATCGCGGCGGCTGTGCTGGCTCGGCCAACGACGAGTCCCGGACACCCGTCAGCCGACGTAAATCGCTGACCGGCGGCTGCCGCCAGAGCCCTCGGTCGGCGCGGTTACTGCCGCTCTTTTCCGGTCAGTCGCATGAGTTCGTCGCGGTCGCGGATGTAGAGGCTTTTCGACACCCGCTCGACGATGCCTTTGGCGGTGAGCTCGCTAATCGCCCGGGTCGCCGTCTCCCGCGTGGTATGGGCGCGGCTGGCGATGTCGGAGCAGGTCCGCATCGGCCAGATGACCCAGGAGTCCCGGGTCACCGCGTCGGGCTCGGCGAGGCGCAAAAGCTCGGCGTAGACCCGCATCGGCGCGGGCAAGGTGTAGAGGTCCATGACCCGCTCGTCGAGGGTGTGAACGATGGTGACGAGGCGATCGACCACCCGATCCATGAGCTCGGGATACTTGGCCAGGGCCTTGCGGAAGGTCGCACCCGACATCACCGCGAGCCGAGTGTCCTCGATCGTCAGCGCGCCCACCCTCCGGGTGACGCCGTCGCTGGTCGTGATCTCGCCGAAATATTCGCCCGCCCGGACCGTGCCGAAGAAGATCTCGCGGCCCGCCAGGGTAAAGCTGACGAGACGCACCGCCCCCTCGACCACGAAGAAGACGTCCCGGATGTCGTCGTCCTGACCCAGGAACTGGTTCTGCTCCGGCACCGAGCGCCAACGGCACTGTTCCGACAGCGCCTGCAGCTCCTGTGGCGGCAGCCCGGTGAGAAGGTCGATCGCTTCAAGCCCAGCCTGGCTCATGTGCGCTTTTTTTTCGGCCTCTCGTTTCGGGCTTAGCGGCGCGGCGCCCGACAATTTACCACTTTCGGGCGCGCAGAGGCCAGCGTTGGCGCGCGCGGCCGCTCTCGCCCGGTGAGGCGCGCCGCTCGAGCCCGAAACGAGGGGCCGGCGGCGCGCGGCGCAAGACGATGCTGCCGCGGCCTCCTCGGCCGGGGCGCAGGTCGACCTCGCCGATGTCCTGGGGGCGATAGCTCGTGACGCTGTCGCGCACCACGCCGTCGGGCACCGCCAAGCGCCAGTCGGTGGCCAGGTAAAGGGTCCTGTGCCCGCGCCAATACTCCCACGGCGGGCTCGACAGCAGCCTCAGCCCGTAGGCCACGAAGAGGAGGTGGAAGAGCTGGCCCAAAAGGCTGACCAGAGGCGCGCCGTGGGTCCGGAACAGGGCCAGCGGGGTGACGGCGAGGCCCGCGGCGAAGCCCAAGCGGCTGCGCGCGGCGGCGAAGCGCATGGCCTCGGGGGACCCGACCCGGAGCGCCCCCTCGCCCGCCTCGAGCCGGCGCCCGACGAGCTCGGCCACCGTGGCTGGCGGCCGAGGCCGCGCCACGATCCCGCCGCGCTCGACTTCGCCTTGGCTCATGGGGCGATCTTAGCCGCCCCGGCGCCGGCGGCCAAATGCGGCGCGGGTGGTGCGGGTGGCGCTCCCGGGTCCTTGAAAAAAAATGGTGCCCGCTCCGGGACTCGAACCCGGACCTCGCCATGCGAGAACGGATTTTAAGTCCGTTGTGTCTACCGATTCCACCAAGCGGGCGGCGGCTCTGGGGTGCCGTGACCCTACGCCCGCTTGGGCCCCCGGGCAAGGCGCGCGGGCTCGAGCTCAGCCGAAGCGCCCCGGCTTCAGGTCTGCTCGCGGACGGGCTCGGCGCCGAGCTCGCGCATCAGCGCCTCGACCGCCTCGGCCGCGGCCTCGAGCTCGCCCTCCTCGGTGCCCCTCAGCACGATGGCGACGCCGAAGCGCCCGGCGCGGTAATAGGGGTAGCTGCCCATGTCGATCTCGGGCCAGCGCGCCTGGAGGTCGCCGAGCTTGCCCGCGATCTGGCCTTCCGCCAGCCCCGAGGCGATGGTCCGGGTCAGCATCGGGGCGCCGCCCACCAGGCGGTCGCGGATGCCCTCGAACATCTCCTTCATGATCATCGGCACCCCGGCCATGACGAAGACGTTCTCGATCTGGAAGCCGGGCGCCTTGCTCACCGGGTTGTGGATCAGGGTGCCGCCGGCGGGCACCCGGGTCATGCGCCGACGGGCCTCGTTGAACTCGCCCTCGGCGTACTGGGTTTCGAGGATCGCCAGCGCTTCCGGGTGGTGCTCCAGCGCCACGCCGAAGGCCTGGGCCACGGCGTCCTCCGTAATGCGCGTCTGCGGGCAAGCCGTG
Organism: uncultured Alphaproteobacteria bacterium; assembly: GCA_965371625.1. Lineage (GTDB taxonomy): Bacteria > Pseudomonadota > Alphaproteobacteria > CBDUZE01 > CBDUZE01 > CBDUZE01. The sequence continues at coordinate 20,239 of CBDUZE010000018.1, forward strand.
ACGCTAAACCGCCACTTCTCCGAACATCGGATAATGCCGATAGAAACGGTGGTAGGCTTGGATCTGCGTAGGTTTGAGCCTGAACCCAAGTTCCTCTACGTCCTGCTCGGTCGGGGCGTCGATGCGCGGGAGCAATTGATCCAGGCCCGCCTTTTCTTTGAGGGTTAGCGGCGGCACACCGATTTGCAGATGCCGCTGTTCGTCCAGGAATGCGCCCAAATCCTTGTCTTCGAGGACCGTCCTTATCTGCTGGGCACGGGGTTCGTCGGCAATGACACCGCCGACCGTAATCATAGGTGCATTATCGCTATAGCCGATATTGAACAAGGGAAGCAGGGCCTCGTCCTCACGTCCTGCCATCCGCACTTGCCGGTGCATTTCATCGAACAACACCGACGCTAGATAGGACGGATACCCTGAGGCCTGCGCGGCCTCCTTCGGAACCTCCGGGGGAATGAGATCGCCCGCCAAAGCCCGCATTCTATCGGTGAAACTTTCGTATTCGTTGTCGTTCTCATCGTGACTCGGCAGCCGGCCCCGGTGGGCATTCACGGTCACTATGATAATGCTGCCGGTCGGCGCCCTGCGGCAGAGCGTGGGCAGGTCGGTTAAAACCGGACCTTCCAGGCTCGAATCGTAATCGAGCCAGGCTAGAAGAGGCAACTCTTCCAGATTGAGATCGGGCAGCACGATCTGGCTGTCTCCGTGGATGACGCTCACGCAAGCATAGGGCTTGTTGAATTCGGCGCGGCTGGCGAGAATGTCGTCTTGCTCGATCGATATCATGTCCGCAATCGTCAGGTGTCTGTGGGCCATGATGAAATCCACGAACCACGGCGCGCCGAGTCCGATATAGCGGTAACCGGGTAGATTCAGAACAGGCGATATCGCCGAGAGGACTTCGAATACCAGTTTGCGCTCGACCGCTTTGTTCGGTCTGGTGGCGTAGTTGATATAATCGGAGGAAGCCATTTTCTATTCCTCCACTTCGTTTTCGACATAGTAGTCGAAGGTCTTCTCCCCGACCGCGCGGTACGACATATTCCCTCTTCCGAGCGCTTTTCTAACCTTGTTCACCTCGGTCAGCGGCTTTTGGTACAGGATATTCGCAATTCTGATTTTTGGTTTCTCGGGCGCAACGGGAACTCTGAGAATAGGACTTTGCTCCACCTGAAAGAACGGAACGCTTCCGGCGTTCCTTTCCTTGGCGCGCGCTTCTTCCAAATCGGCCTTGCGCTGGTTTGTGTATTCGATCCACGGGCGGGTCGATTTCTTCATCTCATTTACGGCGCGCCGGTATAGCGGCGAGCTTTCATCGACATCGCGCTTGGTTGTGGTCCAAGGGAGCAGATTCGGATCGCTTGCGTGGAACAGAACCATCCCCATGAATCCGTTATACTGATAATGCCAGCGGGGAAACACCTCATCGCCCCATACAGTGCGCTCCGTCTTGTCGGCAGGCAGCACGACGCGATCATTGCAGAGAACGAACCAGCCGTAATACCCCGTCTCGGGGCGTTCAGGCGGCTCTAAATCGCTCGGCGGCGGCGCGGCCATGCCTGCGATGATTTCGACTTGCACGCCCTCGTCCTCGTAGGATGTGCGATAGGATTTGAACTCATCGCTTTCCTTGACGGCATAGCCGTAGCCTTCCAAAGGCCGGCCATTAATCGAGATCCGAAAGCCTTTATCGAGAAACAGCGCGTAATCGCGCGCAACGATGCGCGAGAGGCCGTTCATAAAGGTGTTGTCGCCGAACTCTTCGGCGATGCCTCTATTGAGATCGGTTATGCGTATTTTCGTGCCGGACCCTTCTATCGGATCGGCATCGTCCATATCGAATTCCCAAACGTCGTGACCGAGCCAGTCTTCGACATCGATGGTACAGATAAAAGCTTCGTCTTCCGTGGAGCTGTGGATCGCGATGGTCTTTCCAATCTTGAGAATCGCGCGTTTCATACCGATCCCGTAAAGTCCGATGGCATAATCCCCCTCTGCCGGTGCGTCGGGACGGCGCCCGAAATGAAAAGCATAGTCGATGGCATTGGCCACACTGATCCCACCGCAATTGTCCTCGATGCGGAATTCCTCGGCATCGATATGCAGCTCGGCCCGATACCCGTCATAGTTGTCCACGACCGCGCGCCCCGCGCCCTGTGCAGCAATCTGGCGGCGCGCGCCGTCCAGGCAATTGTCGATCAGATCCAAAAGGCAGTCCTCCAGGGAAATATCGCGCGTTATCATCCGCACGAAAAATCCTTGGTCGGCATGGCATCGGCATTTCTTTCCATCGGACTGGCTCCGCGCCGCATTAGGACAGGACACTACCTGCCGGGAATGGCAGGGTACACCGCTACTGGTACGTGCAAGGGAAGGCTATCACAGAAGATTGATGGGTAGGCAAGCGCACGGATGCGGCGTTCTCCGCTCAGGCACGGGGCATCGTGCGCGAGTCCGGGCAGGCTACGACGGCCAGCAAGGTCCTGTGAAAATCGATGAGGCAGTACAGCGGCGGGTCGTAGACCAGCCAGCCTTTGGCGAACAGATAGAAGAACACGCCCTGCTGGACGACCTGCCAGCGCTTGCGGTGAATGCCGGGCCAGTAGTGGCATGCGGCCACGACCTGTTGGGGGATTTCGTCTCCGTACCTGTACACGGCGAGCGGTGCGAACCGGTCGAGGCAAGTGCGCCGCCGGTAACGCCGGATATAGAGACCGAAGGCGATCTTGCGGGCGACGCTCAGGATGCGCTGCCTTTCAGGTTTGAACCAGATGCGTCCGTCCGGCCCCGCTTCAAGGGATTGCACAATTCGTTCGTCGAGGGCCGGTGCGCGCGAAAGGGCGCGATCTACGGTGCCGCCCTTGTCGACCTTGGCCATCAGGTGCGGCTCGAAACCGATCTGCGCCAGCACGATCTGTAGGTACTGCTCGTCGCAAGAGAAGGTCGCATTGCAATCGCGGCAACTCGACACTGTCATAAGGTCGGGCGGGAGCGGTTTTTCGAGCAGGCAGCGCGGCGGTACGTGATCGCGGGTTTCCGCGGGCGCGCCGCAATAAACGCAAACGGACCGGCCGATAGAAACGGGAGCGCGAAGCTTCCCTGCGCCACCGAATAATGGAAGAGAGAGTTGCTGCCGGCCGGGCGTTACCATCGGCCCGCTAATGTTTCCTGTCGCGCGGCGGGTTGGGATCGTTGCCGGGGGGCACGGTGTCCGAATCCCGCCAGCGCCGGTCGCGCCCTTGTATGCGCACCTCGCCGCCGCCGAGATTGCTGACGACCTGTTTGGCGAATTTTTCGGCCTCGCGCTGGGTGCCGAAATTTCCGCTGGCGCGTTTCGCGCCCGCTTTCTTTACGGCCCAATCGTCGCCATCTTTGACGACGTAACGGTCATTGCTACTCATCCCCGAATAATCCTTCTTCTAGAGATTTCGCAAAAGGCCGAGATGGGCCTTTGCCAGGAATCTATCACATCGCTGGGCGGCGTGAGAGCAAAAAAGGAACGAAACACAATACAGCCCTAATCGGGTTCCGGCATCCGGTACGCGGCCAGGTCTTTTTCGCCGATGTCTGTAGCCTCGGTCAGGCGGTAATGCCGCTCGCGCACGATAGATACGTCGTCGCCGTCGAAGATCAGTTCGAACATGGCGATAGTATCGTCGGCCATGAACTGCGCCGAAACCGGCCTGGGGATGCAGTGCCGGTAACGATCCTGGGTCTGGCAGAATATTGTATCCTGGATCGTCTGGATGACCCCGAGCGTGTCTGTGCCGCCCTTGGCCTGAACAGGCACGATGTATTGCGAGCCCTTCGCATCGACCCCGACGTAAAGCTCGTCGATTTCGATCTGCCCGTAATCGGGAATCTTGGTTCGAAGGTGGTTTTGCAGCGAGTTTGCTACGATCCCGAGAAATACGTCGATAAGTCGGTTGTAGCGGATCTTCGCGAGCAGGGCCTGCTCGTCGGTCAGAGCGTATTGGGAAATAATCTCGGGCGTGGCGTCGGGAATCTTGCGCACCAGCATGCCCTTGGTGGGCACGATGGTCACGAGCTTGCTGAGTCGGAAGCGGTAGCGGGCATCGCCCGCCCCGAGGATAAGCCATTGGCGGTCTTCCGGCTGAGTGTCGAGGATCGGTTCGGGTAGGGTCATGCGGTAGCGAAAGGTATAGATCACGTCGCCCAGGTTCTTGGGCGGTTTGATGTCAAGGCGATGGGCGGCTGCGGCGATTTCCTCGCGGTCGAATTCGAACTCCTCGCCCCCTTTGTGAAAACGTTGGAAGATGTCGATGATAATCGCCTGGTAGCGGTTCCACCGCTGCGGCGTTTCGATCTTCTCTTCGGGTTTGTCTTCGTCGTCGCTCATGCCGTCGCGTGCTCTTCGTCTGCGGCCCGAGCGATCGTCGCGCCGCGCTGGCGCTTGGGAATCACATTGTCGGGTACGCCATAACGTTCGGCTGCCTGCGCCATCGACAATTGCAGCAAATCCGGATCGCCGAGTTCCAGCGCGTCCTCTGGGACCGAACAAGTCTTGCGGAGGGCGGCCATGATTCGGGCGGCGACGGCCTGCGCAAGCAAGGGCGGCACGGAATTTCCGATCTGGCGGAAGCCGTGCCACTTCGTGACGTGGAAGCGGAACCAATCGGGATAGGAGTGGAGGCGCGCCGCTTCCCGGTTGGTGATGCAGCGCGGCTTATAGGGATGGATCGGGCGGGGCGACGTGAACGCGCCCCGATCGCTGGCCGTGCCGGAACGGATGGTATTGCACTGCCCTTTGGGGTCGAGTTTGTGAAACCGACTTACGGGTTCGGTCTTGCCGAAGGCGGTCGCAGCGAAGCGGCGGCGGGATAGATCGGTGTGGGATGTGCGCAGGCTGGCGCTTAGAATCGCCCGGTCGTAGCGCCGTCGGTAGCCGAAATCTTGGGGATCGTTGGCAAGGCCGCGGAGTCTGCGCGCGTAGGCGGACGGCGCGCCGAATTCCGCCTCGGCCCAGTCCCGGTCCATCAATTTCGGGTAATCGTCGGCCTCGGGAAGGTCGCCGATAGCCTGCCACACGGTCACGCACTCTGATCGGGGCTCGGGATAGCAAGGCAGAGCCTGGCCCTCCCTCGCGCCGAGCAAGAAAAGGCGGTGCCGCTCCTGCGGGACGCCGTAATCGGCGGCGTTGAGGACGTCGTAAGGCAAGAGCACCCTGTAACCGGCCTGCCCGAACGAGCCGACCATCTCGTCCAGCACTTGGCGCTGGTTGCCGACGGTGAGGCCCTTGACGTTCTCGAAGGCGAAGTAGGCAGGCTGCAACTCCAGGACCAGGCGGACGAAATGGTGCACAAGCGCGTTGCGCGGGTCGTCCAGCGCCCGTTTGCCGATCATGGAAAAGCCCTGGCAGGGTGCGCCGCCGAACACGACGGCGATATTCATCGCGCCAATGCCGGCCATGCGGCGGATGTCCGCTCCGCCGATATCGAGGACGCTGCGGCAGATCGTCTTGCAGTACGGAAAATTGAACTCGTGCGTCGCGCAGTGGATCGGATCGATCTCGACCGCCGACGCGATATCGAAGCCGGCGTTCTCGAATCCGAGGGTCAGGCCCCCGGCCCCGGCGAACAGGTCGATGCCGATGGGTCGCACGATTCCCCCTTCCTGCCAATGTCGAGTGTCAGACCTCAACATTTTGTAGCACTATCCCTGAACCCGGTCTAGGTGTCGATCGGCGTTCGCCCACGGTACCGTCGAGAAAGACACACAGCTTCCGCGTGAGCGCCTCGATGTCCTTGGTTTCGCACTGCCAAACGGTCAAGACGGTCCAGCCGAGCGCTTCGAGTTGGGCGCGCTTTTCGGCGTCTCGTTTCTTGTTTTGCTCCAGCTTGGGAAGCCAATAGTCGAGCCGGGATTTCGGGGGCCTGCCGTACCGGCAGCCATGCGCGTGCCAGAAACACCCGTGAACGAAAATCGCCTTCATTCGAGCGGGAAAAACTAGGTCGGGCTTGCCGGGCAAGTCTTTGCGGTGGAGCCGGTAGCGATAGCCGAGACGGTGCAGAAGCTTTCGCACCGCCCATTCAGGGCCGGTGTCCTTGCCCTGAACGGCTTGCATGATACGACGGCGCTGTTCTCTCGTGCGGGTATCGGCCATAGCACCATCATAAACCAAGTTCACGAAAAGTACAAAAAGAGAACATTCGGTGACGAGTTTTTTTCCCTGCCATCGGAGCCGTATATCGCCGTTTCATTTTCGGCGGCACAAAAGGGGTCCGCTGGGCCAAGGGTGCCACGAGCGGAAGCGGAGCGCACCGCGGGCAAGGCGTCGCGGGCAACCGCGGGCAGTCAGGTCTGCTCGCGGACGGGCTCGGCGCCGAGCTCGCGCATCAGCGCCTCGACCGCCTCGGCCGCGGCCTCGAGCTCGCCCTCCTCGGTGCCCCTCAGCACGATGGCGACGCCGAAGCGCCCGGCGCGGTAATAGGGGTAGCTGCCCATGTCGATCTCGGGCCAGCGCGCCTGGAGGTCGCCGAGCTTGCCCGCGATCTGGCCTTCCGCCAGCCCCGAGGCGATGGTCCGGGTCAGCATCGGGGCGCCGCCCACCAGGCGGTCGCGGATGCCCTCGAACATCTCCTTCATGATCATCGGCACCCCGGCCATGACGAAGACGTTCTCGATCTGGAAGCCGGGCGCCTTGCTCACCGGGTTGTGGATCAGGGTGCCGCCGGCGGGCACCCGGGTCATGCGCCGACGGGCCTCGTTGAACTCGCCCTCGGCGTACTGGGTTTCGAGGATCGCCAGCGCTTCCGGGTGGTGCTCCAGCGCCACGCCGAAGGCCTGGGCCACGGCGTCGGCGGTGATGTCGTCGTGGGTGGGGCCGATGCCGCCGGTGGTGAAGACGTAGTCGTAGCGCGCCCGGGTCTCGTTCACGGTCTGGGCGATCGCCTCGATGCGGTCCGGGATCACCCGCGCCTCGGCCAGGCGGATGCCGAGCGCGGCGAGGCGCTCGGCGAGGTAGTGCAGGTTGGCGTCGCGGGTACGGCCCGAGAGGATCTCGTTGCCGATGACGATGACGCAGGCGGTGACGGTGTCGGTTTCAGGCATGGCTGCGGCGAGACGCGCCCCGGGGCGGGCGGCTCGTTTATAGCACCGCCCTCGGCGGTGCCGAAAGCCGCGGTTTGCAAGCTCAGGCGCCAATCACTACCTTCTGGCCATGGAGTTCGCCGCGCCGCTGCTGTCGGGCCGCCTGATCCGGCGCTACAAGCGCTTCCTCGCCGACGTTGCGCTCGACGAGGGCGGCGAGGAGGTGGTGGCCCACTGCCCCAACCCGGGCTCGATGCTGGGGCTCGACGAGCCGGGCGCCGAGGTGTGGCTCAGCCGGGCCACCACACCGGGCCGCAAGCTGCGCTTCTCGTGGGAGCTGGTGCGGGTCGGCGAGAGGCTGGTGGGGATCAACACCGGCCGCCCCAACGCCATCGTCGAGGAGGCGCTGGCTCAGGGTCGGGTGGCCGAGCTCGCCGTTTACCCCAGAGTTCGCCGCGAGGTACCCTACGGCCGCAACTCGCGCATCGACCTGTTGCTCGAAGGAGACGAGCGGCCCATGTGTTACGTCGAGGTGAAGAACGTGCACCTCAAGCGGGAGGAGCCGGCGGAGTTCCCCGATTCGGTCACCGCGCGCGGCGCCAAGCACCTGGTCGAGCTCGGCGACATGGTCGAGGCCGGGCACCGCGCGGTGATGTTCTATCTGGTGCAGCGCGAGGACTGTGAGCGCTTCCGAATCGCCGCCGACATCGACCCCCACTACGCCGAGACGCTGGAGACGGCGCTGGCGCGCGGTGTCGAGGCGCTCTGTTATGCCTGCCGGATCTCGCCCCGGGCGATCGTGCTCGAGCGGCCGTTGCCGCTTGATTTGTAGGATTGGAATGTGAGACGGCACCTCGACATGAGCTACGTGGCCGCCGCCGAAGCACCGCTGCGCAACACCGGCGTGATCAAGCTCCACGGCGCGACGGACTTCGAGGGCATGCGCCGCGCCGGGCGGCTGGCGGCCGAAGCGCTCGACTTCATCACCCCCTACGTCGAGCCCGGCATCACCACGGGCCGGCTCGACGACCTCTGTCACCGCTACATCCTGGACCACGACGCTACGCCGGCGCCGCTCAACTACCGCGGCTTCCCGAAGTCGATCTGCACCTCGATCAACCATGTCGTCTGTCATGGCATCCCCGGGGACAAGACGCTGCGCAAGGGCGACATCATGAACATCGACGTGACGGTTATCCTCGACGGCTGGCACGGCGATTCGAGCCGCATGTTCTGGACCGGCCCGGTGGGGGTGAAGGCGCGGCGCCTCTGCGAGGTCACCTACGAGGCCATGTTGCGCGGCATCGAGGCGGTGCGCCCGGGCGCCACCGTCGGTGACATCGGCCACGCCATCCAGTCCTTCGCCGAGCGCCACCATTGCTCGGTGGTGCGCGACTTCTGCGGCCACGGGCTGGGGCGGCTCTTTCACGACGCCCCCAACATCTTGCACTATGGCGAGCCCAACCAGGGCCTCGAGCTGCGCCCCGGCATGTTCTTCACGGTCGAGCCGATGATCAATCTGGGGAGCTACCACGTGAAGGTGCTCGACGACGGCTGGACCGCAGTGACCAAGGACCGTTCGCTCTCGTCCCAGTTCGAGCACAGCGTCGGCGTGACCGAGGACGGCCACGAGATTTTCACCCTCTCGCCGGCCGGGCTCGACCATCCGCCCTACGCGTGAGGGGGCGGTGAGCGAGAAGCCCGACTTTCTCGAACACCGCGAGCGTTTGCGCCGGCGCTTCCTCGAGGCCGGCGGCGACGCTCTACCCGACTACGAGCTCTTGGAGCTGGTGCTGTTCCTGACCCAGGCGCGGCGCGACGTGAAGCCCCTGGCCAAGCGGTTGATCAAGCACTTCGGCAGCTTCGCCGAGGTCTTGAGCGCCGAGCCCAAGCGGCTCACCGAGGTCGAGGGCATGGGCGAGGCCACCGCGGTGGCGCTCAAGACGGTGCGGGCGGCGGCGCGGAGAATAGCCCGCGGCGAGGCCTTCAAGCGCCCGGTGCTGGGCTCCTGGCAGACGGTGCTCGACCATTGCCAGACCAGCATGGGGTACGAACGGGAGGAAGGCTTCCGCATCCTCTTCCTCGACCGCAAGAACATGCTGATCGGAGACGAGGTTCAGCAGCGCGGCACGGTCGATCACACCCCGGTCTACCCGCGCGAGGTGGTGAGGCGGGCGCTCGAGCTCGGCGCCTCGGCCATCATCATGGTCCACAACCACCCCAGCGGCGATCCCACGCCTTCGAAGGCCGACATCGAGATGACGCGAGAGGTGGCCGCGGCGGGCGCCAAGCTCGGTATCTCGCTCCACGACCACATCATCGTCGGCCGCGGCGCCCACGCCAGCTTCAAGTCGCTGGGACTGTTGTGAGGCCCGGCCTCCGAACGCCGAAACACCGTCGGGCTAGCTGAGATCTCCGGCCCACGTGGGGCCGAGGGACGGAACGTGGGGGTCTGGGTCGACCCCCCGCTCAGGTTGGGGCGCTGGCGGCGTTCCCGTCCTTCGAATCCTCCGCCTCCGCGGCGCCCGCCGCGAGATCGGCGATGAGCTTGACGAACTCACGTGCGCGCTTGCGAATAGCGGGGTCGTTGATGCGGTAGTAGGCGCGGACCAGCTCGAGCGTCTCGCGCCTCGACATTCGGTCTCCCTCGCCGCCCACCATCCGGTCGGCGCTCAAGCCCGGGGGACGGCCCGCGACCTCTTCCGGCATGGCGTCGAAGAAGAACGATACCGGCACGTCGAGAACCTGGCTGAACTGATAGAGCCGGCTCGAGCCGATGCGGTTGGTGCCCCGCTCGTACTTCTGAATCTGCTGAAAGGTGAGACCCACGGACCCAGCCAGCTGCGCCTGGCTCATACCCATTAGCGTTCGGCGTAGACGGAGTCTCCGACCGACATAAACATCAATTGATCTCGGATGCACGGCCACTTGATATCTCCAATAGAACCTACCAATGACGATGGCTTGGTCGCGGCACTCCTCCCAGATCGCGAGTGTAGCCCGCCCGAGCGAGCCGCTCAAGCCGGACCTCGAAACGCGCCCCTGCCGCAACTTTGCGAGCCAAGTGGGAGATAGACGTTCAATCCCCCAAGTTCAATAGCTTTGATCGATTCAAAACGGGAGAGTCGCGTGCCGCGGCACGAGGTCCGGCTTCGCTGGCGTCGCTGGCGTCGCTGGCGTCGGTTCCGTGGTCTCCGACCGTGGGTTGGCTTTGGCGCGGGGAGAACGATATAACCGGGGTGGCCGGAGGCGGCGGACCCCACCTCCGGTTAGGCCCGCCGCCGGTCAGCGGCGCCGAGGATTGCGCGCCCGGGTCCACATCGTGTTCGACCGCGCCGGCAGGCCGAGCGTCGAGCCGCTTGGAGGTGCTCGAGGGACGATAGGATGGAGGGCGAGGAAGCCGCGCTCGGCACCAGGGCCGGGCTCATCGACACGGTGGCCGACTGGCTGATGGCCCAGGCGCTCGGCGAGTCGGGGGTGGAGAACCTGGTCGAGGGATGCTGCAACCGCTTGCGCGCGGCGGGCATTCCCCTGTGGCGGGCGCTGGTATCGTTCCGCACCCTGCACCCCCTCTTCGATTCGGTTTGGCTGATCTGGCGGCGCGGCGAGCCCTTGGGCACCCTCGAGATGCCCCACGACCAGCGCGGCTCGGAGATCTTTCGCCAGAGCCCCTTCCACCACATGGTCGAGACCGGGGTGCCGTTCCTGCGCCGGCACCTGGTGGGCGAGGAGGCGTTGCTCGACTTTCCGGTGCTGAGCGAGTTCCGCGACCTCGGCGCCACCGACTACCTGGCCTGCCTGGTCCCCTTCGGCGCGGCCGGCGCCCGAGGCGAGGACGACGGCATCCTGGGCTCCTGGGCCACCGATCGTCCGGGCGGCTTCAGCGACCAGGACATCCGGTCGCTGCTGCGCATCCAGCAGCGGCTCGCGGTCGCCTGCAAGGTGATGATCAAGGACCAGATCGCCCGTAACGTGCTCACCGCCTACCTGGGCCCCAACGCCGGCCGCCGGGTGCTCGAGGGCCACATCAGGCGGGGCGACGGCGAGACCATCCACGCCGTCATCTGGTACAGCGACCTGAGGAGCTCGACGCGCATGGCCGACACCATGCCGGCCATGGAGTTCCTCGGCCTCCTCAACACCTTCTTCGAGTGCACCGCGGGCGCGGTACTGGCCGAGGGCGGCGAGGTCCTGATGTTCATCGGCGACGCCGTGCTCGCGATCTTTCCCATCCGCGACGGCGAGGCCAGCGCGCGCCAGGCCTGCGAGGGGGCGCTGGCCGCGGCGCGGGGCGCCGTGGCGAGGCTCGCCGAAGTCAACCGCAAGCGGGCCGACGCCGGCCACGCCCCCTTGGCCTTCGGCCTCGGGCTTCACGTCGGCGACCTGATGTATGGCAACATCGGCGTGCCCGAGCGCCTCGAGTTCTCGGTGGTCGGTCCCGCGGCCAACGAGGCCGCCCGGCTCGAGGACCTGACCAAATCGCTCGAGCAAACCATCCTGGTGAGCGGGGAGTTCTCCCGCAACCTGCCCCTCGCTTGGCGCTCTCTGGGCCACCACGACCTGAGGGGCGTGGGCGAGCCCCTCGAGGTCTTCGCCCTGCCCGAGCGGTGACACCCCGAACCGCTCTCTGGGACCGCGGCCGCCGCTGGCCTCGGGTGCCGCTTCGCGCTACCTTTGGGGCGCATCTCGACGATGAGACCGACCGTGGCGCAATGCCGATGCCTCGCGCGCGGCCTGGACCAACCTGGGGGAGGAGACGCATCGGCCAACCACCAGCCGGAGATTCAAGGCTGGCGGACTAGGGAAAGTCAGGGGAGTAGCGCAATGTATCGTCCTACCGAATTAATGAGAGCCAAGACCAAGGTGCCGGTCGATCTGCTTAAGATGGACGGGACCCAACTGGAAGGTTACGTGTTCGCCGGCAGCCAGGAGCGGGTCCTCGATCTCATGAACGGCCACGATCCTTTCCTGCCCATCGAGCTGAAGAACGGACAGTTCTCGATCATGAACAAGAGCGTGATCCAGTCCATCACGCCCTCGGACCGGGAACGCATGGAGGGCGGTGGCGAGGAGGGCAGCGGACCGGCGATAGAGACGCAGGCGGCCTGGTCCGGCCTCTAGCAGCTCGCGCGCGAGGCCGTTGGCGCGGCGCGGGAGACCGTTCTCGGGCCCAGCTTGGCCTTTCCTGACGACCTTGTCGGGGCGCCGTTCGGAATCCGATTGACAGGCTCGAGCCGCTCTCGATACCGTGGATTCCCAAAAAGCGGCGCCCACCGCGCCGCACAGTCACGGGGACAGACAATGACAGCGCAAACACACATGGATCGACCGCCACGGTCGTTCCATTCGCTAACTCGTTCCATCATAGGTTTTGGCACGTTCGCGCTCGCGGCTCTCGCTCTTTCGATAATTCCCGCGCGGGCCGCCGAATACACCATGACGATCGCCCATCTCTATCCCGACGACCTCACCAACAACGAGGTGGCGCCGGCGATGGAGCGCTTCAAGCAGCTCGTCGAAAGCGCGACGGGCGGCAACGTCGAGGTCAAGGTGTTCGGCGGCGGCGCCTTGGGGAGCGAGGTCGAGACCGGCAAACAGGCCCAGATCGGCAAGACCATCCAGTCGGTGCTGATCTCTTCCGGCGCCGCTTCGTCTTTTTACAAGAAGTACCAGATCGTGGTGACGCCGTTCCTCTTCCCCAACTATAAGACCGCCTGGGCCTTCTTCGACTCGCCCTGGTTCGCCAATTACATGCGGGGCATGAAAGAGGGAAGCGGGCTCAGGTACCTCGGCACCTTCGATGATGGCGGCGGCTTCGTCGCCTTCACCAACAACAAGCGGCTGATCAAGACCGTGGACGACATCAAGGGCCTGCGTATCCGTGTCGAGGAGAACCCGGCCCACATCACGATGATGAAGTCGCTGGGCGCCTCGGCCACGCCGTTGCCCTGGGGCGAGGTGCAGACAGCGCTCGCCACCGGCCTCGCCGACGGCCAGTTCAACGCCCCCGGCGTCAACGACATATTCAAGCTGGCGGAAGTCACCGATTACACCACCTGGAGCGGCCACGTGTACAACTCGGTGACCTGGGTCGTCAGCGAAGCCTGGTTCTCGAAGCTGCCCATGGACTACCGCAAGGCGATCGTCCGGGCGGCGCGCGAGGCGGTGTCGATCGGCCACGGCGTCGCCACCCAGATCAGCATTATCGGCTGGGTGAACTCGTGCAAGAACTTCAAGGCCTGCTACATCTTGCCCGATGCCGAGAAGGCCAAGATGCGCGACATCGCGCGGCCCGCCTACAAGAAGTGGATCACCACCGATTTCGGTCTCGAGGCGGCCGATGTGGACGCCCTGTGGGCCGAGGTCGACAGGATCTCCGCCGAGCTCGACAAGGGCTGGATGGACAGTTACCTGCGTTAGACCCGTCTGAACGGCCGGGTGGCGGTTGGCCTCGGGGCCACCCGCGCCCGGCCGTCGCCTGAGTCGGACCCGCCCCCCATGCGACCATGATCAGAGCTCGAACCCTGCATCGCATCAGCGACGGTCTCGACAAGGTCGTGATCGTTTTCTGTGTGGCCGTGGTGCTGGTAATGCTGAGCATATCCACGTTCGGCATTACGCTCGAGGTCACGTTCAATGTGTTCGAGTTTTTCGGCGCCTCCGAGGCTTTCGTCAACAGCCGGCTGGACTGGATCTACTCCCAGACCCGTCCCTCCATGACCCGCCTGTTCCTGCCCTGGCTCGCCATGCTGAGCCTCACCATGGCGCTAAAACGGGGCGAGCACGTGGCCATCGCCATGGCGATCCGGAACCTTCGGCCGCGGCTTTTGCGGGGCGTGAAAATCGTCAACCTCGTGGTGGTCGGGCTCTTTGGCGCCGCCATGGTGTGGTACGGCTATTTCTTCTTCGAGAACTCGACCCAGCTCTACATGGTCTCCGATACCCTGCAGGTTTCCCACAAATGGACCGCGCTTTCGATCCCGGTCTGCGGTTTGATCGTCTGCGTGCATCTGCTCAGCGGGGTATCGCTGATCGAGATCCACGAGTTCGACGAAGAGGTCGAGGAGTGAGCGCCGCCCTCACCCTGTTCGTCGTCTTCGCGCTCACCGGCCTGCCCATCGCGCTGGTCATGATCCTCTCGGGGCTGGCCGGCGCGTTCACCGTGGGCGGCATCGATTTCTTCGAGATCATCGCCGACCGCTTCTACGCCGGGGTCTCGGGTTTCGTGCTGATCGCCGTGCCCTACTTCATCTTCACCGCCGAGCTGATGAATCGGGCCGGCATCACGGATCGGCTCATCGCCTTCGCCAACAGCCTGTTCGGGCGCGTTCCCGGCGCCCTCTCCCACGTCAACGTCACCGTCAGCGTGTTCTTCGCCGGCATCACCGGCGCCGCCGTCACCGACACCGTGGCCATCGGCAAGATCCTCATCCCGGCGATGAAGCGCGAGGGTTACGACGCCGATTACTCCGCCGCGATGACCGCCTGCTCGTCGATCATCGGGCCCATCATCCCGCCCAGCATCATCATGATCGTCTACGCCGCGACGCTGAGGAACGTCTCGGTCCTGGGCCTGTTCGCGGCCGGCCTGATCCCGGGCCTGATGATGGCGGCGAGCTTGCTGGTGGCCAGTGGCTGGTTGTCGTGGCGCCGCGACTACCCCCGTCACGAGGCCATCGAGCTCAGGCGAATCTTGCGCACCGGCGCCGCCGCGCTGACCTCGCTGTTGATCCCGGTGGTGATCCTGGGCGGCATCCTGAGCGGCCTTACCACCGTCACCGAGGCCGCCGCGGTGGGCGCCGTCTATACCTTGGGCCTCGGCGCCATCGTTTACCGCACTTTGAGTTGGCGCGACGTCTGGGAGTCGCTGGTCTCGACCGTGAGCTTCTCGGGCGTGGTCTTCTTCCTGCTCGGCGCGTCCTATGTGCTGGGCTGGTTCGTGATCCGTTCCGGGATCGCCCGCGAGGCCGCCGAGGCGATCGCGGTGGTGAGCGACAACCCCTTGATCCAGATCCTTGTCGTCGACCTCCTGTTGATCGCGCTTGGCATGTTCATCGACGTCCTCCCCGCCATCGTGGTGGCCGGGCCGGTGCTGGCGCCGGCCCTGATCCAGCTCGGCTTCCACCCCCTTCACGTCGGCATGGTGATGCTGCTCGCGCTCAACATCGGCAACATCACGCCGCCCGTGGGCATGACCTTGATGACGGCGTCGAAGATCGCCCGAGTGAGCTACGAGTCGGCGATCCGCCAATCGCTTCCCTTCCTCTTGAGTCACCTGGTGGTGCTGTTCATCGCCTCGGTGAGCCCGGCCTTCGTGCTCTGGTTCCCGCGCCTCATCGGCGCCATCCGCTAGGGCGGCCGATCACGCCGGCTCGCCCTGGCGCCGCTCCACCAGGTCGAGCCAGCGCTCGCTCAAGGCGCAGGCGAAGGCCCGCGCCGCGGCCATGTGGCGGGCGATCTGGGCCGCGATCTCGTCGTCGATGCCCGCCGCGCGCGGGCCCAGCTCGCGCGCCAGGGTCTCGCGGCCGAGGCACATCCAGCGCCAGATCAACGCCTCGCCGACCTCGAAGTGGCACTGAAAGCCGTAGCTGCCGGCGCCCACCCGGAAGGCCTGATTGCGGCAGCCCTCGCCGCTCATCAAGAGCACCGCCCGGTCGGGCAACTCGAAGGTGTCGACGTGCCACTGGAAGAGGTGGGGTTCGGGCGCGAGGCCCGCGAGCAAGGGGTCGGCGGCGCCCGCCGCGGTAACGCGGAGCGGCAGGAAGCCGAACTCGAGCTCGCGGTGGCGCACCACCGGCTTGCCGAAGGCCAGGGCCAGGAGCTGGCTGCCGAGGCAGATCCCGAGCACCGGCTTCCGCGCCGCGTGGAAGGCGCGCATGAGCGCGGTGACGGGCCTAAACGCCGGGTAGCCGTCGAGGTCGGAGGCGCTCATGACGCCGCCCAGCACGAGGATGGCGTCCAAGCCGTGCGCGTCCTCGGGCAGGCTGTCGCCGTGGTGGGGGTTGTCGTGGGGGTTGACCTCAATGAGCGTGCCGCCCCGCGCCTCCACCCGCTCGCCGACGATCTCGGGCGGCGCGTCGTCGTGGTTGAGCACGGCGAGGATCTTCATGGCCGCCCTTTCACGCCGCCCCCTCACGCCGCGGCGGCGAAGGCGCGCTCGGCGAAGCGCGGGTAGACCTCGGCGATCTCGGCGCGGACGCGGCCGCGCAGCAGCGCCAGGGTCTCGGGCTCGGGCGCGGGGGTGGTCGGCAGCTCGGCTGGCGCGTCGTAGTCGAAGCCGGTGTTGGCCCGCACTTCCGCCCCGTCGTGGCCGGGGTGGACGCTCTCCAGCCGGAAGCGGCCGCGCTCGCGCTCGAAGGCGAAGACGGCCTTACCGGTAACCAGCGCGCAGGCGCCGCCCGGGCGGTAGACGTTGGCCGCGCTCAGCCCCGGGGCGCTGATGAAGTCGACCCGGGGCACCAGCACGCGGCGGCTGTGCTCCTCGCGGAACAGCACCACCCGGGGCACCAGGAAGTAGAGGTAGGCCGAGCCGAAGGAGCCCGGGAAGCGGACTTCCGATCGCGGGTAGCCGCCGGTGCCCACCAGGTTGACGTTGGCCTCGCCGTCGATCTGGCCGCCGCCCAAGAAGAAGACGTCGATGCGGCCCTGGGCGGCGCAGTCGAAGAGCTCGCGCCCGCCGTCGGTGAAGGGGTTGTGGCGCCGGCTGCCGAGCACGCTGACCCGCATCCGATCGCCCGAGAGCGCCCGCGCCAGCAGCGCGGCCGAGCCCGGGATCGGCGAGGAGTTGCCCACCGCGACGTGCCGTGCGCCCTCGATCAGGCGGGCGATGACCGCGATCAGGAGCTCCTCAGGGGTGTGGTCGGCGCTCACTCGGCGGCTTCCGCGCCGCCCAGGTAGCGCTCGAGGTAGCGGGCGAAGCCCGCCTCGTCGGCGGCCAGGCGGGCGTACTCGGCGAGGTGCTCGCCGTCCACATCGTAGCGTCCGGCAAGGCCCAGCGGCCAGGCGCCGCGCGGCGCCTCGGCGACGGCCGTGACGTAAAGATCGGAGAGGGTGCCTGGCGCCAGGCGCTCGTCGTCGAGGAGATTGCCGTCGTAGACCTCCTCCACCGTCACCAGGGCACCGTGGGCGGCGTGGGCCAGGGTGACGAGCTCGCGCACCAGGCCCAGCCAGACGTTGCCATGGCGGTCGCCCATGGGGGCGTGGAAGAGGGCGAGCTCGGGCCTCAGCGCCGGCAGCACGACGATCGGGTCGTCGCCCGCGAAGGGGTTGGCGATGACCTTCCAGTCGGGCCGGTGCTCGAGGATGTCGGAGCCGATGATGCCCCGGAGCGGCATGAAGGGGAGGCCCTTCTCGCCGGCCTGGAGGGCGGCGTGGATGGCCGGGCAGGTGGATTCCTTGAGCGTGATGGCGCCCTTGGCCACGGCCGCCGAGAAGCGCGGGGCGGGGCCGTACTCGTCGAGGCTGACGGCCGAGGTCTCGAGACTCGCCACGCAGCCGGCACCGATAAGCAAATCGGCCTGCAGACCCGAGGTCGGCACGCAGACCAAGTGCAGGCCGCGGACGCCGCGCCGGATCAGCGCCCGGGTCGCGGCCATGGCGACGCCGCTGATGGTGCGCGGCAGCGCCAAGGCGCAGCCGTCGCCGATCCCGGCCACCAGCTCCTCGAGGCCCACCAGCTTGTTTTCCGCGCCCATGCCCTCCGCGCTCATCTCCTCCGCCCGACTATAGCAGAGCGCGGCGGCGCCGCTCAGCCCCCGAAGCGGCCCTCGAGGTCGGCCCACTCGGCGATGCCGACCAGCTCCTGGAACTCGTCGAAAGCCAGCGCGCCGGTATCGAGCGCCAGCGGATCGCGGTGGATGGCGGCAAGCGCCTCGCGCACCGCGCGGGCGGCGTGAAGCAGGGGATCGATGCCGTAGACCACCATGTCGAAGCCGAGCTCGGCGAGCTCGCCCGGCCGCAACAACGGGGTCTTGCCGCCCGACAGCATGTTGGCGAGGTTGGGCTTGTCGAAGGCCGCGCCGATGCGCTCGAGCTCGCCCAGGGACTCGGGCGCCTCGACGAAGACGCCGTCGGCGCCGGCCGCGAGGTAGCGCGCGCCGCGGGCGAGCGCCTCGTCGAGGCCCAGCACCGAGCGCGCGTCGGTGCGGGCGATTATGAAGGTGTCGGCGTTCTCGCGGGCCGCCGCGGCGGCGCGCAGCTTGGCCTCCATGGCGGCGGCCGGCACCACCTCCTTGCCCGCCATGTGGCCGCAACGCTTCGGGCTCACCTGGTCCTCGAGGATCAGCGCCGCGGCGCCCAGGCGCTCGTAGGTGCGTACCGTGTGGTGTACGTTCTTGACGTCGCCGTAGCCGGTGTCGGCGTCGACCACCACCGGCAGGCGGCTGGCGGCGACGATGTCGCGGACCCCGGCGCTGATCTCGCCGAGCCCCATCAGGCCCACGTCGGGCACGGCGTAGCGCGCGCCGACCACGGAAAAGCCGCCGATGACATAGGCCTTGAAGCCGGCGCGCTCGATCAGCCTGGCGCTCAGGGCGTCGTAGGCGCCGGGCAGCACCAGCGGCGCCTCGGCGGCGAGCAGATCGCGAAACGTGGACCTTTCCATGCTGGCCCCCTCCCCCGGTTGTGGCGGCCCGAGACTACAGCACCTCGTCGCGGAAGCCATAGGCGAGGTAGGCGAGCCGCAGGGCGAGCATGCGCAGACCCGGCAGCGGGAAGCGCTTGAGCGGCTGGGCGACCACGGCGGGAAGCTCGGGGGCGGCCTCGTCGCCCGCCACCAGCGCCGCCACGGCGCGGCCGCTCCAGGTCGCCGTGGCCACGCCGTTGCCGTGGTAGGCCAGCGCATAGGCCACCGAGGGCTCATCGGCGAGCCTGCCGATATGGGGCACGAGGTCGGCTGAGAGGCAGACCAGGCCGCGCCAGTAGTGGCTGATCTCGACCCCGGCCCAGGCCGGGAACATGGCCTTTAGCCGGCCCTCCAACCAGCGCCGCAAGGGCGCCGCGGTGGCCGGATGGGCCGAGAGCCCGCCCCGCGAGCCCAACAGGAAGCGGCCGTCGGGCAGGAGGCGGAAGTAGTAGAGCAGCCTGCGGCTGTCGAAGATCGGCGTCCGGGTGCTGAGGCCCTGGGCCGCGATCTCCTCGGCCGTCAAGGGCCGCGTGGTGATGATGTTGGAGAGCACCGGCAGGAGCGCGCCACGGAAGGCCGGGTTCAGGGCCTCGGGCGTGAAGCCATTGGTGGCGAGGATGACGCGGCGGGCGCGCAAGCGGCCGCCCGGGGTCTCGAGCAGGTGCCGCCCGCCCGCCCGGCTCCAGGCCTCGACCCGGGTGGCGTCATGCACGCGGGCGCCGTGGCGGAGCGCGGCGCGGGCCAGGCCACGGGCGTACTTCAGGGGATGGAGTCCGAAGCCCACCGGGGAGTAGAGCGCGCCGTGGGCCTCGGGGCCGCGATAGCCGCGCTCGGCGAGCTCTTCGCGGGACCAGAGCTCGGTGCGCTCGCCGAAGGCCCGGGCCAGGAAGGCCTGCTCGGCGCCAAGCCCGTCCAGGCGCGAGGGCTTGTGGGCGACCTCGATCTCGCCCTCGCCCACGGCCTCGATGTCGATCCCCTCGGCGCCGGCCAGCGCCCGCACCAGCGCGACGGCCTCGACTTGCGCGGCGCGGTAGGCGCGCGCCTCGGCGAGCCCGAAGCGGCGGATCATGGCCCGCGGCGAGAGCTTGGCGGCGCCGCTGCAGCAGAAGCCGCCGTTGCGCCCCGAGGCGCCCCAGCCGGGGGCGCCGGCCTCTAGCACCCGGACCTCGGTGCCGTGGTCGCGGGCGAGGTGGAGCGCCGCCGAGAGCCCGGTGTAGCCGCCCCCGATCACTGCTACATCGCAAGCTTCATCCCGCTCGAGAGGCGTGCAGCCCTCGACCGCGGCGCCCGCGCTCTCGGCCCACAGGCTCTCGACCGGTCGGCCGGGGTCGTAGATCGCGGGGTGATAGAGGTCGCGCTCAGCCACGCCCCCACTATAGCGGCGCGCGCGGCGGCGCTCCAGGCGTCGCCCGCCGCCCCGGCTTGCCCCCCTCGCACCGCTGCCGCTATTGTCGCCTCGGCTCGCCACCACACGAGAGGCTCATGATCCCGCGTTACAGCCGCCCCGAGATGGCCCAGATCTGGGCGCCCGAGACGCGCTTCCAGATCTGGCTCGAGATCGAGATCCACGCCCTCGAGGCGATGGCCGGGCTCGGCCTGGCGCCCGCCGAGGCGGCACGGGCGGTGCGCGAGCGGGGCGCCTTCGAGCTCGCCCGCATCGAGGAGATCGAGCACGAGACGCGGCACGACGTCATCGCCTTCCTCACCAACCTGGCCGAGCACGTCGGGCCTGAGGCGCGCTTCGTGCACCAGGGCATGACCTCGTCCGACGTGCTCGACACCTGCCTCGCGGTGCAGCTCAACCGCGCCGCCGAGATCCTGCTCGACGACCTCGAGGCGCTGCTGGCGGCGCTAAAAGCACGCGCCTTCGAGCACAAGATGACGCTCTGCGTCGGGCGCAGCCACGGCGTCCACGCCGAGCCCACCACCTTCGGCCTCAAGCTGGCCCAGGCCTACGCCGAGTTCGAGCGCAACCGCGACCGCCTGCGCCAGGCCCAGCGCGAGATCGCCACCTGCGCCATCTCGGGCGCCGTCGGCACCTTCGCCGACGTCGATCCCCGGGTCGAGGCCCACGTCGCCGAGGCCCTGGGGCTCGAGGTCGAGCCAATCTCGAGCCAGGTCATCCCGCGCGACCGCCATGCCATGTTCTTCGCCACCCTGGCCGTGATTGCGAGCTCGGTGGAGCGCCTCGCCACCGAGATCCGGCACTTGCAGCGCAGCGAGGTGGGCGAGGCCGAGGAGCCCTTCGCCGCGGGCCAGAAGGGCTCCTCGGCGATGCCCCACAAGCGCAACCCGGTCTTGAGCGAGAACCTGACCGGCCTCGCCCGCCTGGTGCGGGGGGCAGTGGTGCCGGCGCTCGAGAACGTGGCGCTGTGGCACGAGCGCGACATCTCCCATTCCTCGGTGGAGCGCGTCATCGCCCCCGACGCCACCGTGACCCTCGACTTCGCGCTCGAGCGCCTGACCCGGCTCATCGCCGGGCTGGTGGTGCACGCCGACGCCATGGCCCGGAATCTCGAGCGCCTGGGCGGTCTGGTCCATTCGCAGCGGGTGCTCCTGGCCCTGGTCCAGGCCGGCTTGAGCCGCGAGGACGCCTACCGCCTGGTGCAGCGCAACGCCATGGCGGTATGGCAGGAGGGCGGCGAGTTCAAGGAACGTTTGAGCGCCGACGCCGAGGTCGGCGCCGTGCTCGCGCCCGAGGCCCTCGAGGGCCTGTTCGACGTCGACCACTACACCAAGCATGTCGACACCATCTTCGCCCGGGTCTTCGGCGCGAGCTGAAGGGCGCCGCGGCGCCCCGGCGGCGAGGCGCCGGCGATCAAAAGACCGTGTAGCCGCCGTCGATGACGATGCTGTCGCCGGTATGGTAGGCGCTGGCGTCGCTGGCGAGGTAGACGGCGATGGCGCCGAAGTCGGCAGGCCCGCCCCAGCGCCGCGCCGGCACCCGGGGAAGCACGGCGTCGCGGAAGCGCTCCTGGCCCAACAGGGTCTCGGTCATGCGGGTCTCGATCCAGCCCGGCAGGATGGCGTTGGCCCGCACCTGGTGACGGGCGAGCTCGACGGCGAGGCCCTTGATCATCGAGATCAGCCCGCCCTTGGTGGCCGCGTAATGCTGGTTGCGGGGCGCGCCCTCGATCGCCGCCAGGCTCGCGGTGCCCACCAGCGAGCCGCCGCCGCCGCGCTCGATCATGTGGCGGGCGGCGGCGCGGAAGGTGAAGAAGGCGCCGTCGAGGTTGATGCCGGTGACCCGGCGCCACTCCTCGGTCGAGAGCTCGACGAAGCTGGTGACGCCGGCGCGGCCGCTGACGCCGGCGTTGGCGAAGCAGGCGTCGACCCGGCCCAGGCGGTCGAGGGTCTCGGCGAAGCACGCCTCCACCGCCGTCTCGTCGGCAACGTCGCAAACCAGCGCCAGCACCCGGCGGCCCTGGGCCTCGAGCCGGGCCGCGGCCTCGCGGTTCTTGTCCTCGTTGGTGCCCCAGATGCAGACCTCCGCCCCCGCCGCCGCCAGCGCCTCGGCCATGCCGAGGCCGATGCCGCCGTTGCCGCCGGTGACGAGCGCCACCTTGCCGCTGAGATCGAAGCCCTGGTAGGCCATTTGCTGACGCCTCCCTGAATCCGGTCGCGGCCGCGCCGGG
This sequence comes from uncultured Alphaproteobacteria bacterium, assembly GCA_965371625.1. GTDB lineage: Bacteria > Pseudomonadota > Alphaproteobacteria > CBDUZE01 > CBDUZE01 > CBDUZE01. Next base: position 42,547 of record CBDUZE010000018.1, read on the forward strand.
CTCAGGTCACCGGCGGCGGGCGCCGCCGAGGCAGCGTGGCCGCGGCTCGATCGCAGCGCTTACTCGGTGGTGACCTGCTCGCGCGCGACGTCGAGGAGCTCGCTCATCTTGCGCCGCAGTCGATGCTCCGAGATGTCGATGTCCTTGGCCTGAAGGTCGCCCATCACCTTGCGGTAGACGTCGTCCTCGCCGACCTCCTCGAAGTCGGACTTGATGACCTCCTTGGCGTAGTCGTCGGCGGCCTGGCCAGAGAGGTCCATGAGGTCCGCCGCCCACAGGCCCAGCAGCTTGTTGCGCCGGGCGCCGATCTTGAAGGCGGTCTCCTGGTCGTGGGCGAACTTCGCCTCGTGCGCCTTTTCGCGTTCCTTGAAGGTGGTCATGGCCCTCTCGTCGGTTAGCCTGAGCCCGCGCCCCGAGCCGCAACGCATAGCCTTTGCAAGCGGGTCGATCAATCATATATATATCGGCGGCGCGCGCGGCCTCCGCCAGGCCCTGCGAGGACGTGTCCGAGGGGGCGCGTTGAGTCGGGGCCGGAGATCGGCTATGGTCCGCTGCTGCCCCCTGGGGCGCCGGCGTTCCCCCCCGGCACCGCTTCCGAGACATAACTCAATCCGGATAACCATCATGACCCGTCGCAGACAGGTTTACGAAGGCAAGGCCAAGGTGTTGTTCGAGGGCCCCGAGCCGGGCACGTTGGTGCAGTACTTCAAGGACGACGCCACCGCCTTCAACAACAAGAAGCGCGGCACCATCACCGGCAAGGGCGTGCTCAACAACCGCATCTCCGAATACCTGATGACCCGTCTCAACGAGATCGGCGTGCCGACGCACTTCGTGCGCCGTCTGAACATGCGCGAGCAGCTCGTCAAGGAGGTCGAGATCATCCCCATCGAGGTGATCGTGCGCAACGTCGCCGCCGGCTCGCTGTCGCAACGCCTCGGCATCACCGAGGGCTCGCAGCTGCCGCGCTCGATCATCGAGTTCTGCTACAAGTCGGACGAGCTCGGCGATCCCCTGGTGTCGGAGGAGCACATCACCGCCTTTGGCTGGTCGACGCCCCAGGAGATCGACGAGATGATGTCGATGGCGCTCCGCATCAACGACTTCCTGAGCGGCCTGTTCCTCGGCATCGGCATCCGGCTGGTCGACTTCAAGATCGAGTTCGGGCGCTATTACGAGGGCGAGGAGGTGCGCATCATCCTGGCCGACGAGATCAGCCCCGATAGCTGCCGGCTGTGGGACCTCAAGACCAACGAGAAGATGGACAAGGACCGCTTCCGCCGCGACCTCGGCGGCGCCGAGGAAGCCTATCAAGAGGTCGCTCGCCGCCTCGGCATCCTCCCCGAGGCCGGCCCCCGCGACATCAAGGGCCCCAAGGTCATGCAGTGACGAGGGTGAAGGCCCGCGTCCACATCACCCTCAAAGCGGGGGTCCTCGACCCCCAGGGCAAGGCCATCGCCCACGCCTTGGGCTCGCTCGGCTTCCATGGCGTGGGCGAGGTTCGGCAGGGCAAGTACCTCGAGCTCGAGCTCGCCGAGCGCGACCCCGCCAAGGCGCGAGCCGAGGTCGAGGCGATGTGCGCCAAGCTCCTGGCCAACAGCGTGATCGAGGATTACGCCATCGAGGTCGGGGATTAGATGAAGCGGTCAGCTTTCAGCGGTCAGCGGTCAGCGGTCAGCCAAGCAAAGGGTCGGGGTTCGATGTTGCGGCGCTGAAAGCTGATCGCTGATCGCTGATCGCTGAGTGCTGACCGCTAGGAATCCAATGATCAAAGCCGCCCTCGTCGTCTTTCCGGGCTCCAATCGCGACCGCGACATGGGGCTGGCGCTCCTGCGCGCGGTCGGCCGCGAGCCGCTCATCGTCTGGCACCAGGAGAGCGAGATCCCGGCGGTCGATCTCATCGTCCTGCCGGGGGGCTTCACCTACGGCGACTATCTGCGCTCCGGCGCCATGGCGGCGCGCGCGCCGGTGATGCGCGAGGTTGCCCGGCTGGCCGCCCGCGGGGTGCCGGTGCTCGGCGTCTGCAACGGCTTCCAGATTCTCGCCGAGGCCGGGCTGCTGCCCGGCGTGATGATGGCCAACGCCGGCCTCAGGTTCGTCTGCAAGTACGTCCACATGCGGGTCGAGGAGACCCAGACCGTGTTCACCAACGGCTACCGCGCCGAGCAGGTGATCCGGGTGCCGGTGGCCCATCACGACGGCAACTACTTCGCCGACCCGGCGACGCTTTCCGAGCTCGCCGAGCACGGCCAGGTCGCCTTCCGCTACTGCGGTGCCGACGGAGCGGTCACGACCGAGGCCAACCCCAACGGCTCGATCGACAACATCGCCGGGGTCTTCAACCGCGGCCGCACCATCCTCGGCCTGATGCCGCACCCCGAGAACGTCACCGACAGCGCGCTCGGAGGGAGCGACGGCGGCCCGCTCTTCGACGGCCTGGTGGCGGCGCTCGCCTGAGGGAAACGCGGATGGCCGGGGGCGGGACGCAAGCGCCCGAGATCAGCGCGCAACTGGTCGCCGATCACGGCCTCACGCCCGAGGAGTACGGACGCCTCGAAGAGGCCCTGGGGCGGGCGCCCAACATCGTCGAGCTCGGCATCTTCTCGGTGATGTGGAGCGAGCACTGCTCGTATAAGTCGTCGAAGCCCTGGCTCAAGCTGCTCCCCACCGAGGCCCCCTGGGTGATCTGCGGCCCCGGCGAGAACGCCGGCGTGGTCGACGTCGGCGACGGCCAGGCGGTGGTGTTCAAGATGGAGAGCCACAACCACCCCTCGTTCATCGAGCCCACCCAAGGGGCGGCCACCGGCGTCGGCGGGATCCTGCGCGACATCTTCACCATGGGCGCGCGCCCCATCGCCAGCATGAACGCGCTCCGCTTCGGCAGCCCCGAGCACCCCAAGACCCGGCACCTGGTGGCTGGCGTGGTCGCCGGCATCGGCGGCTACGGCAACTGCGTCGGCGTGCCTACGGTGGGCGGCGAGTGCACCTTCCACTCGGCCTTCGACGGCAACATCCTGGTCAACGCCATGACCGTGGGCCTGGCGCGGGCCGACCGCATCTTCTACTCGGCCGCCGCCGGGGTCGGCAACCCGGTGGTCTACGTCGGCTCGAAGACCGGGCGCGACGGCATCCACGGCGCCACCATGGCCTCGGCCGAGTTCGACGAAGGCACCGAGGCCAAGCGGCCCACGGTGCAGGTCGGCGACCCCTTCACCGAGAAGCTGCTGATCGAGGCCTGCATGGAGCTGATGGCCTCGGACGCCATCGTCGCCATTCAGGACATGGGGGCGGCCGGGCTTACCTGCTCGAGCGTCGAGATGGCGTCGAAGGGCGGCGTCGGCATCGAGCTCGACCTCGACCGGGTGCCGCTGCGCGAGCCCGCCATGAGCGCCTACGAGATCATGCTGTCGGAGAGCCAGGAGCGCATGCTGATGGTGCTCCGACCGGGCGCGGAAGCGGATGCCCGCGCGGTGTTCGAGAAGTGGGAGCTCGACTTCGCCATCGTCGGCCGGATCACCGATTCGGGCCGCATGGTGCTGCGCCAGGGAGGCGCGGTGGTGGCTGACGTGCCGGTGGCGGCGCTGGTCGAGGCGGCGCCCGAGTACATCCGCCCGTGGACGCGGCCCCAGCCCCGGGCCAGGGTCCGGGCCAGCGAGGTGGCGCCGCCGGCGAGCCTCTCAGGCGCGCTCCTGCACCTCATGGGGTCCTCGGACGTGGCCAGCAAGCGCTGGATCTGGGAGCAGTACGACTACCTCGTCATGGGCGACAGCTTAGGCGTGCCGGGCGGCGACGCCGCCGTGGTGCGGCTTCAGGAGACCACCAAGGGCCTCGCGCTGACCACCGACTGCACGCCCCGCTATTGCGCCGCCGACCCCCGCCGCGGCGGCGCCCAGGCGGTGGCCGAGGCCTGGCGCAACCTCACCGCCGTCGGCGCCCGGCCACTCGCCATCACCGACTGCCTCAACTTCGGCAACCCCGAGCGGCCCGAGGTGATGGGCCAGTTCGCGGGCTGCGTCGAGGGCCTGGCCGAGGCCTGCGCGACGCTCCAGTTCCCGGTCGTCTCGGGCAACGTCTCGTTCTACAACGAGACCTCGGGCGAGGCCATCCAGCCCACGCCGACGGTGGGCGGCATCGGCCTGATCGCCGACATCGCCCACGTCGCGACGGCGGCGCTCGAGGAGCCGGGCCAGGTCCTGGTGCTGATCGGCGCGACCGCCGGCCACCTCGGCGCCTCGCTCTATTTGCGCGAGATCGAGGGCCGCGAGGACGGCGCCCCGCCCCCCGTCGACCTCGCCGCCGAGCGCCGCAACGGCGACTTCGTGCGCGCCCTGATCACCGCGGACCGCGTCGCCGCCTGCCACGACTGCTCGGACGGCGGCATCGCCGTGGCGCTGGCCGAGATGGCGCTTAAGGGCGGCGTCGGCGCCGAGATCGCGGCTCCCGAGGGCGAGGCCGAGGGCGGGGCGCTCCCGGCCCACGCCTGGCTCTTCGGCGAGGACCAGGGGCGCTATCTCCTGGCCGTCGCCGAAGCGGAAGCCGCCGCGATCCTCGCCGAGGCCGAAAATGCCGCCGTGCCGGCGCGCCGCATCGGCCGCACGGGCGGGCTTGAATTGACCCTGGATTCCGGCGATACCATATCGCTTGACGAGCTCAGGGCGGCGCACGAGGGCTGGCTGCCCGACTACATGGCGGCGCCCTAGGTCCGCCCCCATAAGCCGGAGGACGACGGCCATGGCGATGGACGCGGCGGAGATCGAAGGCCTGATCAAGGAGGCCTTGCCCGACGCCAAGGTCACCATCGAGGACCTGCGCGGCGACGGCGACCACTACGCCGCCCTGGTGGTGTCCTCGGCGTTTGAGGGCAAGACCCGGATCCAGCAGCACCAGATGGTCTATCAGGCGCTCAAGGGCAGGATGGGCGACACGCTCCACGCCCTCGCCCTCCAGACCGCGCTGCCGGACGCCGGCGCGTGAGCGCGCCGGGCAGCGGGGCTCGGGCCGCGGAGCCGGCCGCAGAGCCGACCGCGGTGCGGGGCTATCACGCCCACGTCTACTACGACGAGGCCTCTCGTGGCGCCGCCGAGCGCCTCCGCGAGCGCTTGGCCGAGCGCTTCGAGGTCGAGCTCGGGCGCTGGCACGACCGCCCCATCGGCCCCCATCCGCGCTGGAGCTATCAGGTCGCCTTCGCGCCCGAGGTCTTCGCCGAGATCGTGCCCTTCCTCATGCTCAACCGCGACGGGCTCATCATCTTTCTCCATCCCGACACCGGCGCCGACATCCCCGACCACCGCGACCATCCGCTGTGGATGGGCGAGAGCCTCGAGGTCGATCTCGCGGCGCTCGAGCGCGACACTTAAGCCCGGCCGCCCAATCCCCCAACGCGGCACTGGATATCCGCCCCGCGATACGGCATCGTTAGGGCAGAACCCATTCCAACGAAAACCCAAAGGGAGAATCAAGGTGATGAAGAAAGCTTTGGTTGGGCTCGGCCTGGCGGCCGCGCTCCTCGCCGCGCCGGCCGCGGCCGAGACCGTGAAGATCGGCTTCCTGGCGACCTTCTCAGGGCCCGCGGCGATCATCGGCAAGCACATGAAGGACGCGCTCGAGCTCGGTCTCGACCACGTCGACCACAAGCTCGGCGGGATGGACGTCGAGGTGCTCTACGGTGACGACCAGCGCAAGCCCGACGTCGGCAAGCAGATGATCGACAAGTGGCTCAAGCGCGACAAGGTGAACTTCGTGACCGGCATCATCTGGTCCAACGTGATGATGGCGATCCACGGCCCGGTGACCCGTTCGAACGCCTTCCTGATCAGCACCAACGCCGGCCCCTCGCCGATCGCCGGCGCGCGCTGCTCCGAGAACTACTTCACCACCTCGTGGCAGAACGACAACTCGCCCGAGGCCATGGGCCAGTACATGACCGACCACGGCGTCGACAACGTCTACGTGATGTCGCCCAACTACCAGGCCGGCAAGGACATGGTCTCGGGCTTCAAGCGTTACTTCAAGGGCAAGGTCGTGGCCGAGGTCTACACCAAGTTGGGCCAGGCCGACTACGCCGCCGAGCTGACCCAGTTGCGCGCCGCCAAGCCCGACGCCGTGTTCGTGTTCCTGCCCGGCGGCATGGGCATCCAGTTCGTCAAGCAGTACGCCCAGGCTGGGCTCAAGGAGCAGTTCCCGCTCTACTCGGTGTTCACGGTCGACAACCTGACGCTGAAGCCCCAGGGCGAGGCGGCGATCGGGGTGCTGGGCGCCGGCTTCTGGGACGAGGACCTGGACAACCCTCAGAACAAGCGCTTTGTGTCGACCTTCAAGGCCAAGTACGGCTACACGCCGTCGGCCTACGCGGCGCAGACCTATGACCTGCCCTTCTTCCTCGACGCCGCGATCCGCGAGGCCGGGGGCGTCGGCGACCGGGAGGCGCTACGCGCTGCCTTGAAGAACGCCAATTTCAAGTCACTTCGGGGCAAGTTCGCCTTTAATTCCAATCACTTCCCGATCCAGAACTTCTATTTGCGGAAGGTGGTGAAGGGCCCCGACGGCAAGCCGCGGATGGCGCTCCAGGCGACCATTTTCGAGGGCCACAAGGACAACTACCGCCAGGACTGCAAGCTCAAGTAGAACCAAGAATTAGCAAAGGGGACTGTCGCCCTCGGAAAGGGGGCGGTCCCCTTTTTCGCGCGCGCTAGCGCGAGTAGTACTCGATCACCAGGTTGGGCTCCATCTGCACCGGATAGGGCACGTCGGCAAGGAGCGGCGTGCGCAGGAACTTGCCCACCATCTTGTTGTGGTCGACCTCGAGGTAGTCGGGCACGTCGCGCTCCGCGAGATCCACCGCCTCGAGCACCAGCCCAAGCTGCTTCGACTTCTCGCGCACCTCGATCACGTCGCCTTCCTTGACCCGGTAGCTGGGGATGGTGACGCGCCGGCCGTTGACCCGCACGTGGCCGTGGTTGACGAACTGGCGCGCCGCGAACACCGTGGCCACGAACTTCATGCGGTAGACCACGGCATCGAGGCGGCGCTCGAGGAGCCCGATCAGGTTCTCGCCGGTATCGCCGCGGCGGCGCTCCGCCTCCTGGTAGATGTTGCGGAACTGGCGCTCGGTGATGTTGCCGTAATAGCCCCTGAGCTTCTGCTTGGCGGCGAGGTGAATGCCGAAGTCCGAGGTCTTGCGGCGCGGCCGCTGGCCGTGCTCACCGGGGCGGTACTCGCGCACGTTGACCGGGCTCTTGGGCCGGCCCCACAGGTTCTCGCCGAGGCGGCGGTTGATCTTGTACTTCGACTTCAGTCGCTTGCTCATCGACGACACTCGAATTTTCACAGGAGGGCCCGAGCGGCGCGGGCGCCCCCGGGGCGGCGCGTACTATAGTCAGGGCGGCGGCGCTGTCAAACCGAATCCCGAGCCCCGGGGGGCGTGGGGGCTCAGCCGCCGCCCCGCTTCTTGGTGAACGAGGAGACCACGCCGCGCAAGGTTTGCACCTCCTGCTCCATGAGCCCGGCGCGGGTGAAGATGTTGCGCAGGTTGCGCACCGTCCGCGGCGCCTTTTCGGGTGGGCGCAGGAAGCCGCTCGCGCCGAGCGCTTCCTCGAGCTGGAGCAGGAAGCCCTCGAGCTCGTCGCGGGTGGCCGGCCGGGTGGTGCCGTCCTCGAGCGCCGTCTCGGGCGTCGCATCGCCGCCGAGGAACCATTCGTAGCCTATGAGCAACACCGCCTGGGCCAGGTTGAGCGAGGAGAAGGCGGGGTTCAACGGGACCTGGACGATGGCGTCGGCGAGCGCCACCTCGTCGTTGTCGAGGCCCGCCTTCTCGGGCCCGAAGAGGAGGCCGGGGCGCCCGCCCGCGGCGATCTGGCGGCCCATCTCGGCGGCCGCGCGGCGCGGCGTGAGCACCGGCTTGAGCATGTCCCTGGGCCGCGCCGTGGCGGCGTAGATGTGGTGGAGGTCGGCCACCGCCTCGACCGTGGTCTCGAACAGCCGCGCCTGGTCGAGCACGGCGTCGGCGCGCGCGGCCGCGGCCACCGCCTTCTCGTTGGGCCAGCCGTCCCGGGGGCTCACCAGGCGCAGGTCGGTGAGGCCGAAGTTGAGCATCGCCCGCGCCGCCGTGCCGATGTTCTCGCCAAGCTGGGGCCGGACCAGGATCACCGACGGCCCGCCCAGCTTCGGCTCTCGCGTCCTGTCGGTGCCCGCCATGGCCTGCATTGTATTACGCGAAGTCATGAAATCCGTGACTTTGCTTGGCCCCTCGAGCGCCGGGCGGGCACCTCCGCGCCCGGCCCCGGCGCTCTCAAGCGGCGGCCGGGGCGCCGTCGTGGAACAGCTTGTAGGTGATGCTGTCGTGGAGCGCCTGGAACGAGGCGTCGACGATGTTGGTCGAGACGCCGACCGTGAACCAGCGCTCGCCGGCGCCGTTGGCGCTCTCGACCAGCACCCGGGTGAGCGCCTCGGTGCCCTGCTGGTTGAGGATACGCACCTTGAAGTCGACCAGCCGCAGGTCCTCGAGGTAGGCCGAGTACTTGCCGAGATCCTTGCGCAGCGCGGTGTCGAGGGCGTTGACGGGGCCGTTGCCCTCGCCCACCGACAGCAGCTCCTCGCCGTCGATGACGATCTTGACGGTGGCCTCCGAGACCGTGATCAGCTCGCCCTTGGCGTTGAAGCGGCGCTCGACGAGGACGCGATAGCCCTCGACCGCGAAGTACTCGGGGACCTCGCCCAAGGCGCGCCGCGCCATCAGCTCGAAGCTGGCCTCGGCGCCATCGTAGGCGTAACCCTCGAACTCGCGTTCCTTGACCTGGGTCAGGAGCCGCGTCACCGCCCGGCTCCCCGGCTCCACCTCGAGGCCGATCTCGCGCAGCCGCGCCAGGATGTTGGCGCGCCCCGACTGATCCGAGACCAGCAGGTCGCGCTTGTTGCCCACCGACTCGGGCGGCACGTGCTCGTAGGTGCGCGGGTCCTTCTCCACCGTCGAGACGTGGAGGCCGCCCTTGTGGGCGAAGGCGGAGGCGCCGACGTAGGGCGCCTGGCGGTCGGGCGCCCGGTTCAAGAGCTCGTCGACGAGGCGCGAGACCTGGGCCAGATGCTTGAGGCTTTCGCCGCTGATCCCGGTCTCGAAACGCTCGCCATAGTCGGCCTTCAGGAGCAGCGTCGGAATCAGCGACACCAGATCGGCGTTGCCGCAGCGCTCGCCCACCCCGTTGATGGTGCCGTGCACCTGGCGGGCGCCGGCGCGCACCGCGGCCAGGGTGTTGGCGACCGCGTTGCCGGTGTCGTTGTGGGCGTGGATGCCGATCCGCTCGCCCGGCGCCTCGCCCGGTACTGCGGCCACCACCGCGGCGACGATGCGCTCGACCTCGTGGGGCAGGGTGCCGCCGTTGGTGTCGCACAGCACCAGCCAGCGGGCGCCGGCCCCGTCGGCCGCCTCGAGGCAGCGCAGCGCGTAGCCCGGGTCGGCCTTGTAGCCGTCGAAGAAGTGCTCGGCGTCGAAGATCGCCTCGCGCCCGGCCGCCACCACCGCCGCGATGCTGTCGCCGATGAGCTCGAGGTTCTCGGCCGCCGAGACGCCGAGCGCCACCTCGACGTGGAAGCCTGAGCTCTTGCCCACCAGGCAGACGGCGCCGGCCGAGGTCTCGAAGAGGGCGGCGAGGCCCGGGTCGTTGGCGGCGCTCCGCCCTGGGCGCCGGGTCATGCCGAAGGCGGTGAGAGTGGCGCGGCCGAGGCTCGGCGGATCGTCGAAGAAGGCGCTGTCCACCGGGTTGGCGCCGGGCCAGCCGGCCTCGACGTAATCGATGCCGAGGCCGTCGAGGGCCAGGGCGATGACCCGCTTGTCCTCGACGCTGAAGTCGACGCCCTGGCACTGGGCCCCGTCCCTGAGCGTGGTGTCGAAGAGGTAGAGGCGCTCGCGGCTCATCCCGTCCGCCTCCAGGTGGTGCCCTCGGAGCCGTCCTCGAGCACGATGCCCTGCCGCGCCAGGTCGTCGCGGATGCGGTCGGCCTCGGCGAAGTGGCGCTCCCGGCGGGCCTCGGCGCGGCGGGCGATGAGGCTCTCGATCTCGGCCGAGACGAGGTCGTCTTCGGCGCCGCCCTTGAACCAGGCCTCGGGGTCCTGGCCGAGCACCCCGAGGAGCGCGCCGCCGGCCTCGAGCGCGGCCCGGAGCCGCGCCTGCTCAGGCCCCGCGCCGGCCTTGTTGGCGGCGCTGGCGAGCTCGTTGAGCGCCGCCAGCGCCTTGGGCGTGTTGAGGTCGTCGTCGAGCGCCGCCATCACCTCCTCAGGGGGCCCCGCGTCCGCCGCCGCCTCGACCTCGCCCGGACGCCGGAGCGCCTGCCGGAGCGCCTGATAGAGACGGTCGAGGTTGGCCTTGGCCTGGCGCAGCGATTGCGTGGTCCAGTCGAGGGGCTGGCGGTAGTGGGTCATCAGCAGAGTGAGCCGCGCCACCTCGCCCGGAACCTCGTTCAGGATATCGCGCACCAAGAGGATGTTGCCGAGCGACTTCGACATCTTCTCGCCCTCGACGGTGAGGTAGCCGTTGTGCATCCAGTAGCGCACGAACTCAGCCCCCTCGGCCGCGCAGGTGCTCTGGGCGATCTCGTTCTCGTGGTGGGGGAAGACCAGGTCGAGGCCGCCGCCGTGGATGTCGAAGGGCACGCCGAGGTGGGCTTCGCTCATCGCCGAGCACTCGAGGTGCCAGCCGGGACGGCCGCGGCCCCAGGGGCTGGGCCAGCCCGGCAGATCGTCGGCGGAGGGCTTCCACAGCACGAAGTCGGCCGGGTCCTTCTTGTAGGGCGCGACCTCGACCCGGGCGCCGGCGATCTGCTCCTTGCGGTCGCGCCCCGAGAGCCGGCCGTAGCCGGGGGCGGAGGGTACGTGGAAGAGCACGTGGCCGTCGCCCTGGTAGGCGTGGCCGCGCTCGAGCAGCCGCTCGATGAGGGCGATCATCTCGGGGATGTGCTCGGTGGCGCGGGGCTCGCGCTCGGGCGGCAGGGTGCCGAGCGCCGCCATGTCCTCGTGGAAGGCCCGGGTGGTGCGCCCGGTGATCTCGTCGATGGCCTCGCCGCTCGCTTCCGCCGCGGCGATGATCTTGTCGTCGACGTCGGTGATGTTGCGGACGTAGGTCACGTGCTCAGGCCCATAGGCGCGGCGCAAGAGCCGGTAGAGCACGTCGAACACCACCACCGGGCGGGCGTTGCCGATGTGGGCGTAGTCGTAGACCGTGGGGCCGCAGACGTAGAGCCGCACGTTGGCCTTGTCGAGGGGCTCGAAGGGCTGCTTCGCGCGCGCCAGCGTGTTGTAGAGGGCGAGGGCCAAGGCGACACCAAGCTATTGAGATTAGGCGGTTTTCCCCTCGCGGCGGGGCCCCGCCGGCCCGCGCCGCGGCGCTTAGGGGTAGCAGATTCTGGTTGCGAGGTCCATGTCGGCGCCCGCCCGCATCGTCGCCGCCCCTCAGCTCTCGCGGAAGCGGTTGGTGATGGGGTAGCGGCGCTCGCGGCCGAACGACTTGTGGGTGATCTTGACCCCGGGCGGCGCCTGGCGGCGCTTGTACTCGGCGGTATAGAGCATGGCCTGGACCTTGCGCACGGTCTCGGCGGCGTGGCCGCGCGCGGTGATCTCGTCGAACGCCATCTCGCCCTCGACCAGGCACTCGAGGATGTCGTCGAGCTGGTCATAGGGCGGCAGCGTGTCCTGGTCGGTCTGATCGGGCTTGAGCTCGGCCGAGGGCGGCCGCGTGATGGTGCGCTCGGGGATGACCCGGCCCGCGGGCCCCAGCGCGCCCTCGGGCGCTTGCTGGTTGCGCCAGTTGGCCAGCGCGTAGACCGTGGTCTTGTAGACGTCCTTGAGCACCGAGTAGCCGCCCGCCATGTCGCCGTAAAGGGTGGCGTAGCCCACCGACATCTCGGACTTGTTGCCGGTGGTCAGCAGCATGTGGCCGAACTTGTTCGAGAGCGCCATCAGGATCATGCCGCGGACCCGCGCCTGGATGTTCTCCTCGGTGGCGTCCGCGGGCGCGTCGGCGAAGGCCTGGCGCAGCATCTCGGCGAAGGCCTCGGTGGCCGGCGCGATCGGCACCGAGATGCTCTCGACGCCCAACAGCTCGACGCAGGCGGCGGCGTCGCGGCGGCTGATCTCGGAGGTGTAGAGCGACGGCATCATCACGCAGCGGACGCGCTCGGGCCCCAGCGCGTCGACCGCCAGCGCCGCGCTGAGGCTCGAATCGATGCCGCCCGAGAGGCCCAGCAGCACGCCCGGGAAGCGGTTCTTGTCGAGGTAGTCGCGCAGGCCCACACGCAGCGCCTGGTAGATCGCCTCGAGGCCGTCGAGGGGCCGCGCGCATTCGGCCTGGTCGCAGCGCCAGGTCCCGCCATCGTCGCGGCGCCAGTGGGTGGCGAGCACCGTCGGATGCCAGTCGGGCAATCGTGCGGCGAGCGAACGGTCGGCGTTGAGCACGAAGGAGCCGCCGTCGAACACCAGCTCGTCCTGGCCGCCGCACTGGTTGACGTAGATCAGCGGCAGCCCCGATTCGACGATGCGGGCGACCGCCAGGTTGACCCTGAGGTCGCGCTTGTCGACCTCGAAGGGCGAGCCGTTGGTGACGATGAGGATCTCGGCGCCGGTCTCCTCGAGGCATTCGACTACGTCGGGTTCCCACATGTCCTCGCAGATCATGACGCCGAGGCGCACGCCCTGGAACTCGATGGGCCCCGGCATCGGGCCCTCGGCGAACACCCGCTTCTCGTCGAAGACGCCGTAGTTGGGGAGATGGTGCTTGAAGCGCAGCGCCTTGATCTCGCCCTCGGCGAGCAGCAGGGTGGCGTTGTAGAGCTTGCCCTCATCGCGCCACGGGGCGCCAGCGAGCAGGGCCGGCCCGCCGTCGCCGCTCTCGGCGGCGAGGGCCGCGATCGCCGCCTCGGTGGCCGCCTGGAAGGCGGGCTTGAGCACCAGGTCCTCGGGCGGATAGCCGCTCACCATCATCTCGCTGGTGACCACCAGATCGGCGCCCGCGCGGGCGGCATCGGCGCGCGCCTCGCGCAGGCGCTCGAGGTTGCCGGCGAGGTCGCCCACGGTCGGGTTGAGCTGGGCGATGGCGATGACCAGGCGGTCGCTCATGGAGCGATGTTTAGCGCGCGTGCCGGCCGGCGACAACCGCGCCGTGCGGCCAGGCGCCGCGTTGTGCGAGGGTGGGCTTCCGGCTTAAGCTTGCCCCGCACCTCGCGTGCCGCGGCCTTGGGAGAAACGCCATGATCCGCAACCGGAACCGCAAGATCGTCCTCGCCGCCCGGCCCTCGGGCCTCCCCGCGGAGGGCGACTTCCGCCTCGTCGAGGAGGCGATGCCCGAGCCCGGCGCCGGCGAGGTCCTGGTTCGCGGCGTCTATCTCTCGCTCGATCCCTACATGCGCGGGCGCATGAACGACGCCCCCTCCTACGCGCCGCCGGTGGCCCTGGGCGAGGTCATGGTGGGCAACGCGGTGGGCGAGGTGCTGCGCTCGGAGGATCCCGGCTTCGCCGTCGGCGACATCGTCGAGGGCCCACTCGGCTGGCAGGAGTACGGGGTCGCAACGGCCAGCGCGCTGCGCAAGGTGGACACCGGCGCGGCAGCCATTTCGACCGCCGTCGGCGTGCTCGGCATGCCCGGGCTCACCGCCTACTTCGGGCTCACCGAGATCTGTCGGCCCGAGGCCGGCAACACGGTCGTGGTCTCGGCCGCCGCGGGCGCGGTCGGCGCGGTGGTGGGCCAGATCGCCAAGATCAAGGGCTGCCGGGCGGTGGGCTTCGCCGGCTCGGACGCCAAGGTGGCCTACCTCACGGAAGAATTGGGCTTCGACGCCGCCATCAACTACAAGAGCGCCGGCGACCTCGACGCGGCGCTCGGGCAAGCCTGTCCCCAAGGCATCGACGTCTACTTCGACAACGTCGGCGGCGTGGTCACCGACGCCGTCCTCGGCCGCCTGGCGTTCGGCGCGCGCATCGCCATCTGCGGCCAGATCTCGCAGTACAACCTGACCAAGCCCGAGCTGGGCCCCCGCAACCTGCGTTTCCTGCTCGTCAATCGGGCGCGCATGGAGGGCTTCCTGGTGTTCGACTTCGCCCCGCGTTACGGCGAGGGCCTGACCCGGCTGGGCGCCTGGATCGAGGAGGGCCGGCTCAAGTACAAGGAGGACGTGGTCGAGGGGCTCGACAACGCGCCGGCCGCGTTCCTGCGCCTGTTCACGGGCGAGAACTTCGGCAAGCAGCTGGTCAAGCTCGGCGACGAGCCCGGCTGAGACATGAGCACGAGCGCTAGTTCGAACCCAAATGCGGTGGTGGTGGGCGCCGGCGCCGTCGGCGTGTGCACGGCGCGCTACCTCCAGCGCGCCGGCTTCAAGGTCATGGTGCTCGACCCCGAGCCGCCGGGCGAGGGCGCCTCGCAGGGCAACGCGGGCATCTTGAGCGGCGTCGCGGTGATCCCCGAGGGCACGCCCCGAACGCTGCTGCAGGTGCCCAAGATGCTGCTCGATCGCTCGAGCCCGCTGGCCATCCGCTGGCGCTATCTGCCCCGCCTCGCGCCCTGGCTGCTGCGCCTGCTGCGCGCCAGCACCCCGGCCCGCGTCGAGCACATCGCCGGCGCCCTCTACGCGCTGACCAGCCGCGCCATCGAGGCCTACGGTCCCTTGCTGGCCGACGCCCGCGCCGACGACCTGGTGCGCCTGAGCGGCTGGATCTGCGTCTACGGCAGCGCCGCCGACTACGCCGAGGCGAAATGGGAGAACGACCTCAAGAGGCGCCTGGGCCTCAGCCTCGAGGACCTGGGCGGCGACGCCGTGCGCCAGATGGTGCCGGCGCTGGCGCCTGAGATCGGCCACGGCACCTTCATGTCCGAGGTGGCGATGACCGTGAACCCGCTGCGTCTGGTGCAGACCCTGGCCCGCGATATCCAGAACCGGGGCGGCCTTTTGCTCAGCGAGCGGGTCACCGGATTCGAGCTCGGCCAAGCGGGCGTGGCGAGCGTGCGCACCGAGTCGCGCTCGTACCCCGCCGATCTGGTGGTGATCGCCGCCGGCGCCTACTCGGGCCCGCTCGCCGCCGGGCTCGGCAGCCGGGTGCCGCTCGACACCGAGCGCGGCTATCACGTCATGCTGCCCAAGCCCGGCGTCGAGGTGCGCCTGCCGATACAGTCCCACGACGGCGGCTACGTCGTCACGCCCATGGAGCACGGGCTCAGGGTGGCGGGCACGGTCGAGTTCGCGCGCCTCGACGCACCGCCCAACTACGCTCGCGCCGAGGCCCTGCTGGGCCACGCCCGGCGCCTCTTGCCGGGGCTCCAATCCGACGGCATGACGATGTGGATGGGGCACCGCCCCTCGATGCCGGATTCACTCCCCGTGCTGGGCCGCTCGCCCCATCACGGCAACGTCTATTTCGCCTTCGGCCACGGCCGCATCGGCCTCACCCTGGCGGCCTTGAGCGGCCGCATCATCGCCGACCTGGCGCGCGGCCGCGCGCCTGAGATCGACCTCACGCCCTATCGCGCGGACCGGTTTTGAGAAACGGGCAGAACCTACCCGGCAGGCTCAGCCGCTGGCGAAAAGCACGAGGCCGCCGCTCGCCGCCGCCGCCGCCAACGCCCGGTCCCGGGTGGCCAGCCGGACGTCCTCGCGCATGACCACATGCAGATAGGCTGCATCGTAACCCGAGAGCCCGTGCGCCCGGCGCCATATCCAAACCGTCCGAGGTCTCGAACCCCACTCGGCTCGCCTGCAAGTTCGCCAATAAGATCAAGAAATCCCGACCGGCTCACCCGCTTCTCCAAAACGTAACGGCCCAGAACGTCAACGCCGTGAACCTGAAAGGTTTGCTTCGACATATCGGCACCGATCATGTGGTCGTCGTCCCTGGTGATTCCCATCACTCTCTGAAATCTCAGCTTCTCCGACTACACGCCGAGGCCAGCCCCGGCGGAAGGACAGTCCACCTCACAAAATATTGACAAGTATCAATTCGTGCTAAATCCCGTAACCGAAATGAGGGTTGTGGAAATGGACAGCAAAAGGCGGGGGCCCCTGGCTCGGCGCTTAGGGGCCAATTTGAGGATTTTCTAGAATCAGCGCTACGACTGCTTAGACTTAGCTTAGTTTTTCTCCACGCCTAAAAAGCGCGGGTCTAGGGTCTCGGATCTCAAAGACCAACGTTCAAAGGTGGATAATGAGTATGGTCCGTCACGCGCCCACCGTTTCAGTGATCAAGCCCACCCAAGCAAACTACAACTATCCTAAAGATCAGTTGAATATTGCTTGGAGATCAACGACCCTGCCCGCAGCTACAGCTTCCGTGGCCCAGGGCATCAATGTCGAGGCCTCGGCCAGGGTCGTATTGCGAATGTGTGCAGCGACCTCCGGAGACAAAAAGCCCCCGATCGTGACGAAATTTATTTTTTTGTTCTCTGCCCTAAGAACCTGCACTCCCAGAGATTTCGTAACTGGAAGCTGTGTGAGTGCCTGGGCATAATCCAGCGCCTGTGATTCGTTCGGCGTCGCTCCAACGACAAACGCATATCTACCCTTTGTTTTTCGGCCCTCAATCAAAGATCGTACCCCATCCGCCAAGGTATTCCCAACGTCTTTGCGTGTCAAAATCTTTACCTTGAGCTCATGGTCAGATATTAGAATGAAATTCGCGAGAGAAAATCTTGGAAAAACGGAGTCTGATGCTGCAGGCTTCGGCAATACCGGAACACTGGGAACACTCTCAATAATTGGCCTATTGTCAAGTGGCGTGAATTGTCCAGTTGAATCCGCTTCAGCGATAATATTGGTTAGAAGGCTTGGAGCGATCACGCCAAAAATGAAGATCTTAAATGGCACTTCTTCTGGTGCAAATCCCCCGACCAACGCACCCAATACGACAAAGGCAAGTGCGGTAAGATATCCTCCAATTATTGCAATCCCGGGCTCAGTTACTAGGAAACCACTCTTTACCAAGAAAATAAGTGCCAAGGCAAGACCCCCAGCCGCCCCTATTAGGGCCTTTTTCCGTCCTGTCATTGGTCGGGTTCCTCCGTTTGTCATTCATACCTGCCCTCGGTCGCTGCTCACGGTGCGCAACCGACCCGAATCAAGACGATGGTACGATGTCAATCCGATATTGCTTTCGATAGTAATATATATAAGTAAATTCTTTCGTATCGCGAGTCAAGAACTACATGCGGAGCACGGCCTGGTACAGCCTCCACGGTGCGAACCGTCTGCTCGTCGGCCCGGAGCCGGAACAACAACAAGGCTATTGATCGACGCACGTCGCCTAATCCGATGAGCGATAGGGTTGCGGACCGCGCCCCCGAGATCGACCTCACGCCCTATCGCGCGGATCGGTTCTAGAGGACGGGTGACCCCGCCCGCCTCGACCTCACCCGGCTCCGAAAAGAGCGATGCCGCAGTCGGCGGCCGCGGTCGTCAGGGCGCGGTCTCGGGTGGCCAGGGCCGTGCCCTCGCGCATGGCCAGGTCCAAATAGGCGGCGTCGTAGGCCGAGAGCCGATGCGAGCGACCCAACGCCAGGATCGCGTGGCCGCCGCGCGCCGCCGGCTCCTCGACCATGATGGGCAAGTCAGACAAGAGATCGAGAAAACGAGTCGAGTCGGCTTCCGTCAAGCGTCCGCGCCGTTCCGCCACCAGAAGTACGTTCGCGACCTCAAGCGACCAAAGACAAGGGACAAGGGCCGTGCCCTGCTCAAGCTCCTCGAGCACGCGGTCCGAATAGGCGTCGGCCTCGTCCCCGAAGCACCATGCCATGGCCACGGAGCAGTCGAGGACGAAACGGTTCACCGCCGCCCTTCCTCGATTAGTTCACGAAGCGAGAGCCCGCCCAACCGCCGCGACTTTCGGAATTCCTTGAGCGCCGCCACGGTCTCCGCTACTGCCCGAGCAGGCCCGAGTGCTGCCGGCACCAGCATGGCGACCGGCACCCCGTGCTTGGTGATGCTGATGCGCTCTCCCTTGGCCACCCGGGCCAGGAGCTGGGGCAGGTGGGTCTTGGCCTCGTAGGAACCGACCTCGGTCATGTCGTGGTCTCGATGAATTGGACTAGTCTTAGACTAGTCTAACTCACCTTGAGACAGCCTTCAAGGACGATGGGGAGGCCGCCACCAGGCCAGAGACAAACGCCCCCGCCCCGCCGGCCCTTATTTCCGCTGCTTCTTCTTGAGCAGGAACTCGCGGCCGGTCTTGACGCTGGGCTTGCCGTCGTAGGCGACGATGTCGGCGGTGGCGTAGGTCTCGTGCCACTCCTCGGGCAGGTAGGAGCCGGTGCCGACCACGTCGATGGGGGCGTCGACGCTGCCCATGACCTTGCACTTGGCGGGGCCGAAGCCCGAGGAGACGACGATCTTGACGTCCTCGAAGCCGGCCTCGTCGAGGGTGTCGCGCAGATGGTAGACGGCCGCCGCCGTGACCCCGGTGCCGACCAGCCAGCGGAGCTCCTCGTCCGAGCGGTACTGGCGCAGGCCCTTGGGGATGTGGCGCTCGAGCACGGCATAGGAGGCGGCCGGATTGAGGCCCTCGACGAAGCGTCCGCCGTGGGTGTCGAGGCGGACGCTGAGCTTGCCGGCGGCGGCCATCTCGGGGAAGCGGCGGCACACCGCGAGGGTGTCGCTGATCTCCTTGCCGTAGTAGTCGACGAGCACGGTCATGGGCTCGCCGGCGAAGGTCTCGGCGAATATCTCGGCGGCGCGGAGCGTCGAGCCGGCGTAGCCGATCAGCGCATGCGGCATGGTGCCGAGGCCGCCCGGGTTGCCGAAGTAATGGGCGGTCTCGTCGGTGGCGTTGCCGATGAAGCCGACGGCACCGACCTCGCGCCGCGCCGCCTCGCTCCCCACCGCGGCGGCGTAGGCCATCAGCTCCATCATCTCGGGCCCGGTGCAGTGGCGCGCGTCCATCGCCAGGAAGGCCGCCTTGGGCAGGTCGCGGCACATGCTGTAGGCGTTGTAGGCGGCGACGCAGGGCGCGCCCAGCTCCTGCAGGTAGAGGGTCTCGAGATCGACCAGGTGGACCATCGAGCCGGTGATGTAGACCAGCGGCTCGCCGGCGCCGACCCACTCGCCCTCGTCGTAGCGGACCTCGATATCGAAGGCGGTGCCCCGGGCCCCCGCCACGCGCTCGAGCCACTCGACCATCAGGCGCGGCGCCGAGATCACCGGCCGGCGCACGAACACCGCATAGGTGACGCGCTTGTCGCCGTAGCGCGCCACCGCTTGCTTGGTCTTGTTGAAGTAGTGGTCGGTCAGCGCCGCGATGCTCTGGTCGTCGCTGGCCATGAGGCGGCGGCGGTGGCGCGCCGGCGGCCCGACCTCAAGAGGCTTGGGCGATGCGCGCGGTGGCATCGACACGCTCCTTCTTCAGCATCTCGGCGGTGAGGAAGGCGAGCTCCAGGCTCTGCGAGGCGTTGAGCCGCGGGTCGCAATGGGTGTGATAGCGGTCGGCCAGCGCCTGCTCGGTGATCTCCTGGGCGCCGCCCAGGCACTCGGTGACCTCCTGCCCGGTCATCTCGATGTGCACCCCGCCGGCATAGCTGCCCTCGGCCTGGTGCAGGGCGAAGAAGCTCCGCACCTCGTCGAGCACCCGATCGAAGGCGCGGGTCTTGTAGCCGTTCGAGGACTTGATGGTATTGCCGTGCATTGGATCGCACGACCACACCACGTGGTAGCCCTCGCGCGCGACGGCGCGCACCAGGGCCGGCAGCTTGTCCTCGACCCTGGCCGCGCCCATGCGCGAGATCACGGTGATCCGGCCGGCCTCGTTGTCGGGGTTGAGGCACGCGATGAGGGCGCAGAGCTCGTCGGCTTCGAGCGTCGGCCCGGCCTTGATCCCGAGTGGGTTCTTGATGCCGCGCAGGAACTCGACGTGGGCGCCGTCCGGCTGGCGCGTGCGGTCGCCCACCCACAGCATGTGGGCCGAGGTGTCGTACCAGTCGCCGGTGGTCGAATCGATCCGGGTCATGGCCTGCTCGTAGCCCAGCAGCAGCGCCTCGTGGGAGGTGTAGAACTCGGTGTGGCGGAGTTCCTGCAGGGACTCGCCGGTGAGCCCGCAGGCCTCCATGAAGGCCAGCGATTCGCCGATGCGGTCGGCGAGGTCGCGGTAGCGCGCGCCTTGGGCGCTGTTGGCGACGAAGCCCAGGTTCCAGCCGTGCACGCGGTGGAGGTCGGCATAGCCTCCTTGGGCGAAGGCGCGCAGCAGGTTGAGGGTGGCGGCGGACTGGGCGTAGGCCTGCAGCATGCGCTCGGGATCCGGCTTGCGGCCCTCGGCCTCGAACTCGATGGCGTTGACGATGTCGCCCCGATAGCTCGGCAGCTCGACGCCGTCGCGGGCCTCGGTGGGCTCGCTGCGGGGCTTGGCGAACTGGCCCGCCATGCGCCCTACCTTGATCACCGGGCAGGCGGCGGCGAAGGTCAGCACCACCGCCATCTGCAGCAGCACGCGGAAGGTGTCGCGGATGTTGTCGGCGTGGAACTCGGCGAAGCTCTCGGCGCAGTCGCCGCCCTGGAGCAGGAAGGCGCGCCCCTCGGCGACCCGCGCGAGCTGGCGCTTGAGCTGCCGCGCCTCGCCGGCGAAGACCAGGGGCGGGTACGAACCGAGACGGGTCTCCACGGTCTCGAGCGCGGCGGCGTCGGGGTACTCGGGGGCCTGCCGGATCGGCATCCGGCGCCAGTTGTCGGGCGTCCACTTGGCAGACATCGGCGTGCTCAGGGGTTCGCGAACTCTGACCTATACGCCTTAAATACTGCGGGTGCCAATAAAAACTACCCCCGGTGGCGGCCGCGGCAGGGGGCGCCCGCGGCCCCTATTCGGCGGCCTCCGCGGCCGGCTCGGCCGCCTTCTCGCGCATCGTCACGAACTCCTCGGCGGCGGTGGGGTGAAGGCCGACGGTGGCGTCGAACTGGGCCTTGGTGGCGCCGCAGACGAGCGCGATGGCGAGGCCCTGGACGATCTCGGCGGCGTCGGCGCCGACGATGTGGCAGCCCACCACGCGGTCGCTGGCGCGCTCGACCACCAGCTTCATCATGGTGCGCTCGTCGCGCCCCGAGAGGGTGTGCTTGAGGGGCCGGAAGGTGGAGCGGTAGATGTCGACGGCGCCGAAGCGCTCGCGCGCTTGGGCTTCGGTCAGCCCCACCGTGCCCACGCTTGGCTGGCTGAACACGCCCGAGGGCACGTGGGCGTAGTCGAGGCTGCGGGGCGCGCCGCCGTAGACCGTGTCGGCGAAGGCGGCACCCTCCTGGATCGCCACCGGCGTCAGGTTCATGCGGTCGGTGCAGTCGCCGATGGCGTAGATGTTGGGCACCCGGGTGCGCGAGAACTCGTCGACCACCACGGCGCCGTTGTCGTCGAGCTCGACCCCGGCGGCCTCGAGGCCGAAGCCGGCGGTATAGGGCCGGCGCCCGGTGGCGTACATCACCAGCTCCGCCTCCAGCGCGCTCCCGTCCTCGAGGCTGAGGCGATAGCTCTGGCCCGCCTTGTCGATGCGGGCGACGTTGCTCTTCACACGCACCTCGACGCCCTTCTTGCGCATCTCCTCGGCCAGGGCGTCGCGGACGTCGTCGTCGAAGCCGCGCAGGATCTGCTCGCCGCGGTAGAGCTCGATGACCTCGACGCCGAGGCCGTTGAAGATGCCGGCGAACTCGACCGCGATGTAGCCGCCGCCGACCACCACGGCGCGGCGCGGCAGCGCCTCGAGATCGAACGCCTCGTTCGAGCTGATGGCGTGCTCGATGCCCGGAATTTGGGGCATCGAGGGCCAGGCGCCGGTGGCCACCAGGATGGTCTCGGCGCTCACCGTGCGTCCGTCGAGGCGCACCGTGTGGGCGTCCACGAGCTCGCCGCGGGTCTCGTGGAGGTCGACGCCGGAGTCCTCCAGCAAGCGGATGTAGATGGCGTTGAGGCGATCGATCTCGGCGTCCTTGTTGGCCACCAGCCGCGACCAGTCGAAGCTCGGCGGGGCCACGCTCCAGCCGAAGCCGGCGGCGTCCTCGACCTCCTCCGAGACGTGGGCGGCGTAGGCGAAGAGCTTCTTGGGGATGCAGCCGCGGATGACGCAGGTGCCGCCCACCCGGCTGTGCTCGCAGATGCCGACCCGGGCGCCGTAACGCGCCGCCATGCGGCTCGCGCGCACCCCGCCCGAGCCCGCGCCGATGACGAAGAGGTCGTAGTCAGCCATGCGATCCGTCCTTTGTCGCGACGCCAGCCGCCCGCCCGCTATGCAAGTGCGCAGCGATGCGGTGGATCCGTGGCGCGCTTAAGCGATGCCCCCATGCACAGGTACTTTACCGCGATGAACACGTCGACGCCGTAGTGCGAGCCCTCGCGGCCGATGCCGGGTTCCTTCATCTCGCCGCCATCCCGCCGCCATCCCGCCGCCATCCCGCCGAAGGGCGCGACCTCGGTCGAGATGACGCCGGTGTTGATGCCGACGATGCCGTACTTGGCGCCAGCGGGCCGAAGGTCTCCTCGGCGCCCAGCCTGGGCACGCTGCCGAGGACCTCGGAGGTGGCGGGATTGGTGACCTCGATGGTGGCGCGATCGTCGGCCTCGAGCCAGGCGCCGTCGACGTAGCAGCGCTGACGAAACAGGCTCCGGTCATTGCCCTTCATGACGCTCACCTCAAGGCTGGAGTGGCTCTCCATCAACGATGCCGGGGCACTATACTCGCGGCGCCGAGAACCTGTTAACAGGCCTCAAGGGGGCGCTTGAGAACGCGCCGGCGCCCTAGTCGGCGGTCGCCAGCCGCGGCACGGCGCGCTCGTCGATGGGCCAGTGGAGGAGCGCGGCAGCCAGGCTGAGCACCACCACCAGCCACCACACGATGTCGTAGGAGCCGGTGGCATCGAACAGGTAGCCGCCCAGCCAGACGCCGAGGAAGGCGCCGAGCTGGTGGCTGAAGAAGACGATGCCGAAGAGGGTGCTGAGGTAGCGGGGGCCGAAGACCTGCGCCACCAGGCCCGAGGTCAGCGGCACCGTGCCGAGCCACAACAGGCCGATCACCGAGGCGTAGAGGAGCACCGAAAGGTCGCTGATCGGCACCACGAGGAAGAGCAGCGTGGCGGCGCCGCGGGCCAGGTACAGGATGGTCAGGACGCTCTTCTTGCTGTAGCGCGCGCCCAGCGCCCCGCAGCCCAGCGAGCCGATGATGTTGAAGAAGCCAATCAGCCCCAGGGCAAGCGCCGCCCGCGCCGGCGTGATCGCGTTGTCGGTGAGGTAGGCGGGGAAGTGGACACCGATGAAGACGACCTGGAAGCCGCACACGAAGAAGCCCGTCGTGAGGTAGAGGAAGCCGGAATGACGACGCGCCTCGGCGAGCGCCTGGCGCAGCGTCTGGCCGCCCCCGGCGAGGCCCGCGCCGCGCTCGGCGCGCCCCGTAAGCAGGGCCGCGAGCGGCACCACCAAGAGGCTCAGGGCGGCCAGGATCACCAGCGCCGTGCTCCAGCCGTAGGCCGAGATGAAGGCCTGGCCGGTCGGGATCATGGCGAACTGGCCGAACGAGCCGCCGGCGCTGGCAAGCCCCAGGGCCATGCTCCGGCGCTCCGGCGGCACGGCGCGCCCGACCGCCGCCAGCACCACCGCGAAGGTGGTGGCCGAGAGCGCCACGCCGACGAGGACACCGGCGCTCCAGTGAAACTCGGTGGCGGTGGTGCTCACCGACATGAGATAGAGGCCGGCGGCGTAGCCCAGCGTGCCGAGCGCGAGCACCCGGCCCGAGCCGTACTTGTCGGCCACCGCGCCGACCAACGGTTGGGCCAGCCCCCACAGCAGGTTCTGCACCGCCATGGCGAGCGCGAAGGTCTCGCGGCCCCAGCCCAGATCGCTGGTGATCGGTTGCAGGAACAAGCCGAAGGTCTGGCGCGCGCCCATGATGAGGCAGAGCACCAGCGCCGCCACAGCCACCACCACCATGGGGCGGCGCCAGGGGGCGACCGGGATCGTCGGATCGCTTGTCAAGGGAGACGCTCGCCGGCGGCGGGCTCAGGCGGTGAAGGCGCCGGCGCCGTCGACGATGAGGGCGAAGCGGTCTGCGAGCGCCGCCAGCTCGGCCTGGTGGAGCGCCGCGGCCGCGATCACGCCGCCCCGGCCGTCGGGCAGGTCGCGGGTGGCGCAGGCGCGGGCCACTACGGTGCTCTGGTAGCCGAGATCGAGCGCCGCCCGCACCGTCGAGCTCACGCACATGTGGGTCATGAAGCCGCCGAAGACGACGCTCTTGCGGCCGATCGCCGCGAGCGCGCCCTCGAGCTCGGTGGCGGCGAAGGCGTTGGGCAGCTGCTTGGAGATGACGCGCTCGCCCTCGGCGGGCCTGACCTCGGGCGCGATCTCGACGTAGCGGCCGTCGACGCCGAACAAGCCCCCGGGGCGGCCGTGATGGACCACGTGGACGACCTCCGCGCCGCCCTCGCGGGCCGCGGCGAGGAGGCGGCCGGCCTCGCCCAGCGCGGCCTCGATGCCGCTCAGCGGCAGCCGCCCGTTGAGGTATTCCATCTGGCAGTCGATCAGCACCAGGGTCGAGTCGGAAAGCGCGGGCGGCGCGGTGCCGGCGCCGGCCATCTCGAGCAGGGTCTTGGGTAGGGACACCGTCATCCTCCCGGAGGGTTGAAACGAGCCGGCCATGCTAGCGGCGGCGGCGGCGCCCGGCCAGCACTCTCTCCGCCTGGCTGACATGTTCGCCGCGAAAAAAAGTAGAATGGGCGCCTTCTGAGGGAGGACAGCTCCGCTCATGCGCTGGTTTGCGCGCTCGTTCGCGCTCTTCAGTATCGTCGGCGGCGTCTCGGGCTACCTGTGGGTGGACGGGACCCTGCCGCGCATCGAAGGCCAGGTGTCGGTGACCGGGCTTTCGGGCGCGGTGGAGATCGTGCGCGACCGCCACGGCGTGCCCCACATCCACGCCGCCAGCGAGCGCGACGCCTACTTCGGCCTCGGCTACGTCCACGCCCAGGACCGCCTGTGGCAGATGGAGATAAACCGGCGC
Source organism: uncultured Alphaproteobacteria bacterium (assembly GCA_965371625.1). Taxonomy (GTDB): domain Bacteria; phylum Pseudomonadota; class Alphaproteobacteria; order CBDUZE01; family CBDUZE01; genus CBDUZE01. Next base: position 67,511 of record CBDUZE010000018.1, read on the forward strand.
GTCGGCTCGGGCACGCTCGCCGCACTGTTCGGCAAGGTGGCGACCGGCATGGACGGCTTCATGCGCACCCTCGGTCTCTATCACCACGCCGAACGCACGGTGCCGAACCTCGATCGCGAGACCCAGGCCGTGCTCGAGGCTTACGCCGCCGGCGTCAACGCCTTCCTCGACGGCCGCCGCGGCGGGTTCCTGCCCATCTACCTGCGCCTGCCGCTCGAGTTCCTCATCTTTTTCCACGATCCCGAGCCCTGGCGCGCCGCCGACTCCCTGGTGTGGATCAAGATGATGGCCTGGGACCTGGGCGGCAACTGGCGCAACGAGCTCTTGCGCGCCCGGCTCCTCGAGCGCCTCTCGCCCCAGCAAGTGGCGGAGTTCCTGCCCCCCTATCCCGGCGACCAACCGGCCGAGCTTCCCGATTTGCGCGCGCTCTATGCAGGGTTGCCCTGGGCCGAGTCCCCCTGGGAGCGGCTCATGGCGGCGTGGCCGGCGCCGGAGCCCGGCAACGGCTCCAACAACTGGGTGGTGGCCGGCAGCCGCACGCAAAGCGGCAAGCCCTTGCTCGCCAACGACCCGCACCTCGGCCTGACGGTGCCCTCGGTGTGGTACCTCGCGCACTTGCAAGCGCCTGGGTTTGACGTCATCGGCGCCACGCTGCCGGGCGTGCCGACGGTGGTGATCGGCCGTAACGACCGCATCGCCTGGGGCGTCACCAACACTGGGCCGGACGTCCAGGACCTCTACATCGAGCGCCTCGACCCCAGCGATCCCAAGCGCTACCTGGCGCCCGACGGCGCTCGGCTCTTCGAGCTCCGCGACGAACTGATCCGCGTGCGCGGTGGCGCCGACATCGTCATCGAGGTGCGCTCGACCCGCCACGGGCCGGTGATGTCGGACGTCTCGATCAAGGCCGGCGAGTTCCTCGAGACCGCGGGATGGGGCGAGGACAAGGCGGTGCTGGCCTTCGCCTGGACCGCACTCCGCGACGACGACCTCACGGTGCAGGCCGGACTCAAGATTGCCCGCGCCCGGGACTGGCGCCAGTTCACCGCGGCGCTCAGGGATTACCACTCGCCGCAGCAGAGCTTCGTCTACGCCGACCGCGACGGCAACATCGGCATGTACGCCGCGGCGCGGGTACCCCTGCGCAAGCCCGGGAACGCGCTCCAGGGCCTGGCGCCGGCGCCGGGCTGGCTCGAGACCTACGACTGGGACGGCTTCATCCCCTTCGAGGAGCTGCCCCACAGCTTCAACCCGCCGGACGCCGTGATCGTAACCGCCAATAACAAGATCGTGTCCGAGGCCTATCCCCACCACATCACCAGCGAGTGGCAGGCGCCCCACCGCGCACGGCGCATCGCGGAGCTGGTGGCCGCCGAGCCCAGGCACTCGGTGGCCAGCTTCAGGCGGATCCAGGCCGACGTCCGTTCCCAGCTCGCGGCCGACCTCCTGCCGCTCATGCTGGCGCCCGAACCGGCCACGCCGCGCGCCGCGGCGGCGCGCCGAATGCTCGCCGCCTGGGACGGCGCCATGGACCGCGAGCGCCCCGAGCCGTTGATCTTCGCCACCTGGTACCGCGAGCTCACCCGGCTCATCTACGCCGACGAGCTGGGTTCCGCCTTCGCCGGCGCCTGGCGCTTTCGCCCGGTCTTCATCGGCAATGTGCTGAACGGTCAGCGGCACTGGTGCGACGACGTCGCCACGGCGGCGCGCGAGAGCTGCGACCGGCGCATCGCCGAGGCCCTCGATCGGGCGCTGGAGTGGCTTGCCGAGGATTTCGGCGCCGACATGGCGGGGTGGCGCTGGGGCGAGCCCCACTACGCCCTCAGCGACCACCGCCCGCTCAGCGCGGTGCCGGTGCTGTCGCGCCTCTTCGACATCAAGCTGGCGGCGGACGGCGGCGGCTTCACCGTCAACGTGGCGCGCTACCACATGGCCGACGAGCGGGCCCCCTTCGTGCAGTTTCACGGGCCGGCGCTGCGCGCCATCTTCGACCTCGCCGAGCCCGAGCGCTCGCTGTTCATGCTCTCGACGGGCCAGTCGGGCAACGTCTTCTCGCGCCGTTACCGCGACCTCGCCGAGCCCTGGCGCGACGTCGAGTACATCGCCATGACCACCGACCGCGCGCAAATCCTGGATCGGGCGCTGGGCACGCTCACCCTCACGCCCGCGCCGTCGAGCGCCTCGAGACCCTGATCGAGGGGCTCGCGGACGAGGCTTCGCGGCGCTTGGAACCCCAGCCCCGGGGCGGCTCGATCCCGGTCCGATGGCCGCCGGAAGCGCCCGAACCGCGCCCATAAACGCAATTTTAACCGAAAACTCCGAGCATTGGCGCGAACGGCACGAGACCGTGCCGCGGCGGGGAAAAAGCGCGCCAAGCCATGTTCTTCTTTATCGGCGTAGTGTTGGTCGTGGGATCGATCCTCGGGGGTTACCTGCCCCACGGCAATATCGAGGTGCTGATCCAACCGCTCGAGTTCCTGATCATCGGCGGGGCGGCGCTGGGCGGTTTCGTCATCTCCAACCCGAAGCCGGTCCTGGTGGCCGCGGCGAAAAGCCTCGGCCGGGTTCTCAAGGGACCGCCCCACGACCGCGACAGCTACCTCGAGCTCCTGACCATGCTTTACGGGCTCTTCAAGCTGATGAAGGCGAAGGGTCCGATGGCGATCGAGAAGGACATCGAGAACTTCGCCGAAAGCGAGTTCTTCCAGAACCACCCCAAGTTCTGCGCCAATCACCACGCCGTCGAGTTCCTCTGCGACTACCTGCGTCTCTTGACCATGGGCACCGACAAAGCCCACGAGATCGAGGCGCTGATGGAAGAGGATATCGAGACCCACCACAGCGAAGATGAACGCGTGGCCAGCGCCATCACCACGGTGGCCGACGGTCTGCCCGCCTTCGGCATCGTGGCGGCGGTGCTCGGCGTCATCGTCACCATGGCCAGCATCACCGAGCCGCCCGAGGTGCTGGGCGGGCTGGTCGGCGCCGCCCTGGTCGGCACCTTCTTGGGCGTGCTGCTGTCGTATGGCTTCGTCGGCCCCATCGGCAACAACCTAAAGGCCTACGCCGACGCCGATATCAAATACTACGAATGCATCAAGGCGGGGCTCTTGGCTTACCTTCAAGGTTACGCCCCGGCGATCGCCATCGAGTTCGCCCGCAAGACCCTGTTCTCGGAGGACCGGCCCTCCTTCTTCGAGGTCGAGGAGGCCGTCATCGGCGCCCCCTGATCGTCGAGCCAGTAATGGACAACGAACAAGCGGTCATAATAATCAAGAAGGTCAAGAAGGGCGGCCACGAGGCGCATCATGGCGGCGCCTGGAAGGTCGCCTACGCCGACTTCGTGACCGCGATGATGGCCTTCTTCCTGTTGCTGTGGCTGCTCAACGTCGCCACCGACGAGCAGAAGCAGGGCATCGCCGACTACTTCGCTCCCACCAGCGCCAGCCGCTCCTTGAGCGGCGCCGGCGGGGTGCTGAGGGGGCGCAGCATGGATAGCCGCGGCGCCCGGGTCTCGGAGATGTCGCGCGCCAGCGTGGCCCTCGACCTCAGCCCGCCCTCGGAACCGGTGGAGGAAGAGCAAGAGGGAGAGGAGGAGGAGCCGCAAAGGGGGAGCGGGAGCGACGAGGGGGCGGAGTTCGACGCCAGGCCCGAAGGCGATCAGGGGCAGAAGTCGGTGGACGCGGAGGTCGACGACGAGACCGTGGAGGCCAAGCACGCCGAGCTCGAGCAGCGTCGCTTCGAGGAGGTGGCGCGCGACCTGCGCCAGGCCATCCAGGAGATTCCCGAGCTCTCGGAGCTGGCCCAACACCTGATCATCGATCAGACGCCCGAGGGTCTTCGCATTCAGATCGTCGATCAGGCCGCGGAGTCGATGTTCCCGAACGGGAGCGCCGAAATGTACGACCACACCCGGTCGCTCCTGGTGCAGATCGCGCGCGCGGTCCAGCAGATGCCCAACCGGATCGCCATCAGCGGCCACACCGATGCCCGGCCCTTCCGCAATGATTTCGGCTACTCGAACTGGGAGCTCTCGACCGACCGCGCCAACGCCAGCCGCCGCGCCCTCATAGCGGCCGGGGTTTCGCCCGACCGCATCGCCCACGTCATCGGCAAGGCGGACAAGGAGCCCCTCTTTGCCGAGGACCCCTATCTGCCCAACAACCGGCGCATCAGCATCGTGCTGTTGCGCGAGGCCTTGGCCCCGCCCAGCGCCAACCTTTAGCCCCGCCGGCGGCGCCCATCGCGCGCCCTCCCCGGCGCCTCGCCGAGGCGCCTGGCGGGCCGGTGCGGGCCGGTGCGGGCCGCTGCGGGTTGCAACCGGCGCCCTTCGATCCCAAGTGCATGTCGGTCAGGACGTGGCGAGGAAAGCTCGCATGGAACGAGGCAATTTGCCGGTCGGCTTGGCGGCCCTGGAGGGCTGGCGGAGTGAGGCGCCGGACCCCATCGCCTTCCCCCAGTACTATGCCGGCGTGGTCGCGAAAAGGGTGCTCGCCTACCTCGTGGACGTGGTCCTCATCGCCCTCATGTGGGCTGTCTTGTGGGTTCTGGTCAGTGCTCTCACGGTCATGAGCCTCGGTCTCTTGGGGCCGCTCCTTTGGCCCTCGCTGGCGCTCGTGCCGCTCGCCTACCACAGCTTGCTGATCGGCGGCGAGCAGTCGGCGACCATCGGCATGCGGCTCTTCGGGATCGAGGTCCGCACCTGGGACGGCCGGCGCCCGGGATACCTGCAGGCGGCGCTGGTGACGATCGTCTTTTACGTCAGCGTCGCCCTCACCGGTTGGCTGGTGCTGGTGGTGGCGCTGTTCAACAATCAGCGACGCACGCTGCACGACTATCTCTGCGGCACCATCGTCATAAACGACCTGCGCTGGACCCCGGCCCCGGCGCCCCACGCCTGAGCGGGCGCCCGCCCCGCGCACCAAAGCCGGCTCTGGCGCCCTCTCGGGCGTTGCGGCGCGAGAGCGCTTGGCAACCTCCCCGCTCGTCCCCATCATACGGGCATGATCGCAGCCCCCGCAGCAGCAGCCCTTGCGGCCGGTCCCAGCCTCCAGATGTGGGTGACGCTGGCGCTGATCGCGGTGACGATCGCGCTCTACGCGCTCGAGCGCCTGCCCATGGAGCTGACCTCGCTGGGGCTGGTGGCCGCGCTCTTGGTGTTCTTTCATTTCTTTCCGGTGAGCGGCGCCGACGGCGCCAGCCTCCTCGGCCCCCGGGAGCTGCTCTCGGGCTTCGCCGACCCCGCGCTCATCTCGGTGCTGGCGCTGCTGGTGATCGGACAGGCGATGGTGCAGACCGGGGCGCTGGAGCGGCCGGCGCGGCGCCTCGCGACCATGCGCCGCCATCACCCGGTGGCGGCGATCTCGGTCTCGCTGGGCTGCGCCCTGGTGATCAGCGGCGTGCTCAACAACACGCCGGTGGTGGTGATCTTCATTCCCATCATGACGGCGATCGCGGAGCGCCTGCACCGCACCGTGAGCGGCGTCATGATGCCCTTGAGCTTCGCCGCCATCCTGGGCGGCATGACCACGCTCATCGGCTCGAGCACCAACCTGCTGGTGCTCAGCGCAATGGTCGATCAGGGGCTCAAGCCCCTGGGCTTCTTCGCCTTCACGATTCCGGGCCTGGTGCTGGCGGCAATCGGGCTCGTCTACGTGATGGTGGTGGCGCCGAGGCTGTTGCCCGACCGCGCCTCGCTGGCCCGCGCCATCGTCGACAGTGAAGGCAAGCAGTTCATCGCCCAGGTCACCCTGGGGCGGGAGAGCACGCTGGTGGGCGAGCGCGCGGTGGCGGGGATGTTCCCGAGCCTGCCCGAGATGACGGTACGGATGATCCAGCGCGGCGAACGCCCGGTGCTCCCGCCCTTCGAGGAGATGGCGCTCGAGGCCGGCGACGTCATCATCGTGGCGGCCACGCGCAAGGCCCTCACCGAGGCGCTGGCGGAGCGGCCCGAGCTGGCCCAGGGGGTGCCGGAACGGGGCCGCGACCAGCCCCCCGCGACCGAGCCCGGACCGGGCCCCGACCAGAGCCTGGCCGAGGTCGTGGTGGCGCCGGCCTCGCGAATGATCGGGCGCAATCTGGAACAGATCGGGTTCCACTATCAGACCGACTGCGTGGTGCTCGGCATTCAGCGACGTTCGCGCATGATTCGCACGCGCATGGACGAGATCCGGCTCGAGGCGGGCGACGTCCTGCTCCTCCTGGGGGATCGTCCCAATCTGCTGGCGCTGAGGGCCAATCCGGACGTGCTGCTCATGGAGTGGTCGACACGCGAGGTGCCGACCCATACCCACGCCAGCCGCGCGCTGCTGGTGTTCGCCGGCGTGGTCCTGGCCGCGGCCAGCGATCTGGTGCCGATCGTGGTCGCCGCGGTCACCGGCGCCGCGATAATGGTGGCCAGCGGCTGCCTCAACATCCGCCAGGCGAGCCGGGCGGTGGATCGCCGGGTGATGCTGATGGTGGGCGCGACGCTGGCCCTGGGCACCGCCCTGCAAGCCACGGGGGGCGCCGATTTTCTGGCCCACGTTTTGATCTCGGCGCTCGACGGCTTCGGCGTCGCGGTCACGCTGTCGGCGTTCTTCCTATTGGTGGCGGCGTTCACCAACGTGATCTCGAACAACGCCACCGCGGTGCTCTTCACGCCCATCGCCATCGACACCGCGCGCGCCCTCGAGGTCGACCCGGTGATCTTCGTGATCGCCGTGATCTTCGCCGCCAACTGCTCGTTCGCGACACCGATCGGCTACCAGACCAACCTGCTGGTCATGGGGCCCGGCCACTATCGCTTCAGCGACTTCATGCGCGCCGGCACGCCGCTGATCATCATCCTGTGGCTGGCGTTTTCGTTCTTCGCCCCTTGGTACTACGGCCTCGGGTAGCCGCCGACCTGGAAATTCGCGCCGCCTGAGCCATTTTCCTGATTCAGGACGCCGATCCTCGCCCGATCACCGTGATGAGAATGATAGACCAGGGTCCGTTCCAACAGTTCTTCGGTACGCCGCCCACCCCCTGCCCCTATCTCGAGGGGCAAATGGAGCGCAAGGTGGTCACCGAGCTCGCCGGTCCCGACACCGACCTGCTCTACGACGCGCTCACCGAGGCCGGTTTCCGGCGCACCCAGAGCCTGGCCTACAAGCCCACCTGCGAGGACTGTCAAGCCTGCGTCGCGGTGCGCGTCTGCGTCGACCGCTTCCGGCCGGGGCGCTCGCTGAAGCGCGTGCTGAGCCGCAACCAGCGCCTCGAGGCCTACGAGCTTCCCCCCCTTGCCACCATGGAGCACTACCGGCTGTTCCGTCGCTATCTCGAGGCCCGCCACGGCGACGGCGGCATGACGGAGATGGATTTCGGCGACTATCGCGCGATGGTCGAGGACACGCCGGTCGACTCCTCGGTGATCGAGTACCGCGAGCCCGACGGGGCGCTCTACGCGGTTTGCCTCTCCGACCGACTCGGCGACGGCTTCTCGTTGGTCTACAGCTTTTTCGAGCCTCACCGCTCGGCGTGGAGCCCCGGCCACTTCATGGTCTTGTGGCACATCCAGCGGGCGCGGCTCCTCGGTCTCCCGTACGTCTATCTCGGCTATTGGATCGCCGACTGCGCCAAGATGGCCTACAAGGAGCGCTTCCGCCCGCTCGAGGGCTTGCGGGATAACGGTTGGGAAGTGCTCCATCCGCGTCGGGAAGCGCCCGCCGAGCCCTTACTCACTTAGATTTCGCCACCGCTCACGCAATATTGCCACCGCTCACGCAATATTGATGATGCGCTGCGATCGCCGCGCCCGCCGCACCGCTTGCCGCTGTGGGGACGGTGTTTCGCGCCTCGCATCGAGGTCTCGGCGAGGGCGCGCAACGGCGCTCCGCCGGGTCGTTGTTGCGCAACCCCCGGCAGCCCTTATACTGGCGCTCGTGAGGTCACCGTTGGCGAAAAAGAGTGACCGCTGGAAACCAATCTTGGAGGTCTATGCGACCTCGATCGGGAGGAACAGATGAAGCGTCGATCATTCCTCAAGGGCGCCGCCGCGACCGGCGCCATTGCCGCGGCCACGGCCGCGTCGCAGTTCCCCACCCCGGCTCTTTCGCAGGGAATCAAGGAGCTGAAACTGGTCATGACCTGGCCCAAGAACTCACCGGGTCTCGGCACCTCGGCCCAGCGCGTGGCCGATCGCATCACCGCCTTGAGCGACGGCAAGCTCCGGGTCAAGGTGTTCGGCGGCGGCGAGCTGGTGCCCGCCTTCCAGTCCTTCGACGCGGTGTCGGCCGGCACCGCCGACATCTATCACGCCGCCGAGTACTACTGGCAGGGCAAGTCCAAGGCCTTCAGCTTTTTCACCGCCGTGCCGTACGGGCTCACCGGCAACGAGACCTTCGCCTGGATCAACTATGGCGGCGGCCAGGAGTTGTGGGACGATCTTGCCGCCGGCTTCGACCTCAAGCCCTTCGTGCTCGCCTCCACCGGCGTGCAGATGGGCGGCTGGTTGAACAAGGAAATCAACACCATTGACGACTACAAGGGCCTCAAGTTCCGCATGCCGGGCATCGGCGGCGAGGTGTTGCGCCACCTCGGCGCGGCAGTGGTCAACCTGCCGGTGGCCGAGATCTTCCCGGCGCTGCAGTCGGGCGCCATCGACGGCACCGAGTGGGTGGGCCCCTGGCACGACCTCGCCTTCGGCTTCTACAAGGTGACCAAGAACTACTACTACCCGGGCTTCCACGAGCCCGGCACCTGCGCCAGCATGGCCTTCAACAAGAAGCTCTGGGACAGCCTCGACAGTACCACCCAGCTCATGGTCCAAGCGGTAATTCAGGCCGAGGCATTCGTACAGTCTTCCGAGTTCACGGCCCGCAACCTGGGGGCGCTCGAGAAGCTGATCAACGAGCACGGCGTCCAGTTGAAACGCTTCTCGGACGAGCTGTTGATGGAGCTGGGCAAGATCTCGGGCGAGGTGGTGGCCGAGATCGGCAATACCGACGCCATGACCAAGAAGGTGTACGAGAGCTTCCTCGAGTTCCGCAAGAACTCGATCACCTGGTCGAAGATCTCGGAGCAGGGCTTCCTGAACGCGCGCCTGTTGCCGTTCAAGTACGCCTGACGAGCGTCCGCCGGTCGCCCGCGCGACGTCGGTATCGAGAATGAGGTGAGCCCGCACCGGGATACTCGGTGTGGGCTCACCTCGCTCCTTTCGAGGCGCCGCCGCGTGGCTCGGGCGCGGTTCTGTACACCACCGCGATGAGCGACGACAGTGCCGCGCGCCGCGCCGCCCGGGTGGGTAGGCGCCGGGCCAGAGGAGGCTTGGGTTGAGGTTTCTCCGCTCCTTCGCGCGAGTCGTCGACGCCATAAGCGAGACCACCGGCGCGATCGTGTCGTGGGCGGCGCTGCTGATGGTGCTGGTGCAGTTCGTGGTCGTGGTCATGCGTTACGTCTTCGGCGTGGGCTCGATCTTCGCCCAGGAATCGATCGTCTACATGCACGGCACCCTGTTCATGGTGGCGGTCGGCTACACCCTCTTGCACGATGGCCACGTCAGGGTCGACATCTTCTATAGCGACGCCAACCGAAGGCAGAGGGCGCTGGTCAACTTCTGTGGCGTCTTCGTCTTCCTGCTTCCGGTCTGCATCCTCATCTGGTGGGTCTCCTGGCCCTTCGTCACCGCCGCCTGGGCGGTCTACGAGGGCTCGCAGGAGGGCAGCGGCATCCAGGCCGTGTTCCTGTTGAAGACGGTGATCCTGGTGTTCGCGACGGCGCTCTCGGTTCAGGGGCTTTCGATGGCGGTGCGCTCGCTGTTCACGCTCATGGGCGTGAGCGACGAGCCCGCCGGGCACGCGGACGAGGAGGGGCCCACGCTATGACCCTCAGCCAGGGCCTCGACCTCGCCATGTTCGTCACCCTCTGCGGTTTCCTGATGGCGGGGTTCCCGGTCGCCTTCACGCTCGCCGGCACCTCGCTCATGTTCGCCGGCATCGGCATCGCGCTGGGCGTCTTCGACCCCTCGTTCCTGGGCTTCTTCCCCAACCGTATCTACGGCGTGATGACGAACGAGGTGCTGATCGCGGTGCCGCTGTTTGTCTTCATGGGGGTGATGCTCGAGCGCTCCAAGGTGGCCGAGGAGCTCCTCGACACCATGGGCCGGCTGTTCGGTCCCGTGCGCGGCGGCCTCGGCATCTCGGTGTGCGTCGTCGGCGCGCTCTTGGCCGCCTCGACCGGCATCGTCGGCGCCACCGTGGTGACCATGGGGCTCTTGTCGCTGCCCACCATGTTGCGCCGCGGCTACGATCCGGCGCTCGCCTGCGGCACCATCAGCGCCTCGGGCACGTTGGGCCAGATCATCCCGCCGTCGATCGTGCTGGTGGTGCTGGGCGACCAGATCTCCAACGGCTATCAGGAGGCCCAGCGGCTCTTGGGGAACTTCGCCCCGGAGCCGGTGTCGGTGGGCGATCTGTTCGCGGGCGCCATGATCCCCGGGTTCACCCTGGTCGGCATGTACATCCTCTATCAGGTGTTTATCGCCTGGCTGCGCCCCGAGGGCTCGCCGGCGATCCCGGCCGAGGAGCTGGCCGAGGGCTCGCAGGGCATGGCGCTCCGCCTCATGCAGGCCTTGGTCGCGCCCATCGTGCTGATCGTCGCGGTGCTGGGCTCGATCCTGGCCGGGGTGGCGACGCCGACCGAGGCCGCAGCGGTGGGCGCCATCGGCGCCACGCTGTTGGGCGGCTTGCGGCTCGACCCGGAGCACGGCAGGCCGATCCACGCCGCCGCCATCGGCCTGGTCGGGATCTTGCTCCTCGCCAATCTCCTGGACCTGCGCATCGCCCGCTCGGTGATTCCCCCCGGAGACATGATCGGGATCGTCCTCGCGGGCCTCTGTTGCGCCGCCCTGACCTGGGGCTTGCTGGTGAGTCTGATCCGGGTCTACCGCACCAATACCCTTCGCGAGGTCATGCGCGCGACCACCCGGGTCACCTCGATGGTCTTCATCATCGTCATCGGCGCCCAGCTCTTCTCGCTGGTGTTCCGGGGCTTCGGCGGCGACGACATGGTGCACGGTTTCCTGATGTCGCTGCCGGGCGGCACCTTTGGCGCCATGCTCACGGTCATGGCGCTGATGTTCATCATGGGCTTCTTCCTCGACTTCATCGAGATCACCTTCGTGGTGGTGCCGATCGTGGCGCCGATCCTGCTGCAAATGGACCTCAACCCGGTGTGGCTCGGGATCATGATCGCGGTCAACCTGCAGACCTCGTTCCTGACCCCGCCGTTCGGCTTCGCCCTCTTCTACCTGCGCGGCGTGGCGCCACCGGAGGTGACCACGGGCCAGATCTATCGCGGCGTGATTCCGTTCGTCATCATCCAGCTCATTGGCCTCTTGCTCATCGCCATCTTCCCGGCCATGGCGACTTGGCTGCCCAAGGTCATCTTCGGCTGATGCGCGGCGCCGTGGCATTGGCGCGGGGGGGGGGTACGGTGACGGCGCGGGGCGCTCGGGGGGGGGCGGCTATCTCATCGTCGAATCAGCCCGACCGAGGCGCCGACGACGGGCTCTGGCGCCCCTTCGGCAGCGGGCT
>CBDUZE010000019.1:0-77341 GCA_965371625.1 uncultured Alphaproteobacteria bacterium
ATTAACGCCGTTGTGGCAGCCGGCGCAGCCCTTGTCCATGAACAAGCGCAGCCCTAGTTTCTCGTGCGCGGTCAGCGCGTTGACGTTGCCTTCCAGGAACTGATCAAAGGGGGAAGCTGGAGTGATCAAGGTCGCCTCGAAGGCCTCGATGGCCATAGCCACGTTGTCGAACGTGACCGGTTCGGCTTCACGCGAAAATGATCTCTCGAAGCGAGCAACGTACTCGGGCATGCTTTTCAGGGTGGCGATCACGCGCTCGGGCGTGCTGTTCATCTCCACGCCGGCTTGGATTGGGCCCTTTGCCTGAGCCTTGAGGTCAGCGGCGCGGCCGTCCCAAAACTGGGCGACATTAAACACCGCGTTGAGCACGGTAGGTGCGTTGCGCGGTCCTTTGGCCCAGCCGTGGCCCACGGATGTCTCAAGGTTGTCATCTCCGCCCATGCCCAGGTTGTGGCAGGTGTTGCAGCTCAGTACCCCGCTGGACGAGAGCCTCGGATCGAAGAAGAGCATCTTCCCGAGCTCGACCTTTTCGCGCGTGACCGGATTGCCCTTCACAGCGGGGACCGACAACGGAATGGGCTCGAACAGCCCGCGTGCTTCTTCCAGCAGCGGACCGGCAGCAAGAGCTGCCGAAGCCGTCGTTCCTAGGAACAACAGAGCAGCAGGTAACGTCCTCATCATGGCTTACTCCCTTTCACTGGCGGAGCTCGGGTGCACTACAAATTGTTATGAGATTAATACTTAATATCTAGAAAGTCATCACTCGAATGAATAATGGGGACGGGGCTTCTTAATCGGCAGTTGTGGCGCCGCCATGGCGCCGGGCGGCGCATCACTCTGGTGAGTGCCGAGAAAAAAGCCGCGCGCGAGGCGGGGCCGTGGGTTGATGGCGACTACACGTCGTTTATGGCGTCCCAGTCCGCCGCGGCACGTTCCCGACGGTGCGGGCATCTCAAGCGCCCCCACGGGCTGCCGGAATGACTGCTGTGGGTGTGCGCCGTGCTAAGGCGGCGTTCTTCAGTGGGTGCAAATCCCACCCGGCAACTATCGCTCCGGCCGGAAGCAATCGGAGCAGTCATGGAGGTAACGAAGTGGCTGAAGCCTGCGGATATCGGAGGCGGATCCCAGACGCTCGCCCGTAGCAGAGAGCAATAGCGTCAGAGTCTCCTTTGGGTCAGATTCGGAAGTCGAGCGGGCCGCCAGGAAGGTCCGCTCCCTGAAGTGAAGCGGACTAAATCGTGGGCAAAGCGGATGGTATGGACATTGGTGGCACAAATTAAAATCACAGTTTAATGAGCACCCATCCTACGCCTGCCCGCCCGCCGCGCCGTGGCGCGCCACCTCCGCCCAGTCGACCTCGACGCCGAGGCCGGGGGCGTCGGGGAGGTGGGCGCGGCCGCCGGCGAAGCTGATGCCGCCCGAGAACAGGGGCTCTGCGCCTAAGTCGATGAACGAGAGGTGGCCCTCGCAGTCGACCGGATAATGGCTGCGGATGGCGGCGGCGATGTGGCAGCAGGCGGTGTCGCCCAAAAGCGTGTAGGGGTTGGTGTCGACGCTGACGCCGATGGCCGCGGTCTCGCACACCGCCACCGCCTGCATCGCCGGGAAGAAGCCGCCCAGGCGGTTGAGCTTCAAGACGATGCGGTCGCAGGCGCCGAGGCGCGCGAGCTCGAGCACCGCCCGGGGCGACCATGCCGATTCGTCGAGGATCACCGGCACGCCGGCGTTCTGCCGCACGAAGGCGGCGCCCGAGAGGTCGGCGTAGTGGAGCGGCTGCTCGATCGAGAGGTTGTCGTGGCCGGCGAAGCGCCTGAGCTTGGTCACCGTCCACTGGGCGCTCTCCCAGCCCTGGTTGGCGTCGGCGTCGATGTAGACTTCCGCCGGCGTCACCTCGAGCGCGGCCTCGAGCTTGGCCAGCTCGGAGGCGAAGGCCTCGCGCCCGAAGCCCCGCGCCAGCATGACGTCGCCGACCTTGACCTTGAGGCCGGTGAAGCCGCGGCCGACGAAGTCCTGGCACGCCGCCGCCATGGCCTCGGGCGTCTTGTGGTAGAGGTTGGTGAGGAGCTCGAGCTCGGTGCGATAGGCGCCGCCCAGAAGGGCGTGCACCGGCACCCCGCGGGCCTTACCGACGAGGTCGTAGAGCGCCATGTCGACGCCCGAGCGCGCCCCCCGGCCGCCCGGCATGGCGCCCGAGTAGGCCGCCTCCATGAGCTGGTGGGCGCGGGCGAAGTTGGCCGGATCATGGCCCCGGAGCGCCTGATCGTAAAGCGACAAGCAGGACTCGATCTGCTCGGCGGTCTCGCCCAGGTACCACACCTGGCTCGTCGCCTCGCCGACGCCCACTGTGCCGTCCTCGGCCGTCACCTTGACCAGGAAGCAGGGCATCCGGCTCGGCCACACGTACTCGTCGTCGGCCCAGGCCTCCTTGATGGCCTTGGGATAGAGGCGGATGGCCTCGATTCCCGCGATCTTCATTAGGCCCCCCCCGGGCGCGCCTCAATAGGCGCCGTCGTAGGCCTGGCGATGGCTGCCGGCGTGGAGGTAGTCGATCATGGTGACGAAGTCGAAGACCGGGAGCCGGGTCGCTTGTTGCACGGCGTGGGCGTAGGGCGGAAGCACCGCGCATTCGAACAGGATGGCGCCGATCTCGGGATGGCGCTCGGCCAGCCCCCGCGCCACCGCGACGGTCTCGTCGCGCAGGCGGTCGGAGTCGAGCACCCCAGCCTCGTCGAGCATCGAGCGCTTGAACTCCGGCGCTTCCTCGAGGCCGGCGACGTGCAGCACGGTCTCGGCCTCGACGCCCGAGCGCCGCAAGAGGTCGTTGCCGAGGCGCCGGGAATTCGCCGTCACCACGCCGATGGCCTGCTCCGGCCCGAGGCTGGCGGCGATCAACGGGAGCTGCAACAGGCTCGAGAGCAAGACCGGGACAGCGACCGCCGCCGCCACCGCCGCCTGGTAGTGGAGCAGGAAGCCGCAGTTGCTGGTGATGCCCCGCACGCCGTGGCGCTCGAGCTCGAGCGCGCCCGCGACCACCGCCGCCTCGAGCTCGGGGTCGCCGCTCAGGGCGGCGTCGATGGTGAGCCCCGGCACGGTGCGGAAGAGCACCGGATAGGTGTATGTGGTGGCGTTGGCGACGTCGCCGGGAATGAAGGGCTCGGAGCAGTCGAGCAGCAGCACGCCGACGGCGTGGCCGTAGGACTCCGCACCTTCCCTGACCTGGTACTTGGGCATCGTCGCTCCCCCGTGGCCGCCCGAACCCTAGCCCGGCGCCGCGCCGCCGTCCAGACGGCGGGCGACACTGGTCACCCGGGGCCGCCCAGGCGTAGAGTAGGCGGTTCCAGGAGGGACGCATCATGACCATCGAGAGCGCCGAGAGCGCCGAGGCCGCGCTGCCCACGCTCGCCGTCACCACCCCGGTCGAGCTCGACGCGGGGCCGGGGCCGGGGGGCCGCATCGGCATGGTGGCGCTCGCCACCGACGCGGTCAGCGAGTTGGACGTGGCGCGCCTGCTGCCCGCCGGCGAGGTCGCGCTCTACGTCAACCGGGTCGCCAACGCCAACACCGTGACGCTCGAGAGCCTGGCCGCCATGGCCCACGACCTCGGGCGCGCGGCGGCCGGCATCCTGCCCGAGGCGCCGCTCGACGCCATGATCTACAGCTGCACCTCGGGCGCCATCACCATAGGCGAGGAGAGGGTGTTCGAGCTCCTAAAGCGCACCCGGCCGGGGCTCCCCTGCACCACCCCGATCAGCGCCGCGCGGGCCGCCTTCGCGGCGCTGGGGGTGGCGCGCGTCGCCGTGCTCACCCCTTATATCGACGAGATCAACCAGCGCCTCCGCGCCTATCTCGAGGACCACGGCATCGGAGTCGTCGCCATGGCGAGCTTCCACGCCGCCACCGACAGCGAGACCGTGCGCATCCCGCCCCGGGCGATCCGCGACGCCGCCATCGCCCTCGACCGTGCGGAAGCGCAGGCGCTGTTCGTCTCGTGCACCGCGCTCCGCGCCATAGACGCCATCGCCGAGATCGAGGCGGCGCTCCAGAAGCCGGTGGTCACCAGCAACCAGGCGCTGGCCTGGCACGCGCTGCGCCTGCTCGGCGATCAGCGCCCGGTGCCGGGCTTCGGGCGGCTGCTGGAAATCTGACGCGCCGGTAGGGGGGAGCCGACAAGTCATGAGCGGGGTGCTGCTGGTCACCGGGGCGAGCCGCGGCATCGGCGCGGCGACGGCGCTGGCCGGCGCGGCGCGGGGCTATGCCGTCTGCGTCAACTACCGCTCGAACGGCGAGCGCGCCGAGGCCGTCGTCGAGCAAGTCCGCGGCGGCGGCGGGCGGGCCATCGCGGTGGCCGCTGACATGGCCCTCGAGAACGAGGTGGTCGAGCTCTTCGCGAGCGTCGACCGCGAGCTCGGGAGCCTCACCGCGCTGGTCAACAACGCCGGCATCATCGGCGGCCGCTGCCGGCTCGACGAGGTCACGGGCGCGCAGCTCACCGAGCTCTACGCCGTCAACGTCATCGGCCCGGTACTCTGCGCCCGCGAGGCGGTGCGCCGCATGTCGACCCGCCACGGCGGCACCGGCGGCGCCATCGTCAACGTCTCCTCGGTCTCGTCCTGGTACGGCTCGCCCGGCGCCTACGTCCATTACGCGGCCTCGAAGGGCGCCGTCGACTCCCTCACCATCGGATTGGCCAAGGAGGTCGCCGGCGAGGGGGTGCGGGTCAACGCGGTGCGGCCGGGCCTCGTCGACACCGAGATCCACGCCACCATCGGCCTGCCCGACCGGGTGCGCGAACAGGGACCCAAACGCGCCATGGGCCGGGCCGGCACGCCGGACGAGATCGCCGCCGGCATCCTGTGGCTGCTCTCCGCCGAGGCCTCCTACGTCACCGGCGCGCTGGTCGACATGCCGGGCGCCTTTTGAGGAGCGAGCCATGACCGCGCCGCTCGACCGCGCCCAACTGCTGCCGGAGCCGGAGCTCCCTGAGAGCCGGGCGCTCATCGCCGAGGGTCGCAAGCTGGCGGCGCTCCATGGTGTGGGCCCCTGCCCCTTCCTCGAGAGCCATGGCGTCGCCTCGGAGGCCGAGTACAAGCGGGCCCGCGCGGCGCAAGGCGCGATCATGCTCCACGCCCACCTCGGCTACCGCGACCAGGAGCGCACCCGGCGCGCCTACGCCGAGATCCACGAGCGCATCGCCGCCGCCGGCCACCGCCTCGACCGCTACGGCATCTGCTTCGACCAGAACATGGGCTACCCCAAGGGTCTGCGCGCCGAGATGCCGCGCGGCACCGGCCTCATCCTCGACGAGCCCGAGGACTTCGCCGCGCTCACCGCCTGCGCCCCGGTGGCGCCCCATTTCGGCGACTTCATGATCGGCACCCCGGCCTCGGTTGAGAACAGCGCCGCCGCGCTCGCCGCCGGAGCGACGGTGATCGGCAACCTGGGCCAGTACTTCGCCTACCGCATGAGCCACTGGGACGACGACGTGGGCACCACCGCCGAGACCGTGAAGGCGATCGCCATGATGGCGGCCCAGCCCACCGAGGTCATGGTGCAGTCGAACCTCAACGACGGCTACGCGGCGCTCTTTCGCGACCTCGCCTGCTGCCTGGGCTCGGTGCTGATCGAGCGTTATATCGTCGAGGAGTTGCTCGGCGCCCGGGTCTGCTTCTGCTACGGCCACAACTTCTCGGAGCCCTTGACCCGGCTCGCTTTCCAGCGCGCCTTGGCGGCGGCGACCGAGACGCCTGGCAGCATGATCTACGGCAATACCTCGATCTACGATGGCGCCGGCATCGCCAACTACGGCGGCCTGGCGAGCTACTTCCTGGTCGACGTCGTGGCCCAGCGCACCCGGCCCAGCGGCCATGCCATCAACCCGGTGCCGGCGACCGAGGCCGAGCGCATCCCCGACATCGACGAGATCGTCGACGCCCATCTCTTCGCCAACCGCATGATCGAGGCGGCGGCGCCCTACGAGGAGCTCTTCGACCTCGAGGCCGCCGAGGCCTTGGCCCGGCGCATCACCGCGGGCGGCGAGCTCTTTCGCGACCGCGTCTTCGCCGCGCTCGCCGAGGCCGGCATCGACACCGCCGATCCGATCGAGCTGCTCCTGAGCCTGCGCCGCATCGGCGCCCGCCGCCTCGAGGCGCGCTTCGGGCCGGGGAAACGTCCGGCCGAGCGGCCCGAGGCGCCCCGGCCGGTGGTCGAGGCCAGCACCGTCGCCGATCTCGAGGGCGCCGGCGCGGCCGCCCTCGAGGCCCTCGAGGCGGGCGCCCGCGCCGCCCTATCCGCCGCCCGGCTCACCGCCTGCGTCGCCACCACCGACGTCCACGAGTACGGCAAGATCCTGGTCGAGACCGTGCTCGGCGGGCTCGAGATGGGCCTGATCGACGCCGGGGTGTGCGCCGATCCCGACACCGTCGCGGCGCGGGCCAAGGAGCAGGGCGCCGACTTCATCGCGCTCAGCACCTACAACGGCATCGCGCTCGACTACATCACCGCGCTCGGCCGCGAGATGGCGCGCCTCGGCCTCGACATCCCGGTGTTCATCGGCGGCCGTCTCAATCAGGTGCCGAGCGGCTCCAACACCAGCCTGCCGGTGGACGTGAGCGCCGAGATCGCCGCCGCCGGCGCGGTCGCCTGCCCGGGCCTCGAGGAGATGCTGTCGAGACTCGTTGACATGGCCCGCGAGCGGGTCGGATAAAGGACCTTCGTGCGGCTCCGCACGTCCTGAAACGAACGACCAATCCATGACCGCGACCCTCCGCCGCGACGCCATCCTTCCCGAAGCCGAGCTGCCCGACTCGGGCGCGCTCATGGCCGAGGGCCGCGCCCTCGCCAAGATCTTCGGCGTCGGCCCCTCGCCCTTCCTAAAATGCCATGGCGTCGGCTCGGAAGCCGAGTACAAGCGGGCGCGGGCGGCCCAAGGCGTGGTCATGCTGCACGCCCACATCGGCTTTCGCGCCTTCGAGAAGAGCCGCCGCGCCTACGCCGAGATCCACGAGAGGCTCGACGCCGCCGGCCACCGCGTCGACCGCTACGGCATCTGCTTCGACTTCAACATGGGCTATCCCGCCGCCAAGCGGAAGCGGATGCCGCGCGGCACCGGCATGATCCTCGAGGATCCCGAACAGTTCGTGGCGCTCGCCCGGTCGGCCCCGGTGGCGGCCCACTTCGGCGACTGGGTGCTGGGCACGCCGGCCTCGGTCGAGAACAGCGCCGCCGCGCTGGCCGCCGGCGCCACCAGCATCGGCAACATGGGCCAGTACTTCACCTTCGAGCTGCCCCACGAGCACGACGACGTGGCGCGCACCGCCGAGACCATCAAGGCGCTCGCGATGGTGGCGGCGCAGCCGGTCGAGGTGATCGTCCACTCCAACCTCTGCGACGGCTACGGCGCGCTCTTCTGCGACCTCGCCTGCGTGCTCGGCTGGGTGCTCATCGAGCAGTACGTGATCGAGGAGCTGATCGGCGCCCGCCTCGCCCATTGCTTCGGCCAGACCTTCTCCGACCCCCTCACCAGGCTCGCCTTCCAGCGCGCGCTGGCGGATGTCGAGAGCACGCCCGGCACCATGATCTTCGGCAACACGACCTCGTACCGCGGCCACCGGGTGGCCAACTACGCCACGCTTGCGAGCTACTTCCTGGTCGATATCCACGGCCAGAAGACGCGACCCACGGGCCACGCCATCAACCCGGTGCCGGTGAGCGAGGCGGAGCGGATTCCCGAGATCGAGGAGATCGTCGACGCCCACCTCGTCGCCAACCGGCTGATCGAGCGCTGGGCGGCGCTCAGACCGCTGTTCGATACGACGCGCGCCGACCAGATCGCGGGACGCATCGCAAAGGGCGCGCGGCGCTTCAAGGACGCCGTGCTCGCCGGTCTCGGCGCCGCCGGCATCGACACCGGCGACCCCTTCGAGGTCCTGTTGAGCCTAAGGCGGATCGGCCCCAAGCGGCTCGAGGAGCGCTTCGGCCCCGGCCAGGCCAAGCCGGGCGAGCTCCGCGGCCGCCGCCCGGTGGTCAAGGCGACGACCCTGGCCGAGGTCGAGCGCCGGGCCAAGGACGAGGCGGCGGCGCTCGAGCCGGGCTTGAGCCGGGCTCTCCGCGAGGCCGGCCTCAAGGGCTGCGTCGCCACCACCGACGTCCACGAGTACGGCAAGGTGCTGATCGACACCGCGCTCGGCGAGCTCGGCATCGAGCTCATCGACGGCGGCGTCACCACCGAGCCCGCCGCGCTGGTGGCGCGGGCGCGCGACCAGGGCGCCGACTTCATCGCCGTCAGCACCTACAACGGCGTGGCGCTGAGCTATCATGCCGAGCTGCGCCGGCACATGGAGGCCCTCGGCCTCGACATTCCGATCTTCATCGGCGGCAAGCTCAACGAGGTCTCGGAGGCCTCCAACACCAGCCTTCCGGTCGACGTGAGCGCCGACCTCGCCGCCGCCGGCGCGGTGCCCTGCCATGACCTCGGCGCGATGTGGGCGGGGCTCGCCGCCCTCGCGCGAGGGGCGGGCGCAAGGGGCGGGCGCAAGGGTCCAGTTCCATCAACCCGTGAGGCCGTGCTGCCGAGGATCCTCAAAGGCCACTGACCGCGGCCTCGTGCCGTTGATACGGGCCGCCGCCGCCCGCCGCTCACCCCATTCCTACTGACGCGGAGACCCGGCGGAGCCAACGGGGCGAGCGCCCCAACCTTCGAGGAGTCAGGAGAACCAGGATGGACGTACGCCAAGAGTTCGAATCAAGCGCCGGCCACAAGCTCGAGATGAGCGAGCACGACCGCTTGGGCTTCACCCTCGCCGAGTACCAGCGGCGCTACGACCTGATCATGGAGGCGATGCGCCGGGAGGGCATGGACGCGGTCCTGATCCGGGGCCCGGAGAACATCTGCTACGTCTCGGGCTTCGAGACCCCGGGCTATTACAAGTACCACGGCCTGATCCTGGCCCGCGACCAGGCGCCGGTGCTGGTGCTGCGCCGCTTCGAGGAGCTCAACGTCTGGGAGTACTCGTGGCTCACCAGCACCGTGCCGGTCGACGACTGGGAAGTGCCGGGCGAGGTCATGGCCCAAACGCTCGAGAAGATGGGCCTCGGCAATAAGCGCATCGGCATCGAGCGCTCGGGCTGGTTCTTCACCGTCGAGGAGTACGAGATCCTCAAATCGGCGCTCCCCAAGGCGAGGCTGCTCGACGCCTCGACCCTGGTCGAGAACGCGCGCCTGGTGAAGTCCGAGGAAGAGGTGCGGATGATCAAGCGCTCGGCCTATATCCTCGACAACGCGGTCGAGGCCGGCATCGACGTCATCGAGGTGGGGCGCACCGACAACGAGGTCGCGGCCGAGGTCAACCGGGTGCTGATCGAGCAGGGCGGCGAGTACATGGGGCTGCCCCCGTTCATCCTCTCGGGGCCCCGCACCTGCCTCCCCCACCAGACCTCGCGCGGCGAGATGATCGAGCCCTTCCAGCCCTTCTACTTCGAGGTCTCGTGCTCGCAGCACCGCTACGCCGCGGCGATCATGCGCACCCTTTCGGTGGGCGAGCCCGAGCCGCGGGTCAAGGCCTGTGCCGACGCCGTGATCGGCGGGCTCCAGGCGGCGCTCGACTTCATCAAGCCCGGCGTCAGCGCCGAGGCCGCCGACAGCGCCTGCCGCCAGGTCATCGAGAAGGCGGGCTTCGGCGAGTACTTCCGCCATCGCCTCGGCTACTCGATCGGCATCAACTTCCCGCCCGACTGGGGCGAGGGCCAGATCATGAGCCTGCGCCAGGGCGAGCCGCGCCTGCTCGAGCCCAACATGACCTTCCACATGGTGCCGCTGTGCCTGGTCTACCGCGAGTTCGGGATCGGCTTCAGCGCCACCATCCGGGTCACCGAGACGGGCTGCGAGGCCTTCTCCCGGCTGCCCCTCGAGCTCACCCAGGTGTGACGGGGCAGCGGCGGAGCGATGGCGATGGCGCCTGAGAGCCGAGCCTTGAGAGTGAACCTGGGGCGCCTGCGCGCCGATATCGAGGCCCTGGCGGAGATCGGCCTTAGGCCCTCGGGCGGGCTCAACCGCTCGGTCTTCTCGCCGGCCACCCGCATGAGCCCGGTCAAGCGCTTGCCACCCACGCGGCTCCCCTCGGCGGCTAGTTCGGCCTCGATGCGCGGGCGCCCCAGAGACGCGAGGGGAAAGCTTGTGGAGCTCTCGGATGCCTAACATCAGCTCCCCAGCTACATCGACTCGCGCCGAAGCGGTGCGACATTCAACGCGTCATAGCCGCCGGGGGAGACACCCAGTAATCGGCACATGGTGGCAATCGAATACGGCGCTTGGTTCGTCCTTACGAATTCGTAGACTTCGCCGGCACCGAGCCGACCGGTCCTGAGCGAACCGGGCCGCCGACCGCCCCTGGCCCGATCGGCTTGGACCACCCAGTTGCGGATCGCCTAGGCCGAGGCCTCAAACTCCCGCGATAGCGCCCCCGACGACCCTCCAACACCCACCGGATCGACCATCTGCTGCCGGATTTCCGGCGCATAAGGCGATCGTGTTTTCGGCATCATGGCCTCTTTGCTCTCAAATAATTAGGTGTCCACGACACCGGGCCAACTCTCCCCTGAAATCAATGTCTCAACCCGAAAAGCCGCAAACCCGGCAAACCGATTCAGAGAGATGTAAACTGGGACTCACCGAGCTGATATGTCAGGCTTTATCGAGGCAAGCGCGATTCACACATTGATCCGCCAGCCTCCTCCAACGCCATCATGCAGAGGGCTCAGCCCCTACCGCGGAGAAAACAGTGAACCCGGCAGGCACACCATGGAGAGCTTGACAACCAATCCCCGAGTTAGAGAATAGCCTGGGTCAGTCCAATTACTAGAAGAACAATCACCAAGAAAATCGCGATTCCTTGAGCGGCTTGGAACAAAGCTATCGGCCACCAATTCTTGCGATCTTTAGTGTCAAGTCGCGAGTTCACCCATTCTTCTGAGGTTGCTATCTTTTTCCTTTCTAAATATCTCGATGGAACAAAGCCTTCGTTTGCCCAATATACTTCGTCTTCATTCTCGAATTTCGGGGGACGGTCCAGGCCCAGATACTGCTCGTATTTGGCTCTGCTTGTGATGGCTTCTAGCATATATCTGTGCGCCAAATAAATCGAATCCAGTGCAATTCTGCACACGCCAAAAATGCAGATCGGTACAATTATTAAGAGAAGGTAGTGATACCACTGTTCGGCCCTAATGAAGCCAACAAGGATTCCCAAAAGCAGAGCTGATATGATGCTAGTGAACCAGGTTATTCGAGAGTTGTATGCAGAGTAAAAATCGTGCACCTCCCGAATGCTGAGCTTAAGCAACTCTAGCGCCTCTTCTCTCGAAAGATTTTCTATCACTAGAGCCCCAACTTGAGTATCGATTAGGCCGAGATTCCCCGGATGACCACGTGCGGTCACCGGCAGTGTAGCAAATATAGCGGTCGAATGCAAGTCCCGTCCTCAACCGGCAGTCTGCATAGCGATCTCCCCTCTTCGTCGAGCCGATTTGGCGATCGAAAGCCCGATCAGTGACGTTTTCACGCTGTGAGAGCGTACCCCGGGCGGGCGCCGCACACACCTGTTCTGTCGAGCAAACTGGATGCTACTGGATCGGCCGCTGTCGTGGCGGTAAAGGTGCTGGCAGCAGCCCGTCAAGCAGGCGCAAAATCTCGATGAACAGGGTTCTGGGGATGGCGACCCCCGCCATCAGGAAAGTGAGGTAACGGCCGTGGCGCACGACCTTCGCTCCAATCTTCGCGAGCTTCTCGCGTAAGGTGGTCAGCGACCAGTGGCCCACCTCGTCGGGCAAGGCGCGCGTACGCAAGGAGTTGCCCAGATTGTAGGCGAGCGCGTGATCGAGCTTGCGGTAGGGAAGAGGACGACCATCGCATGAGATGTCGCTGCCGTGGATTTCCAGCTTCAGGCGGCGATCGAAATCGATCCGAAGAGGCTCCAGTTTCGCTTCACCCATCGGGTACGCCATGACCGAGCCCCCAGTATCGCCGCAATGTATTGATTCTTATATAAGAATCGGCATTCAAGCTGTGTGAAATTGTGATCTATCTGGGAAATCCGGGCTCAAGTGGACCCCTAGGCTCTGACTTGTTAGAGTGCTTGATCGTCAATGCCGGATATGTCCTTTACGGCTGCCAGCGCTTGCCGTTCGACCACCCAAATGGCAAGGTCGAGATGGAAATGCGAATCCGACGCAAATGGCGGTTCTAGGGCACTGGCTCGGCGATCGCAAAGAATGGTCACCGGCAACTCCGTGCGCGCAGCAATTGGCTGGCAGCGATGAATTCACGAGCCTTTGCTGCGCGACTTGGGCCACTAAGTGTCACAATAAATTCGACTTGGTAGATCACCGTGTCGAGGTCGAACAAGAAGAACTAAGGAGGTTTCCAATGAGAAACATTGCGGCTGTCTTAGCCTTGATTTTCATCTGCTTTGCCGGGATGCCGGCGAGCGCAGTACAATTCGTTCAAAGCCATGCGACTATGTCAAAACTGCTGAGCGAGGGTTTCAAAATTATGTCTACCACGCTCGCTCCGCATCCAAACGATCCGGACCATAACACGCTACTCTTCGCCCTTCAGAGAAATGATGAGGCATATCTCTGCCGGTACAAAATACTGCAAGCAGACCCGCCCTTCGGCTTCAATTATTGCTACAGGCTAAAGGAGTAGAAATCGTCCTGGCCACGGTCCCAAATTATTGGCTTGTCGGAGGTCCCAGGACGCCCAGATGTGCCGAGCGAGTGACCGATCCAACCGTCGCTGCCGACCAGCAGCGCTAATACGTCGCGCATCCGAGCCCTCGTCGACAGGGTGCCGTACCCTTTTTCCAGTTCAGCCCAGAGACGTGGGCGAGCGGGACGGGCGTTTCCGCCACCCCATCGCCGCCACATCTACCAGGTCATCGAGAAGGCGGGCTTCGGCGAGTACTTCCGCCATCGCCTCGGCTACTCGATCGGCATCAACTTCCCGCCCGACTGGGGCGAGGGCCAGATCATGAGCCTGCGCCAGGGCGAGCCGCGCCTGCTCGAGCCCAACATGACCTTCCACATGGTGCCGCTGTGCCTGGTCTACCGCGAGTTCGGGATCGGCTTCAGCGCCACCATCCGGGTCACCGAGACGGGCTGCGAGGCCTTCTCCCGGCTGCCCCTCGAGCTCACCCAGGTGTGACGGGGCAGCGGCGGAGCGATGGCGATGGCGCCTGAGAGCCGAGCCTTGAGAGTGAACCTGGGGCGCCTGCGCGCCGATATCGAGGCCCTGGCGGAGATCGGCCTTAGGCCCTCGGGCGGGCTCAACCGCTCGGTCTTCTCGCCCGCCTTCGAAGAGGCGCGGAGCTGGCTCCGCCATCGCATGGCCGACGCCGGCCTCGCCGCCGAGAGCGACGCCGCCGGCAACCTGGTGGGCCGCCTTGGGCCCGCCGGACCCGCGGTTATGGCGGGCTCCCACATCGACACCGTGCCCGACGGCGGGCCGCTCGATGGCGCGCTTGGGGTGCTGGCGGCGCTCGAGTGCGTGCGCTCGATCGCCGAGGCCGGGTTGCCGCTCAGCCACCCCCTCGAGGTCGCCGCCTTCGCCGACGAGGAGGGCCATTACATCGGCTGCCTGGGCTCGCGGGCGATGGCCGGCAGCTTGAGCGCCGAGGAGGTGCGCGAGGCCAGGGATTTCGACGGCAACACCCTCGCCGAGGCCATGCGCGACGTCGGCCTCGACCCCGCCCGGGTGGCCGAGGCGCGGCGCGGGCAAGGCGGGATCGCGGCCTACCTCGAGCTCCACATCGAGCAGGGCCCGGTGCTGGAGGCAAAGGGGATCCCCATCGGCATCGTCGACGCCATCGTCGGCATCGTGCAGCGCGACGTGCGCTTCACGGGCGAGCCGGACCACGCCGGCACCACGCCGATGGAGCTGCGCAAGGACGCCTTCATGGGCGCCGCCGAGTTCGCGACGCGGGCCCGCGAGCTGGTGCTCGAGCTCGGCTCGGAGCATGCCCGCCTCACCTTCGGCATCGTCGAAGCGAAGCCCCAGGTCGCCAACATCGTGCCCCACGCGGCGCGGCTCAGGCAGGAGCTCCGGGACGTCACGGCCGAGCGCCTCGAGCTGCTGGCGCGCGAGACCGAGGTCCTGGCGCGGGGCATCGCCGAGCGCTATCGCTTGGGCCTCGAGGTCGACGAGGTCTTCCGCACCTCGCCCGAGCACATGTCGCCCGGGGTCCAGGGGCACATCGCCGCGGCCTGCGAGGAACTCGGGCTCGAGAGCCTGGTGATGCCCTCGGGCGCCAGCCACGACGCCCAGGTGATGGCGCGGATCAGCGACGCCGGCATGATCTTCGTGCCGAGCCGGGGCGGGCGCAGCCACCGCCCCGACGAGTGGACCGAGTGGCCGGCGCTCGAAGCGGGCGCCAACGTGCTGCTGCAGACCCTGCTAAGATTAGGGGTCAAGTCTTGACATTTATCATTTTCCCCGCGCCATCGGCCGCGGCCTCTGGAAAATGATAAATGTCAAGACTTGACCCCTCGGGCCTGAGGCTCTCGCTCTACTACGCCAGCGTCTTCGCCGTGGTCGGCGTACTGCTTCCGTTCTGGCCGCTGTGGCTGGCGGCGCGCGGCCTCGGGCCGGGCGAGATCGGGGCCGTGCTCTCGGCGCCGCTGTGGATCAAGGTGATCTCGAACCCGCTGATCGCCCAGGCCGTCGATCGCCGCGGCGAGCGGCGCCGGCCGATGATCGTCATCAGCCTCGGCGCGCTTGCCGCCTACGCGTTGTTCGCCCTGGCCCAGGGCTTCCTCCAGCTCCTCGCGGTGAGCGTCTTGGCGGGCCTCTTCTTCGCCGCCCTCAACCCGCTGGGCGAGAACCTGACCCTGCTCACGGCCCAAGCCCGGGGCCTCGACTACGGGCGCATCCGGCTCTGGGGCTCGCTCGCCTTCATCGCCGCCTCGGCCGGCGCCGGCCGCCTGCTGGCGGGCCGCCCGGACGAGCTGGTGCTGGGACTGGTAGTGGCCGGGCTCGCCATCGTGGTGCTCGCCTGCATCGCCCTCCCCGACACCCCGACGCCACGCGCGGCGCGGCGTTCGGCGCCCCTGCGCCGGCTCCTCGGCCAGGGCACCTTTCTGTTGTTCCTCGCCGCCGCCAGCCTGATCCAGGCGAGCCACGCGGTCTACTACGGCTTCGCCACCCTGCACTGGCGCGGCCTTGGGCTTGGCGCCGCCACCATCGGCTGGCTCTGGGCCGAGGGGGTGGTGGCCGAGATCGTGCTTTTCGCCTTCAGTGGCGCCGTGGTGCGCAAGCTCGGTCCGGCGCGCTTGCTGGTGCTCGCCGGCCTCGCCGGGGTGGTGCGCTGGAGCGCCACCGGGCTCGGCGAGAGCCTGGCGCTGCTGGTCCTGCTCCAGGCGCTGCACGGCTTCACCTTCGGCGCGGCGCACTTGGGCGCCATGCACTTCATCGCCCGCGCGGTGCCGCCCGAGTTCTCGGCCAGCGCCCAAAGCCTCTACTCGGCGCTCGGCATGGGCGTGGTCTTCGGCCTCGCCATGCTGGCCTCGGGCGCGCTCTACGCCAGCCTCGCCGGCGCCGCCTTTCACGTCATGGCGGCGATGGCCGGCGTCGGTGCCATCCTCGCCCTCATTCTGGCGCGGCGTTGGCGAGGGGGGACCTTGGCGGCCAGCGCATAAGGCGGGCGATGGCCGATCCGGTACCAACGAAAGCGATGAACGGCTACAATCGCGACCTCGTCCCGACCGCAGGAGGCTGCACGGCATGGAGCAATCGGATCTCACCCCACGGCAGTACTACGAGCACATCAAGGCCAACCCGGCGCGGGCCCGTTTCGGCTTCGGGCGCAAGCCGGCGCTGCTCAACATCGACCTGCAGAAGGCCTACACCGCGGTCGCTGAGTTCAAGACCGCCTACGAGACCGATCCCAGGCAGATCGAGTACATCAACCGGCTCGCCGAGGCGGCCCGGGCCAAGAACGTGCCGGTGATCTGGAGCCATGTCGCCTACCTCGAATCGGCCGAGGACGCCGGCGTCTGGGGCACCCGGACCGACACCCCCGACTCGCTTCAGAACATCAAGCTGGGCTCGCGCCGGGCCGAGTTCGACGACCGCCTCGAGATCGATCTCACGCGCGACGTGATCTACAACAAGCGCATGCCCTCGGTGTTCCACGAGACCTCGCTGCAGTCGCTCTTGGTGTGGCACCGCGTCGACACCCTGATCCTTACCGGGGGCTCGACCTCGGGCTGCGTGCGGGCGACCTGCGTCGACAGCCTGGCCCACGGCTACCGCACCGTCGTCGCCGAGGAGTGCGTCGCCGACAAGCACGAGATCCCGCACTTCGCCAACCTCTGCGACATGCTCTTGAAGTACGCCGACGTGGTCCCGGTGGCCGAGGTCTTCGACTACCTCGCGAGCTACCAGCCGGCCAACGATTGAGGGCGCGGCGATGAAGAGCGACCCCGGACTCTACGATTACCTGCCCTACGTCGAGCGGCCCAAGATCACCTGGCCAGGCGGCGCCCGCGTCGCCTTCTGGGTGGCGCCCAACATCGAGTTCTACGAGCTCGACCCGCCGCTCAACCCGACGCGCAAGGCGTGGGCGCGGCCCGCCCCCGACGTGGTGCCCTACGCCCAGCGCGACTACGGCAACCGCGTCGGCCACTGGCGCCTGATGGAGGTCATGGACCGTTGCGGCGTGCGCGGCAGCGTCTCGCTCAACGTTGCGGTGTGCGAGCACCACCCCGAGATCATCGAGGAGTGCAAGAAGCGGGACTGGGAGTTCTTCTCCCACGGCATCTACAACACCCGCTACTGCTACGGCATGGACGAGGCGCAGGAGCGCGCCATCATCGAGGATGCCTTCGCGACGGTGGAGAAGCACACCGGCCAGAGGATCGCCGGCTGGCTGGCGCCGGCGCTCACCCACACCGAGCGCACCATGGACCTGTTGGCGGAATACGGGGTCTTGTACACCTGCGACCTGTTTTGCGACGACCAGCCGCAGCCGGTGAAGGTCAAGAGCGGGCGCTTCATCAGCATCCCCTACTCGCTCGAGATGAACGACATCATCGTCTACAACGTCGGCCGCCAGGCGCCGCGCCGCTACGCCCGGATGCTGAAGGCCAACTTCGACCAGCTCTACGAAGAGGGCGCGGTGTCGGGCGTGGTGATGTGCATTCCCCTGCACGCCTACGCCGTCGGCACGCCGCACCGCATCGACGCCTTCGCCGAGGCGCTCGAGTACATCACCTCCCACGACGGGGTCTGGGTGACCACCGGTCGCGAGATCGCCGAGTACTACCACGAGCACTGCTACGACGATGCCGTCGCCGCCATCGCCGCGCACAACGCGGGGGCCTGACGCGATGAGCCTGCCCGACGACTACCTCCGCTATGCGCTGCGCCGCCACGGCATGGACCACGAGCGCTACGACTGGACCATGCAGCCCGAGCGCAAGCCGGTGGCCTGGCCCGGCGGCGCCCGGGTGGCGCTGTGGGTGGTGCCGGCGCTCGAGTTCTTTCCCTTGGATCAGCCGGCCGAGCCGTTCAAGGCCCCGGGCGGCATGGTCACGCCCTATCCCGACCTCCGTCACTATACCTTGCGCGACTACGGCAACCGGGTCGGCGTGTTCCGTGTATTCAAGGTTCTGGACGAGCTCGACATCAAAGCCTCGGTGGCGATCAACTCGAAGGTCGCCGAGCGCTACCCGTTTCTGATCCGTGAGGTGACCCGGCGCGACTGGGAGATTATCGCCTACGGCGTCGACATGGGGCGGCTCCATTACGGCGGGCTTGGCGTCGCGGACGAGCGCGCCCAGGTCAGGGAAGCGGTGGCGACCTTGCGCGAGATCTCGGGCCAGCCGATCACCGGCTGGCTCTCGCCGGCCAAGTCGGAATCCATGAACACCCTCGATCTGATCGCCGCCGAGGGCATCGAGTACGTCTGCGACTGGATCAACGACGACATGCCGTTCCCGCTCAGGACCGAGCACGGCGAGATCGTCTCGCTGCCGCTCTCGCACGAGATCAGCGATCAGATGATCCTGCACAGCTACCAGCACTCGGAGCAGGACTTCGTCGACCAGGTGCGGGACCAGTTCGACGTGCTCTACCGCGAGGCGAGCGCGGCCGACGGGCGCCTCATGACCGTGACCATTCATCCCTGGATGTCGGGCCAGCCCCACCGCATCAAGTTCCTGAAGCAGGCGCTGGCCCACATCATGGGCCACGACGGCGTGTGGTCGGCGAGCGGCGCCGAGATCCTGGCCGCGTTCAAGGCCCAATAAGGCTTACGCTCGATGAGGTGCGGCGCGCCGGCGGCACCGCGTCAATCGTCGTCGCCCGCGCCCGGTCCCCCGTCGTATTTCTTGCCGCGCTCGAGCAGCTCGGCGGTGCCGAGGATCCGGTTGAGGCCCGCGAGGTCGAGCATGCGGTCGCGGTATGGCGCGGTGTCCCCGTTGGCCTTCAGCGAGCCGAGATAATCGGCGGCCATGTGGGCGAAAGCGCGCACCAGGCCGCCCGGGAAGATCACCAGCGCGAAGCCCAGCGCCTCGAGCTCAGGCGCGCCCATCATCGGTGTCTTGCCGCCCTCGACCATGTTGGCCATGAGCGGCACGCGGCCGCCGAAACGGGAGCTCACGGCGGCCATCTCCTCGACGCTCCCCGGGGCCTCGACGAAGAGCATGTCGGCGCCCGCCTCGCGGTAGGCCTCGGCGCGATCGAGGGCCGCATCGAGCCCCTCGACGGCGACCGCGTCGGTGCGGGCGATGATCAGCGTGGCGGCGTCGTCGCGGGCGTCGAGCGCGGCCTTGAGCTTGCCCACCATCTCGTCCGTCGCCACCAGGGCCTTGCCGTCGAGGTGACCGCAGCGCTTGGGCGTCACCTGATCCTCGAGCTGGATCGCGGCCGCGCCCTGGCGCTCGAACACCCGCACCGTGCGGGCCACGTTGAGGGCGTTGCCGTAGCCGGTGTCGGCGTCGACGATGAGCGGAATGCGGATGCGCTCGGCGGCCGCGGCGATGATCTCGGCGACCTCGCTCATGCTCACCAGGCCGACGTCGGGGCGGCCGAAGCGGGTGTAGGCGATGCTGCCGCCCGAGAGGTAGGCGGCGGCGAAGCCGGCGCGCTCGACCAAGAGCGCGGTGAGGCCGTCGAAGACCCCGGGCGCGACCACGATCTCAGGTCCCGCCAGCAGCCCGGGCAGTGGCGCCGCGCTCACCCCGCCCCTCCGCGGAGCCGCTTCTCGAGGTGGGGCATGAGGCCGCCGTCGGCGATGATGGCAATGAGGTGCGGCGGCATCGCCTCGCAGGCGTAAGACTCGCCCGTGCTCAGGTTCTCGACCGTGCCGGCGCCGGCGTCGACCACCAGCCGGTCGCCGGGCGCGATCCTCGCCGCCTCGTCGCAGACCAGCGCCGGGAGGCCCAAGTTGATGGCGTTGCGGTAGAAGATGCGCGCGAACGAGCGTGCCAGCACGGCGCCGACGCCGAGCATCTTGAGCGCCTGCGGCGCCTGCTCGCGCGACGAGCCGATGCCGAACATGGCGCCCGCCACCACCACGTCGCCGGGCTCCACTCCGCCAGCGAAGTCGGGTGCGATGTCCTCGAGCGCGTGGCGTGCCAGCTCCTCGACCGGCCCCTTGAGATAACGGCCGGGGGCGATGACGTCGGTGTTGACATGATCGCCGAAGACCCAGGCCCGGCCGCCCCTGTCGCCGCCGTCCTCAGGCCCCGCCGCCATCACGCCGCCTCCGCCAAGAGCTCGCGCGGGTCGCGGATGGCGCCGGCGATGGCGCTCGCCGCCACGGTGTAGGGCGAGCCGAGGTAGACCCTGGCGCTGGCGGCGCCCATGCGGCCCTGGAAGTTGCGCGAGGTCGAGGAGATGCAGACCTCGTCCCGGGCCAGGATGCCGGCGCCCAAGCCGGCGCAGGCGCCGCAGCCCGAGGGCATCAGGATGGCGCCGGCGGCGGTGAGCGCGGCGAGCGTGCCGTCCGCGGCCGCCGCCCGGGTGACGCCGGTGCTCGCCGGAGCCACCAGCAGCCGGACCCCGGGCGCCACCCGCCGCCCCCTCAAGACCTGGGCCGCCATCCGCAGGTCGCTGAGCTTGGCGCCGGTGCAGGCGCCGATGTAGGCCTGGTCGATCGCCACCTCGCCGAAGGCCCGGGCGTCGTCGACGTTGGCCGGGTCGTGCGGCGCCGCGACCAGGGGAGCGAGGGCATCGGCGTCGAACTCGAGCACGTCCTCGTAGTCAGCGTCGGCGTCGCCCTGCCAGTCGAGCGCGCCGGCGCTCTCGGCACCGGCCTCCGCGAGCGCCGCCACGGTCTTCTCGTCGGGGGCGATGAGGCCGGTCTTGGCGGCGAGTTCGGCGGCCATGTTGGTGAGCACCATGCGCTCAGGCATCTCCAGCGCCGTCACCGCCGCGCCCGTATACTCGACCACGCGGTAGTTGGTGCGGCTCATGTCGAGCGCCGCGCACAGCCTCAGCATCATGTCCTTGGCGGCGACCCCGGGGGCGAGGCGCCCCGACCAGCGGATCAGGAGCGTCGCCGGCACACGGACCCAGATCTCGCCGGTGGCCAGCACTCCGGCCATCTCGGTGGCGCCGACGCCGATCATGAAGCAGCCAAAGGCGCCGGCCGTCGGCGAGTGCGAATCGCCCCCGACGGCAAAGATGCCCGGTCGCAGGTGCCCGTATTCGGGCAGCACCACGTGGCAGATGCCCTGCATGTCGTGGAAGTTGGCGATGCCTTGGGCGGCCACCCACTTGCGCGTCAGATCGAGGATCTCGGCGCTCAAGGAATCGACCGCCGGGACATAGTGATCGGTCACCACCACCACCCGCTCGGGGTCCCAGACCGAGACCCCGAGGCGCTCGAGCATGGGTCCGACGCGGCGCGGCCCGCTCGAATCGTGGATCATGGCGAGGTCGACGCGGCAGGTGACGATCTCGCCCGGCGCCACGCGCGGACGACCCGCCGCCCTGGCGATGATCTTCTCGGCCAGCGTCGATGCCATAGCTCCTCCCGTCGGCCCCGCTTATCGCCCGCCGCGCGCGGCCCTGTCAACGGCGGTGGAAGACGACTGACAGGTTGTTGGACGGCATCTCGATGGTTTCGCCGAGCGCCAGCCCGTACTCGTCGGCGCGGGCCGCCACCTCGTCGAGGTCGGGCACCCCCCAGCCCGGGTCCTGGCGCCTTAGCATGCGGTCGAAGGCCTGGTTGCTGGGGGCGCTGTGCTGGCCTCCCTTCGAGAACGGGCCGTAGAGGTAGAGCAGCCCGCCCGCCGGCAGCAGCCGCCCGGCGCCCCGCATCAGGCCGGCGCGAGCGGCCCGGGGGGCAACCTGGAGAGTGTTGATGGCGAGGATCGCCACCAGCTTGGGCACCATCTCGCCGAGGCCCCAATCGGCGTCGCAAATGTCGCTGGCGAGCGACGCGCGGACGTTGGCGGCGCCCTCGTGCCGGGCCCAGGCGGCGATGCTGCCGTGCATATAGGCGTCGGGGTCGCTCGGCTGCCAGGTGAGACCCGGGAGCGCCGCCGCGAACCAGGCCAGGTGCTGGCCGCTGCCGCTCCCCAGCTCCAGCACCAGGCCCGTCGCGGGCAGGTATTGGCGCAGCACCTCGAGGATGGGGGCGCGGTTGCGGCGCGTCGCCGGGGCCTCGAGGCGCTCCGCGATCCGCTCGTCGGCCTGGCCTGCGATCCAGGGTCGCTCCATGACTCTAACCTAGGCTGGCGGCGGGGCGCCCTCAACCGCTGTCCCGGGGCCCGAGCCATGGGCTAGACTGGGACGCGCAACCCGTTTGCCGAAGCAGGAGGTGTGAGCATGGGACCGCTCGAGGGAGTGAAGGTGATCGAGATGGCCGGAATCGGGCCGGGGCCGTTCTGCGCCATGATGCTCTCGGACATGGGCGCCGAGGTGCTGCGCGTCGACCGCACCCAGGACTCAGGCCTCGGGGTGGCGCGCGACCCGCGCTTCGACCTCATGAACCGGGGCCGCCGCTCGGTCGCGGTCGACCTCAAGCAGGCCGAGGGGGTGGAGCTGGTGCTTACGCTGGTCGAGCGGGCCGACGCCTTCATCGACGTCTTCCGCCCCGGCGTCACCGAGCGCCTCGGCGTGGGACCTAAGCCCTGCCTCGAGCGCAACCCGAGGCTGGTTTACGGCCGCATGACCGGCTTCGGCCAGGACGGGCCGCTGGCCCACGCCGCCGGCCACGACATCAACTACATCGCGCTCGCCGGCGCCCTCAACGCCATCGGGCCCAAGGGCCAAAAACCGGTGCCGCCCTTGAACCTGGTGGGGGACTTCGGCGGCGGCGGCATGTACCTCGCCTTCGGCATCGCCTGCGCGCTCCTCGAGCGCGAGCGCTCAGGAAAGGGCCAGGTGGTCGACGCGGCCATGGTCGACGGCGCCGCCTCGCTGATGACCATCTTCTTCGGCATGCGCGCCGAGGGCCTGTGGCGGGATGAGCGCGGCGTCAACGTGATCGACTCGGGCGCCCACTTCTACGACACCTACGAGACCGCCGACGGCAAATACGTCTCGGTGGGCTCGATCGAGCCCAAGTTCTACGCCGAGCTGCTGCGCCTCGGCGGCCTCGAGGGCGAGAACCTGACGCCGCAGTTCGACCAGGACCACTGGCCCGAGTCGAGCGCGCGCCTGGCGCGCCTGTTCAAATCCAAGAGCCGCGACGAGTGGTGCGAGATCATGGAGGGCTCGGACGTCTGCTTCGCCCCGGTGCTCTCGTTCGACGAGGTCGCCGGGCACCCCCACAACCGGGCGCGGGAGACCTTCGTCGAGGTCGATGGGGTGCTGCAGCCGGCCCCGGCGCCGCGTTTCAGCCGCAGCGAGGCGAAGATCCAGGGGCCGCCGGCGCGGCGCGGCCAGCACACCGAGGCCGCGCTCGCCGATTGGGGCGTCGACCGGGCCGAGATCGAGACGCTGATGGGGGCCGGCGTAATCGCCGGGTAGGGAGCCCCCTTTCGCGCCTGTGCGGCGGCTCTGGGGCGGTGCGGCGGAGGTGATTATCAGGAGGGTCGGTTGGTGTTCTACGCTCGGATCGGCCAAGACCTCAAGGTCGGACTCGGGAAGCCTTGAGAGGTCTCTATTCTCGGCGCTTTCGTTGCAGAAGCTGCTTGAACTTCTTTTGCTCCCAGTCACGCGTAAACCAGGGCAGCCGTTCGAAGGTCTGAGCGGCGTGCAGCCCGAGTCCCAGGCCCCATCCAAGTAGCGGATAAAAGAACCATGGGCGGCCCGGAGTGCTCAGATCGACGAGGAGGAGCACGAAGTTCACTATCGAGAAGAGCGTAAGGTGCGTATAGAAGAGCTTCAGGGCTCGAACGCGTCGCCATGCCCAGCTTTCGATTTCGGCTTGGCGTGCAGCTTCCCGTGCCTCCGCGCCCGGGTGCAATTCCACCGGCTCGGTAGCAGCCCCAGGCGTGCGCTTTTCGTCCACGCTCATCCTCGCACCTGATTGGGGTCACGTGACGGCGCATTTCCGCATAGCCTAGCTCATTCGACAACCATTACATTTCGGCACGCCACCGACCGCGCTGGTCTCGAGGTCCAGGCGGCCGGGCGGGGTGGCGCGGGCCGGCAGGGCCTCGGGCGTCGATCGGCTGGCTTGGTGACGGCACGCCTCGGTTAGACCCTCACCCTCCCCTGGGATAAACTCCGGTCTCTCCACCTCGCCTCCGAGGGAGGACGGCGGCGGGCCATGACGAGGCGCCAGGAGCGCGTGGAGAGATTTGTCTGGAGGAACAGCAATGCATATTGGCGTCCTGATATTCGCGACCGACTACAGCATCCGCATGGACGATCTCGGACCGGCGCTCGAGGAGCGCGGCTTCGAGTCACTGTTTCTGCCCGAGCACACACACATTCCGGCCAGCCGGCGCTCGCCCTGGCCGGGTGGCGCCGACTTGCCGAAGGAGTATTGGCACACCCACGATCCGTTCGTCGCGCTCTCGTTCGCGGCCAAGGCGACCACCACGCTCAAGCTGGCGACCGGCATCTGTCTGGTGCCGCAGCGTGACCCCTTCGTGACCGCGAATTCGGTGGCGAGCCTCGACTTGTTGTCGGGTGGGCGCTTCATCTTCGGCATCGGCGGCGGCTGGAACGTCGAGGAGATGGAAAATCACGGGGCCCAGTACGACACCCGCTTCAAGCTTCTCCGCGAGCGGGTGCTGGCGATGAAGGCGTTGTGGACCGAGGACGAGGCGGCCTTCCACGGCGAATTCGTCGATTTCGATCCGGTTTGGTCCTATCCGAAGCCGGTGCAGAAGCCGCACCCGCCCGTCCTTCTCGGCGGCGAGACCAAGTACACGCTCAGGCGGGTGGTCGAGTTCTGCGATGGCTGGCTGCCCCGTGGCCGAGGCGACTTCGATGCGGTCGAGGGGATGGCACGGCTGCGCCAGACCGCCGACGCGGCGGAGCGCGACATGGCGACGCTTTCGGTTTCCGTGTTCGGGGCGCGGCCCGACAAGGCGGCGCTCGAAAAGCTCGCCGAGGCCGGGGTGACGCGTGCCCTGCTTCATTTGCCGTCTGAAGATCGGGATACGGTGCTTGGCTTGCTCGACGACTACCTGCCGCTTCTTGGCTGAACCGCCCGCGTGCCGCCCGTCACCTCGCGCCGGCGCCCCGCGGCGCCACCACGGGGAATAGGTCGTCGGGCAGCGGGTCGCCATTCTCGAGCACGCCCGCCAGTTCCGGAAACGGCGGCGAGACCTCGCCGGAGCGCGTGGCGAACACCATGTCCTCGCCCAACCAGCGGGCAACGAAGCCGCGGCGGCGGTTGGTGGAGAGGTTGGGCGGCGCCCCGTGCAGCGTCAGATAGCTGAAGGCGATGGCGTCGCCCGCTTCGAGCGCCCAGGACAGGATTCGATAATCCTCGCGGCGGCCGTCGATATCGGGTACCGGCTCCAGCGCCTCGCCCGGCCGGTGGTAGTCGATGCCGATGAACTTCCTCGGCATGAAGCGCTTGCCCCATCGGTGGGAGCCGGCGACGAACTCGGGGCAGGTGTCCCGCGCCACCGCATCGAGCGCTATCCACAGGCTGCAGCTCATCGTCCCTTCGACGCAGTAGTAGGGCAGATCGTGATGCCAGGGCGTGGCCTCCCCGGTGCCGGGTTCCATCACCAATACGTGCTCATGGAACAGACGGGTGGTTTTCGAGCCCATCAACGCGCCGGCCATGGCGGCCGCCGAAGACTCGAGAACAAAGCTCCGGAATTCGGGGATTCGCTGCCAGTTGCAATAATCGCCGAAGAAGTATCCCGCGCTGTCGTCGGCGCTGTATTCCTTGGTGTAGGGGCCAGGCTCCGCCATGTTGCGCTCGACGCCGGCGCGCAGGACCTCGAGCCATCCGGCGAACACGCCGCGCAGCACCACCACGCCGTCGCGCCGGAAGGCTTGCAGCTCCGCATCGCTCAGGTCTCCGGTCATCGCTGCCTCTTTTCCGCGTGGTTTCGGCCGATTGTCCCCGGTTGGCGTCCAAAGCCATGGAACCATACCAACATGGCCAATCCGGGGGTAGCCGCGCTTCGCCCGGGGCCCGAGAACGTTAATCTCAAGTTCAGCTAACTGCGGCACATTGAGGCTCGGAGCAGTTGCCGCGGTTCGGGAACGGGGTCGGATGCACGTCGTGATGATCGCCGCGCCCGCGGATGGCGCCGGCCGCACCACCGTGGCTGGCTGGCTCGCCGTGGAGGCCCAGGAATCCAGCGACGGGCTGGTCGTGGCGCTGGATGCGACCGATGACCAGGCGCTGTTGAGCTGGGCTCACGCGGAAGGCTTCGCGCGCCCGATAACCGGCGCTTGGGACCACTCGTGCACCTCTGAAAGCCTGAGGCAACTGGAGGACGAGGGGGTCGAGTTGGTCCTGGTCGATTGTCCGGTGGCGGAGGGCGGCGCGCCGACGGCCGCCCTTCTCGCGGCCGCCGACCTGGCGCTCATCGTCGTCCGGCCGCAGGGTGACGACCTCGCCGCCACGGAACGCCTGGTCGACCTCGTCGACGAGGCAGGCATGCCGTTTGTCTTTGTCGTCAACCAGGCCGGCGATGACGAGGAGGCTACCGCGGCCATTATTTTCCTGGCGCAGCACGGTACCGTCTCGCCTGTCATCCTGAAGCGGCGCGAAGAGCTCGCGATGCCCAAACGCGGGTCGGGCGAGGGCGGAGCGGAAAATCAATCGGAATTTGCCCAAGAGATCGCGCGGCTGTGGGATTATCTCGGCGAATGTTTCGCCCGAATGTCTGAACCGGTTGAGCCCGAAAGGGAAACCCCGATCCCGCCCCAAGACGCCAAGCACGCTTACTATCAACGCGCGACGTTCGTCGTTCCCGAAATGGTTTACCCCTGCCACGTGATGGAGATCTCGGCGAACGGTCTTTCCTTCTTCTCGGAGGTGGAGCTGCCCCGCGGATCGCGCGTGAGGTTCAACCTGCCGTATCTGGGTCAGTTCGACTGTGAGGTCATGGACACGAGCTCGGATGAGGTTGCCGCGCGCTTCGTGATCGACGAGGCGCGACGCAACGAGCTGCTCGACCGGGTGGCCGCCCTGTGCGGGCCCGACCACGAGCAGCAGGGCGCGGCCGCGTCACGCGAGCCCCGTCGCGAGGAGCCTGTTTGCGCCGCGACCAGCGACTCCGACAGTGAGCGGGCGCGAAAAATCGAAAGCCTTTGAGGCCATCGGCGGCGGACTCGATCGGGGCGTCCCCGTCGCCGGCAACAACGCCGCCCTCGCCTGACGGCGGCGCGCGGGCCGAGCGCTGCCGAGCGCGACCTTCCTCTCTCGGGTCGGCGCCGCCCTCGGGTCGGCGCCGAATGCGCTGCCCGCGAACCAGGTGCTCTTGCCGATTTCCGCCTCGAGATAGGCCGGATGCAAGGCGATCTGGGGCTCGATGAACGAGCTCTTGGCAGGGCGGGCGATGGCCCGGGCGTCTGGGGCGCGGGGATCAATCGTCCAGCGCCATATCGGTCGACCAGATATTCGACGATCGCACCCGTTTCGGCCAGCGTGATCGCGCCGTCACGGATCACCGGAGACTTGCCGAGCGGGTGCGCGCGACGAAGCGATGCCGGCGCCAGCATCGTTTTCGGATCGCGCCGATAGTGCCCTATCTCGTAGTCGAGTCCGAGCTCCCCGAGCAGCCAGAGAACCCGTTGAGAGCGCGAGTTGTCGAGGTGGTGGACGACGATCTCGGGCATGGCGATCTCCGCAAGCCATTGTCGCCTCAGCGTCTCTCGGTACCGTCAATTCGGCTCGGCCAGTACCGATTTCGCGCTCGAGAACGGTTTATCACGGTATTGCCGCCGCGCGGGCGCCGGCGTGAGCCGCCAACGCGTCCGTCGCCTCCCAGCACGCTAGCTTTTCTTAGAGGTGATGGTGTAGATGCGGCTGGGAACCGCGGACACCTTCCTGCTCCTGCACTTCGGGCAGCTCGGCTTTGCGCCCTCGTGCTCGGCGACGGTTTCGGTGCGCTCGAACGCCGCGCCGCATTTCTCGCAACGATACTCGTAGGTTGGCATGATTCCCTCTCCCGTGGACAGGCCCGAGCCGTGGCGAGACACATACGATCGCCGCCACGCCGCAGGCGATATCAAGCATGGGAACCAGGCGTCGACGCCGCCTTGATTGAGATCACGGTGCTGGCCGGGGCGCGTCGCTGGCGATGATGTTAAGGCTTCTCCGACGCCTGCCGACCGAGCCCGCGGCCACCTCCCGCGGCGGCAGGCGTCGGAGAACCCTTAACGGGAACCGACGTCGGGTGTTGGGCCTCATACCATCGACCCTCCCATGGTAGGTTCCCCTCCCGCGTCTTTCGCTGAAAGTACCGAAAATGGATGAGACAAAGCCCTATTCGCCCCTGTTCGACGGCGTGGCGACATGGCTGCTGGAGCAGGGCCTGCACCACGGGGGGCTGGCGGAAATTATCCAGGGCCTGGGCCGGCGCCTGGTCGCCGGCGGCGTGCCGCTGCACAGGATCAGCATCGGCGGGATGCTTCTGCATCCGACGTTTGGCGCGCTCGACGTAGTCTGGGAGGCGCCGCTCGATCAGATACGCAGCAATATGGCGTCCCGCGGCGAAATTTACATGCCGGAGTTCCAGAATTCGCCATTCTTCATCGCGGCGAAGGAAGACATCCCGTTTCAGCGATTCCCCCTGGAACAGCCTGACCTGAATATGGAGTTTCCCATCTTCGACAAGCTGCGCGCGGCGGGTGTTACCGATTACATCGTTTTCTACCGGACCTATGGCCGCCGCGACCTGGAACTCTGGTCCGGATTACCGCAGGGCATGGAGGGCGCGCTGGGCTCGTTCTCGACCCGGCGCATCGGCGGATTCACCGACATGGAGGTCGAATACCTCCGCGCGCTGACCACGCCGCTGAGCCTGATCATCAAGGCGAAGACCGGTCACGAACTGGCCAAGACACTGCTCGACACCTATCTCGGCAAGTATTCCGGCGGGCAGGTCCTCAATGGCCTGATCGAACGCGGCAACGGGCGGCTGGTCGACTGCGTGTTGTGGTATTCCGATCTTCGGGGGTCCACCGCGCTGGCCGAGCAATTGTCGATGGACGACTACCTGGCGACGCTAGACGAATATTTCGACTGTACCGCTGGGGCGGTGCTCGATCACGGCGGCGAGGTTCTGAAATTCATTGGCGATGCGGTAATGGCGATCTTCCCGTTCGACGAAACGGAGCGCCCGGCCGTCGATATGTGCCGAGCGGCGATGAGCACGGCGCGGGAGGCCATCCGCAAGATGGAGCGGAGCAATGCCGAGAGGGAAGGGAGTGGCCTGCCGCCGATCAAATTCGGCGTCTCTCTGCACCTCGGCCAGGTGATGTACGGCAATGTCGGCACCGAGCGGCGGCTCGACTTCACCGTAATCGGGCCGGCGGCGAACGAAGCCACGCGCCTGGAAGGAC
Source organism: uncultured Alphaproteobacteria bacterium (assembly GCA_965371625.1). Taxonomy (GTDB): domain Bacteria; phylum Pseudomonadota; class Alphaproteobacteria; order CBDUZE01; family CBDUZE01; genus CBDUZE01. The sequence goes on from CBDUZE010000019.1 coordinate 28,940, forward strand.
TGTGCAAGCGATTTCGCACACCGGTCGTCGCCTCGGCCAAATTCAACGAGGTTTTCCCCGACGAACTGGCGGCGCTTGGCGCGCCTGAAGCGGCTGGCGTGACGGGCGGCGTTGACGCCTACACCCCGCCCGACATGGCGCACCATTCTGACCAGGCCGTTCAATAGAATTCTAGGGCAGGTCCCATTTGATGGGACCCGCTCTCGGTCTTGTTTGCTCACGGCAGCGGAACTGAAGGTCCGCGCCTGCGCGGGCGCGCCGGAGGGCCGGCTGACACAGCCTGTCGGCCGAGGCGCTCCTCCCGTAGGGTGGCGCGACGCCGATCTCCATCGGGCGGAGAAATCCGACCTAGACGCCCTCGTACTCGGCCTTGAGCTCGGCCACCAGCTCGCTCACCGGCAGCACCGAGGTCACCGCGTCGACGCCGTGGCCGGCGCTCCAGATGTCGCGCCAGCGTTTCTTGGGCTGGGCGCCGGCGTCGATGTCCTTCTCGACCTCGAGTTTGCCGCGGGCCGGCAGCGAGTCGGGATCGAGGCCCGCGGCCTCGATGCTGGGCCGCAGCATGTTGGTGGGGAGCCCGGTGAAGGCCGGCGTCAGGACGATGTCGTCGACCCCGCTTTTCACCAGCATGCGGCGGTAGCCCTCGCTCGCCAGGCTCTCGGCGGTGGCGATGAAGCGGGTGCCGATGTAGGCGAGGTCGGCCCCCAGGGCCTCGGCGGCGCGCACCGAGATGCCGTCGGCGATGCCGCCGGCGAGGATCACGGGACCGTCGTAGAGGGCGCGCACGGCGCGCACGAAGGCGAAGGGGTTGACCCAGCCGGTCTGGCCGCCGGCGCCGGCGCACAACAGCACCAGGCCGTCGACCCCGGCGTCCAAGGCCTTCTCCACGTGGCGCATCGAGGCCACGTCGCAGAGCACCCGCCCGCCGTAGTCGTGCACCGGGCCCAGCACCGGCCCGGGGTGGCCGACGCTGGCGATCACCAGCGCCACGCGGTGCTTGACCACGACCTCGAGGTCGCCGGCCAAGCGGCTCGAGGTGCGGTGGACGATGAGGTTGGCGGCGTAGGGCGCGGGGCGGCCGCCCCCCACTCCGGCGCCCAAGCCGAGCGCGGCGTCGATCTCGCTGAGCCAGGCCTCGAGCTCCTCGGCGCCGCGCGCGTTGACGGTGGGGAAGCTTCCCACCACGCCGGCACGGCAGGCGGCGATCACCAGCGCTGGGCCCGAGACCAGGAACATGGGCGCGGCGATGATGGGGAGCGAGAGCCGCTGGCGAAGCTCCGCCGGCAGTGACATGCGCGATCCTCCTGACCAGGCTTGGCCCCCGACCCGGTTTGCCCCGCGGCGGGGTTCCCCACGCCAACAGCCCCGCGCCGGGTGTTATTTTTCCTTCGGCTCGGTCCTACACGGGTTCGTGACCGAATGCTAGCGCCGCCGCGCCGCTAAAGCCGAGCCTTGTGGTGCCTCGGACGTTATATTACCTCGCGACCGGATCCGGAGACGATTGATGACCCTTGCGACGGTAAGCCTCGACGACAAGTACGCCCTCGAATCGGGCCGCGTCTACCTCAACGGCGTCCAGGCCATGGTGCGGCTGCCGATGATGCAGCGCCAGCGCGACGCGGCGGCGGGGCTCAAGACCGCCGGCTTCATCTCGGGCTACCGCGGCTCGCCGCTCGGCGGCTACGACCTGAATTTGTGGCGGGCACGGCGCTTCCTCGAGAACAACGACATCATATTCGAGCCTGGCATCAACGAGGACCTGGCCGCCACCGCGGTGTGGGGCAGCCAGCAGCTCAACGTCCTGCCGGGGGCCAAGTACGACGGCGTGTTCGCGATCTGGTACGGCAAGGGACCGGGCCTCGACCGCTCGGGCGACCCCCTCAAGCACGGCAACTTCGCCGGCGCCTCGCCGCACGGCGGCGTGCTGGTGATGGTGGGCGACGACCACGGCGCCAAGTCGTCGAGCCTGCCCCATCAGAGCGACCACGCCTTCATCCACTTCGGCATGCCGATCTTCAACCCGGCCACGGTCCAGGACTACCTCGACCTCGGCCTCTATGGCTGGGCCCTGTCGCGCTACTCGGGCTGTTGGATCGGCTTCAAGTGCGTCACCGAGACGGTCGACAGCTCGGCCTCGGTGGCGGTCGACCCCGAGCGCGTCGAGATCGTCCTGCCTGAGGACTTCGAGATGCCCGAGGGGGGCGTGCACATTCGCTGGCCCGACGCCCCGCTGGCCCAGGAGGAACGCCTCTTTCGCCATCGGCTCCTGGCGGTCGAGGCCTTCGCGCGCGCGAACCGCCTCGACCGCACGGTGATCGACGGGCCCCGGCGCCGGCTCGGCATCGTCACCTCGGGCAAGGCCTACCTCGACGTGCGCCAGGCCCTCGACGAGCTTGGCCTCGACGAGGCCCGTGCCGCCGACCTCGGGCTCTCGATCTACAAGGTGGCGATGCCCTGGCCCCTGGAGCCCGAGGGCGCGCGGCGCTTCTGCGCCGGTCTCGACGAGGTCCTGGTGGTCGAGGAGAAGCGCCCGGTGATCGAGGACCAGCTCGCCAAGCTGCTCTACAACCTGGACGGCGACCAACGGCCGCGGCTCATCGGCAAGCGCGACGAGGCCGGGGCGCCGCTCTTGCCCGATGACGGCGAGCTCACGCCCGCGGGCGTGGCCCGGGTCCTCGGCGGCCGGCTCTTGCGCCTCGCGCCGGAGCCCGGGCTCGAGCGCCGCGTCGCCGAGCTGCCGGCGCCCTTCGCGGCACCGCCCTGGGGCGGCAGCCCCTCGGACTCACTGGTGCGGCTGCCCTATTTCTGCTCCGGCTGCCCCCACAACATCTCGACCAACGTGCCCGACGGCAGCCTCGCCATGGCCGGCATCGGCTGCCACTCGATGGCGATCTGGATGCCCGAGCGGCGCACCGTGTTCTTCAGCCAGATGGGCGGCGAGGGCGTGCCCTGGATCGGCCAGGCGCCGTTCACCGAGATGAAGCACGTGTTCCAGAACCTGGGCGACGGCACCTATTACCACTCGGGGCTCTTGGCGATCCGCGCCGCGGTCGCCGCCGGCGTCAACATCACCTACAAGATCCTCTTCAACGACGCCGTGGCGATGACCGGCGGCCAGCCCGTCGAGGGCCAGATCACGGTGCCCGAGATCGCGCGCCAGGTCGAGGCCGAGGGGGTGAAGCGTATCGCCGTGGTGAGCGACGAGCCCGACAAGTACCCACCCGGCTCGGGCTTTCCGGCGTGCGCCACCTTCCACCACCGCGACCAGCTCGACAAGCTGCAGCGCGAGCTCCGCGAGTGGCCCGGGGTGTCGGCGCTGATCTACGACCAGACCTGCGCCGCCGAGAAGCGGCGGCGGCGCAAGCGCGGCGAGTACCCCGATCCGCCCGAGCGCGCCTTCATCAACGACGCGGTGTGCGAGGGCTGCGGCGATTGCAACGTCCAGGCCAACTGCGTCGCCATCGAGCCGGTCGAGACCGAGTTCGGGCGCAAGCGCCGCATCAACCAGTCGTCGTGCAACAAGGACTTCTCGTGCCTCAAGGGCTTCTGCCCGAGCTTCGTCACGGTGAACGGCGGCACGCCGCGGAAGCTCAGCCAGAGCCCGGGCGTCAGGGGTGCGGCGGGCCCGGCCGCGGAGCTCTTCGCCGAGCTTCCCGTGCCCGGGAGCGCCGATTCCTCGCGCCCCTACGGCGTCCTGGTGACCGGCATCGGCGGCACCGGCGTGGTCACGGTGGGGGCGCTCCTCGGCATGGCGGCGCACCTCGAGGGCAAGGGCTGCTCGGTGCTCGACATGACCGGGCTGTCGCAGAAGAACGGCGCCGTGGCGACCCATATCCGCATCGCCGACGAGGCCAGCGACCTGCATTCGGTGCGCATCGCCTCGCGCGGCGCCGATCTTCTCTTGGGCTGCGACATCGTCGTCGCCGCGGGCGCCGACGCGCTGACGCGGCTGGCGCCGGGACGCGTCCACGCGGTGGTCAACAGCCACCTCGTGCCGACGCCGGCCTTCCAGACCAACCCCGACCTCGAGCTCTCGGCCGAGGTCCTGAAACGGGCGATCCGCGAGGCCGCGGGCGAGAACCGCAGCGACTTCGTCGACGCCAGCGGGCTGGCCACGGCGTTGATGGGCGACAGCATCGCCACCAACCTGTTCCTGGTCGGCTACGCCTTCCAGCGCGGGCTCCTGCCGCTCGGGCTCGAGGCCATCGAGCGCGCCATCGAGCTCAACGCGGTGGCGGTCGAGTCGAACCTGCGCACCTTCGCCTGGGGGCGCCTCGCGGCCCACGACTTAGGCGCGGTCGAGGCCGCCGCCCGGCCGTTGATGGCGCGCGTCCGCGAGGCCGACATCGCCACCACCCTCGACGAGGTGGTGGCGCGGCGCTCCGCTTACCTCACCGCCTACCAGGACGCCGCCTACGCCGGGCGCTACGCCACCCTCGTGGCCCAGGTCGCGGCGCTCGAGCGCGAGCGCGCCAAGGGGCTCACCGGCCTGGCGCAGGCGGTGGCGCGCGGCTACTTCCGCCTGCTCGCCTACAAGGACGAGTACGAGGTGGCCAGGCTCTATACCGACGGCGCCTTCCGGGCCAAGCTCGAGGCTCAATTCGAGGGCAGCTATCGGCTCTCGTTTCACTTGGCGCCACCGCTCTTCGCGCCGCGCGACCCCGACACGGGCAAGCTCAAGAAGCTCACCTTCGGGCCCTGGGTGTTCCGGGTCTTCGAGTTACTCGCCCGGCTCAAGGGCTTGAGGGGCACGCCCTGGGACCTCTTCGGGCGCACCGCGGAGCGGCGCCGGGAGCGCGCGCTGATAGGCGAGTACGAGGCCCTGGTGGCCGAGCTTCTCGAACGGCTTTCGCCCGAGAACCACGCGTTGGCGGTGGAGATCGCCGGGGTCTCCGAGCAGATCCGCGGCTTCGGCCACGTCAAGGAGCGCAACATCGCCCAGGCCAAGGCGCGCGAGGCCGAGCTCGTGGCGCTCTACCGCAGCCCCGCGCCCAGCGTCACCGCCGCGGAGTGAGAAAATCGCTTTATCGCATGCTAGACTTGAGCCCTTGGCGCCGGGCTGGAGCCGGGGCGGCCACGAGGAGGACAGCATGACCGAGGCAGTGATCGTTTCCACCGCCCGCACGCCGATCGGCAAGGCGTACCGCGGGGCCTTCAACAACACCCACGGCGCCGTCCTCGGCGCCCACGCCGTGCGCCACGCGGTCAAGCGCGCCGGCATCGAGCCTGAGGAAGTCGAGGACGTTGTCATGGGCTGCGGCCTGCCCGAGGGCGCCACCGGCCACAACATCGCGCGCCAGATCCTGATCCGCGCCGGGCTCCCGGTGACCACCTCGGGCCAGACCGTGAACCGTTTCTGCTCCTCGGGCCTGCAGGCGATCAGCATCGCCGCCCAGCGCGTCATCGTCGATGGCGTGCCGGTGGCCGTGGCCGGCGGCCTCGATTCGCTCAGCCTGGTGCAGAACGAGCATCAGAACAGCTACCGCGCCCACGACGAGTGGATCGAGCAACACAAGCCCGAGCTCTACTACACCATGATCCAGACCGCCGAGGTGGTGGCCAAGCGTTACGACATCAGCCGCGAGGCCCAGGACGAGTACGCCCTGCAAAGCCAGCTCCGGATCGCCGCGGCGCAGCAGGCGGGGCGCTTCGACGACGAGATCGTGCCCCTCACCACGACCAAGATCGTCACCGACAAGGAGAGCGGCGAGAGCTGGGAGGAGGAGGTCACGCTCGAGCGCGACGAGGGCAACCGCCCCACGACCTCGCTCGAGGGCCTGGCTGGGTTGAAGCCGGTGATGGGCGAGGACGGCGTCATCACCGCCGGCAACGCGAGCCAGCTCTCCGACGGCGCCTCGGCCGTGGTGGTGATGAGCGATGCCGAGGCGGCCAAGCGCGGCCTCGAGCCGCTGGGCGCCTACCGCGGCCTGGTGGTAGCCGGGTGCGAGCCCGACGAGATGGGCATCGGCCCGGTGTTCGCGGTGCCCAAGCTCCTGGAGCGCCACGGCCTCACCGTCGACGACATCGACCTCTGGGAGCTCAACGAGGCCTTCGCGGTCCAGGTGGTGTACTGCCGCGACCGCCTGGGCCTCCCCAACGACAAGCTCAACGTCGACGGCGGCGCCATCGCCATCGGCCACCCCTACGGCATGAGCGGTGCCCGCCTCGCCGGCCACGCCCTCATCGAGGGCAAGCGGCGCGGCGCCAAGTACGTGGTCACCACCATGTGCATCGGCGGCGGCATGGGCGCGGCCGGCCTCTTCGAGGTCGCCTAGACGTTGTCGGAGGGCGCCCGCCGGCCGCCGCTTCCGAGCACCAGGCAGGTGGCCGCGCCGTGGGCGTAAAGCCGGCCCGCCTCGTCGCTGACGCGCGCCTCCGCGGTCACCACCCGCGAGCCCTTGTGCACCAGCCAGGCCTCGCAACGGATGGGGCCGGTGTCCTTGGTCATGGCGCGCACGAAGGTGACGTTGAGGTCGAGGGTGGTCCAGGCGGTGCCCTCGGCAAGCGCCGACATGACGGCGAGGCCGGTGGCGCTGTCGATGAGCGTCGCCGCCAGGCCGCCGTGCACCGTGCCGATGGCGTTCAAGTGGTATTCATCGGGCACGGCCGTGAACACCGCCCGCCCTTCGCCGACCTCGGCGAGGCGGAAGTTCATCAGCGCGCAGATCGGCGGCTGCGGCACATCGCCCGCCGCCCAGGCCTGGGCCAGGGGCAGGCCGGAGAGGTTTCGGGTGGCGCCGGCGACCACCTCGGGATCGCTCCAGGTGAAGGTGCGGCTGCGTTGGGGGTTCTGGTCCGCGCTCATCTCGCCTCCTCGAAAGGGCTCGCCGTTGGGCGGCCGGATAGCGCCCGCCCGGCCCGATGGTACCAGAGCCCGGGCCTTCACGGTGCCGCGCCGCGGCCGGCCGCGGTCCCCCCCAATGATTGGAAAGCGAAGCCATGAGCGTGTTCTCCGCCCCCGATTTCGACGATCACGAGCAGGTGCTGTTCTTCAACGACACCGCCTCGGGCCTCAAGGCGATCATCGCGCTCCACTACACCGGGCCGGGGCTCGCCGGCGGCGGTTGCCGCATGTGGCCCTACGCCACCGAGGCGGAGGCGCTCAGCGACGTGCTCCGGCTGTCGCGGGCCATGACCTACAAGCTGGCGCTGGCGCGCATCCCCATCGGCGGCGGCAAGACCGTGATCATCGGCGATCCCCGGCGCGACAAGAGCGAGGCCTTGCTGCTGGCGCTGGGGCGCTGCGTCGATTCGCTGGGCGGGCGCTATATCGTCGGCGAGGACGTCGGCATCACGGTCGACGACATGACGGTCATCAATCGCGAGACCCCCCACGTGGTGGGCCGCGCGGGGGTGAGCGGCGACACCTCGCCGCCCACCGCCTACGGCGTCTACCTCGGCATCCGCGCCGCGGTGGCGCGCCGCCTGGGCCGCGACGACCTCGAGGGCGTTCGGATCGCGGTGCAGGGGGTGGGCAGCGTCGGCCTCGACCTCTGCCGGCGGCTCAGCGCCGACGGCGCCAAGCTCGCGGTCGCCGACCTCGACGCCGCCGCCTGCGCGCGCGCCAGGGACGAGCTCGGCGCCACCGTGGTCGGCGTCGACGAGATCTACGACCTCGAGGTCGACGTCTTCGCGCCCTGCGCCCTGGGGGCGGTGATCAACGACGACACGGTGCCGAGGCTGCGCGCCGCCATCGTCGCCGGCGCCGCCAACAACCAGCTCGGCGAGGACCGCCACGGGGTCGCGCTGGCCGAGCGCGGCATCCTCTACGCGCCCGACTACGTGATCAACGCGGGCGGGGCGCACAACGCCTCGCGCGAGCGCGGCAGCTACGACCGCGACGAGGCCTACCGGGCGATCGAGGGCATCCCCGAGATCCTCATCGAGATCTTCACCCGGGCCGAGGCGGAGGGCGTGCCCACCAGCGTCGCCGCCGACCGCATCGCCGAGGAGCGCATCGGGCGGCGCTGATCGCGGCCGCCACGGAGGAGGGAAGCGGATGAAGGTGATTGAGCTTCGGGACGACTGGTCGCTCGACCACCTCGTCACGGCCGAGCGGCCCGAGCCCGAGCCCGGGCCGGGCGAGGTGGTGCTCAAGTTGAAGGCAGCCGCGCTCAACTACCGCGACCTGATCGTGGCGCGCCGCGGCTACGGCTCGATGACCGGGACCTTGCCCCTGATCCCGGTCTCCGACGGGGTCGGCGAGGTGGTGGCGGTGGGGCCCGGCGTCAGCCGCGCCGCCGTGGGCGACCGGGTGTGCCCGATCTTCCACCAGGGCTGGCTCGGCGGCGCGGCGGTGCGCGAGATCTTCGCCACGACGCTCGGCGGGCCGCTGGACGGCGTCATGGCCGAGCTGATGGTGCTCGGCGAGGAGGGCGTCGTGCGGGTGCCCGCGCACCTCAGCGACGAGGAGGCGGCGACGCTCCCCTGCGCCGCGGTCACGGCCTGGAACGCGCTCGTCACCGCGGGCGGCGTCAAGGCCGGCGACAAGGTCCTGGTCCAGGGCACCGGCGGGGTGGCGCTGTTCGCGCTGCAGCTCGCCAAGCTCCACGGCGCCGAGGTCATCATCACTTCGAGCAGCGATGAGAAGCTCGCGCGGGCGGCCGAGCTCGGCGCCGATCACGGCCTCAACTACCGCCAGGTGCCGGAGTGGGGCAAGGCGGTGCGCGAGCTCTCGGGCGGCGCCGGCGTCGACCTGGTGGTCGAGGTGGGCGGCGCCGAGACCCTGCCGCAATCCTTGCGCGCGATCCGCATCGGCGGCCACATCATCGTCATGGGGGTGCTCTCGGGGCCGGTGGCGAGCCTGCCCATAGGCGCCTTCGTGGCCCGCAACGCCCGCCTGCAGGCGATCACGGTGGGCAGCCGCGAGAGCTTCGAGGCCATGCTGCGGGCGATCGCGCTCAACCGGCTCAAGCCCGTGGTCGACCGCGTCTTCGCCTTCGACGAGCTCAGGGCCGCGCTCGACCATCTCGCCAGCGGGGCGCATTTCGGCAAGGTCTGCATCAGGCATTGAGGGGGGCGGCGCTGCCGCCTCGCTCCCGCCAAACTCGCCCGCCGCGCCATCTTGTTATTGTCCGGATGCACGCCCGACCCGCCGCGCATGGCCATCTGCGAGCGGCTCTCTCTTTGCGACGAGCACCTGTGCCTTCGCCATCTCGCCGATCACATCGTTCGCCTCAGCCTGAGCCTCAGCCCTCGTCACCGCCAACTCCGCTTTCTGCTGTTCTAGGTCCAAACGGGCCCTCGCCAACTCGATCTGCTTTTGCTCCCATTCCGATTTTGGGTACATGGCCCGGACGAGAGGCTAGAGCAATTCCAGGTCGCCTGGAATCGCTCTAGATTCTTTTCGCTCACGGCAGCGGACCCAAGGGTCCGCGCCTGCGCGGGCGCGCCGGGCTACCGGCGGGCCGCAGTCGCGACCTCAGAGCGGTTCCAATTGACCTTGAACCGCTCTAGCGCTTGGCCAGCCATTCCGTCCTTCTCGCCGACTCTTGCCCAAGATCGTCCAGATGGTCGAGAGCATTCTACATTGTCTGTTTTTTCTCCCCGCTATGAATTTGCGTGTGCTCATGGTTCGCTCCTTGTTGTTCCGCGGTCATATTTATTGAAGGGGGATTTCGGAAACAATGTCATCAGCGAGTTAGGTCACGCAATCCGAAAGATCAGATCGTATACGTCATAACCGAGCCATTACAAAATCCAGGGCTTTCCGGCTAATCTCAGGATCGTTCGTGCGCTCTTTGATGAGCTCCATCACTTTCTTTTGACGCCGTCGTATCAGGCGATCAATCCTCTTGATCTGTTTTCGGACTATTATCGGTTCAACTGGGACGAAATGATTTCTACCCCCTTCACCTAATTCAACTATCTTCATGATTAGGCGTGCCTGGTCCACCGATCGCGTCTTCACAATTTCTCCTTGTCCCCGTCCTTTCGTAAAGCGGACGCCCGTTGTCAACATATCGTCAACGATTTCGGCCGTCCCGTACCCTGGAACGCGGATACCCTCCACCTCGAGATCGCCATCTTCCTGAGACAGATCGCGATAACCACTCAGAAGATGGGCGTGCTCTCGATTTATCACGTTGAGAAGATCGGTTGCGAGAACCTGCGGCGTCAGTTTGTCTCTTCCTTTGGCTACTGTTTTGTTGACAATCGCCTGCTCTTCTTTCCGACGATAGTCTTCATATAACTCCTGAAGACACTCATATAATCTTTCTCTTAACACATTTCGCGTACTCGTTGAACGAACCCCTAGTAATTCGAGCACCGCATCATCAAGTTCATGTCGGTCCTTCTGATCAAACTCAGAGAGATCACTATAGTCTTCCAGCCGATCAATCTTACCGCTTCGTGTAAGAGCCGCCGTTGCGCGTCTTCGGTCTGAGAGAAACGAGACGACCTTACGATTCCTAAACAATTTAAAAGCGTCCACTAATCTTTGTTTAATTCTCTTATTGGCCCGCGTCCAATCAGGAACGAGCATCATATTTACGTCAACAACCTCCGTCTTGAGGTTTCCCTCAACACCGACGGGTCGCCCATAGAGATGTTTGGACAACACTACGAGAGAGGAATTGAGAACAGCAGAGGCTAACTCGCTATCGATACCGGTATCAATCGTGTAGAGATTGCAGTTCGCGATGAATAGGTTTGGGTTAACAGGCACACAATGGCGATATTGATGGGACTTTGGCCATAACAACCTCGCACGCCGAGCAAAAGTGAGATCGTACCACATCGTTCGCGATGAGCACGTTGGACGTTTGTGAATGGCTAATTCTTCGCCTCTGTTCAGATACTTCGCAATAAACGTACCACCGAGAGCCTCTCGACCTTTCGACACGACCAGAGCAAGATGTTTGCAGTGTTCCAGTCCAACCTCATACGCGTCAATGTGCATGAGGCTGTGTACAACCGGTTCCAAATATCTGCTTTCGATTGGCCACACCTCGCTATAGCCATTTTTGGTGATCTTGACTTTTCCCATTTCCACATCTGCACGTGATGCTCCGTAATGCGCCTCGAAGCTGACCGCATCGGGCATTATCGAAAGCGCGTCTTCGGTATGATCATCTACGTAAAAAAATTTGTCAGCCCCCGTGGTAATTCCCCGCCGCACTTCAGTAAGTCCCCCAATCTGACACCACCGATTCGCGCCAACTTCTTGCAGCTGCTTCCATATATCGGGAGCACGAAGGGGTATGCCCCACTTTACCCCCGCATAGATGCGTTTTCCCTTCAATATCTGTCCGTTGCGAAGCCCTTCTTCGACAAGGTCTCCCTGTCGGACGCACCGAACGCGAAACCCATCGCAGGTGACATCTGTCTCAGCTTGAAGGATAATCTGTCGGAATTTATCTGCCGCAGCGATGGCCCCTACCGACGTCCCGTCCGAGCCGAGAACATCTGTTAGCGGGTGACGTATTTCCACAAAACGAATGATATTATCATTCCGTTTCTTTTCATCCCGTTCTCGCTGCGCGACTGTCACGGCAGTTTGAACGCGCGCGCCAACAAACCAAGGTTCGATGCGGCTTTCGATAATTGCTGCAATTCGAAAGCGTTCGAGAAGAAAATACTGAAGCGGGAATCCGTATTCTACATCGAGCCACTGACTTGACGTCAGAAACCCCAGCCAACCATCCGATTTCAAAAAGTTGACCGCGTGTCCCCAGAAATATATATGTAGGTCGGATCGTCCAGTAGCATCGAGTTTCACTTCACGCTTGACAAGCGCGCGATAGGCGTTTTTCTTCTCCCTTGGAATATCCTCCTGCCGCACGTACGGCGGGTTACCAATCACGGCGTCCAACCTCGATGCGGTTATTTCGATCGTTTCACCATCCCGGTCTGGAAGATGGAGGATAGGGTTCTTGTCAGAGAGATCAAAGAAGTCTGACCGCACCACACGAGGGTAGTTTTGCGCCTCGACCAAGTCGCGAGCTGCGAGGTTCATGGACGACAGATGTACCGCGAAACGGGAGATGTCCACGCCGTAGATGCCTCGCAATAAACTTAGATGGTCAAGCCGTGGTGTGAGATGGCGCTTTCGGGCATAAGCTCGCACAAGAAAGGTGCCGCCACCACAACCGGGGTCCATGACCCGATCTTCACCATGACGAATACAGAAGGCGTTGATTAGGTCGACTACCTCTGGGCGCGTGTAGTATTGGCCGTATTTATGTCGCTCTTCTGGACCAATTAACCTTTCGAATATCTGCCCAATGACATCGTATTCGAGATGCGAGAAGTTGAACCGATGGACGTGTCCTTCTAAAGCTCGCCAACTTTCGACAACCGCATTCTCATAAAATGGCATTCGATCGCCGATATCAGTAGGATCAACACCGAAGATCGTTTCGTAGTCCCCGGTGATGTGTTTTGCTTCGTCGAAATACGCACGTAGTTGATCAAATAATCGTTCGCTGTTATCGACATGTATTGGGATTTTTAATTTGGGCAGCTCCGCGAACCGTTTACGAAGTGCCTCGTAGAAAATCAACCGGTTGGCGACCGTGAAGTTAGTGAATCTGGCTGCACGCAAAAGTAATTCTTGCTCGTCACCACCTAGTGACCACCCCTGGCGATCGCGCATCCAGGTATCGATGCGCTCGCGTACTTTCGGTTTTTCATAACGCCGCGCGAGTTCCATGCGCGTCAACTGAATGGGTCGTTCAAGAAAGCTTTCTAACGAGTGGATAAAATAGATATCAGGCGGAAGGCCATCAACACCACGTTCGCCACGTAAGGTACGTGCAAAAAGAACCACGAAGCGCTCGATCCCGTCACGAATGGCGCCGACGATCTTCGGATTGTCGAGATCTTCACGGCGGTGAATGTTGGCAATTTGATAACGTTCGACCGTCCGCGCCGCACCCAAGGCACCAACATCACCAAGTTCCCACAATAGCAGTTCATTAACGTTCCACGTGAAGAACCATTCAACGCCCGCTTGTTCCGCTTTCTCTCGGGCATCAACGACAACGTCCTCGGAATAGGGTGAATGTCCGTCACTTGCCCAGGGCAGTTTGACCTCTCCTGTAAGGCATGGATATCCATTCCGGTCATATAGTGTGAGATCCCTCCGTTTTTGACTGCCCACAGAGCGAACTTCGATCCGAGCCTCGCCGATGGGAAAATCAATTCCGTTGGTCTCGGCAAGTTGGTTGATCCAGCTTGCTACACGGCTTGTGAGGTCGATTTCGTGGACAGTTGAGCTCATTCACGCGTCGCATTCTTAGCAAGGAGAGGTTTCTTGATAGATAGCAGTTGCAAAGATCAAAGGCGAGACAGATATCAGGTGTGATCACAGATTATAGACGCACCCAGCGTGAAACCTAATGGCGGTGGCAATTTCTCAGATTGGCGCTCGGCTTCGCGGAAACCTAGGGCTTCACCATCCGATAGAGTTCAGCAAGTTCAGATAGTATGATCTTTTCTGACACTTAGCAAGATTGGATGATGATTTGAGACGAAGCAGGCCAAGCTTCCGACGGAAGCGGAGATGATGCGGCTACTGGCGGTGGTAGCCAACGACAGGCACGCGAAACGGAACCGCGTCGCGGTCACGTTAAGCCACCTCGCAGGGCTCCGGGTGGGCGAGATCGCGGCCCTCAGGGTGAGCGATGTCGTGGACGGCGAGGGGCGGGTGCGCGGGGAGCCGCGGTTAAATCCGATCCAAACCAAGGGCGGGTTCAGCCGGCCGGTCTTTCTGAATGAGCGGCTCCAGCGTGAAATCTGTCATTACCTAGACAGTTTTCCCGCATTGCCTGCCCCTGAGTGCACCTTGTTGGACAGCCAGAAGGGCAGCGCCTTCTCAGGGAACACGCCCTACTAGCTTTTCGGGGAGCTTTACCTAAGGGCAGGGATCGACGGAGCCCCGGGCCACAGCGACTGCTGCTCGTTCATCATCAAGCTCGCCCATTCCGGCATCTCGGCCAAGGTCATCATGGAGATTGCCGGGCACAAGCACTTCGCCACCACCCTCGGTGGGCCCCTCGACGGCGTCATGGCCGAGCTGATGGTGCTCGGCGAGGAGGGCGTCGTGCGGGTGCCCGCGCACCTCAGCGACGAGGAGGCGGCGACGCTCCCCTGCGCCGCGGTCACGGCCTGGAACGCGCTCGTCACCGCGGGCGGCGTCAAGGCCGGCGACAAGGTCCTGGTCCAGGGCACCGGCGGGGTGGCGCTGTTCGCGCTGCAGCTCGCCAAGCTCCACGGCGCCGAGGTCATCATCACTTCGAGCAGCGATGAGAAGCTCGCGCGGGCGGCCGAGCTCGGCGCCGATCACGGCCTCAACTACCGCCAGGTGCCGGAGTGGGGCAAGGCGGTGCGCGAGCTCTCGGGCGGCGCCGGCGTCGACCTGGTGGTCGAGGTGGGCGGCGCCGAGACCCTGCCGCAATCCTTGCGCGCGATCCGCATCGGCGGCCACATCATCGTCATGGGGGTGCTCTCGGGGCCGGTGGCGAGCCTGCCCATAGGCGCCTTCGTGGCCCGCAACGCCCGCCTGCAGGCGATCACGGTGGGCAGCCGCGAGAGCTTCGAGGCCATGCTGCGGGCGATCGCGCTCAACCGGCTCAAGCCCGTGGTCGACCGCGTCTTCGCCTTCGACGAGCTCAGGGCCGCGCTCGACCATCTCGCCAGCGGGGCGCATTTCGGCAAGGTCTGCATCAGCCATTGAGACGCCGCCGGCGCTGCCGCGCCGCAGGCGGCGCCAGACGTTTTGAGGCTAACCTGGGCCCGGGATTGAGCCGCGCGACGCCCTTCGTGGGCGCGGAGCGGGCGCCTTGGGATGACTGAAGCTCCGCTTTCCGCGCGCAAGCGGAAATGGGCGGAGGGCGGCCCTGACTTCGGCCTGGAGCCGAGCGCAGAAATTACCGGCGTACCGGTTTGACACTACTTGCCTAGGGTAAGCAAGATTGGTGCTACGACATTTGGACCGGCCGCCGCTTTCTAATCTTGTAGACCGGATCTGGGCATTAGGAGGTCGCTATGGCGGAGTTCTCAAACCCCGCCGCCTATGAGCTTTGGATGGGAAGGTGGAGTAGGCTTCTCGCCCCTGCTCTCGTGACCTTTGCCAATCTACCAAGGGGTGCTCGGTTGCTAGATGTTGGAAGTGGCACCGGCGCGCTCTCTCTAGCTCTCGTGGCGGCTATTGCGGATTCCACGGTGGTCGGGATAGAGCCAGCCGAGGCATACGTTTCCCATAGTCGAGAGAAAATCGCTGACGACCGCCTGTGCTTCGAGGTCGGTGACGCCGTGGACATCCACTTCAACGACGATAACTTCGATGCGACGCTCTCCTTACTCATCCTGCAGGAGCTTTCGGATGCGCCATCGGCGCTAAGCGAGATGCGCCGCGTAACACGACCTGGTGGGTCAGTTGTCGCTAGCCAATGGGACTTCGCGAAGGGCATGCCGATGTTAGCCCTGTTTTGGGACACAGTCCTAGAGGTCGTCGCAAGCGAGGCCAGCCGTCAGGCGGCCGCAGACTGCATGGTTGTCGACTATCCTGACGAAATTGCGTTGCGAAGTCTTTGGCGGGAGACGGGGCTCGTCGAGGTCGAGACCGAAAGACAGGAAGTCGATATGACTTTTGCCTCCTTTGAGGACTATTGGTTACCCTTCTTAAGCAACGTTACGCCAACATCATCCTACACGGGAATGCTTGGAGCTGACCAAATAGCAGAGATCAAGAATCGCTTGCGCAAGAAAGTAATCGGTGATGCACCTGATCGTTCCTTTAGTTTACTGGTTCATGCCTGGGCCGTTCGCGGCAAGGTGCCATCCCAATGGCGAGCGTCTAGAATCGAGCAAAGGGGGCATCGGTCGAACGTCCGCTAGGGGTCGAGGATGTTGAAAAACTCGACCGCGACGGCCTCGGCGCAACAATAAAATCGAGGCAGGGATCACGATAAGATATTCTTGCTCGGACCGAGCATCGCGCGAATCAATCTTGCGTCGCCGAGCGCCCAAAATGGTTTTTCAACACTGCTCGCCTCGGGCGGCTGATCGATCCAGCGGGCCGTGACGCGAGTGAGGTCTGAGCCGGCCTTGGATCAGTGATTTCGTGGCTGCCGACCCGCCTGTCTGTTGGGGAAGGCCGCGTAGGATGGGGAAGCAACCGATGTGGGCACCCCTTCCGATCCACCGGGGTAATGGCACGGCACGTTGCAAGGGTGGTCCGGGTAATCGGGGGAGGCCCGATCCGGTCGGAGGTCGCGCCGCCAACGCCGTGGCAAGCATGGTGGGCCGGGCGGGAGTCGGACAGGGCCATAGTACCGTTGAGGCCTGGTAATGGCGGCGAAGGAAAGGGTCCTGACTGCTGGCCCGCTTTCGAAGAAGCCGAGGACCGGTGATGGGCGATGAGCCTGCAAACACCATCGGAGATCGGAAGGCTTCCGAGGGAGCTCTGCTGCAAGACGAAAATTGATCACCTGTCATGGTGTCGTCGCGAGACACCAGCCTGCGATGCCAATCGGCCAATGCCACCGCGCCCCTCCTCGATTCTACCAAGTGCTCATTGCCCGGCTGCGGGCGCCAACGGCGCCGGGCCGAACCAGGCGGTGGTCTCTGCGGGAAAGCGGACTCTGCTCTGGGTGGCGTGCGCCTTGATGACGGGAAACACAGTCATCAGCGGCATGAGGCCGCCGTTGTAGTCGGTCATGGCGGCAAACGGCGCGCTCTAACCGTCACGCCTCGCGCGCCAAATTTCCATCGAGAGCCCAAATGGCTGATCTGATGCTCCGGACCGGCGGTCATCTGAGGAATGTCGGGTTAACGGTTCGTTAACCAAAGGGCAGCAATAACCGACGATGTATTGACCACTATCGATCAAAGGGAAGGGCCAACATGAGATCGAGCGAAACTCTCGCCTCGCCTCTTGGGGCCGTGATCGATCCTGCGGAGTTCCTTCGGCCGATCGAGTTCCTGCGTTCCGATCATGAACGGCAGCGGTCGTTCTGTGAGCGGCTGGGCGCTTTGGTCGACGACATCCACCAGCCTGGGCGCCAGGAAATTGCGGCCTCGCTGCTGGAATTCGCGATCACCGATTTGTCGTGGTCCATGGAGGACGAGGAGGAGTTGCTCGCACCCGCGCTCATGCGGCGGTGCGCTCTGGAAGAGGGCCCGAAGGCGGTCGTGGCGGATATGCTCCGTCAGCACCATTCCGCGGCGACATTGGCCGCACAGACCATCGACGGACTGGACCGCCTGATTGCGGGGTCGCTGCCTCTCAGGCCGTTGGATTTTATCCTCTCCGCCTTGCAGCTCGCGGAGATTCTGAGGCGACACCTCGACTGGGAAGACGGGATCCTGCTGCCGCTCGCGGTGTCGAGACTCACCGAGGAGGACCAGAAGCGGTTGGGGTCCTCCATGGCCCGGCGACGCGGCATGAGTCTTCCGTCGGTGCATTGAAGCGCGGAGGTGCCGTCGTAGGCTGGTCGGCTATCGCTGACGCACCTGCTCGCACTTTCGTCCAAGTTTGAATGCGGGATTCCGCAAATGGTTCCTCCCACTCGCCGAGGATGGCAGTGCAACGGGTATCCGACCGCGAATTCGGCCCTGAGCTGTCACGATGGACCGTGGTCCGCTCTTGGAGGTGAAGCCGATGAAATCGGGGCCGAGCGAACGACGCTGCTCGGAGGTCGGCTTTCCGGGGCAGAGCGGTCGTACCGGCGATCTGTTCCGAACTTCGCCTCCTAACCAGGGGTGTTGAAGAACTATTTTCGACCCGTTGGCACGCAAGAATGATTCGCCGAGGCCTTGATCTCAATTCTATCGTTATGTCGAGGTCCCTGCAGCCGGAGTTCTTCAACATTCTCAGTCATTAACCAAAGTTGACTCCCGGTCCTTCGAGCGCTCGTATGGCGCTGGAAGTGGCCTGGATCAGGGCAACGTTTCCGAAGTTTGGGTACACAAGCCACCAGATGGGATTGATTTGCATCAATGACAAACCGAGTGGCGGGGTTAACGTTGAGGCTTTCGGCGGCACCTGTATTCGGATCACTTTGCAGCGAAACCATCATGACGAAGGCCGGTTTCTCAAGGAAGAGCGTAACCTCATCACCGCCATCGCCATAAGCATCGGAGAGTATATCGAGCGCAAACAGATGGAGGATGCGTTACGGGAAAGCGAAGTGCGGAACCGCCTGATTCTGCAAGCAGTGGGTGAAGGAATCTACGGACTGGACCTGGAGGGCAATACGACGTTCATCAACGCGGAGGTCTCCAAACTTATCGGCTGGAACCTCAAAGACCTGATCGACAAGCCCGCACACGATATTCTGCACCACACCAGGCCCGACGGCTCGCCTTACCCGCGCGAGGAATGCCATATCCACGCCGCTTTCAAGGACGGCAAGGTCCATAACATCACGGACGAGGTTTTTTGGCGAAAGGATGGGTCCAGCTTCCCGGTGGAATACACCTCGACGCCAGTGTTCGAGGGAGATGCGCTTGCTGGCGCAGTGGTGGTGTTCCGTGACATCACTGAACGCAAATCCATAGAAACCCAACTCGAACAAAAGGTCGGGGAACGGACGCAAGAATTGGTCGAAGAGATAGGCAAAAGAGAGCAGATAGAGAAACAGATAAAGACCTCACTTGCTGAGAAGGAAGTTCTTATCCGGGAAATTCATCATCGGGTAAAAAACAACCTTCAGGTAGTTTCCAGCCTATTGTCTATACAAAGGCGAAGGGAGACGGACGAACCGATACTTCGGAAGCTTGATGAGTGTGCGCGCCGCATCAAGACTATGGCCCGCGTCCACGAAAACCTCTACCTTTCGAAAAATCTTTCCAGCCTTGGCGCCCGGGATTTTCTGAAATCGATCATAGATGATGCGAAAGAATCCGCTCGAGGTAACGGTACGAGGATTTCGATCCAGGACGATATCGAAGACATCTTGATGAGCCTCGACCAAGCGGTGCCGACCGGACAGATCGTCAGCGAACTGGTCTCGAATTCCATGAAGTACGCATTCCCTGAGGATCAGACCGGGACGATCAAGATATCCTTGCACAGGCTTGACGATGACCGTCTCGAACTCGTGGTCGAGGACGACGGCGTGGGGCTGCCGGAAGGGATCGAGGTGATGGATTTGACCAATATGGGCTTGATGCTGGTTGACGCCCTGGTTCAGCAGCTGAGCGGAGAATTGACGTTGAATGGCTCCGTGGGCACTCGGTGCTGTATCACCTACAAGGATAGCCTGGCCTGATCCCGGCCAAGGTGCCTGTCGTCGAGGACGAAGCGATCACGGCGATCGAGCGAAAAGATTTCTTGATGGAGATGGGTTGCTCGGTCGTCGGCGTCGTCTCCAACGACGGTGGCTCGTTCCGCATGGCCTGCATAAGGCCTTGAGGCGAGCTCGACCCTCGTCACGATTCGCGCCTGCGGATAAGACCACCGGGCCTCGCCTTGTCAGCGCCAGGTACGGTTGATATCCTGCCCGCGACAAGACAGGGCTTTCAAATTGAGATCGGCAAAACGATCGGCATTATTGGCGGCAATCGGCGGCATGATGGCTGCCTCCTATCTCGACGGCCAAGGCATCGTCGACCTGAGTTATGGATTCGCGAAAGGTGGTCTGATCGAGGGCGCACTGATGGCGACTACCGGTGCGTTGGCGGGCTATGCGCTTCTGTTGGCCTTCCGTAAGTTGCGAGATCTTGCGGCGCGCGACAAGAATTAACGACACATTTGCGCGGTCCTCAAGATGTGAGCCAACCCGTCGCAATTGGTCGCGACTTCTGCCGGTTCGCCGCCTGGTCATTTCGCGAAAGAGCCGTTAGCCGATGAGCTGAAGCACATGGAGCGGTCGGTGGTAGGCACTACGGCGACAGCGCCGGCATCTGTCGCCATCGGAAACAAACCTCAGGAAGCCCCCGAAAGTCGTCAGTCATCCAATGAGCGAACCAGCAACCATACCCCATACATGGCCAGCACGCCCACGATCAATCCGATTATCAAACCGGTCCAAAGCATCGATCGCCCCGTTCGATCCCGTCGCTCTTCACCCCTCGATATATCTTCCCGCTTGATACGTATGCCAAGATATCCAGCCCCTAAGCGCGCCCTCGATCAGCCTCCATTTCGACCGATCGCGACGCTTTTTAGTCGCTAGGGCGGCGCTGTTCACTCACTACACCGTCCTTTTAGGTGCGGAATCGTCTGCGTGGGCCAATCGTCCTCATGCCGCGATACCGCGAGAGGCGAGGCCTGGAACACGCCTGACTAAATATTGAGAAAAAGGCCCGCCAATCCCAGCACAAGGACCGTAGCTCCGATTACCAGGGCTACAATCCCCACGTATTTAAGCTCAAATTGATCCGACATAAGGAATCCTTTCATGTTCAGTTTAAGTGTCGAGTGGAACGGTTCTTAGGAAAGACTCCCAGAAGATCCGATACCTGGGTTGGTCGAGGCACGAGGTCTGATCTTCGCTTCGGGGTCTTGGCGGCCGAGCCGATCGGGCGCGCTGCCTAAGGTGTCGGCGGCGAGCACCGCGGCCAGCCTTGGCCGGATGCCGGGCCCTTCCATCGGCTCTCCCCCAGGATCGGCACAAGCAGGCGCGATCTTAGAGCGGTTCCAGGTCAATTGGAACCGCTCTCAGGCCGCGCCGGTGCGGACCCCCTTGGCGCGGGCCCTTGGGTCCGCTGCTGTGAGCGAATAAAATCTAGGGCGGTTCCGATCAATGCGGAACCGCGCTAGCTTCGCCAGAATCCTTCTTTGTCGATGTGGTGGAGCGCCGCCATCTCTTCCGCGGTCGGCGGGGTGGTCTCGCCGAGGCCGGGCACCGATTTCAGCGCCCACCCCGTGTTTTCGGCGATTTCCTCGATCGTATGACCGGGATGGATAGAGGCGAGGTGAAGCTCCTTCTCGGGCCCGAAGGGGCGCAGGATGGCGCGGTCGGTGATCACCGCCGCCGGCCCGCCGCCGGCAAGACCCAATCGGGCGCGGGCCTCGCCGCCGTCGAGGAAGCCGGGCGAGGTGATGTAGTCGACCCGCTCCACCAGCCGGTGTTTCTGATGATCGATGATGATGATCAGGCGCTCGGCCATGGTGGCGATGTCGGGGGCGCCGCCCGCCCCCGGCAGCTTGACCTTGGGGCCATCGATCGGGCCGATGTAGGAGGTGTTGATATTGGCGAAGCGATCGATCTCGGCGCCACCGATGAAGCCGGCATGGATGCGGCCGCCGCTCAACAGCCCCATGATCTGAATCAGCCCCGTGGTCCACGCCGCGCCCAGTTGGTTGGGGCCGTCGCACATGGTGTAGAGCATGCCGTCGGCGGGCTCGTAGCGGGCGACGCCGCTCTCGAACAGGCCCACGGCGTTGGGGGCATGGGTGAGCCGGGCCACGCCGAAGGCGGTGATCGGCAGCCGCATGCCGACGAAGATGCGCTCGCCGTCCTTGATCTCGCGCGCCGCGGCGATGATCATCAGTTCCCTGGTCGAATACTCGGACATCGGCCTCTCACTCGGCGGCGTAATTCGCTGGCGCCGAGGGCGCGTCGCCGAGGATGCGGAGCTCCTCGAGCTCGCCGCCCAGCTTGACGCGGTAGGCCGCATGGTCCGCGAGGTCGCGCACCCACTCGTCGCACCAGCGCGCGAAATCGCCCGCCTCGCGGGTCTCCTTGTGATAGAGATGAAAGAACTCGTGGTCGCGCTGCCAGCGCCCGATCAGCGGCGAGGGATGACAGGCCGCGGGGATGTGGCACACCGCGTTGACCCCGAATCCGGGGATCAGGACGCGGCTGGGATCGGAGGCAATGACCTCGGGCTCGACGATCTGGTCCGCCAATACGATGATCTTCTCGGCCGCGATCGAAGCCTCCTGGGTGAGGCCGACGGAGCCCCAGATGTGGGAGTTGCCAAAGCGGTCGGCCCGCTGCACCACCAGGAACGCCACATCGGGCTTCAGCGCCGGTACCAGCGCCACCGGCTCCGGCTTCGCCGAGAACGGGTTTTCGGCCATCTTGATGCGCGGGTTGGAGGTCACGATGTCGGAGCCGAGGATCGATTTGACGGGAACGTAGGGGAGCCCGTAGGCGCCGGCGAAGAAGGCCATGCCGATCGAGAAGTTGGAGTAGTCGTGGATCTTGATGGGGTTGGGCTCGCCGTGCTCGGCGGCGCGGCGATAGTTATGGCCCATCCCGCCCGAGACGTTGCCGACCCAGGCGCCGGTGACCTCGGCGACGCAGCCCGCGCCGATCAACATATCGGTCGACATGTCGGAGATTGGCGCGACCACGTTGAGACCGCGCCGGCCCTGTCGGATCAGCTCGTGGGTGGCCGCGAAGGGGATGGCGTTCTCCAGCGCCGCTCCCAGAACCACGCTGGCGCCATCCCTCACATAGGTGGCTACCGCCTCCTTCAGGCTGCAGAGTTTCTCGTGATTGATCTCGTATCCCCCCAGGCGGAAACGGCGCCCGACCCGATCTCGGCCGGATACCTATCAAATCCGTCGGCGCCGCACAAACCCGACGTGGTCGCCGGCAACGCAGCTCATCCCTCGCGCGCGGCGACTTGTCGGCGCGGCGGCCGGACCACGCCCACCCTTCGCGGATATTGACCGGATCGTATCCGGGATCTTAGCCATCGCCCGCTCCTCGAACTTCCCCTCAGGGTCAGACGGCGAGCGGACATACCAGCACCCGATGGTCCTCGCTTCAATGGCCATCCGGCTGCTCGCTTGTCAGTCCACCGACGGTGCGCCGGTTCGGCGAAAGGCAAGGAATCCCGCGGCGGAGGGGAATTTCAGGGGGGAACAGCGCGCCGGATTTGGGGTCGAGGGATGGGCACGGGCGCGTCATCACCAGTCGGCCCCGCTCGCCCCCCCCCCGGCCGCTGCTACCTCCTTTTGCTCTGCTCTTTCATGGCGAACCATTCGTAATTGAAGGTCACCATCTGCAGCAGCGGGTCGCGGCGCTGAGTGCCAGTGTCGGGATCGACGATGACGTTGACCAGCGCCGGCTTGCCGCCGCGCACGGCCTCGAGCGCGCGGTCGAAGGCGGGACCCACCTGATCCGGCGTCTCGGCCAGCTCACCGTGGCACTCCAGACCTTCGGCCACGACGTCGTAGCGGCTTTGGTTCATCTCGACGCCATAGGTACCGCCGAACAGATTGAGCGTTATGTTGCGGCTGGCACCCCAGGCGCCATCATTGGCGACCATTATGAAGAGCGGCAGCCGGTGCAGCGAGAGGGTGGCGAGTTCGCTCAGGTACTGGCCCAAGGCCCCGTCCCCGGTGGCCAGGAAAACCGCGCGCGGCGTCGCGCTCTCCTGCTGCGCCGCCACGGCACCGATCGCCATCGGCAGACCAACCCCCATGGAGCCAAAGGGATCCTGATCCAACCAACCCGGCGCCTGCTTGATGCTGATGATGGCCTTGCACCAATTCAGGCTGTTGGCCCCGTCGCCCACGACGATGGCGTCGTCGGGGAGGCGCGACTGCAGTTCCCGCGCCATGCGGATGGGATGCACCATGCCGCTCTCCTCTCGCCCCAGTTCGTCGAGCCGCGCCAGTCGTTCAACGAGCGCCTCGGCGACCCAGGCGGGATCGCCCGGTTGATTGTGGCGACCGGCCAGCTCCTCGGTCAGGGCTTCGAGCGCCGGGCCACAGTCGCCCACCACCGGCGCCTCGACGTAGCGATTGCGGCCGATTTCGCCGCCATCGATGTCGAACTGAATGAACCGCGCGTCGTCCTTGTAGAGCGGCGGCGCACCGTATCCGATGACATGGCCGAAACGCGCGCCCACCACCATGACGACATCGGCCTGCCGGGCCGCCACATGACCGACCGGCCAACCGAAGCCGGTCTCCAGATCCTCCTCGACGAGGCCGCGGGCCAAGCCTTTGGTCATGACCGGAATGCGAAAATCACGCGCCAGCTTGCGCAGGCCCTCTCCCGCGCCGCCCCAGTAGGCACCATTGCCGGCAAGGATCAACGGCCGTTCCGCCTCCATCAGCACCGCCGCCGCGCGTTGCACGGCGCGGCGATCCGCCAGCGGCCGCTCGGCCGGCAGCAGGGGCCGCATCGCATGAGGCGCAAAGTCGGGATCGACCTCGCCCTCGGCACCGTCGCGGGGCACGACCAGCAGGACCGGTCCCGGCCGGCCGCTCAGCGCCACGCGGCAGGCCATGTCGATGTACTCGCCGAGCCGCGACGGATCGTGGACCGTCCGCGCCCATTTGGTCATCGACCTGGCCGGACTCGTGTGGTCCATCTCTTGGAGCGCGGCCGTATCGTCCATGACGAAGGGGTTGCGGCCGGTCAACACGAGCACAGGCGAACAGGCATAAAAGGCGGAAGCGAGGCCGCCGAGCGCGTTGGCGAAACCCGGCCCGGCGGTCACGCAGGCGACACCGATGCCGCGGCGGATGCGGGCGTAACCGTCCGCGGCCATAACCACGGCCGCCTCGTGGCGCATATTTATCAGTCGAATGTCGCTGTCGGCGAGGGCGCCGAAAAAAGATTCCAAATGGCCTGGAAGTCCAAAAACCGTTCGGACACCCTGCCGTTCGAGGGCCTTCACCATCAACTCCGCGCCAATCATTGCCGCGCTCCGCTTTTCTGTCCTGACGAGTTCCGCGAATTTCTTGCTCAGCGATCGAACATCCCGCGGGCGCGGGCGGCGTCGCGAGACCCGCAACAAGGTGCCGGTCGCCGCGCCTGATCGCGGCCTCGGTGCCAGCGCATCGACCGGGTCCGAGGCCCTCGAGCCCCTCGAGCCCTCGACCGATGCCACCTCTCATGATCGCCTCATCGGGACGCAAGACCCCGCCCAGCCTAAGGCCTTTGCGCCGCGCGATCCATCGGTGCCGCGCGCCCTAGCCAGGCACGGTCACCCCCATCCCGCGCCGCCGACAAGCTCGCTCGAACCTCCGCTATTCGTGGCGCAAGGCCTCGATAGGGTCGAGGTTGGCCGCCTTGCGCGCCGGATAGTACCCAAAGAAGATGCCCACGGCGGCCGAGAAGGTCACCGCGATCGCGATCGCCTCGGGCCCCACCAGCATGGGCCAGTCGAAGAACCGGGCCACCGAGGCCGAAGCCGCCAGCCCGAGCACGATGCCGACGATCCCGCCGATCACGGCGAGCGCGATCGCCTCGATTACGAACTGCGCCATGATGTCCCTGCTTTGCGCGCCGATCGCCATGCGCAGGCCGATCTCGCGGGTGCGCTCGGTGACCGACACCAGCATTATGTTCATGATCCCGATCCCGCCCACGATCAACGATATGGTGGCCACCGAGGCCAACAGCAGCGACATGATCCGCGATGATTCCGCGCGGGCCTCGAGAAACTGGGCGATGTTGCGGATATAGAAGTCGTCGGGCTGGCCGGGCCGCAACCGGTGGCGCTGGCGCAACAGCTCCTTGGCCTCGCGTTCCGCGTCCTCGACCAGCTCGGCGCTCGCCGCCTTCAGCGTGATCGCGCCGACCAGGTTGCCGTGCACCCGGCGCCCGCCGAGGATTCTTTTCTTGGCCGTCGATAGCGGAAGGAAGACGACGTCGTCCTGATCGCTGCCGAACGGGGTCTGGCCCTTCTCGCCGAGGACACCGATAACCTTGAAAGGGACGCGGCGGATGCGAATGATCTGGCCGATCGGATCCTGACCCGCGAACAACTCGGTGACGACGGTTTCGCCGACCAGAGCGACCTTGGCCGCCGACCGCACCTCACTCGGCGTCATGTTGCGGCCCCGCGCGACGACCCAGTTGCGGACCTCGAAGTACTCCAGCGTGACGCCATAAAGGGTAGCAAACCAATTGGCGTTACCAAAGATGAGCTGCCCCCCGCCGCGCACCGTGCCGGCCGCGACGGCCACCGAATCGAGCTCCGTTTGCAGCGCCATCGCGTCGTCTTCGGTGAGCGAGATCTGGGTGCCGCTGCCGGTGTGCACGCCGCGCGAGGTGCGCGACCCGTTGAGCACGATGAGAATGTTGGCGCCCAGGTTCTGGATCGTCGACTGCACCTGATGTTCCGCGCCTCTCCCCACCACCACCATGGCGATCACCGCCGCCACGCCGATGATGATGCCGAGCGCGGTGAGGATGCTTCGCAAGACATTGGCCCTGAGCGCGTCCAAGGCCGAACGGAGGCTGTCGAGGAAGCTCATTGCCCCGGCCCGCCCAGCGCCGGCGCCTCGGCTCGAGGCGCGGCCGGCGCGGCCGCTTCGTCACCGATCAGGCTGCCGTCGCGAAAGCGCAGAACCCGATTGGCGAAGCGCGCGATCTCTGGATCGTGGGTGACGATGACGACCGTGACGCCACCCCGGTTGAGATCGCCCAAGAGCGACATGATCTCGCTTCCGGTCCGCGTATCCAGCGCCCCGGTGGGCTCGTCCGCGAGCACCAGCGCGGGCTCGTTGACCAGGGCACGGGCGATCGCCACGCGCTGCATCTCGCCACCCGACAGTTGCGCCGGCCCGTGATGCGCGCGGTCGCCGAGGCCGACCGCGTCGAGCGCCGCCGCCGCCCGTTTGCGGCGCTCCTGGCGGCCCATCCGGGCGTAGACCAGCGGCAGCTCCACGTTGCTCAACGCCGTCGCCCGCGGCAACAGGTTGAAGGTCTGGAAAACGAACCCGACCTTGCGGTTACGCGTATAGGCGAGCTCGTCGCGGCTCAGCCGCGACACGTCGTCGCCGTCGAAGACATAGCGGCCGGAGGTCGCGGTTTCGAGACAGCCGAGCAGGTGCATGCAGGTCGATTTGCCCGACCCCGAGGGGCCCATGATGGCGACGAACTCGCCGCGGTCGATGCGCACGCTGAGCTCGACCAGGGCGTGCACCGCTTGCGAGCCGACCGCGTAATCCTTGGACAGACCCTCGGTCTCGATAAGTCCCGCGACCATGTCAGAACCCGAAGTGGAACCTCCGGCGGCGTTCGCCGGGCTGCTTGCGGGCGATCCCGACGATCACCTGCGCTCCCTCGGCCAGGTCTCCTCGGACGATCTCGGTGACGGTGCCGTCGCTGATGCCGTAGAGCACCTCGGTCGGGGCCGGGTTGCCATCCTGGTCCAGCACCCATAGCCGCCCAGGTTGAACGGGGTTGCTGGAGCGAAAGGCGCTCGCGGCGCGGAACTTCTCACGTTGCTCCTCGTTGAGGATGGCCTCGATGCGAGGCCGGTTGCGTGCCCGCACCTGCTCGACGAGGGAGCGGATCTCCTCGATCGGGACGCCCTGATCCCGCATCGCGGCGATCTTCTTTCCCGCCTCGGCGAAGATGGCCCGGACCATCTCCCGCTGCTCTTCGCTGAGCCCGAGATGCTCGCTCAAGCGTCGCAGGCGCTGCTCGGCCCGGCCGCCCGCGGGGCGAGCGCCGGACCCCGCCTCGACCCGGCTGGCGCCGGCCGGGCGAAAGCGAAGGGCGCTGTTGGCAACCTTGAGAACATCGTCGCGCTCGCCGACGATGATGTTGACGTTTGCGGTCATGCCGGGCAGCAACCGGAGATCGGCGTTCTCGGCGCTCACCACCACCGTGTAGGTGACCACGTTGGAGACCTCGATCGGCGCCTTGCGAATCTGCCTGATGCGCCCGACGAATTGCCGGTTGGGGAACGAATCGACCGAGAAGGTGGTGCGCTGGGCCTCGATGATCTGGCCGATGTCGGCCTCGTCGACGCTGACCTCGACCTGCATGCTGCTGAGGTCCTGGGCGATGGTGAACAGCACCGGGGCCTGAAGGCTCGCGGCAACGGTTTGTCCGATATCGACATTGCGGCTGATCACCACCCCGTCGACCGGTGAGCGAATGATCGTGCGATCGAGGTCGATCTTCCGTTGCTGTAGGACGGCCTCCTTTTGCTTGACCTGGGCCAGGGCTTGATCGATCTGCGCCGCCTGCTTTCGCACCTTGGCGTCCGCTGCCTTGACGCGGGCCTTTGCCTGATCGTGTATCGCGATCGCCTTGTCCACCTCGCTCTTCGACACCACCTTTCGCGCCAGCAACGCCTGCTTGCGCTTGCGCTCCTCGCGCGTTTCCGCCAGGGCGGCGCGGGCCCCCTCGCCGTCGGCCTCGAGCTCGCTCAAGCTCGCCCGCTGCATCGAGACGTTGGCCTTGGCCACCGCGAGCTCGGCCTCGGCTTGCAGGACATTGGCCTGGAACTGCGCCGGATCGATGCGCGCGATGACCTCGCCGGCGCGGACGACGGTGTTGTAGTCGGCTGCGAGCGCCTTGATCTGACCGGAGATCTGCGAGCCGACCTCGACCGTGGTGACGGCGCGCAAGGTGCCGCTGGCGGTCACCGTGCTCGCGATGTGGCCGCGCTCGGCGGTGGCGAACAAGTACGCCGGTCGATCCTCCTCGGTGCCCAGCAACAGGTAGGCCGCCAGCGCCGCGGCGACGATCGCCACCAGCCCTGCGACAGCCCAGGGCCGTCTTGTCTTTGCTCTTGCCATGGCAAATCGGTTCCTGGCGACCCCTTGGGCCCGACATTATGCAAGCCCCAACCGTCGGCGCAATCAATCGGCGGCGCAACCCGAGAGGGGCAAGCGCGCATGCGCCGACCTCGGCCACCGGCGACGGCCGCTCGCGGGCCGCGCGGTGGCCAGCCCGGGACCACGTGTCGGTTCGGGTACGGCCGGGCGCCCGATTTCGTCCCCGCCGGGTCTGCCGCCGATAAGCTGCGATCGATTTGATTTTTGCAAGATCGGGGCGAGCCCGGTTAGGCTCCCGGTCGGAAGCTCATGACGGCAAGGGCGGAGCGGGAGGCGATGATGGCTGGCGACGGCGTGGTCCTGTGGGGCGTCGGCACGGTGCGCACCCACCGCCCCCAATGGCTGGCGCGGGAATTGGGCGTGGACTACGAGCTCGAAGCGATCGAGCCGCGCAGCGGCGCGACCAAGACGCCCGAGTTCCTCAAACTCAACCCGCGCCACAAGGTGCCGGTGATGAGCCATGGCGACCTGGTGCTGAGCGAAAGCGCGGCGATCCTCGGCTACCTGACCGACGCCTTCCCCGTTCCCGACCACTTCTACCTGCCGGCCGAGGCCGCCGCCCGGGCCAAGCTCTTCGAATGGTGCTTCTTCACCATGACCGAGCTCGACGCCAGTTCGCTCTACACCATGCGCCGGCACCGCGACCTCAAGGAGCTTTACGGCGACGCGCCGGTCGCCGTGAGCTCGGCCCAGGACTACTTTCACCACCAGCTCGAGACCATGGAAGAGCGCATCAAGGGCGCGGGCGCGTTCCTCATGGGCGAGCGCATCAGCATTGCCGACATCCTGTTCGTGTCGTGTCTGGATTGGGCGCGGCTCTATCGCGTGCCCCTGCCCCAATACCTGATGGCCTACCGCGAGCGGCTGCGGGCGCGGCCGGCCTATCGGGAATCCTTCGCCGCCAACTACCCCGGCCGCACGGTTCCGGAAATCGGCTAGCCGCCGCTCCTCTGGGTGAAGACGAGGTTGACAAGGGAGGCGCCCGTGGCCGGTCCACTAGACGGTATCCGCGTGCTCGATCTCACCACCATGGTCTCGGGCCCGATCGCGACCATGATGCTGGGCGACCAGGGCGCCGACGTCATCAAGATCGAATCGCCCAAGGGCGACCTGATGCGCCACTACGGGGTCAAGCACCGCGGCATGTCGGCGTCCTTCCTGTCCTGCAACCGCAGCAAAAGATCGCTGTGCGTCGACCTCAAGACTCCTGAGGGACTGGAGATCGTCAAGAAGCTGGTGGTTGGCGCCGACGTTCTGGTGCAGAACTTCCGCCCCGGCGCGATCGAGCGCATGGGCCTGGGCGAGGAGGTGGTGCGCGGGCTCCGCCCCGACATCGTCTTCGTCTCGATCAGCGGCGTCGGCGAGACCGGCCCCTACGCCCACCAGCGGGTCTACGACCCGGTGATCCAGGCGCTGTCCGGCCTGGCGGAGATCCAGGCCGACGGCGATAGCGGCCGGCCGCGCATGGTGCGCACCATCATCCCCGACAAGACCACGGCGGTCACCGCGGCCCAGGCCATCACCGCGGCGCTGTTCGCGCGCGAGCGCGGCGCCCGAGGCCAACACGTCCGCCTGTCCATGCTCGACACCATGGTCGCTTATCTGTGGCCCGAGGCCAGCTCCAGCCTCTCGTTCGTGGGCAACGAGCGCGATCCGGCCGGGGGCCAGATGGGTCTCGATCTGGTGTTCGAGACGCGTGACGGCTTCATCACCGCGGGCGCGCTTTCGGACGCCGAATGGGCCGGCATGTGCCGCGCCTTCGAGCGCCAGGACCTGGTCGACGACCGACGCTTCAAGACCACCCAGGCGCGCGCCGAGAACGTCGTCGAGCGGCGCGCGATCATGACCGCCGAGATCGCCAAATGGGCCTCCGCCGAGATCCTGGCGCGGCTCGATGGCGAAGGCGTGCCCTGCGCCCCGGTGCTGAACCGGTACCAGGTCATCGAGGACCCCCAGGTGAGAGAGAACAAGCTCATCGAGGAGCATGACGATGCGGCCGTGGGCAAGGTGCGCCAGCCGCGTCCGGCGGCGCGCTTCGATGCCACCCCGGCGGCGATCCGCTCGCTGGCGCCCTACCTGGGGGCCGACAACGCCGCCATCCTCTCCGAGCTGGGCTACGCCCAGGACGAGATCGAACGCCTGGCCGCGCGCCGGGTACTGCATCAAGAGCTGGGGAACAAGGGCTGATGGCGATACGGGGCGCGGCGCGCGCCGCGCCGCCCGGCTCAGGCGATCTCCTGGGTCTTGGCCTCTGCCTCCGCCGAATGGCCGGCGATAAACTCGGCGAACGCCTCGGCCTCCAGGGGCCTGGCGAAGTAGTAGCCCTGGATCGTGTCGCAGTCCCTGAGGCGCAGGAACTCGAGCTGCTCCCGGGTCTCGACGCCCTCGGCGACGACCTGGAGCCCGAGGCTGTGGCCGAGCATGATGATGGCCTTGGTGATGCTCGCGTCCTCTTTGTTGGCGAGGATGTCGCTGACGAAGGTCTGGTCGATCTTGAGGCGGTGGACGGGGAACTGCTTGAGGTAGCTCATCGACGAGAAGCCGGTGCCGAAGTCGTCGATGGCGAGCTCGATGCCGATCTCGGCCAGCTCGTGGAGGGTGGCGATCACCGATTCGACCCCTGACATCACCATCCCCTCGGTGATCTCGAGCTCCAGCCACTCGCCGCCGAGACCGGTTTCCTCGAGGATCCCTTCGATCATCGAAATGAGGTCCTTGCGCTTGAAGTCGGCGGGAGAGAGGTTGACCGACACCCGGATCGGCGGCAGCCCGGCCTCCTGCCAGGCCCTGACCTGCTGGCAAGCCGCCAAGAGCACCGCTTCGGTGAGCTGCAGGATGAGCCCGGTCTGCTCGGCCACCGGGATGAACTCGGCCGGAGAGACCATGCCCCGCTCGGGATGACGCCAGCGCACCAGCGCCTCGGCGCCCGAGATGCGGCCGCTGGAGAGTTCGAGCTGGGGCTGGTAGCAGAGGAAGAACTGGGCGTTGTCGAGCGCCTCCCGGATGTCCTGCTCCAGCGCCTTTCGCGCCTGGACCTCGGCGTTCATCTCGGGATCGTAGAGCTGGAACTTGTTGCGTCCCTCTTGCTTGGCCCGGTAGAGCGCCAGGTCCGCGTTCTTCAAGAGCTTGTCGGCGTCCTTGTCGTCGTGGGGAAAGATGGTGATGCCGATGCTGGTTCCGGTGAAGACCCGCTCGCCCTCGATCTCGAAGGGCTTGGCGATGGTGTCGATGAGGCGCTTGGCGAGCACCAGGATGCCGTTCGAGTAGACCAGGTTGGTCTGGATGATGGCGAACTCGTCGCCGCCCACGCGGGCCACGGTATCGGACCTGCGGATGCAGACCTTGAGCCGCTCGGCGACAATTTGCAGCAGCGCGTCACCCGCGGGGTGGCCGAGCGTATCGTTGATGTCCTTGAAGTGATCGAGGTCGAGAAAGTGGACCGCCACCATCCGATTGACGCGTTCCGCGTTTTCGAGCGCCTCGACGAGGCGCAGCTGAAAGAGAATGCGGTTGGGCAGCTTGGTGAGCGAATCGTGATGCGAGAGATCGCGCAGCGTCTCCTCGGTGCGCTGTCGGGTGTCGGCCATTCGATTGAAGGAGACCGCCAGCTGTCCCATCTCGTCCTCGGACTCCACCGCGATGCGGTGATCGAGGATCCCGCGTCCGATGGCGTCGACCCCCGCCGTGAGCTCCAGGATCGGGCGCACGATGCGCCGGGTCAGAAAGACCGCGATGCCGGCCCCGACCAGGACGCCGATCCCGGTCATCACGACCAGAAAGACGATGGCGGCCTGGGTGGAAAAGCCGACCTTGCGGGCCGAGCGCTCGCGCCGCGTGTCGGCAAGCGGCAAGATCTTTCCGCCGAGCAGCGACTCGACCCGTTGGCGCTGCTTCTCGAAGCGGCCGAGCAGCTCGCGCTTGTTGCCGAGGACGCCGAGGAGCTCGTCGCGGCCGCTCGCGAACTGGTCGAACTTGGCTCTCAGCCCATCGAACCAGGCTCTCGTCTCGCCCTCCGGCGCTGCCTCCAGGAATTGTCTCGCGAAGCGATCGAAGGCGGGGCTCGATCGGCGCGCGTGATCGCGCATCAAGGGATCGGGAGAGGCGCGATAGGCTTCGATCGCGCCAAGACCTCTGACCACGCTCCGGCGCATGCCGTGGAGCGCCTCGAGTCTGCGCTCCGCGCCCGGCTCGGGGCCCGTCGCGATGCCTTGGATCCGCGCCTCGAGCGAGCCGTCGATTTCGTCGGCCAGCAGGCGTAGCGCGGCGAGTCCGGCGTATTCGCTGTCGGTCGCCGCGACGATCTCGTTGCCGAGCCTCTTGCTCTCCTCGAACAGTCCCTGGACCTGCTCGCCGAGCGTCAGCTCCTCGTCGCTCGACGACAGGCCGGCGAAGGCCTTCGCCGAGGTTTCGAAACCGACCACCGAGTCGTGAATGCGCTGCTTCTCAAGGGCACCGCTGGCGATGGCATGGGCGAATACCGCTCGCGCCAAATCGGCCAGGCGAACCTCCATCTCGAGCACCGCGTGCTGGCGCCGCTCGTCGATCCGCGAGAGCTTGACCACGTCCTCCTCGATGCGCTTGGTAAGGAGAAACGAGACCGCGCTGGTCACGAAAAATAGGAACAGCAGAAGCCCGATCGCCAGGGATACGCGCTTCGCAATGGTCATCTTCATGTTTCGGCCCCCGGCTGGGCAATCTTTCCCTCGACCGCCCTATAATGTAACCGAGATTCGTAATGTAACCGAGAATCGCGTATTTCGGAAAAACGATGTGGACCCTACCCCCGGCGCCGGAATATTTGGCGCTCGAGGCCGGCCGCGGCCGGGGCACCGAATCTGAGCGCCACCGCGCGCCGACCCGTCGCGCCAGAACTTAGGAACGCCGCGACCGGTAGATGATTTGCTTCCCTAAGGGGACAAAGAAGCTTAGGCTGCTGCGACACTGGACGACCGGTTTTCGGGCTGCGAAATATGTCGGATAATGCCAAGAAGGTGCCTCGGGGGGGAGGCGCCGCACGCAAGACCCTGAACCGAATCACCGTCCTCAAGGACTTGGCGCCCGAAGCGCTTGCCGAGCTCGAGTCGGTGAGCAGGTGGCGCGAGTACGAGGCCAACCAGGAGATCTTCGACGCCGACGACCCGAGTGGCGAGGTCTATTTCATCCTTCACGGTTCCGTGCGGGTGGTCAATTACTCGGCCACCGGGCGACAGATCGGATTCGGCGATTGTGGCCCCGGCGGCATCTTTGGCGAGCTCTCGGCCATCGATGGCGAGCCGCGCTCGGCGAGCGTATTCGCGCAGAGCAAATGCGCGGTCGGGATCGTCGACCGGGCGACCTTCATCAAGATTCTCAGGGAGCACCCTGGGGTCTCACTGCAGATGTTGGTCTATCTGGTCGACATGATCCGCAAAATGAACGAGCAGGTGCTCAATATTTCCGCCGCCTCGGACGTCCAGAAGGTCTATTACGAGCTCTTGCGTCTCGCCGAGCCCAACCCCGACGGGGACGGCTCGTGGTCGATCTTCAACATGCCGCGCCACAAGGACCTCGCCGATCTCGTGGGCACCACCACGGAGACGGTGGCCCACGCGGTGAGCCAGCTCATGAGAGCGGATCTGGTGAAGCGCCGCTCCGGACGGCTCGAGCTCCTGAACCGGGACCGCATCAGGCAGCTTGCCCTGATGGGCTGATCGAGGGGCCGCGAGGCCCTGCGTCGCGCTCCGTCGCGGCAACTCCGGTTCGATCGGGTCACGCCGCCGAGGGTATGTCGGTCACCCAGATGTAGCCGTCGCCATCGACGATGAAGGCCTCGCGCAACCCGTGGGGCCGGTCGCTGGCGCCGGCGAGCACCTCGTAACCGAGCTCACGCGCCAGCGCTTCCGCCTCGTCCGGGTCGCGGCCGTGGAGGCGAAGCTCGACGCCGTCGCCGCGCGTGCCGCCGCGTTGGCAACGCTGGCGAAAGGGGTGATCGTCGTAGCTATGGTCGGCGTGCAGCATCCACTCGACCCCACGATGCCGCAAGAGGGCGAAGTCCGGATCGCTGTAGACCTCCTCGGCGTCCAGCACCTGGCGATGAAATGGCAGCGCCGCCGCGACCTCGCGGACCAGCAGATTGATCGTCAGCCCCGCGAGCGAGCGTGCGTACTGGTCCGCTGGCCTCCAGGGCTCGCCGCTTCTGAGTTTCATTTCCTGCTCCCGTTGCTCGCGCCCCCGCCCGATGGGGCCGAGGCCGTGGCGCCCGCGAGGCCCCTTTTTACCAAGCCCAGGCCGCCGCGTGGACTCCGCAGGCGCTATCCGCCATCATTATTCGCAGGCGCGCGCCGCGAGGCGACGCCGGCTCGCCCGGACCAGGGCCTCACGCCGGAAGCAAAGGCCCGGAGCCGGGTGCCGGCGCCGGCGCCCGATCGCCAGGGGGAACCGCACCATGAGAGGAGCTCCGCTCGAACCTTCGCTGTGGGCGGCGACCGCCGCGCCGGCGCCCGAGACCCCCGAGCTCGACGAGTCGCTCGAGGCCGACGTGCTCGTCGTCGGCGCCGGCTACACCGGGCTCTCGACCGCCATTCACCTGGCGCGGCGCGGCGTCGACGTGGCCGTGGTCGAGGCGCTGGAGGCGGGCTGGGGCGGCTCGGGGCGCAACGCCGGCCACTGCACGCCGATCTTCGCCCACCACGAGGTCGACGAGGTCAGGCGCATGCTCGGGCCCGAGTGGGGCGATCGCTTCGTGCGCTTGCAGGCCGACGCCGCCGAGCTCGTGTTCGGCCTCATCCGCGACTACGAGATCGACTGCGAGGCGCGCCAGAACGGGTACCTGCAGGTCGCCCACGCCTCGAGCATGATTCCGGCCCTGGCCAAGCGTTGCGAGGACTTCGCGGCGCTGGGCAAGGCCTGCACCGTTCTCGATGCCGCCGAGGTCGCGGAGCGGACCGGCTCCGAGCGCTATTTCGGGGGCTGGCTGCACCCCGAGGGCGGCCACCTCAACCCGCTCGCCTATTGCCGCGGCCTGGCGCGGGCGGCGCTCGGCGAGGGCGTCCGTCTCTACACCCGCTCGCCGGTGCTGGCGTTGAAGCACGAGGGCGGCAAATGGCGCGCCCGTACGGCCAAGGGCTCGGTCGCCGCCGACAAGGTGGTGATCGGCACCGGCGCCTATACGCCGCCCCAGCTTTGGCCCGGGCTGACCGACTGCTTCTTCGTGCTCACCGCCTACTGCCTGGCCACCCGGCCCTTGAGCGAGAACGTCCGCAGCACGGTATTGCCCGCCAACAACCACGTCGGCGACAGCCGCCGCGACACCCACTTCTTCAAGCGCGACGACCACGGCCGCATCGTCACCGCCGGCTTCCTCGAGTGGCGCCGCGGCAGGGACATGGCCTTCACCAGGGAGTTGATGACCCGACGCTTCAAGTGGCTGTTTCCGCAGCTCAGCAACCTCGAGTGGGAGTACTGCTGGTACGGCGACATCGACTTCGTGCGCAACATGCTGCCGGGCCTCTACGAGCTGGCGCCGGGGGTGCTGACCGCCTTCGGCTACTCGGGGCGCGGCGTGCCGACGGCGACGGCGATGGGCACGGTGCTTGCCGAGTACGCCTACGGCACGCCGGCGCAGGAGCTCGCGGTCCGGGTCTCGAGGCCGCGGCCTGAGCGCGCGCGCGCGCTGCTGCGTTTCGCCCCCAGCGTCGTCACCCCCTTCTATCGCCGCCGCGACGCCCGCCTGCTGGCGTCGGACGGGATCGCGGCGCCGCCGATGTGAGGACGCGCGCTGGCGGGCGAGGGCGGCGCCATGGTATATTTGGCCGCGGCTGACGCAGCGCGACGCCGTGGCGGCGGCGCAGGGAGGTCGGCGGACATGGCGGCCCGAGACGCGACGATGGACGATCGTGCGGGGCTCGAGGTGATCGAGCTTCTCTCAGAGCTCGATCCCGAGACCTTGCGCTCGATCGAGCAACGCTGCCGCTGGCACTCGTATGGCGGCAACGCGGCGGTGCTCGACCGCAACAGCCAGAACCGCGACGTCTTCTTCGTCGTCATGGGCGCCGTCCGCATCGTCAACTACTCGACCTCGGGCCGCGAGATCGCCTTCGCCAACATCCGCAAGGGGGGCTACTTCGGAGAGATTGCCGCCCTCGACGGCGAGCCGCGCTCGGCCAGCGTGGTCACGATCGAGGACTGCCGACTGGCCTCGCTGTCGCCCGAGATCTTCCGTACCCTGCTGCTCGACTATCCCGAGATCGCGGTTCAGGTGACGACGCGGCTCGCCACCATCATTCGGCTCTGCGACGACCGCATCATGGACCTCAGCACGGTGCGCGCGGTGCACCGGGTCTATGCCGAGGTCGTGCGCCTCGCCGAGCCCGACATGGTCGCGCCGGGCAACTGGGTGGTGCGCCCCATGCGGACCCACGCCGAGATCGCCAGCCGCATCAGCACCACGCGCGAGACCGTGGCCCGCGTGCTGGGGCAGCTCGCCACCGACGGCATCGTCGAGCGCAAGGGCAAAACGCTTTACATCCGCGACCATCCGCGCCTTCTCAAGCTGGCGGAAAGAGGCGCCGACGCCGAGGAGGACCTCGCGCGCTAAAGCCACGCGAGGCCCCGCCCGACGTTGGCTCAAGGTGCTCATTATGGTATAAGCAGCTCTGCCTCTAGGTCTGCTATGAGGCGAAACATCGAAGAAGCGGGGGCAAGTTGAGGGATCACAAGAGCCGGGGGGACAGTCAGATCCGGCGTACCAACGACCGCACGCTCGCGTTTTGGAACGAGCTCCGCGGCGATCGCGCTTTTCCTACGCCACACGACGTCACCGCCAGCGCTACCGTGGATTCGGCCGAGGTCGAGACCCTGCGCCCCAATGTCTTCGTCGTCTATTTCAACGGCCAGCCGCTGGAGTCGGTCTTCACCTTCGGCAGCGAGGTCCTCGAATCGGTGTGCGGTATCAGCACCGCCCACACCCGGATCGCGGACTCCCTGCCCTCGCCGCTTTGCGCCTCCATGCTGAGCTTCGTGCGGGCGCTCGCGAAGGCGCGCAAGCCGATCGCCGTATCGAGCAGCTTCGCCACCGAGAACGGCACCGAGCTGCTGTACCGCAGCATCTACCTCCCGCTCAGCGTCGACCAGGACAAGGTCGAGCACCTTCTCGGCGCCTTCAGCTTCAAGGAAACCTCGGTCTGAGGTCAGCCGGGCGCCGCGGCGGCGATCGATCGGCGGGTCAATCGGCGAGTCAATCATCTCTGTGGCGCCGCCGCCACCACGCCCGCCAGGCCTCGCGGTCGTAACCCAGCCACTCGCCTGAGAGTGCGCTGAGCGCGCCCACCACGTCGCCCACCAGCCACAGGGGATCGTCCTCGCGCCCGAGGCGGTCGATCAGCGCCGCCAGCGTCTGGTCGTCGCCCTGGCCCAGTTGCGCCGCGGCGAAGGCGGCGCCCGGGGCCGCGTCGAAGTACTTCTCGGCGCGGTTGGGAGGGGCGACGAAGGGCGCGGCGAGGAGCGCCGCCGGCACCCGGCCGCCGCCGCTGAGCGCGATCGCGCGCATCAGGTACCAACGCGCTAGCGTCGCAGCCGAGATCTCCAGGTTGCCGCCGAACAAGACTACCTCGATGGCCGGGAAGGGCGCGTCCAGGCGCTCGCTCAGCGCCGCGCCGACCCGCGGCCGGCCGCTGCCCGTGAGCGCCCGCAACGCGGTCAGAACGGGGCGCAAGGGGCGGGCGTAGCTGCGCTCGTCGAGGAGCACCCGGTCGAGCTCCTCGAGCAGGCCGCGAAGCCGGCTCTCGTCGAGCGGCCGGCTGGGCGCGGGAAGGGGCGGCGGCGCCGCGGCGGGCGCCATCGGGGCCTGGGCTGGGGCCGGGGCCGGCGGCCCCCACAGCGCCCCCTGCCCGTCCGCGCCCAGCGCCCCGACATAGACCCGGCCGGCGTAGACCGCGAGGTCGAGGGGTTCCTCGTCCAAGCTCTGGGCGCGCTCCCAGGCGCGGCCGTCCCGGCTCCGCCACAAAGCGCCGCCCGCCTCGCCGACGCTGATCAGCCACAGGGCCTCCTCGCCCCCGGCCAGGGCCCGCACCTGCTTTCCGTCGAGGGCGCCGATACGCTCGACCGCGCCCCCGTCGGTGCGCCACAGCCCGCTCTCGCGATCGCCGCTGTTGACGGCGTAGAGCCAGCCCCGCCAGGAGGTCAGCGCCCGCGTCGACTTGCCTTGCGGCCAACCGGCCACCGGGGTCACCGCGTCGCCCTCGAGCCGCAGCAGCTTGACGCCGGCTTGAGCCCAGGCCGTGAAGCCGGCGTAAAGCGTCTCGCCCAACGCGCCGAGGCTGGTTATGCGGCTGACGAAGCCCGGCTCCGTGGGGTGGTCGTAGAGGATGCGCCAGCTCCGCCCCAGGTCGTCGGAGCGCTGCAGACCGGCGCGCCAGGCCGAGGTGGCGGCGAACAGCGGCGCGCCCAAGCCGGTCATGGCGTGGAGGTGAAAGGCGACGCCGTCGGGCAGAGCCCGCCACTGCCAGTCGCGCCCGTTGGTGACCATGTACTCGCCGCGTCCGGCCGAGAAGCGGGCGTCCTCGAAGGGCCAGAACAAGAGCCCGCCGGCCACCGTGGGCTGGCCCGCGTCCTGACTGAAGAGGTGGCGCTCGTAACGCACCGTGCCGTTGGCCGGGTCGTAGCTGTAGAGGTCGGCCGAGTTGTGGTTGACGAACTTCACGCTGTTGACGAACCACAGGCGCTGGCGGTAGCCGATCAGCTCCGAGACCCCGGGCCACGGCCCGACGCGGGCGAGCGGCACCAGATCCTGGGCGGCGCGGCCGGCGCCGGCGCCGAGCAGGACCAGGCCCAGGCCGAGGACCAGGATCAGGGCCCGGATCGCCGGCGGCCCGCGCCGTGACGGCCTGATAGCCGCGATCACGCCGCTCAGCCCCACAGCGCCGCCGCCGGTGGCGCGATGGTGCTGCCCTCGAAGCGCAGGCCGGGGCGGCGGTCCCGCGCCAGCAAAAGGGGCCCGTCGAGGTCGACGAACTGGGCCGCCGCGCCCAGCATCATGGCCGGCGCCATCGCCAGCGAGGTGCCGACCATGCATCCCACCATCAGGCCCAGGCCCATCTCTTGCCCCGCCCGCGCCAGGCTCAAGGCCTCTGTGAGCCCGCCGCACTTGTCGAGTTTGATGTTGAGGTAGTCGTACTTGGCCGCGAGCTCGGCCACGCTGGAGCGGTCGTGACAGGACTCGTCGGCGCACACCGGCACCGGCCGCTCGATTTCCGCCAGCGCCTGGTCGGCGCCGGCGGGCAGCGGCTGCTCGATCAGGGCCACGCCCAGCGCCGCCATCTCGGGCATCAGCTCGGCCAGGGTCTCGGGCGTCCAGGCCTCGTTGGCGTCCACGATCAGCCGCGACCACGGCGCCGCCCGGCGCACCGCGCGCACCCGCTCCAGATCCTCGGCGCCGCCGAGCTTGAGCTTCAGCAGGGGCCGCCGGCGCTCGGCGCTGGCCGCCTTGGCCATCGCCCCGGGGGCGTCGAGACTGAGGGTGAACGCGGTCACCAGCGGGCCCGGCGCCGGCACGCCGGCGAGCTCCCAGACGCGGCGCCCGGCGCGCTTGGCCTCGAGGTCCCAGAGCGCGCAGTCGAGGGCGTTGCGCGCCGCCCCCGGGGGCAGCGCCTGTTGCAGCTCGGCGCGGCCCAGGCCGTGCTCGAGCTCATGCCTCAGGCCCTCGATCTGGGCCATCGTCTGGCCTGGCGATTCGCCGTAGCGGGGATAGGGAACGCACTCGCCGCGGCCGCGCCGATGCTCCTCGCGGAGCTCGGCCAGCACCACCTCGGCGACGCTCTTGGCGCCGCGCGAAATCACGAAGCTGCCGCGGATGGGCCAGGTCTCCCGGCGCACGATCAGCCGGCGCATGGATCAGAGCAAGTTGTCGACGATGGCCGCCACGCCTTCCGTCATGGGATCGACGCAAGGGAAGCGGAGCTCGGCCTCGGTGGCCTGCTTGAACTCGGCCGCGGCGCCGGCCTCCATCCTCGAGGTGTTGACGGCGACCGCCGCGCACCGCACCGCCGGGTTGGTGAGCCGGGCCGCCTCGAGATTGGCTTCGATGCAGGCCTCGAGGCCGGGCAGCGGCTGGTGTTCGAGGCCCCGCATGTGCTCCCGGGTCGGCTCGTGGCACATGACGATGGCGTCGGGCTGGGCGCCGTGCAGGAGGCCCAGGCTGACGCCGGCGAACGAGGGGTGGAACAGGGATCCCTGGCCCTCGATCAGGTCCCAGTGCTCGGGATCGTTGTCGGGCGTGAGCCACTCGACCGCGCCCGAGATGAAATCGGCGACCACGGCGTCGACCGCCACGCCCTCGCCGGCGATGAAGATCCCGCTCTGACCGGTGGCGCGAAAGTCGGCGTCGAGGCCGCGGCTCTTCATCTCGCGCTCGAGCGCCAGCGAGGTGTACATCTTGCCGCAGGAACAGTCGCTGCCCACGGTGAGGAGCCGCTTGCCGGGGCGCGGCGAGCCCTTGCCGGTGGCGAAGCGCCGCGTCGGGTGACGCACGTCGAAGAGCCGGCGCGAGTTGCGCGCCGCCGCCTCGCGGACCTCGGCCATGTCCACCAGCTTCATGTGCAGGCCGCTGGCGACGTCCATGCCGCACTCCAGCGCCCGCACGATGTCGGCGCTCCAGCTCTCGGGCAGCACGCCGCCCGGGTTGGCGACGCCGATGATCAGCGTCCGCACGCCCCGCGCCGCCGCCTCCTCGACGCTCATGTCGGCGATGCCGAGATCGGCCTTGCAGCCCTCGAGGCGGACCTGGCCCAGGCACCATTCGGGGCGCCAGTCGACCAGCCCCTGGGCGCTCTTGGCGGCGAGGTCGTCGCGCGCCTCGCCGAGATACAAGAGGTAGGGGGGCTCTATGCGATCGCCCGAGCTATCGCTGTCGAGGGCCACGATACCGACCCCTCAATCCCCGCCCGCGGCGCGCCGGAGGTCGGCGCCCAGGGCCGCGAACTCGGCGTTGAGGCGCTCGACCTCGGTCTTGATGAAGGCCTCGAAGTCGGGGCCCTGCCAGGCGCGATGCTGGCCCTGGGCATAGGCGACGGCGTTGCGGTGGTAGACCAAGGCATTGAGCCGATTGGCGACCCAGTTGTTTGCGCTGCGGGTGACCGTGCCAGGCGTCCCCATGACCACCGAGTTGTCGGGAATCACGGTGCCTTCCTTGAGGAACGAGCCCCCGGCGACGATGCAGTTGTCGCCGATCACGCAGCCGTCCATCACCGTGGCGTTGACCCCCACCAGGCAGTTGTCGCCGATGGTGGCGGCATGGATTGTCGAGTGGTGGGTGATCGAGCAATAGGCACCGATCCGGGTGCCGTGCTGGATGCCGATGTGCAGCATCACGAAATCCTGGATGTTGGCGTAGGGGCCGATCTCGATCTCGTGGCCCTCGGCCCGGATCACGGCGAAGGGCCACACCGAGGCCTCCTCCCCGATCGTCACCTTGCCGTAGATCTCGGCCGTCGGATGGATGAAGGCCGGATTGTCGAGCCTGACCTCGGCACCAAATTTCCGCACCCGCCCCTCCCTGGGACCGATCACCGAAAAGCGGCGCCGGACGCGAGCCCCGAGCCCGCCTCGCGCCGCCCCCCTTGACGCCGGGCCCCCTTGACGCCGACGTTACTCCACGTCCTCGAAAAGGCGATCGATCGACGCCGCCGAGTCCACCTGTCCCTTGCCGAGCTCGGTGGCCCGATCCTGGTAATAGGCCGCCCGCATCGCCGCGTAGAAGTCGAGCGAGCCGGCGCGCAGGTCGTCGAGGGCGTCGATCAGCGACTCCCGCTTCGACACGCCCTCGGTGCCGCTCAGCGCCAGACCGACCCCGGTGCCAACGATATAGTTGAGCGGCTGGAACAAGCCGTCGACCAGGCGACCGCCGGCGTCGCGCGCGGTGCTGGGCCCGAAGATCGGAATCATGACGTAGAGCCCCTGTCCGACGCCGTAGGAGAACATGGTCTGACCGAAATCGGCATGGTGGGCCTCGAGACCGAAGTCCTCGGCGACCTCGAACAGGCCTAACACGCCTATGGTCGTGTTGATGGCGAAGCGCCCGGTGGTCACCGCGGCGTCGCGGAAGGTGAGCTGCAAGAGGTCGTTGGCGAGCAGCACCGGCGAGTTGAGGTTGGCGAAGAAGTTGCTCACCGACGCCTTGACCCGCTCCGGCAGGATGAACCCGTAGATCACCGCCACCGGCCGCAACACCAGGGTGTCGAGGGTGTCGTTGAAGGCGAAGATGCCGCGGTTGACCCACTCGAGGGGGTCGATGATCTCCTCTTGCGCGACCCCGCGCGGCTCTTCCGCGAACCCGGTCGGCGGCGCGGCGCGGCCCAGCGGCGCCGGACCCGGCGGCGCGAACACCGGCGCCGGGCCAGGCGCCGCGAACACCGCTGCCGGACCAGGGGTGGTGAACAGCGGCGCCGGCATGGCCACCGCCGGCACCGCGGCCAGCGTCGGGAACGAGGCGGCGACCCCCGCCAGGATGCTGTTTCGGGACTCGGGCGATTCGGCCACCGCGGTGCTGATGACGGCGTTGGCCAGCCCCCGGTTGGCGGCAATGATGGAGACCACGGCCGAGGTCAGGGCGGCGTCGGCGCGCTGCCGCGCCTTGTGCTCAATGGTGGCGGCGAGCTGCGGATTTCCGAGACTCCGGGCGAGCGCGGTCTCGCGCGCGGCGAGCTGGCGGCTGGCCTGGACGGCGTCGCGGATGCTGGCCGCCACGTTGGGCGGCAAACCGCTCTGGGCCAGCGCCGGCGCCGCCAGCAAGGCCGTGGCGACGAGCGCGGCGAGCGCCCCGACATGGTAGGCCAGTCTACCCATTGAGCCCCCTCGGTGTCTCCCGGGCCCAGAGTAAGGCACCCACCGCCGGCCTGTCAGCCACCATCTTGCCCGGGGCCATCGAGTGGGCGGCGGCGTTGCCGATATCGTCGCGAAGTCGAGCCCGGGCGACCGCTAGCGATCACTCTTCGGAACCCACGCGGCGACCGCCCGCTCGGCCTCGGCGATCTGCCCGGCGCTCAGGCGCCCGCGCAGAATCTTGGCGTTCTCGATCGCCGCCGGGTGGCCCCGGTCGGCCGCCAGGATCATCCACATCAGGGCCTCGATCTCTTTCTTTGGAACGCCCTCGCCGCGGGCGTAGCGGCTGCCGAGATGGCTCTGCGCCTTGGCGTACCCTTGTTCCGCGGCCCTGCGGAACCAGCGCGCCGCCTCCTCGGCGCTGGCCTCGAGGCCGCCGACGCCGTCGCGGTACATCTTGCCGAGGGTGTACTGGGCACGGTCGAAACCCTGCTCGGCGGCCTGGCGATACCAGCTCAAGGCTTGGGCCTCGTCGGGCGCCACGCCGAGGCCGTAGCTGTACATCTTGCCGAGGGTGTACTGCGAGCGCGCCAGCCCCTTCTCGGCCGCCAGCCGCAGCCACTTCAGGGCCTCATCGTAGTCCGGCGCCGCCCCTTCTCCCGAGATGTAGATGTTGGCCAGGTTGTGCATGGCCCGGGTCATGCCCTGCTCCGAGGCCTTGCGCCACCACAGGATGGCGTTGTCGCGGTCTCGCGCCACCCCTCTCCCCTGGTCGAACATGACCCCGAGATTGAATTGGGCGCGCGCGTCGCCGGCCTCGGCGAGGGGCCGCCACACGGCCAGCGCGGTGGCGAAGTCGCCCTGCTGATAGGCTCCCCAGCCGGCCTCGAAGTCGGCCAGGACCGGGGTCGAGAGCGCGGCGGCGAAGACGCCGGCCAGGGCGAACCGGCGCAACCGGCGCCAGGCGGGGGATCGGGCACGGGATCGTGTCGGGGAGGGGAATGACATGATCTGT
This sequence comes from uncultured Alphaproteobacteria bacterium, assembly GCA_965371625.1. Lineage (GTDB taxonomy): Bacteria > Pseudomonadota > Alphaproteobacteria > CBDUZE01 > CBDUZE01 > CBDUZE01. Next base: position 73,192 of record CBDUZE010000019.1, read on the forward strand.
TCCTTGCTTGCCTGGTCTCCGCCTCGCCTGGGACAGGGGTGCGGCATCACTGGCCGCTCGCCGCCGGGAACCTGTCGACGCGCGCCCGAAGGGCGGTGAGCAACCCCTGAAAGCCGTTCCTCTTGATCACCGAGCCGAACTCGGAGCGTTGGGTGACGGCCATGCTGACGCCTTCCACCATGATGTCGATGATCTTGTATTGGTCGGCGATGACGCGCACCCGCCAGTCGGCCTTGACCGGCGGTCCGGAGGGTCGCGCGATCCGCGTGCTGACCATCACGTCCTTGCTGCCGGCGGCGCGTGCCGACAGCACCGTGAAGGTCTCGCCGGCGTAGCCGCCGAGGCGATAGGAATAGGTCTTGAGGATGTATTCCTCGAAGACCTGCTGGAAGTCGCTGCGCTGCCCCGGCGTCGCGGTGCGCCAATGGCGCCCCAGGACGAAGCGGCCGAGGAACGGGAGGTCGAAGCCCTGACGCAACAGTTTGTGGAACACCCTCTCGCGCTGCTCGAGGCTCATGCCGGGCGCGCGCAGCGTGGCGATCGCTTTCTCGGCCAACCACTTGACGAACTGACTGGCGCCCTCGGTCGACGTTGCCGCCGAACTCGCCCCCTGGTACGCGGCGATGCCCGCTAGGGACAGGCCGCCCAAAACTACATCTCGGCGTGAAATCATTCTCGGCGACGGTCCCTCACAGCCACACCCCGACCTCGACGGCCTCCCGCGCGGCGAGTTCCGGCGGAGGCGGTATCTTTTCCGCTCCCGCCGGCAAAGGCAACCGGATTGACGCTCCCGGCCCCATGCGCGCCGCTCGCTCGGGCCCCCGGGAGGCGCCGCCTCGGGGCCGGGCGGGCCTTGTCCGGCGACCCGCTGCTGGCGCGCCCGTGCCGAGCTCCAACGCCGCGCCGCCTCGGCCCCACGGGGCGGCGGAGGTCGAGCGCCGCAGCCCTGGCGGGCCCGGCGCATCAAGACAAAACGGCGCAATCCCCCCGACTCCGGGCAACGTTCGGCTCTGCCTGGCGTGTCGCCAACAGATCAAGGGCAAGTAGTTTCTGGATAAAATTGTGGATATCCTGTGTATTAATTGTGTAGATCAAGTAATTTTATGCACAACTTTTTTCGTTACTGGCGATTTTATTGTTGAATTTGTATTCTGTATTTGGCGATACTTTAATGGCACGTATAGGCGTGGGAGCTTCGAGGAGCGATCCGCAGCGGTGGGCCAACCTTCGGGTGGGGCCGCCCAAAGGATCGCAAGCGGGGCTCCCGTCGGGAGGCAAGCCGGTCGAAGGGCGGGCGAGCATCCCGGCGCGGACGGCCGGTTCTCCCACCGGCGGAAAGGCCGACCGGGAAGGCGCGCGGGCCCATCGGGAAACCGAGGGGTCGGGGCTCCCGACGGGGGTCGGAACGCCGGATCGGGGAGGCGGGTCCGGTCGGGGGCTGGGCTTCTCGCGGGAAGCGCGCCCCGGACGGGGGTCGCCAACCCGGGATCGCGAGGCCGGGCTTGCGGGAGACAAAACCCTTCGGGGCGGCGTCTTTCGGGGCTGGCGCCGCAACCGGCTGGCGGGCCGATCGACGGTCGGAGGCCTGGCTCCTCTCGGGGACCGCGCCTCCGGCGAGGCGAACGGCGCCGCTACCGGCGAGGCGACGGCCAGGCGTGGCGCGGATTCTATTCGCGGGGATTCCGCGTGATGCTGGGCTCCGGTTCAGCGGACCGGAAGAACGCGTTTTTGCCCGTCCGGCGGGTCTCTCGCGGGGCCTGCCCAAGACGGGAGAGGACGTTGTGCCGTCTGACACGCCGCTGCGTGTAAGGGGCTAGACCGGCTCCTGGGGCGTCGGGAGTGCCTGGTGAGGGCACGCAGCGCAGGTCCTCCTCCTGCGCTCCTGGCGCCCCTTTAATTTTGGCCCGGAGAGCCCAGATAGAGCGCGATATCACACACCTTGGACGCCGATTCCGATATAGGAATCAATACATTGCGGCAATGCTGGGGGTTTGGTCATGGCGCACCCGATGGGGGCCGCGAATCCGCGGCCTCTCCGGGTCGATTTCGACCGCGGCCTGAAGCTGGAATTCCACGGCAGCGAGATCTCGTCCGATGGTGGTCTTTTTCCCTAGCACGAGCCCGATGACGCGCTGGCCTTGCCCGCGGCGGTAGAACATTGCTCGCTGACGACGCTTCGAGAGAAGCTGATCAAGATCGGCACCAAACTCGCACGCCAAGGTCGTCCGCCACGTTCCGGCTCGTCGAGATGGCGATCCCGAGAAGCCGGTTCGCCAACATCCCGCGCCTGATCGACGGCCTGCGACCGGCCCCCCTCGCGCCATGACGGCGCTCCGGCCCGTGGCATCCAGGTTGCTCGACAGGACAGGTGTGCGCCGTCCAAGCCAGGGCGCGCCCTCAGCGCGTGAAATGACCATAGGGCAAGGGTTCCGGTAGCCAGATCAGCCTGATAAGGGGCGAAAGCCGACCTGGCGCGCCGGTTCGCCACGGCAGGTGTGGTGCCAACGCCCGTCGTGCTACCATTGTCGGCAACTGGCGGGAGCGATCTGGGGAATCCCGGCTTAATCCGAGCGTGAGACGGATATCTGGCCCGCCTGTGAAGTGGCTGCATCGGGACCACGAGACGGGGGTTTCGGAAATCGGAGGCCGACATGCACGATCATACGCTCAGGGTCTATGACTCGATACTGGGACTTCTGTCGGGGGAGGACAATCCAACGCCGGTGGTGCGATTGAATCGGGTGACCCCCTTCAGCCACACCCAGGTATACGCAAAGCTCGAATGGTACAACCCGTTCGGCGCGGTCAAGGATCGCATCGCGGCCAACCTCGTCGAGGACGCCGAAGAGCGCGGACTCCTCGGCGACGATCAGAAGCTCGTGGAGCCGACCTCGGGGAACACCGGAATGGCGCTGGCGATGATCGCCAACGCCAAAGGCTATTCGTTGCGCACGCCGCTCTCGGTGATGATCCCCCAGGAGAAGCGAACCGTCCTGCGCTTCTTCGGCTCCGATGTCATTGAGTTGCAGGACACCCTCTGCCCGGCCCCAGGCGCACCGGAGGGCGCGATCGCGCTGGCCATGGAGACCGCCGCGCAGCCCGACTTCCATATGCTCAACCAATATGAAAACGAGGCAAACCCCGAAGCCCACTACAAAACCACCGGCCCCGAAATTTGGAAGCAGACCGCGGGCAAAGTCACACACTTCGTCGCTGGCCTGGGGACCTGCGGGACCATCACCGGTTCAGGACGCTTCCTCAAGGAGAAGGACGAGACGATTCAGGTGCTGGGCGTACACCCCGAGGAGGGCCACGACATCCCCGGGGTTCGGAGCATCCGTCAACTGGAGCAGACCAAGCTGTATCGCCCGGAGCAATACGACGGCACCGTGGAGGTGAGCAATCAAGACGCCTTCGACCTCTGCCTGCGCCTCAATCGCGAGGAGAGCATCATCGCCGGCCCCAGCTCGGGCATGGCGCTCGCGGGCGCCTTCAAAATGGTTCCTGACGAGCCCGACAACGTGGTGGTCGTGGTTTTTCCGGACAATGCCTTCAAGTACCCGTCCTCTTTCGCCAGGCACTTGCCCGAGGTCCGCTCCGAGAACCCGGTGATGAGCCTCGAGGAGAAGCTGATGAAAGGCATGGTCAAGCAGGCTCGCAACGAGCAGTTGACCATCGAGCTTGACGATGCCCATGAAGCCATGGGGAACGGAAAGCCTTTTGTCATCGACGTGCGCGCTTTCGACTCCTATCTCAAGGGGCGCTTGCCCGGCGCCAAGAGCGTACCGATCGAGGATATCGATGATTATGCGGGGGAATTTCCATCCGACCGGGATGCGCCGATTATCACGGTCTGCGACCGCGGTAATCTTTCGCTTTTAGGCGTGCTCTATCTCGTTTCGCTCGGCTACAAGAACGCAAGGAGCCTCAACGGGGGCACCCTGGGATGGGTCGACAAGGGGTATCCGGTCGAGTCCGGTTGATGGCGGCTTGCCCCCTTGGCCCACCGTCAGGGGCTGACGCATCAGGCCCGGCTTCTTGCGCTTCCTACCGATGTTCTCGATCCGAAAGGGCGGAGCCGTGACGAGGGACAGACCTAGTGGATAAAATCTGACATTTGAATCCCGTTGGGGATTCCCGCCGGGTTCGC
>CBDUZE010000020.1:0-71797 GCA_965371625.1 uncultured Alphaproteobacteria bacterium
CGAACCCGGCGGGAATCCCCAACGGGATTCAAATGTCAGATTTTATCCACTAGTTGTCCTGATAGTAGAAGGCGGCGTAGAGGTCGGCGGCCTGCGAGTTGTCCATGTTGGTCACCACCGCCCGAAACACGTCGTCCACGTTGTCGCCCACCAGCCCGGCGAAGTGGCGGTGGGGGGGCCGCCATTGCACCACCTCGCCGGCGCGGCCGAAGCCCGTGGCAAGCGTGATGGTCGAGGCGGCCACGCTCTGGATCTGAAACTTGAACGGCACCGAGGCCGTGAGGTCGGCGCCGGCCAGGTACTCCTGGCCGTTGATCACCGCGCTGTCGAGGTTGGCCGAGACGCCGGCGGCGGTGTCGCTCGAGCTCGCGGTGTCGCCCGTCGGGTTCGAGGGCATGGTCTCGCCGCCGCCCGTCAACACGTCGATCTGCAGGTGGCCGTCGGTGTCGGTAGCCAAGCGTTGCATGTTGCCGGCGCCATCCACCCCGCCGATCTGCAGCGGGTCGCCCACGGCGGAAGCCCCGTCCGCCGCCGGGCCCTGGATCTCGAGCGCCGAGGCGCCGCTGGGCCCGCTCGCGATGTCGACGTCGCCGATGTTGTTGTCGCCGGCGGGGAGCGCCGCGTTGACCACCACCTGCGCGTTGCCGCTGGCGTCGACCCCCATCTCGTTGGCGTTGGTCGTGGGATCGACGATCTTGACCGCGATGCGCGCCCGTTCATCCGCCATGCCTGAGCTCCTTTCTCACCTTGTCCAAGTCCAGCTCCGCCGCGCCGTGGGTCTCGATCAGCCCGGCGAGCCGCGCCTCGTGCTCGGCGATCGCCTTGCAGGTCGCCGCGATGTTGTCGAGCGCCGCCCGCTTGCGGCTCTCGACCTCCATGATCTCGAGCTTGTGGCGCTCGAGGTTGTGCCTGAACGAGGCGATCTGCGCCTTGAGCCGCTGCTGCTCCAGCGCGTAGTTGGGCATCACGTCAGCCATGGTCTAGCTCTCAGCGTTCAGCGGTCAGCCGTCAGCCCGACACCGCGTTGTCGCGGCGCTGGAGTGATGATGACGTGGCTGGCCTTGATCTTGCGACTCATGGATCACCTTTCCTTAGCTGAAAGCTGACCGCTGACCGCTAAGTTGACCGCTGACCGCTTTCTTCCTTGGCGAACACCTCGCCTGTGTCCTCGTTGAGCGTCACCTCGTCGGGCAGCCCGTACTTGGCCTTCAACGACTGCCAGGCCACCTGGTAGGCACGCTCCAGCATCGCCGCCGTGACCCGCGCCTGGTCGCGGAGCCGGCGCTGCACACGCTCCGACTCGCGCTCTTCCTCACTCAGCACCGCCAGCGGCCTCGCGTCTCCGGCTCCCGCTGTCTCATCCATCTCAGACCTCGTCGTAGAAGAAGGTGGCGTAGAGGTCGGCGGCGCGGCTGGTGTCGAGGTTGGTCACGGTGAGCCGGAAGCCGTCGAGGCCGGCGCCGGCGTCGTGGGCCTGGGTGACGAACTCGCGCGACGGCAGCCGCGCCAGCCGGCTCTCCCCGGCCGTGGCGAACAGCGCCGCCAGCACAGCGCTCGAGGCCCCGTTCGCCACCGTCTTAAGCTCGGCCTTGACCGGTACCGAGGCGCCGATCAGGAGCGCCACCAGCTTGCCGGTCTTGCCCGCCGCCACCTGGTCGCTGTCGAGGTCGGCGGAGCTCCCGGCCGCCACCGCGACGCTTGCCGCGAAGCTCGTCCGCGGCGCCACCAGGCCGATGTCGACCGGCAGAGGCGTGGCGTGGCTGGTATCGGTCGCCGACCCGTCGGCCCCGTGGGCCGGCTTGACCCGCTGGTAATGGACCCCGCCCACATCGTCGGTGGCGAGCTTCGCGCCGCCCGAGCCCGGGTTGAGTGTGAGGTCGTCGGCCATCTCATCTCCCCGCGCCCGTTAACGCCCGATCCCCATCGTTGCCAGCGACCCGAGCGGCGGTCCCGCCGGTCCCGCCGGCGGCGCCTCCGGCACGTGCAGGAGCATCGCCCAGAAGTCGCCGCCCGTGAAATCCCGGCCGCCCGAGCTCTTCTTCATGCCGACCTCGCACCACTCGGTGCTGAGCGGCACCACGGTCGCGGCCTCGCTGAGGTGCGCTTGGATCGCGAAAGCGCCCGTCAAGGTGACGTTGGTCTCCAGGTAGCTGCTCGAGCCATCTCCCGAGTTCCCCATGCGGATCGTGTGGGTCGTGGCGCTGCCGCCCGACCGTTTGGCCCGATAGAGTCCCTTCATGGCCTTGATGTTGGAGTCGCCGTCGATGTTTGCGTCGCCGCTCGGACCTGAGCGCGAGCCGGTGCTCGTCCGCATGGCGCCGGCCATGGCCGCGTTGACCGTGTACTTCCCGACGTTGCCAGGATCGGTCTCGTTGCCCGGCGTCTCGGAGAGTAGCGCCCAGGTGCCGACATCGAGCGCGTCGCCCAGCTCCGTCGCCCCGCCGTCGCTCTTCTGGTAGGCGAAACACTCGACGCCCCCAAGCCTTTCCGCATCCGCCGTCACGCCGTCCATCGCGTACCAGCCATCGACGAACTTGTCCGGATTACCTGCTGTGTCATCGTAGCCGGGGAACACCAGGCGGTTGGCGACGCCGAGGTTGAGGTCCAGGAAATCCTGACCCGTCACCGAGAGCTTCTCCACGCCGTCGATCCACGCCTTGGAATCGCCGGTATCCGATCGGGCGAACCGCATCTCGACCGTGTGCCAGGTGTCGGTCGACATGCCGCTGGCGACGGCACTGCCAATCTTCGTGCCGGTGGCATCCATGAACTGGATGTCACCGTTGGTTAGCAGTCTCAGGCTAATGTGAACATTGAGCGCATTGCCGTCGTCGATGCTGATGAGCGAAATCTCGTCGGCCGGCGTCACGTCCGTGTGGCGGATGCGGGCGCCGACAATGATGTCGTTGGAGGCCCCTCCACCGTCGAGCCGGATGTTGTAACGCACCTGCGCCAGCGTCGCCGCTGCGGTGAGCTTGAGCGCGTATTGTCCGACGTCCACGGTTGTGTTCTGGACGTTCGGAGAGCCGGTTGTGCTCTCGGCATCCTCGAGCCCGCCCGTTTCGAAGCCGCCGAAGTTCTGAATCGTCGCCATCAGCCACGCGGCCTCGCCGTTGCTCGACGCAGCTCGAGGGCGTAGGTCTCGCCGTCCCAGGTGACACTTTCGACGACGACGCCGCGGGACACCAGGTCCTCGCCGTTCCAGAACAGGTCCTCGCGGCCGGGGTCGCTGCCGCCGTCGGGGTCCTCGGGGGCAAGCGTGCTCCGCCGCTCGCGCTGATCCAGCGCCCCTTGCAGCAAGCGCTTGAGCTCGGCGGACTTTACCTCACGCGCACCCGGCGCCAGCGCGGCGAAGTCCACCCGCGTGGCCTTGGCACCGACGACGAGCTCGACGAAATCGCCGGTGCTCCGCACCGCGGAGACCGGCATCTAGCCGTCCCTGGTCTTGGCGGCCGCGGCCTTGTTCTCGGGCGCCCCGCCGGCGTCTTTCCTCGCGCGCCTCGGACGCAGCGCCCAGCCCTCTCCCAGGAATACCTGGCCGAGCTCATCCGGCACCTCGTAGCTCTCGCCTTCGCTATAACTCAGCACCCGCACCCCGTCGGGGCTTCCCCGCCGTGTCGACAACATCTTGATGCGCATATTCGCCTCCTTGAGCGCTCAGCCCTCAGCCATCAGCGGTCAGCTCGGATCGGGCTGAAGGCTGATAGCTGATAGCTGAAAGCTGACAGCATTGCGTTATGCCAACGGCGCCGCGTGGGGTCGGCCGCGCACGATGGTGGCGCTGTAGGCCGCGCCGGTGGTGCCCGACGAGTTGCACTGCGCCCGGATGTAGCGATTGCCGCCGATGTAGCCGACGCGCTGCACGCTGTTGGCCGAGAGGTTGGCGAAGGCGCCCTGGAGGTCGGCCGCCGCCACAGTGGTATAGGTGGCGTCGTCGTCCGATTCCTCGAGCGTTGGCGTGTGGGTGCCATCGGTAATGGCGCCGGTATCGAACACCACCATCGCCGCTTCGTAGCCGCGCAGGTCGACGCCGCTGCCGTTGGTGTCGGTGTTGCGTGTCGCCGGCACCAGGCTCTGCGCCACGTCGGCGTTGCTCTTCAAGTCAAAGGTCGTCATTGCTCTCTCCGTTAGCTTTCGGCGGTCAGCTATCAGCGAGCCGATAGCTGACCGCCGACGGCTTGCTACAGCGCGATCTTCTGCAGCTTGATGGCCTCGAAGTTCACCACGTCGCCGCCGACGCGCCGGGTGGTGTAGAACTTCACGAACGGCTTGGCGGTGAAGGGGTCGCGCAGCACCCGGATGCCGACCCGATCGACGATGGTGTAGGCGGCACGGAAGTTGCCGAAGGCGATGGCGAGCGCGTTGGCCGCCACCACCGGCATGTCGTCGGCGGCCCGCACCGGATGGCCGAGCAGGGTCGGCGGATGGTCCTGCGCCAGCCCGGGCTGCCACAGGTACTGGTTGTTCGAGTCCTTGAGCTTGCGCACCTCGCCGATGGTGGTGCGCTTCATGGCCCACACGGCGCCCGTCAGGTAGCCCTGCTTCAAGGCGTTCTGCAGGCTGATCAATCCGTCCGCCTGCACCAGGCTTGCGTGGCCCGAGTTCACCTGCTCGATCTGGCCGAACCCGGTGCCCGCCGGGAAGGTGATGAAACCCCTCGGCTTGCCGACGCCGTCGCCGCTGACGAAGGCGGTGGCCTCGTCGCGGGCGAAGCGGTCAGCGATCTTGCCCGAGAGCCAGGCCTCGACGTCGAAGTTGGCGTCGTCGAGGATCCTCTGGGTCGCCCTGGGCTCGGCGTAGAGCTCATGGACCGGGATCTCGATCTTGCGCACCTGGGGCGTGGTGGTCTCGGTCCGGGTCGCGCTCTCCGCCACCCAGCCGCTGCCGGGTTGGTCGTCGTCGACGAGGATCTCCATCGAGCTCGCGCCGATGGTCTCGACGGTGGCGATCTCGCGGATCGGCGACGATTCGAAGATCGTCGTCGAGACCCGGCTCGACATCTCCGGCGTCACCGTGTAGCCGCCGTCGGGGTCCGAGCCCACCGAGAGCGCCTTGTGCTCGAGGTCGGCCAGGCCATAGTCCTCGCCCTTGCGCAAGTAGGTGCCGTAGGCCGCCTTGTAGGCCGAGAGGTCCGGCGGCTCCGGCGCTGCCTCCCCCAGCGGGGGACGCCGCATCGCCGTCTCGAACCGATCGATCTGGTCTTGCAGCTCGTCGAGGTGGGCGTTGATGCCGGCGAGCTTGTGCCCGTCGGCGGCGCCCTTCTTGTCGGCCTCGGCCTTGAACTCGCCCCAGGCGCGGTTAATGTCCTCGACGAGCTCCTTGAGTTTCAAAACGTCGCTCATCGCTCAGCTTCCTTGTCATTGTGGTGAGAGTGGTCGCCGCCCGGCACAGCGCGCCGGCCAGCTCGTCGATCCCACTCGTCCCAGCATCCCGCTGAGCCGGAGGGCGCCAGTTGGACGCGATCCAGGCCGCGTCCTTTCGCGAGAACCCTGCCTCCCGCAGGGCCCGCTCCAAATCTCGTTTGCTCTTGATATCCGCCGCCTTGACGGCGTTGATCCGGGCCTCGTCGTTGGCCGGGAAGGTCACCGGCGAGATCTCCCAGAGCTCGACCTCGGTGAGCCGCCGCACGCCTGTGTTCTCGTCGACCTCGGCGCCGATGGCGCGAAAGCCGATCGAGAGCCCGTCGAGCGCGCCGGCCTTCATCAGCGCATGGGCCTCGGCCCCGGCCTGCACGCCCATCACCAGCTCGCCGCGGACGAAGAGACCGCGCGCGTCCTCGGCGATCTCCCGCCATACCCCGATGGGGGTGCGCGCGTCGTGCTGCCACAGCATCTTGACGCCGCCCGCCCCGCGCGCGGCGAGGCTCGCCGCGAAGGCCCCCGGCGCCACCACGTCGCGGTCCGAATCGACGACCCCGAAGACCGAGGCGTAGCCCGCGAACGAGCCCGCCTCGCCGAGCTGCTTGATCTCGAACGGCGTCCTCAGGCGCTCCAGGTCCATCTCGTCATCCTGTGAAAAAAGCCGCCCTGAGGCGGCTCCTCGCTTCCGTCGAGACACGCTACGCGCCCTCGACCCCATACCCCACCACGCACCGGCAGCCGGCGACCTCCGCGGCCGGGCCCGCCGGATCGCCCGGACAGGCGAGGCTCGCGCCGTCGACCTCGAAAGGCGCGTCCAGGGCCCGCCGCTGGCCGTCCGCCGCGGCGTGGCTGGGGCGTGTGGCGCCGTCGGGGGCGGCGATCCACTGGCGGCCGAGTGGGAGGGCGCTGGCCCGCGCCGCCGCCTCGCCGCCCGCCACCGCGGCCTGGTGGGTCTCGGTGCGCCCGATCGCGAGCGCCCGGGCCCGGGCGGCGTCGCCGCCGGCCCGCTCGCGCACCAACCGGGCGATCTCGGCACCTCCGAGATCCCGGTCCGTGCCGTCTTCGATCGCCGCGCGCACGACCACTCGGGTCGTCGCGCTGAGGCGCTCCACCTTGGTGCCGCCGAAACGGGCGATCCAGGCCTCGACCTCGCGGTGGAAGGCATGGTCGGCGTCCCGCCCCGACCCGGTGGCCTCGAGCAGGCGCTCGCCAAAGAGCGCCATGGCAGCCCGCCAGTGGGGCTCGAGCAGGGCCCGGAGCTCATCGCCGTGGCCACCCAGCGCGGCCTCGGCGCCGGCCGATCCCGATTTCTCGTAACCCTCGGCCGCGGCCGCCGCCGCGTTCTCGAGGAGGGCGCCGAGCCGGGTCTCCAGCGCCCTTGCGAGCCCCGCCCGCATTCGCGCCTGGATCGTCCACTCGCGCCGCCGCGCCGCGGCCGAGCCGTCGCTCAAAAGCTTATACGCGCTCTCGCCCTTGGTGGCGGGCGCCGCCACGATGCCGCCGAGGCCCGTCTCCGCGGCCGTCGCCAGCGGCAGCTGGGCCGCTGGCACCAGGATCACGTCGCCGCCGCCCACCGGCGCGAAGCCCACCGCCTGGCGCTTCTCGTTGACGGTCAGGAAGTCGGCGTCCTTGACCGTCGCCCACTTGCGCTCGCGCCTCAAGCTCAGCGCCTCGATGCCGTCGCGGTCGAAGGCCAGGCTTAAGTTCGCGCCGAACGAGGGCGCGAGCCAGTTGTTGAGCTCGTCCTCGACCATCGCCAGGAGCGGCAGCACCGCGTCGTCGTAGAAGGCGAGCCGCGCCTCGCGCACGTTGGAGTAGGTCTGGGCGTCGGGGATGCCCACCAGCTGCGGCGGCACGTTGAAGGCCAGCGCCACCTCTCGCGCCGAGGTGTCCTTGGCCCGGAGCCAATCCATGTCCTTGGGGCTGAGGCTCATCTCGCGCCACTCGAGGCCGCCGTCGAGGAGCATCGGCCGCCCGGCCCGCGTCACGCCGCCGTGGGACTCCTCGATCTCGGCCCGCAGCCGCTCGAACTGCTCGTCCGTGAGGTTGGCCGGCCCCTCCTTGGGGGCGTAGATCAGTGCCCCCGAGGGCCGGGCGCCGTTGTCGAGCAGTGCCTTGTTCCAGGCCCCGGCGGCGTTGTGCTGGTCGATGGCGAAGGCCGCGGCCTCGATCGGGCTCATGCCGTACCAGTCGTTCAAGGGGTGGAAGGCCTTGAGGTGGAGCATCGGCGAGGCCCCCTTGAGCGGCTCTACCGGCCAGCGCTTGGTCTTGCCGCCGATCTTGTACTCGTAGGCCTCGATGAGCCCCGCCGCCCCCGGCACCACCCGCATGCGGTCGGGGCGCAGGCCATGGAGCTCGCGCGGCGCCCGCCCCTCCGGCCCCACCGCCTCGAGGTAGGCGTTGCCGGCGATCAGGTAGTAGGCGTAGAGCGCCTCGAAGAGCGCCTCCCCGCCCTGGCCCGGGTTGGGCCTCCTCAGGAGCGCGAGCAAGGGGTGCTCGCCGAGCCGAGCCGAGCCGCGGTGGAGCTTCCAGGGCACCGCCGCCGCCGCGCCCGCGGTCATCCCGATGCACCTGAAAGCGATGATGTTCTTCTGGTAGCCCTCCTCGGCCAGCTTGTCGTAGCGCCTGGGCGTCCACACCGGCTTGCCCTGGCTCGCCATGGCCACCAGCGGGCCGCTGGCGCTGGCCTTTCGCTGGCGCCCGAGGAGCGCCGCCCAAGCCTCGGCCAGGCCCATCATAGGGTCCTGATCCTGGGCGCCGCGGCACGGCCGCCGACCCAGGTGAGGAACTGGCTCGTCATGTCCGCCTGGTCCTTGTGTTCCGAGTTGGGGAAGGCGCTCAGTTCGGTCTCGTAGTCGGCGAGCCAAGGGGCGCGCTCGGGCAGGTGCACCAGCCCGGCCTCGATGGTCGGCGAGGCGACCTCCATGCGCATCACCTTGTCGCCTTTAGGCTGGATCGCGATGATCGGAAAAGTGGTCTCGTTGCGCAGGTGTTGGATCAGCGAGGTGCCGCTGGCCTTGTCCTCGACCAGCAGCGCCGCCGGCCGCCACCGCTCGGCGTGGCTCTTGACGGTGCGCAGCAGGTCGGGGTGGGCGAGGCGGCGCTTGAGCACGTCGACGAGAAAGTAGCCGCGCTCGTCCTCGGCCCAGGTGCCGCAGACCGAGTAGTCGTTGAGCTCGCCCGGCTTGTTGGCGGTATCCCAGGACTGGATGGTCCGGGTCGGGTTGGCGGGCGGCGCGCGGTAGCGCTTGAACCACTCGAGCTTGACCATGCCGCCCTTCCTGGGCGCCGGGCGCTGCTGCAGCTGGCTCGCCGCCCCGTAGCTCCCCAGCCGCCGCTTCCACTCCGCGAGCACGCGCGGGCCGAAGCGCTCGGGCCACAAGAGCTCGCCGTCCTCGGTGCGGGGGTCGGCGAAGCCGATCGAGGTCAGCGCCTTGCGTTCGGGCTCGAACTCGGCGGGCAGGCAGAGATGCTCCCAGCCGCCCTCCTCGAGCACGTGGCCGGCGAGGTCGCGCTCATGGAGCCGCTGCATGACGACCACCAGGCCGCCGCGCTCGGGGTCGTTGAGGCGGGTCGAGATCGCCTCGTCCCACCACACCAGGGCCGCCTCCCGTTGCACCTTGCTCAACGCCTCCTTCATGTTGTGGGGGTCGTCGACCACCACCACGTCGCCGCCCTCGCCGGTCGCCGCGCCGCCCACCGAGGTCGCGAGGCGGTAACCGGTGCGGTCGTTCTCGAAGCGGGTCTTCTGGTTCTGGTCCGTGGCCAGCGCGAACGAGCTGCCCCAGTTGCCCCGATACCAGGGGCTTTCGACGAGCCGCCGGCAGCGCACCGAATCGCGGGTGCTGAGCTGCTGGGCGTAGCTGGCGAAAAGCCAGCGCACCTCGGGGCGCTCGATCCAGGTCCAGGCGGGCCAGAACACCGCCACCGCCAGGCTCTTCATGTGGCGGGGCGGGATGTTGATCAAGAGGCGTCGGATCTCGCCCCGCCCTAGCGCCTCGAGGTGCTCGCAGATGGCCTCGATGTGCCAGCCCGGTTGATAGGGCCGCGACGGCGGCTCGACCACCGGCCAGGCCTGGCGCACGAACTCGGCCAGGCCGCGGCGGGCGCGCGCGGCCCGCACCTTGGCGTGCAGGTCGGGCTCGCCGAGCGCCGCCAGCACCCGCGCCGCTTGCGCCGGCCGCGCTCCCGCTTTGTCGCTCGATGGTTTGCCCTCTTCGCGTCTCGCCGCTGGCGCTGCCGCTGCCCGCCGTTCCGTCACCCGCGCCGCTTGCGCCGGCCGCGCGCCCGGGGCTCGGGCGCGGTCTTGGTTTCGCCGCCGCCGCCGCCCGCCGCCGCGCTCAAGAGCTCGTCGAGGAGCTTGAGCTCGTCATCCGAGAGCCGCTCCAGATCGAAGCTCTGGGCCGCGCCCCGCCCCGCGTCCTCGGGCGCGCTGGCGGCGAGGCCGGCACGGGATCCGCCGCGGCCCTTGCGTGTGGGCCGTACGGCAGGCCCCGCGTGGCCCCACTCCGGGGCCCCACCGTCGCCGTCGCTGAGGCCGCCGGCGCCACTGTGATCGCTCGAAATCCCCATCATGGCCTCGCTTTCCTTGTCGCTCCCGGGCTCGCCCCGGGTCCTCAGGTAATAGGTGATGGCGCCGAGCTTGCCCTCGCGGATGGCGGCCAGGAGGCCGGCCTCGGCGATCTCGAGGTTGTCGGCGGCGATCTCGGCCAGGGCCCGCTGCAGCCGCCTCGAGCGCCGCACCCGGCGCCGCACCTCCTCGGGTGGGCGCCCCAAGGCCTCCGCGGCGAAGGCGCAGACCCCGCCCGAGGCGCGCAACGCCGTCTCGACCTCGGCAATGGTGAGTGTTTTCCTGTCCATCGCTCGACCCGGCTCCGATACCGACGCCCGGATCGGCCGACACCTGCTCCGGTCGGCCAGCGCGACCGCGCGCCGCGCCGTATCGCGCCTCAGGCCCCGTGACGCGTGAACAGGGCGCTCGGTCTATTCATCGGCGCGCCGGTATGAGGTGCGCCCGTCGCCTCGCCGCCCGCTCCGAGCCCGTCGTCGCTCGGCCGCGCGAGTGGGCCTGGTCGGGCGCCCTTTCCCCGGCGATGGCTCCATCGATCTCCTGGGCCGGACAAAGCAAAGCCCGCGCCGGTCTCCCGGGCGGGCGCCACCGGCAAGTTTGCCAGCGTAATGATTTTATATCATAAGATGCCCCGGATGTCAAACATTTGTAGTGTCTCAGTTTGAAATTCTTTTCTTGTAGGTGCCGCGCGGACCCGGCTTCGGGGCGCGGGCATCGATCAGCGAGACGATCCAATCCATGTCCCGCAGCGTATCGGTGACACCCGCAGCCATCGCAGGGCTGAGCTTGTGCGCCGAGTGCTGACGACAGAAGTTGTACCAGACGAAGTACAGCGCCAGCGCGTGGCTGTGGTTCCCAAGCTTCTTCGAGATAGCGTTGGTCAGCCGCGTGAACCGGCGCATGGACATGCGCATCGTGAGGTTGTGCCGCTCCGTGTATGACGTGCTGATATGTTTCGGGTCGGGCTTCCCCTCGATCCGTGTCTTGCGAGCCCCAATACACTCCGCCGGACTGTAACGGCCCTTGGCACTATCTGGCGCAGCCCCATACAGCTTCACGAGCATGGCATAGTCGATATTGGCTCCGAACGCACCCTCGACCGCATTGAGGTATGCCTTGTGCCCGTCCGTCGTAAGCTGGACCCGTTGGTTCAACCGGTCTTGAAGATCGATCATGAGCGCTTGCGCATACGCGGCGTCACGCCAACCGACAAGCCAATTGCAGATAAGCTTGCTATCCGCGCAGAGGATCGTCCAGGTCCAGACGTCGCCATAGGCTAGATCGAGCCGCTTTGCCTTCGGGGCGTTCTTCTGCTTGGCGTAGCAATATGACCAAATTTCGTCGGCCTGGATGCGCTGGCAATTGAGGCCGCGCACGTGCTCGTCGTGATACGCCTGACAGGCGTTGCCCGCATCAACTAGGAGCTTGGTAACGGTATTGATGGAAACGCCGACGACGCGAGAGATTGACCGCATGGACGATCCCTCTACCAGCATGTGCAGGATTTGGACGCGTTTCTCAAGGGGCAGCTTGTTCATACCCCTTGATATAGCACACTAATTCAGAATATCAAGCATTTTTTTCAGTTTAATCGATTCTGTCCACTATCTCCTGCCAAATGTCCGAAAGCGCCAGCCGAGCATATGGTTCTGGGATATCTGCGAGTCTTGCGACATCCTCAACGCTTATTCCGCCTGATTCGACCTTCGGCTTTAGGATTTCTAGTGCATCTCGCGGCAGCAAAATCTTCAGTGCGTTTAGCATGCCGATTTTGTCAGACATTGCCGACGCCGTGATCCCTGACGAAGGAGGAACCATAATTTGGTCGATCAGGCTTCCAACCGCCGCAGCCGTTCTTGCTGTATCCTTGTCGTTGTCAAAAACGTGAAGTATTTCTTTACAACAAATTAGTCGAAGATTCGGTTCGTCATCAAAATTTATAGACCAGAATATCTGTGCTATTTTGCGCTTATTGCCATCGGCGTCTGTTTGTTCAAATTCGCGGAGCATCCCCAAGAGTTTTTCGGGGTCAATATCAACCGGTATGAATTGAAATTCATCGACAACGCCATACTCAAGCGCCTGCTCGATGATGTCATCAAGGCGAACGGGCAACTTGGTAAAGCAGGCAAAATATTCGTAGATGTTCATAGACATAGCCGCCAAGAGTTACACCCTCTCGGCAGCTATGTCTAGAACTATGCGAGTAATTCCTTTACGTCCACAACCTTCCTTTCGCTGTCCCCAAACTGTGGCGTGGGTTCGGCAAGCCCGGCCTCAACTTGGAAAATTGCGGAATTGGCTTCTTGACACAGCTCTTCCGGCGAGATGTCGTCAGACGACCCTCGGCAAAATTTGATGTTCAGGTGCTCCCGGCCTTCCGTGTCGAAAAGCGTATTCAGCAGTCTTTGCTTTTCCATCATCAGGCCCTCCTTTTGTCCCAGCGGCTCTTGGCAGCTTTCTGCGCGATTTCCTGCCGCCGCTCCGCTGAAAGAGTTCTCATCCTACTTGCCGCCCCAGCCTTGCCACTTCTCTTCCTGCCAGGGGCGGCATATCCTTCGTCCTCGGCTTCCCCAGTGGCAATCTTTGCCACAGCGACGGCGCAACCGACCGCGTCAGCTGGCCGCTTTTGACCATTCGGTCCCTTCGGCATCCAACTCCCTACCCAGATCGATCGAACTTGCTATTACCTAACTAATTGATTTATAAAGATAATCTCGTTGTCAAGTCCCCATATTATATTGTGATTCTTTGGGCCGTCAACGAGAATCTCGCACTGACAAATGCCGCAACCACATCTCGGCTCCCAAGTCAACACCTAATTTAGTTAACATATGGTGTCCTAAATCCGAGAATCAATCGGTGACCCGCGTCACCGATACAGCCGAATCGCCGGCTGGGAGCCCTACCGGCCCCTCGATCGGGCTGTCAACCCCTCCCTAGACGGCTTTCCGGGTCCGGTGTGAAGAGCTGGGTGGGCCGGTTGCGCCCACCCGGCGCCACCCCTCGTCATTTTCAAACTGATGCACTACCCAAATATTTGTTCGTCGGGGCTGCCGCCGCCGCCACCCTGGTTCGGGGCTTGCCCGCTCGACCATCGCGCGCACGAGTCTCCGCTCCACCGCTGCCGCCCCCTCCCCTCAGACCCACGCTCACAGTTGTGTTCTGGCCTCGGTCGAGGTCAACGGCTCCGGCGACGGCCCACGCGACGGCCCCCGCGATGGCCCGCGGCGCGCACTCGAACCACTGCGCCGCGGTGCCGCTGACGCACCATCGATAACTTCGCCAGCATAATGATTATATATCATAACATGTCCCCGGGAGTCAAGCCTCACGCGCTCGGATTACCACCGCCGCTGCCCCGCGCGCCGGCTTGCGCGCTTCACGCCCCCTCCTCCAGGGCGGCGGCCAGGGCGCGGCTCTCGCCGCAGTGGGGGCAGGCGACGACCTCGTCCCTGCCGAGGTGAGCAAAGCGGGCGCCGCAGCCGCAGCTCGCCTGGTAGCGGGACCCCTGCCCGTGGCCGGGCCCCCGCCCCTCGCCCCCGCCTTTGCCGTGGCCCGAGTCGCCACCGTTCTCGCCACCGTTCCCGCCCGGCTCGCCCCGCTCCGCCGCGGCCACCGCGGCCACCGTGAGCCGGGGGCGGATCGTGCCGGCGACGACGCAGTAGCGGTGCAGCGCGCCGCGGAAATGGGCCGCCGCGGTGCCCCGTCTCAGCTTGAGCTCGCGGTCGATGCCGTGGAGCGAGCGGCCGTCGACGAGCACCGCGATGACGAGCCCGAGGGCGCTCCAGCGGGCGTTGCGGGTGACACCCACCTTGATCCCGTCCACCGCCTCGGCCCACGGCTTGTAGCGCCGCCGCCACAGCACCCCGAGGCGCTCGGGCAGCCGCTCCACCGGCTGGCGGAAGGCGCGCCGCTGGGCCCCCGAGATCACCTCCTCCACGTCGAGGCGGCGGGCGCTGGCGAACAGGCCTGCGGTCACCGCCTCGAAGACGTCGCGGATCTCCTTGGCGGCGTCGGCGTGCTCGCGCTGGAGCGTGCCCTTGCCGAGCATGTGGCGCACCGGGTCCTGGCCCAGCCGGGCCCGGGTCTGGGGCGTCGGCGGGTCGCCGCTGGCGGGCAGCGGCTGCGCCCCCGCGCCGCGTCCGAGCAAGCCCTCGAGCGCCAGCGCCTGGCGGCGCAGCGTCTCCGCCGCCCGGGCGCCTGAATCGCCGCCGCCGCCAGGCTCGCCTCCCGATTCTTGGCCGCGCGCCCCGGCCCCGCCCCCAACACCGCCGCCCCCGACACCGCCGCGCCCGGCCAAGCCCGAGGCGCTATCGTGCCCGGGGCTGTGGCCGGGGCCGGGGCCGGGGCCGGGGCTGTGACCGGAGCTGTGGTCTGGCGACCCCTGCCCCCCCGGATTATCGTTCTCCCCGCGGCCGCGGGTGCCGCCGCGAGCCGCCGCGCCTGCCGACCTCCCGCCACCGGCCCTGGGAGCCGGGGAAGCCCCGCCGTTCACCGCCGCCTGGCGCTCGAGCGCGTTCTTGAGGTGGGCCACCTGACGCCGCACCTCGGGCGCCTCGCCGCTCATGATCAAGGCCGTCCGGCAGAGCTTTTCGATAACCGCGAAATGGTCCATGTTCCACCCCTCTCCCAATTCCGGCCACATCCGGACTATGATTTATAATCATATCATGCCCGTCATGGGCCGGCTAGCCTTTTATGAATTTATGTCATATAATGGGGCATGACCTTGGGCCAACGCATTCAGCACCGTCGCACCGCCCTGGGCCTGAGCCAGGCCGGCCTGGCGGCCGACCTCGGGGTCGGTCAGTCGACCGTCGCCAAGTGGGAGCGCGGCCCCAACACGCCGCGCTCGTCGACCCTGCCGCGGCTTGCCGCGCGTCTCGGGGTGAGCGTCGCCTGGCTGGTTTCCGGTCAGGACCTGGCCCTCCCCCCGGGCGCCGCCGCCGAGCCGCTCGCGGCCGCGAGCGCCGACAGCGTCGCCGAAGCCGCGCGCCCCGACAACGTTCCCGAAGCCGCTCTCATGATCCGGCGCCCGGTCAGCCGCGGCGAGCGCAACCTGCCGGTGTTCGGGGTCGCCGTCGGCGGCGACGACGCCTGGTTCGAGTTCAACGGCCAGGTCCACGAGTACGTCGAACGGCCGGCCCAGCTCGAGAGCGTCCACAACGGCTACGCCCTCTACGTGCTGGGCGACAGCATGGAGCCCCGCTACCTCGAGGGCGAGATCATCTACGTCAATCCCAACCGGCCGGTGACGGCGGGAAGCTTCGTCGCGGTCGAGTTCAAAAGCGCGGACGAGGGCCCCGGCAAGGGCATGATCAAGCAGTTCGTCAAGCGCACCCCGACCAAGCTGGTGCTGCGCCAGCTCAATCCCGAAAAGACCCTCGATTTCGCCATCGACGCGGTCAAGCACTGCCACCGTATCGTCCAGAGCGGCGAACCCTGAGGCCGGGCCGAGGGCTCGATATTAGGCCCCGCCCCGGAGCCCGCCGGCACCTGCCTGGAGCCGGGCCGAGGCGCCTGTCTGCGCGCGTGGTCGTGGTCCCCTGCCCGGCGCCAAGCGCGGTCTGATAGCGCCGAGCCGAGACCTCGCTCGGCGCCCGTTCAGACGCCACCCGGCCTTGCGCACCAGCGGGCGCGGCGCGCCGTCGCGCTCGCCGACCAGGACCTCTGTCAGCACCTGAGCGCAGTGCTCTAATCCGCCGCCAGGAACCCTTTACAACGCCGGCCATAGCCATTCCCGGAGCTTGGCCCGCTCCCGCTCGAACCCCGCTCGCCCGCCGCGGGTGATGGCGTGGAGCCCTGGGGCGCGGCGGTTGCAGCCGCGGCAGAGGCGGTCTCGCGCCCCTGGTTGACGGTGGCGCGGCAGCGACTTCCCGGCTCCGACGCGGGACCCAGGCGCGCTCTGCGGTTAAGCCTTTAATGACTTTACATCATATTCTTAATGAAATATAATCATATTCATCTTTTGCTTCGATCCGCTCTCCCGCAGGGAAGGCCGGCAGGGAAGACCGCCAAGGAAGACCGATGACGCGCTCCCTTTCCGCCCCGATCGATGGTTCCGTCCCCGGCCTAGCGGGCCTCGCCACCGCGCGCGGCGGCTGACCGTGCCGCCCCGGCCCTGGCCCAGCGCGCCCGCGAGTCCCCCGGTGCGTCCCGCGCTGGGGCCGGTCCGCGCCCACTACCACGCCCTCGACCTGGGCCACGAGGCGCGGCGCGCTCACGAGTTTCGCTACGACGGCCCGATTCCGCCCTGGGAACGCCGCGCCGTGGAGACACGGCTCGCCCGCCGCCGCCTTCTGCTCTCCGAACCGGCCGGGCTGGTCCTGGCGCTGCGCGCCGACATCGCCGGCCTCGAGGCCCGCATCGCCCTGCACCGCCGCCAGCTCCGCCTCGACGTGCGCCGCTTCCGCCGTCGCCGCCGCCACCGCCTCGACAGCGGCCACGAGCGCCTCGCCATCGATCACTCGAAGGCGATGCTGCGGCTGCTCATCGCCAAGCGTGCCGAGGCCGAAGCCTTGCTCGCGGCCGCCGGCGCTCCCCGGCGCTCATGATGGCGCCTTCCCGGCACCCGGCGCCCGCCCGGCGCGACTCCGGGGCCGCCTTCGCCGCGCCGCGCCATCGTTCGCTCTCGGCGCCGCTCGGGCCCCCGCCGCTGCGCTGTCAATGGATCGCGGAAACGCCGGGCTACGACGACTCCTGCAAGTGCGGACGCCCGGTGGCGCCGGGCTACCCCTGGTGCGCCGCCCACTTGGCCCGCGCCCACGAACCGCCGAGCACCGCGTTGTGCGTCTGGCGCCTGGTCTTCGGCCAGCACCCCAGGGCCTGCGCCAATGCCGGCGCCCGCTGCGCCGCCTGCGGCCCGCCGCGCCGCCCGGCCCCTTGAGGTCGTCCCGCCCGCGCCGGCCCTCGGGATCCGAGGCCGCCGACAACGCGGTTGATCCCCGGGCCGCGATTGGCAAGGATGGCGGCCCGCGTCCGCCCCCCCCCCACCGCACTACCGGGCCGGCGCGACGGCAATGAGAGCGAAGCGTCACGGGTCATGGCGGTCGACATCCCCTTGGTGCGCGAGATGGCGTTCGAGTACGGCGTCGTGCAGCAGGTTTCGCCGCTGATCCGCCGCGTCGTCGCCGCCAACCCCAGCGCCTTCACTTTCCACGGCACCGGCACCTACATCGTCGGCCACGGCAAGGTGGCGATCATCGACCCGGGGCCGGACCTGCCCGCCCATGTCGAGGCCGTGCTCGCCGCGGTGCGGGGCGAGGAGGTGAGCCATCTCCTGATCACCCACACCCACCGCGATCACTCGCCCGCCGCCAGGCACCTCAAGCGCGCCACCGGCGCCCCGACCTACGGCTTCGGACGGCATGGCTCGGGGCGCCTCGGAGGCGCCGGCGAGGTCGAGGAAGGGGCCGACCGCGACTTCGCCCCCGACGTGGTGGTGGGTGACGGCGACGTGATCGAGGGCAAGGACCTGACCTTCGAGGTCGTGCACACCCCGGGCCACACCTCCAACCACGTCTGCTTCGCGCTGGGCGAGGAAAAAGTGCTGTTCAGCGGCGACCACGTGATGGGCTGGTCGACCTCGGTGATCTCGCCGCCCGACGGCGACATGCGCGCCTACATGGCGAGCCTGCGACGCCTGCTGCCGCGCGACGACACGGTCTACTGGCCCACGCATGGGCCCTCGATCACCGCGCCCAAGCCCTTCGTCGCCGCCTACATCGCCCACCGCGAGGCGCGCGAGCGCGAGATCGTCGACTGTCTGGCGCGCGGCCGCACCACCATCCCCGAGATGGTCGAGGTGATCTACGCCGAGGTGCCCGAGCACCTGCACCCGGCGGCCGGGCGCTCGGTGCTGGCCCACCTTGTGCACATGGTCGAGACCGACCGGGTGCGTTGCCAGGGCCCGCCGCGGCCCGAGGCGCGCTACGCCCTCGGCCGCGGCGACGGATAGAGCGATTCCAGGTCAATTGGAATCGCTCTCAGGCCGCGACCGCGGCCCGCCGGTCCTCCGGCGCGCCCGCGCAGGCGCGGACCCTTGGGTCCGCTGCCGTGAGCGAAAAGAGCCGAGAGCGCTCGAGCTCGGCGAACCTCGCCTACTCGCCGGCGGCGGCGGATTCGACGCTCGGCAGCACGTAGTCCTTGTAGGCCTCCCTGAGCTTCAATTTGTGGAGCTTGCCGGTGGCGGTGTGGGGCATCTCGTCCATGAACACCACGTCGTCCGGCATCCACCATTTGGCGATCTTGCCGTCGAGGTGGGCGAGGATCTCGTCGCGCCCGACCTCGCTGCCCTCCTCGCGGGTGACGATCATCAGCGGCCGCTCCTGCCATTTCGGGTGGGCGACGCCGATCACCGCCGCCTCGGCAACGCCGGCGCAGCCCACCGCCACGTTCTCGACGTCGATCGAGCTGATCCATTCGCCGCCCGATTTTATGACGTCCTTGGCGCGGTCGGTGATCGCCATGTAGCCTTCCGGATCGAGGGTCGAGATGTCGCCGGTGTCGAACCAGCCGTCGTGGTCGAGAATGTCGCCGCCCTCGGCCTTGAAGTAGGCCGACGAGATCCACGGCCCGCGCACCATCAGGCGCCCGAAGGCCTCGCCGTCGCGCGGCAGCTCGTTGCCCTCCTCGTCGACGATCTTCATCTCGACGCCATAGATGCCGCGGCCGGCCTTGACCTGGTAGTCGATGCGCCGCTCGAAGGGCAGCGCCTCGAACTTGGGCTTCATCGTGCCCACGGTGCCGAGCGGGCTCATCTCGGTCATGCCCCAGCCCTGCACGACGCGCACGTCATGTTCGGTCTCGAGCACCTCGATCATCGAGCGCGGCACCGCCGAGCCGCCGATCACCACCCGCCCCAGGTGGTCGAGCTTGTTGCCCGTCTCCTTGAGGTGCTGCAGCAGCATCATCCACACCGTCGGCACCGCGCAGCTGAAGCTCACCCGTTCGGCTTCCAACAGCTCGTAGACGCTGGCGCCGTCCAAGCGCGCCCCGGGGAAGACCAGCTTGGCGCCGCACATCGGCGCGCCGTAGACCGTGCCCCAGGCGTTGGCATGGAACATCGGCACGATGATCAGCGCCGAGTCGGCCGACGACAGGCCGACAGTGTCGCGCATGCACACCGCGAAGGAGTGCAGCACGGTCGAGCGGTGGGCGAAGAGCACCCCCTTCGGGTTCCCCGTCGTGCCCGAGGTGTAGCACAGCGACGAGGCCGTGTTCTCGTCGAAGATCGGCCACGCGAAGTTGGCGTTCTCGGCCCCGATCAAGGCCTCGTAGCAGATCGCGTTGGCGAGCTTGGTCTCCGGCATGTGCGCTTCGTCGGTCAATATGACGATGCCCTTCACCGTCTCGAGCTTGTCCGCCACCGCCTCCAGCAGCGGGACGAAGGTGAGATCGATGAACAGATAGTGGTCCTCGGCGTGGTTGACGATATAGGCGATCTGCTCCGGAAAGAGCCGCGGGTTGATGGTGTGCAGCACGGCGCCCATGCCCGAGACGCCGTAATAGAGCTCGAAGTGGCGGTAGCCGTTCCACGCCACCGTGCCGACGCGGTCGCCCAGCTTGATGCCGAGCCGGGTCAGGGCGTTGGCCACTTGCTTGGCGCGCCCGTGAGCGTCGCGATAAGTGTAACGGTGGATCGGACCCTCGATGGTCCGGGAGACGATCTCGGCGTCACCGTGATATATCTCCGCGTAGTCGATCAGCGATGAGATCAACAACGGCGTGTCCATCATCAATCCGCGCATGATGTCCTCCCTCTTGGCCGGGGGCACGTCGCCCCCGCGCGCCGGCCGGCGACGGGCTCGCCCGAGCCGCATTCGCCGCCACGTCAAAGACAAGTTATAGGCGTGCGACCACGATGCCGTAAAGCCTCTCCCCGAGGCCGCGCCCGTGGCGACCCGAGGGGCCGCTCAAGGCGCCGCGCCGGGTCGCCGCCGCAGCCTCCGACCAGGCCGTCTACCTCCACAGCATAGAGGCGGAATTCTATTATATTACAGATAGATATTGTGATTTATTGATGCATCTAATTAAGTTGTTTTCGGCGCCTGCGGCGCCCTGCCGTGCTTTGTTTTGACTCCTCAATGCGAAATGCCGTAAATGGCCATTGCGAGACCCCGCCCTCCCCTGAGCCCGACCGTCACAGGAGAGACTTATGACCGACCTCGGCAATTCCCCCGCGGCCCGCGACATCGCCCACTACCTCCACCCTTACACCAACCTCAAGCTCCACGCCGAGAAGGGGCCGCTGATCATCACCGAGGGCAAGGGGATCTACGTCTACGACGACTCGGGCAACGAGTACATCGAGGGACTGGCGGGGCTCTGGTGCACCTCGCTCGGCTTCGGCGAGGAGGAGCTGGTCGAGGCGGCGACGGCGCAGCTCAAGCGCCTGCCCTACTATCACAGCTTCGCCCACAAATCGACCAACCCGGACATCGATCTCGCCGAGAAGCTCAAGGAGATCGCGCCGCTGCCGATGTCGAAGGTGTTCTTTACCAACTCGGGCTCGGAAGCCAACGATACCGTGGTCAAGCTGGTGTGGTACTACAACAATGCCCTCGACCGGCCCGAGAAGAAGAAGATCATCTCGCGGCACAAGGCCTACCACGGGGTCACCGTGGCCTCGGCCAGCCTCACCGGGCTGCCCAACAACCACCGCGACTTCGACCTGCCGATCGATCGCATCCTGCACACCGAGTGCCCCCACCACTACCGCTTCGCCACCGAGGGCGAGAGCGAGGAGGACTTCGCCACCCGCATGGCCGAGAGTCTCGACAAGCTGATCCGCGACGAGGGGCCCGAGACCGTCGCCGCCTTCATCGCCGAGCCGGTGATGGGCGCGGGCGGTGTGCTCGTGCCGCCCCGCACCTACTTCGCCAAGGTACAAGAGGTGCTCAAGCGCCACGACGTGCTGTTCATCGCCGACGAGGTGATCTGCGGCTTCGGCCGCACCGGCAACATGTGGGGCTGCCAGACTTACGACCTCAAGCCCGACATCATCACCTGCGCCAAGGCGCTGTCGTCGGGCTATCTGCCCATCGCCGCGGTGCTGATCTCGGAGCCGATCTATCAGGGCCTGGTCACGGAAAGCGAGAAGATCGGCGTCTTCGCCCACGGCTACACCTACTCCGGCCATCCCGTCAGCGCCGCCGTGGCGCTGCGTACGCTCGAGCTCATGGAAGAGCGCAAGGTGGTGGCGCACATCGCCGCGGTGGCGCCCCAGTTCCAGCGCCGGCTGCGCGCCTTCGCCGACCATCCCCTGGTCGGCGAGGCCCGGGGCGTCGGCCTGATCGGCGCCGTCGAGACGGTAGCGGACAAGGCCACCAAACGCCCCTTCGACCCGGCGCACAAGGTCGGTCCCTACCTCGAGGAGCGCTGTCGCGCGCACGGACTGATCCTCCGCTCGCTCTTGGACACGATAGGCATCTGTCCGCCGCTCATCATCAGCGAGGAACAGATCGACGAGTTGTTCGACCGCTTCACCCGCGCCCTCGACGATACCGAGGCCTGGGTGGCGGGCCAGGACCTGCGCCAGGCGGCCTGAGCGCGATCCCGGTCCTCAACATCAGGAGATGGCCGCGACCGCGTGACCGGATTCACCGCCGGCCGGCGGCTCGGCCAGCGCGGAGGCCCGAGTATGGCCGCAAGATTGGCGCCGTGATACCGAAGTTGTTACCGATTCGTTAACCATAGTTGCAATAAATTCTTATTATCAGGTCGCGCCGCGAACCGTCGTGGCAAGCCATTCGCCAAGGGATACCGGGCATGGACTACGAAAAGGTCTTCACCGGCGCCACCCAGTCGCTCAAGGCCGAGGGCCGCTACCGCGTCTTCACCGACTTGTTGCGCCACGCCGGGTCGTTTCCCATCGCCACGCGCTACCTTGACGGCGACACGGGCGACGTCACCGTCTGGTGCTCCAACGACTATCTCGGCATGGGTCAGCATCCCGAGGTGCTGGCGGCCATGAGAGAGGCGCTGGAAAGCGTCGGCGCCGGCTCTGGCGGCACCCGCAACATCTCGGGCACCACCCACTACCACGTGCTGCTCGAGCGCGAGCTCGCCGATCTCCACGGCACCGAGGCGGCGCTCCTGTTCACCTCGGGCTACGTCGCCAACGACGCGGCGCTGAGCACATTGGCGGGCCTCCTCCCGGGCTGCGTCATCTTCTCCGACGAGCTCAACCACGCCTCCATGATCCAGGGCATCCGCCACAGCCGCGCCGAGAAGCGCATCTTCCGACACAACGACGCGGCCCACCTCGAGCGCCTGCTCGCCGAGACCGACCCGGCGGCGCCCAAGCTGGTGGTCTTCGAATCGGTCTACTCCATGGATGGCGACATCGCGCCCATCGGCGAGTTCTGCGACCTCGCCGAGCGCTACGGCGCCATGACCTACCTCGACGAGGTCCACGCCGTCGGCCTCTACGGCGCGCGCGGCGGTGGCGTCGCCGAGCGGGACGGCGTGATGCAGCGTCTCACGGTGATAAACGGCACCCTGGCCAAGGCCTACGGCGTGATGGGCGGTTACATCGCCGCCTCCGCGGCGCTGATCGACGCCGTGCGCTCCAACGCCTCGGGCTTCATCTTCACCACCTCGCTCTCGCCGGTGCTGGCCGCCGGGGCCCTGGCAAGCGTGCGCCATCTCAAGACCGGCACGGCCGTGCGCGAGCGCCACCAAGAGCGGGCGGCGCGGCTCAAGCGCTTGCTTAAGGAGGCCGGCCTCCCGGTGATGCCGTCGGAGAGTCATATCGTACCGGTGCTGGTGGGCGACGCCGTGCTCTGCAAGCGGGTCTCCGACGAGCTCTTGAACGATCACGCCATCTACGTTCAGCCGATCAACTACCCCACCGTGCCGCGCGGCACCGAGCGGCTGCGCCTCACCCCGTCGCCGCTCCACAGCGACGCCATGATGGATCACCTGATCGAGGCGCTGGATCGGGTATGGCGGCGGCACAGCCTAAAGCGCGCCGCCTGATCCGCGCCGCCCGCGGTCCCGGCCCGCTCTCCCGCGGTCCGGTTCACACGTGCTGGTCAGACGTGCTGGCCACCGTTGATGTGGATCTCGGCCCCGGTGACGTAGCTCGACTGGTCGCTGCACAGGAAGTAGATCGTCTTGGCCACCTCCTCCGGGGTCCCCAGGCGCTGCATGGGAATCTCCGGCAGCAGCTTTTCCTCGGTATCGGGCGCCAGGATCGCGGTCTTGATCTCGCCCGGCGCGATGGCGTTGACGCGGATGCCATAGGGACCGAAATCCGCCGCCATCTCACGCGTCAGCCCGGCGAGTGCGGCCTTCGAGGTGGCGTAGGCGGTGCCGGCAAAGGGATGGACGCGGCCGCCCACGATCGAGGTCACGTTGACGACCGAGCCCGGCGCCCGTTTGAGCTCCTCGAACAGTCCCCGCGCCAGCATGATGGGGGCGAAGAAGTTGACCTGGAAGACCTTGCGCCAGACCTCCATGCCCGTGCACAGGCTGTTGAGGCGCAGGCTGTTCTGCCCCTTGGGCGAGATGGCGGCATTGTTGACCAGGGCGTGGAGCGGCCCGCCCTCGAGCCGCGAGCGCAGTTCCTCGATGCCCGCCTCCAGCGTCGCGTTGTCGCCGAGATCGATCTCGACGTGGTCCTCGGGCCCTGCCTCCCACGGACAGTCCTCGGGAAAGGGGTAGCGGGAACAGGTGATCACGCGCCAGCCGGCGCTAGAGAAGCGCTTGACCGTGGCGTGGCCGATACCCCGGCTGGCGCCGGTCAGGATCAGGGTGCGCCGCTGGTTGTGCTTGGCGTCCGCCATCTCCGCAAGCTAGTTCAATTCAGCTTCCGATACCAGCATCCAGGCGCCGGCGCGCGACCTGGGCGGCGGCCGCAAGGCCCGCACGCCCCTACGCCACCGCGGCCACCCGAAAGGTCGGGGACTGTCCCTCCGGCTCAGGTATCGAGACCTAATCGTTGAGCGCGAAGACATGGGTCTCAAGGTGAATCAAGGCCTCGTCGTCCTCGCCCCCCGCACGGCCCCGATCGGGGAGCGTAACCTCATGCCGCGCCACGCGAGGGCGGGGCGCGGTGTCTTGGATCGACTGCGCTCAGTGCGCCATCAGCAAGGGGATATCCGCCCCCTCGAGGACCTCGCGGGTGACGCCGCCGAAGATCAGCCGACGCACCCGGCTGCGGGTGTAGGCGCCCATCACCAGAAGATCGGCGCCCGCCGCGGCGGTGGCGCCGAGCAGGCTGGCGCCCACCGAGCGCGGGCTCGCCTCCAGGGTCTCTCCGGCCGCCTCGACGCCGTGCCAGGCCAGGTACCGCACCACCTCCTCCGCGGTGCCGCCGGGCATGCCGTCCTCGCCGACCGAGTACACCAGCACGCGGTTGGCGCCGGCAATCAAGGGCAGGGCGGCGGTGATCGCGCGTCCCGCCTCGACGCTGCCGTTCCAGGCGATGGCGACACAGGTGCCGATTTCCCTCGGCGGCCCGGGCGGCGGCTCGGGCGGCACCACCAGCACCAGCCGGCCGGTCTCGCGCAACGCCGCCTCGAGGGTCGTCGGCGGCGGCGCCTGGTGGTGCGCCACCGGTCGGCTGACCACGATGAGGTCGGCCAGGCGCCCCCTGAGCGCGACCTGTTCCTCCTCGCGTCCCGTGGTCGCCAGGTAAGCGGCGGAGTAGCCGGCCCCGGGCCTGACGTCGCCCTGGGTGATGGGGGCCTGGTGGCGCGCGCACAGCTCCTCGAACAGGGCGCTGGCGCGGGCGCCGCGCTCCGTGGCCTCGCGTTCGGTGACGGTCATGATCTCCTCGATCATGGCGCCGGTCATGCCCTCGCCCAGGAAGGCGACGCTGTCCCGAGGATCCAAGGCGACATGGAGTACCTCGAGGTGGGCCGCGAGCCGCCGCGCCAGACCCAAACCGACCTCGAGCGCCGGACTGGTCTCGCCAACGCCGTTCACCGGTACCAGGATGGTCTTGATGCTCACCCCGTCGCTCCTCACCGGGCGCCACCCGGCTCGCGGCTTTTCCGGCCTCGGGCGCCGCGCCACCCACAACCGTGCCGCGAGCGGCCCATGGGCCCCTTAGCTTGGCACCGATCCTCGCCGGCTGCAATCGCGCTGAACCCCGGCCGCCAATAGTCGGGTCACCCGTTCGGCGGTGGCTTCGATCCCGCTTCCGGTGTCGATTCGCCGCCATGCGACCTCGCCGAGATCGTAGGCCAGCTGTTGCTCGAGCACGGCCGGCGTGGCTTCCGAGGCGTCGCCGCGGCGGCCCTCGATGCGCTCCGCCAGCTCCGCCGGCGGCGCCTCCAACCAGAGCCCGAGGAAGGCCTGACCGGCGTCCTCCGCCACCTGCCTCAACGCCGCGCGTTCATCGGGCCGGGCGTGCACCGCGTCGACGATCACCGACTGGCCGGCGCCGAGGGCGTCAGCGGCGCGGGACCTCAAGGTCGCGTAGTTCCGTTCGGTCACCGAGCGCTCGTAGCCTTCCGGGCCCAGCCGCGCGCTCATGCCCGCCCCCATGATCTCCTTGCGCACGACGTCGCTTCGCAACACCACGGCCCCGGGCGGGCGCCCCAGCCCCGGCGCCACACCGCTCGCGAGCGTGGTCTTGCCGCTGCCCGAAAGCCCGCCGATGGCGAGCAACAACGGGGCCCGGGGGGTCAGGAACTCGAGCCCGAGGGCGAGGTAGGCGCGCGCCTCGACGTGCAGGCTCTCGATCTGGGCCGCGTCGTTCTGCCATTCCGCCATGGTGGCGGAAACGTGGGCCCGGATGGCGGCGCGGCACGACAGGAACAGGGGCAGGAGAGCCAGGCCGGCGAGCTCGGGCTGGTGTCCCAGGTAGCGGTTGAGCACCAGGTTGGCGAAGTCCCGATGATCGCGGTGCCAGAGGTCCATCAGCAGGAAGGCGAGGTCGTAAAGGATGTCGTGGGTCGCCAGGCGCTGGTCGAACTCGAGCGCGTCGAACAGCGTGGGGCGGCCCTCGAAGAGACAGATGTTGCGCAGATGCAGGTCGCCGTGGCCGCGCCGCACGAAGCCGGCGCGGCGCCGCCGCTCGATCAGCTCTCGATGGGCCTCGAGGGCGCCGCGGGCGGCAGCCGTGAGGCGTCTCGCCCGCACCGCATCGAGAACCCTCCCGGTGAAGCTCTCGAACTCGCGGGCATTGTTGTCGATCACCCGCTCGAGCGCCTCGGCGCCGCCACTCCCGCTTTGTCTTTCCGCCCTGGCGTGGAAGGCGGCGACGACGTCCGCGAGCTGCTCCATCAGGGCGCCGTCGAGCTCGCCGCGCTCGGCCATGCGGTCGAACAGGTGCTTGCTGTCGAAGCGAACCATCTCCACCAGCCAGTCGACGGCGCGGCCCTCGCCAGCCAGCGCGAGCCCGCCGTCGGCTTCGCGGGTCACCGGGCACAGGCGGCGATAGATCTCGGGCGCGGTGCGGCGGTTGAGGCGCAGCTCGGCCTCGCAGGCGGCGCGCCGCCGCGCGATGGTGGAGAAGTCCATGTAGGGGAACTTGACCGCGTGCTTGAGCTTGTAGGCCCGGGCGCCGACCAGGAACACGGCGGCGCCATGGGTATCGATGCGCGATACCTTGGCGCGCCCGTCGCCGTAACTCGCCGGATCGGAGAGGAACGCGATGACCTCGCTCTGGTCCTCGACGATCTTGGCTTGCGGCGGGCCCGGGGCGGGCTCGGCCGGCTGCTCGGCCCTCACCTTCGCGGCGCCCTTCGAGGTCATGCTCAGAACACCGGTGTATCCTGCTCGAGACCCTCCGGGTCCTGGTGGATGATGACGTCCGCCGCCGGGAACGCCGCCCTGATCATGGCCTCCACCTCGTCGGCGATTTCGTGCGCCCGTATCAACGTGATCTCGCCGTCGAGCTCGAGATGGAGCTGGATGAACGAGCTGGTGCCCGACGAGCGGGTACGCAGGTCGTGCATCTCGCGCACCTCGGCGTGGCTCAGGGAGATTTCGCGGATCCGTTCCCGGTCCGCGTCGGTGAACTCGCGGTCCATCAGCATGTCGAACGAATTGGTCACGATCTTCCAGGCCGCGAACAGGATGTAGATCGCGATGGCGATGGCGAAGATCGGGTCGAGGGCGTGCCACCCGAGCTGAGTCGACAGAACGAGGGCGATGATGACGCTCGCGTTCATCAACAGATCGCTCTTGTAATGCAGCGAGTCGGCGCTGATCGCCACCGACCCGGTCCTGCGGACGACGTAGCGCTGGAACTGCACCAGCCCGAAGGTCAGTACGATCGCGAACCCCATCACCCCGATACCGATGGCGCCGTTCTCCACCGGGCTCGGGTGGATCAGCCGGTCCCCGGCCTTGAACAGGAGGAATACCGCCGAACCGGTGATGAACGCGGCCTGCCCCAGCCCGGCGATCGATTCCGCCTTGCCGTGCCCGAAGCGGTGCTCGCGGTCGGCCGGCGCGAGCGCGTGGCTCACCGCCACCAGATTGATCAACGAGGCCGCGAGGTCGAGAAGCGAATCGATGAGCGAGCTCAGCAGCGCCACCGAATCGGTGTAGGCCAAGGCCACGGCCTTGACCACGATCAGCACCGCCGCGACCGAAACCGAGGCGTAGGTGGCGACACGCATCAGCGTTCCCGAACTCGCCACGCTCCGCCCCTCGCCGGGGGCGCCGATGTCTTGTTTCTCGCTTACGCTCTCTTGCGCCACGCTACCGCCCTCGGCCCTCACGGATATAGGTGGTGCGATTTCCACCCCTCGCCATCCCGGACGTACAAAATGCGTTCGTGCAAACGGAACGGGCGCTCGCGCCAGAATTCGAAACGCTCCGGCACGACGCGAAAGCCCGACCAAAAAGGCGGGCGCGGAATCGCCCCGATGGCGAATTTGGCGGCGTACTTGGCGACCGCCCGCTCGAGCTCCAAGCGCCGCGACAACACCTTCGACTGCTTCGAGGCCCAGGCCCCGATCTGGGCGTCGCGCGGCCGCGAGGCGAAATAGGCGTCCGCCTCCGAGTCGCTGACCGGCTCCACCGCGCCCTCGATTCGCACTTGCCGGCCCAGGCTCTTCCACATGAAGCACAGCGCCGCTTTGGGATTGGCCGCCAACTCCTCGCCCTTGCGGCTGCCGAGGTTGGTGTAGAACACGAAGCCTCGCTCGTCGGCGCCCTTCAACAACACCATGCGCACGGCCGGCTGACCCGATCGGTCCACGGTGGCCAGGGCCATGGCGTTGGGGTCGCGTGGCTCGTTGTCGCTGGCCTCGTTCATCCAGGCGGCAAAAAGCGCAATGGGATCACTGACTTCCCGCTTCGACATCGATACAAGAACGACCTCGTGGCTGCGCCTGCGGCAACATTTTACTAACCGCGCCGAAGCTTTGTCGACCGCCCCCCAGTATACCTCGGGGAAGGCCGACAAAGCGCCATGAGATGGCTGCCTCCAACCCGTCGAGACCCGGCTCGCGGCCGGGCGTGGGTGCCGCGCCGCCACAACCGGGGGTGGCCGCCCTCCGGGTTGCGCTCCCGGTGCCGGCGGCTATCTGTTATAATGGGGGCAATCAGCCTACGGGCCCCATCGAAATGGAGTTTGGGCGCGAGCCCGTTTCGGTCTTGTGCATTTTGAAAGGTCCTCGAACATGAAGGTCACCAGCTATGCCGCCATCGCGGCCCTCGTCTTGGCACTCGCCGGCTGCGAGGGCGAGACCATGGGCCCCAAGCAAGGATTGGGTACCCTCGGCGGCGCCGCCCTGGGCGGCTTGGCCGGCTCGCAGATCGGCTCCGGCACCGGTCAGCTCGCGGCGATTGGAGCGGGCGTCTTGCTGGGCGCCTTTCTAGGCAGCGAGATCGGAAAGTCGCTCGACCGCGCCGACCGCGCCGCCATGCAGCGCACCACTCAGCATTCGCTCGAGACGCAGCCCTCGGGCACCGCCACGACCTGGCAGAACCCGGACTCCGGGAACTATGGCACGATCACTCCGAAGCCCGCCTACCAGACGGCGAGCGGACGGTACTGCCGCGAGTTCCAGCAGAGCATAACCGTTGGCGGCCAGACCCAGGATGCCTACGGCACCGCCTGCCGTCAGCCCGACGGCACCTGGAAGATCGTCAGCAACAAGTGAGCGGGAAATGGCGGCGGCGGGGGCGGGGGCGGCCGGTCGCCGGACCGCCGAATCCGGTTCCGGCCTCGCGCCTCGGCACGTGAAGGGCGACGACGTTCTCGGAACGACAAGCGAAGGACGACCGGAAAACCGGATGCCAATCCGGCGAGCGGTCATGCAGAAGAGTCCCCACATGAATCGGCTCATTCTCGGCGTCGTGATCGGCGCTTTGCTGGCGCTGGCCCGACCGGCGTTGGCCGACTTCGCCGCCGGCGTCGCGGCTTACGACAATGGCGATTACGCGACCGCGTTCGCCGAGTGGCTGCCGCTGGCCGAGACCGGCGACCCGGCGGCGCAGCGCAACATCGGGCACCTTTATCGCAAGGGTCAGGGCGTCGAGCAGGATCTGGACAGTGCCGTCGAATGGTACCGGCGCGCCGCCGAGGTCGGATTCGCGCGCGCCCAGGCCAACCTTGCCAGCATGTACCTGCGCGGCGACGGCGTGCCCCAGGACTACGCCGAGGCGGCGAAATGGTTCGAGCGCGCGGCGATTCAGGGCCACGATATCGCCCAGTACAACCTGGCGCTGATGTACGAGCGCGGCCTCGGCGTCGAGCAAAGCGAGCCCAAGGCCCTGGCCTGGTATTACAACGCCGCTCGCGCCGGCCATAAGAAGGCCGCCGATCGGCTCGGCACCCTGGTGATTTCGCCGACCGGGGACTCCGAGCTCCCGGACCAGGCCGTCGAGGGCGGGGCGGCGCTGCCCGCACCCGCCCCGGAAGCAGTGGCGGGCTTGACCCTCAAAGCCACCCCAGGCGACGGTGCGTCGGCCTCGGACCAGCAAAGCATCGCGCTGGCGACGCCCGATTCTGCGCCCGCCGGCGAACCCGCCGTGGCCGCTCCGACCGCCGTTTCGGCGCCCGCCGCAGCGAGTGAATGGCAAGACCCCGACCTTGCCCGCGCCGGCGCCGCCGCGAGCCCGGCCCCCGAGGGCGGCGAGACGGCGCTCGGCGAGCAAGGCGCCGATGAGGACGAAGGCGCCGCCGCCGAGGATGAGGCGGCGGCGGAAGACGATGAGCCTAGCAAGGCAAACGCGTTCCTGCGCTTCCTTTTCGGCTTCAACAACGACATTCTCATCGGCCGGACCGGTCAGCAGAGCCCCTCCGCGACCTCGGTCGATGCGCCGTCCGAGGAAGAGGCCGGCGACGAGGAGCCGGTCAGCAGCCTGCCGGGCGACGAGGGACCCGCGGCGGAGCGCGCCGCCGACCAACCGGCGACCGGGGACGGCGAGGCGGACGAGGGCGAGACCCAGGGCGCCGCTAGCGCCCCCGCGCTAGACCAGGAGGTTCCGATTGCCACGGCGGCGCCGCAACCCGCCGCTACGGAGCCTCTCGAAAGCGCCGCTTCGGAGGCAAGCGCGGTCGCCTCCCTCGACACCGCGGCGCCCGCCACGAGCCCCGAGCCGGACCTGCTGTTGCGCTGGGTGATGCTGCTTGGGGCGCAGTCCTCGGGTGATCTCGAGCGCGGGCGTGACCGTGACGACGAGCCGGCAGCGGCAAGCTCGCCCGCCGCTGGTGCGAACGGCAGCGACGGCGGCGTACGCGACCACTCAGGCGCCGACGACGAGCGGATCGTGCCACCACCGGCGGCGCCCGCGAGCGAGACCCTGGCCCCGCCCCAGGCGCGCCAGGAGACCTCGCTCCCGCCGTTGCCGGTCGCCACCGTCGAGGTGCTCAACGCCCGCCCGCCGGTGACCGTCTTCGAGGCGGACGCGGAGACATTGCTGCCCCTGGCCCAAGCCGGCGACGCGGATGCTCAGTACGCCCTCGGCCGGGTCTATTTCGAAGGCTCGAGCGTGCCGCCCGACGAACTGCAGGCCTACCTGTGGTTTGCTCTCTCGGCCGAACAGAACCACGGTGAGGCGGCGCGGGCCTTGCGTAGACTGGCCGACGGCATGGATGGCGCCCAGATCGCGGCCGGCGAGGTCCTGGTCGACAATTTGAAGGACCATCGCTGAGACCCGCGCCGGGCACGGCCCCGCCCCTCGAACCGAGCGCGGTCCTTACGCGCACCCCTTTTAACCGCATCGCGGCGCGACATATGTTGGGGGCGACGGACGCGGGACCACCGGCCCCGCGTTAACACGCACGAGCGGACGATGAAGGATCCCTACTCCGTTCTCGAGCTGGACCGGAACGCAACCCAGAAGGATATAAAGAGGGTTTATCGCAAGCTCGCCAAGGCGTTGCACCCCGATCTTCATCCTGAAAATAAAGCAGTAGGAGAGCGTTTCAAGGAGGTCTCCGCGGCCTATGCGTTGCTCGGGGATCCCGACAAGCGGGCGCGCTACGATCGCGGCGAGATCGATGCCAGCGGCGCCCCGCGGGTCCATGCCCATTTTTCTCGTGGCTTTACCGGTAGCCCACAAGGCGAGGACTTGTTTGCCGGCGTCGGCGACGGTGGCGCCAATCCCGAGGACCTCTTCGCCGAGTTCTTCAGCGGCTTTCGCGGCCGAGGTCGTGACCGTGCCAGGCGCATCTTTCGCACCAGGGGCGCCGATCGCCGCTACTCGCTCAAGGTGAGCTTTCTCGACGCCGCCAGAGGGTCCAAGCAGCGCCTCACCCTGACCCGCGGCAAGACCCTCGACGTGACCATTCCGGCCGGCATCGAAAACGGTCAGACCATCCGCCTCAAGGATCAGGGCGAATCGGGGCGCAACGTCGCGCCCTCGGGCGACGCCCTGATCACGGTCGAGGTCGTGCCCGATCCGGTGTTCTCGCTCAAGGGCAAGGACATCCACGTCGAGGCGCCGGTGACCTTGCCTGAAGCGGTCCTGGGCGCCAGGATCGAGGTCCCGACCATCCACGGCGCGGTCTCCCTGAAGGTGCCCAAGGGCTCCAGTTCGGGCACCACCCTGCGTCTCAAGGGCAAGGGTATCGTCGATAAGAAGGCGGGCACGCGGGGCGACCAATACGTCGAGCTGAAGGTGATGCTGCCCGAGAAACGCGACCCCGAGCTCGAGCGCCTTATCGCCGAGTGGGCCAAGGACCACGATTACGTCGTGCGCGCCAAGCGCAAGCCATCGTGAGCAACGATCCGATCGGTGACCCGAGCGCGGTCGGCGACGGCCGCCCCGGTGTCATCGCCTGCCTGCGCACCGCGCTGCGCCGGTTCATCGCCGACGAGGCGCTGGTGCTGGCCGGACACCTGGCGTTCATCGGCCTCTTGTCGCTGTTCCCCTTCATCATCTTCCTCCTCGCCCTGGCCGGCTTTTTCGGCCAGACCGAGACCGGCACCGAGGTCGTCGCGCTGCTGCTCGAGAACCTGCCCGAATCGGTTTCCGGCACCCTCGAGGGGCCGATCATCGAGGTCATGCAGGAAACCCGCGGCGGCCTTCTCACGGTGGGAATCCTGGCCGCCATCTGGACCGCCTCGACCGCTCTCGAGGGCATTCGCAAGGCCCTGAACCGCGCCTTCGACGTGGCGGCGCCGCACCGCTACTGGCGCCGGCGCCTGGAAAGCGTCGTCATCGTGATCATCGCCTCGGCGATCATCGTCGCCGGCATGAGCGGCCTGGTGTTGGGCGAGGTGCTGTGGGAGGACGTGCGCGAGCTGTTGGCGCTGCCGGCGCTGGGAAAGCCGCTATGGACCCTGTTGCGCTACGGGGCGAGCGCGAGCCTCCTGTTCTGCGCCGTCGCCGCGCTCTATTGGATTTTGCCGGCGCGCCGGCTCAAGGTCGGCTGGATCGTCCCCGGCGCCATTCTGGTGCTGGGCCTGTGGCTGCTCGCCGGCAGCCTGTTCTCCCTCTACCTCGAGCACTTCAACAGTTACGCCCTGACCTATGGCAGCCTGGGCGGCGTGGTGATCGCGCTCCTGTTCTTTTACATTCTCGGTGCGATCTTCATTTTCGGCGCCGAGGTCAACGCCGTCATCGCTGGAACGCGCGCCGATGACGCCGCCGGGGCGCCCGAGAAAACCTCGCGGAGGCGCGGCTCCGCTGGGTTTTGATCGCCCTAGGCTTTGGTGTAGGATGCCGCCGACTCGAGCTTCCTCCTAAGAGATCGCGAGATACGTATGACCGTTTCCCAGCCCCTAATGGCCGGTAAAAGGGGCCTGATCATGGGCGTCGCCAACGATCGTTCGATCGCCTGGGGCATCGCCCGCACCCTCGCCCAGCATGGCGCCGAGCTCGCCTTCACCTACCAGGTCGAGGCGCTGGGCAAGCGGGTGACGCCGCTCGCCGCCTCGGTCGGCTCGGACTTCGTCGTGCACTGCGACGTTTCCGAACGGGATGCGCTCGACGCCGCCTTCGACGAGCTCGGCTCGCGCTGGGACAGCATCGACTTCGTCGTTCACGCCATCGCCTTCTCGGACCGAGACCAGCTCAAGGGCCGCTACGTCGACACCACGGCCGAGAACTTCGCCATGACGCTCGACATCTCGTGCTACTCGTTCACGGCGGTCTGCCAGCGGGCCGAGAAGCTGATGCCGAACGGCGGTGCCCTGCTCACGCTCACCTACTACGGCGCCGAGAAGGTGGTGCCCCACTACAACGTCATGGGGATCGCCAAGGCCGCGCTCGAGGCCAGCGTCCGGTACCTCGCCGCCGATCTCGGCAAGATCAATGTCCGCGTCAACGCGATCTCGGCGGGGCCGGTAAAGACCCTCGCCGCCGCCGGGATCGGCGACTTCCGCTATATCCTGAAGTGGAGCGAGTACAACTCTCCACTGCGGCGCAACATCGGAACCGGCGAGATCGGCAATGCCGCGCTTTACCTCTTGAGCGATCTCAGCAGCGCCGTCACCGGCGAGGTGCATCACGTCGATTGCGGCTACCACGTGGTCGGCATGAAGGCGCCCGACGCGCCCGACATCTCGACGGTCTGAGGCGCCGCTCGGGGCCGCGCGGCCGCGTCATGTCCCATAACTCCTTCGGACGTCTCTTCCGGGTCACGACCTGGGGTGAAAGCCATGGCCCGGCGATCGGCTGCGTCATCGACGGCACGCCGCCGCGGCTCGAGCTGGCGGAGCCGGACATCCAGTTCTGGCTCGACCGTCGGCGCCCGGGCCAGTCGCGTTTCACCAGCCAGCGCCAGGAGCCCGACCGGGTCGAGATCCTCTCCGGCGTGTTCGAGGGCGTCACCACCGGAACCCCGATCTCGCTCGCCATCGAAAACCAGGACCCGCGCTCCCGGGACTACGACGAGATCAAGGACCTGTTCCGGCCCGGTCACGCCGACTACACCTATCAGGCCAAGTACGGGGTTCGCGACTACCGCGGCGGCGGGCGCTCCTCGGCGCGCGAAACCGCGACCCGCGTGGCCGCCGGCGCCATCGCCCGCAAGGTCCTGGGCGACGGGATCAGCGTCCGCGGCGCCCTGGTGCAGCTCGGCCCCCACGGCATCGACCGCGAGGCCTGGAATTGGGATGCCGTCGAGGCCAACCCATTCTGGTGCCCGGACGCCGCCGCCGCCGAGCTCTGGGAGAGCCGGCTCGACGAGGTCCGCAAGGCGGGCTCCTCGCTCGGCGCCGTCATCGAGGTGGTCGCCAGCGGCGTGCCCGCGGGCCTCGGCGCCCCGGTCTACGGCAAGCTCGACGGCGACTTGGCGATGGCGATGATGAGCATCAACGCCGTCAAGGGGGTGGAGATCGGCGCCGGCTTCGCCGCCGCCGCCCAATCGGGCGAGGAGCACGGCGACGAGATGGGCATCGAGGACGGGGCCGTGACCTTCCTCGACAACAACGCCGGCGGAATCCTGGGCGGGATCTCCAGCGGACAGGACATCATCGTCCGTTTCGCCGTCAAACCGACCTCCTCGATCCTGATCCCGAGGCGCGGCGTCGACATCCACGGCAACGAGGTCGAGGTCGTGACCAAGGGCCGTCACGACCCTTGCGTCGGTATCCGCGCGGTGCCCGTGGGCGAGGCGATGATGGCCTGCGTGCTGGCCGATCACCTGCTGCGCCACCGCGCCCAGTGCGGCTGAACGCCGCTCCCGACACTCCTATACGCCGATGCCCGACGAGTCGGGGCGCGGCGAGCTGATGGCGATGAACTACCGCGAGGCGGAGCTCGAACCGCGTCACTGCGCCATGCTCGACTTTGCCGCCAAGCTCACCGGGCGCTGCCACGAGATCGGCGAGGCCGACCGCCCGAAGCTCCGCGACGCCGGCTTCTTCAACATGACCAACCGCATGGCGCGCTGATCACCGGCCCGTGTCGGCGCCGGCGGCGCTCACGCCTAATCGGCGGCGCGCGGACCGCGACGCGCCGCGACCAGGAATTCGAGGTTGCCGTCGGCGCCCTTGAGCGGGCTCTCGGCGACCCCGAGGACGCGCCATCCCGGCCGCGCGTCGAGCCATTTCGTGATGCGCTGGCAAACCGCCTTATGAAGGCTCGGATCGCGCACCACGCCGCCCTTGCCGACCTCGCCCCGCCCGACCTCGAACTGGGGCTTGATCAGCGCCACCAGCACGGCCTCGGGCGCGGCCAGCGCCAGCGGCGCCGGCAGCACCACCTCGAGACCGATGAAGCTCACGTCGCAGACGATCACCGCGATGGCTTCGGGCACTTGGGCCCGCTCGAGGTAGCGGGCGTTGGTCCGTTCCAGCACCACCACCCGGGGATCGTTGCGCAAGCTCCAGGCGAGCTGTCCGTGGCCGACGTCGACGGCGTAGACCTTTGCCGCGCCGCGCTCCAGCAGCACCTCGGTGAAGCCGCCGGTGGAGGCGCCGACGTCGAGCGCTTGGCGCCCGGCGACGTCGATGCCGAAGTGATCGAGCCCGTGGGCCAGCTTGACGCCGCCGCGCGAGACCCAGGGATGATCGGCGCCGCGCACGGTGAGCGGGGCATCGGCGGCGATGCGTTGGCCCGGCTTCTCAAGCCGCCGCTCGCCCGAATAGACCCGGCCCGCCATCACCAGGGCCTGGGCTCGGGCCCGGCTTTTCACCAGATCGCGTTCGACGAGCAGGGTGTCGACCCGTTGTTTCGGGGCCCCCCTCACCTGCCCGGGGCCCGAGCTCTCATGTGGCACCATGAACGCCCCGCTCTCGGTGATCCTCGCCGACCTGCGCACACGGCTCGACGGTCTTTGCGGCACCAGCCTGTGCCGGCTGATTCTATTTGGTTCCCAGGCCCGCGGCGACAGCGATCCGGAGTCGGACATCGACGTCCTGGTGGTGCTCGCCGACCAGAGCGCGATGGCGAGTCATAAGGCCAGGGCGACCGACGTCATCCACGAACTGTGCCTCGAATACGACACCCTGATCTCGTGCGTCTTCACGACGGCGGACAGAGCCGAGCTTAGCGGCCTGCCCTTTTACCGAAATGTCCGGCGAGAGGGCGTAGCGCCATGAGCGAGATTGGCATTCCCGGGTTCACGGCCTCCCGGACCGCCTGCGCGTTCGCTACGTCGGGCAGCTTGACCGCTACGCCCACATTGCGCACGTCGCCTCCTCGACCGTCACCAGTCCCGACGGCGATCTCAAGCTCCGAGGGGCGCCGCGCCTAGGCGCGGGCCGGGGCCTGGGCCTCCTCGCGGCCCAGCGCGGCCACCGCGGTCTCGACGATGTGCGGCGCGTTGAGCCCGGCGACGTCGTACATCTTGTCCGGCTTGTCCTGGTCGATGAAGATGTCGGGCAGCACCATCGAGCGCACCTTGAGGCCGGCGTCGAGCAGGCCGGCGCTGGCAAGGAAGTGCAGCACGTGGGCGCCGAAGCCGCCGATCGACCCCTCCTCGATGGTGACCAGCACCTCGTGCTCGTTGGCCAGCCGTCGAATCAGATCCTCGTCCAGCGGCTTGGCGAAGCGCGCGTCCGCCACCGTGGTGGAGAGGCCGCGGGCGGCCAGATCGTCGGCCGCCTTGAGACACTCCTGAAGCCGGGCGCCGAAGGAGAGCAGGGCGACGCTGGTGCCCTCGCGGACCACGCGCCCCTTGCCGATCTCGAGCGGCGTCCCCCGCTCCGGCAGTTCGAGGCCGATGCCCTCGCCGCGCGGATAGCGCAGCGCCGAGGGACGATCGTCGATGGTCGCCGCGGTTGCCACCATGTGCATCAGCTCGACCTCGTCGGCCGCCGCCATCACCACGAAGCCCGGCAGCGTCGACAGATAGGTGACGTCGAAGGCGCCGGCGTGGGTCGGACCGTCGGCGCCCACCAGACCGGCGCGGTCCATGGCGAAGCGCACCGGCAGGCGCTGGATCGCGACGTCGTGCACGATCTGGTCGTAGGCCCGCTGCAGGAAGGTCGAGTAGATGGTGGCGAAGGGCTTGTAGCCGTCGGCCGCCAGTCCGGCGCAGAAGGTGACCCCGTGCTGCTCGGCGATGCCGACGTCGAAGCAGCGCTCGGGGAAGGCCTCGGCGAACAGGTTGAGGCCGGTGCCGGCCGGCATCGCCGCGGTCACGGCGACAATCTTGTCGTCGGCCTCCGCCTCCTTGATCAGGGCCTGGGCGTAGACCTTGGTGTAGCTCGGCGCGTTGGCCTTCGGCTTGTCGAGGGCGCCGGTGATGACGTCGAACTTGCCGACGCCGTGGTACTTGTCGGGGGCCTGCTCGGCGGGCGCGTAGCCGGCGCCCTTGCGGGTCACCACGTGGATCAGCACCGGGCCCGAGTTGCGCGCGTCGCGCACGTTCTTGAGCACCGGCAAGAGATGGCTCAGTTTGTGGCCGTCGATAGGCCCGACGTAATAGAACCCCAGCTCCTCGAACAGGGTGCCGCCGGTCGCCATCCCGCGCGCGTACTCCTCGGCGCGCTTGGCCGTCAGCTCCAGGGTGCGCGGCAGCTTGCCCGCGAGCTGCTTGCCGATATGGCGCAGGCTGCGGTACTGGCGCGACGACAGCAGGCGCGCGAGATACGCGCTCATGGCGCCGACCGGCGGCGCGATCGACATGTCGTTGTCGTTGAGGATGACGATGAGCCGGCTGTCCGCGGCGCCGGCGTTGTTCATGGCCTCGTAGGCCATACCCGCGCTCATGGCGCCGTCACCGATGACGCAGACGATGTTGTGATCCTCGCCGCTCAGGTCGCGCGCCACCGCGAAGCCCAGGCCGGCGGCGATCGAGGTCGAGCTGTGTGCGGCGCCGAACGGGTCGTACTCGCTTTCCGCGCGCTTGGTGAAGCCCGACAGGCCGCCGCCTTGACGCAGGGTGCGGATGCGGTCGCGCCGGCCGGTGAGGATCTTGTGCGGGTAGCACTGATGGCCGACGTCCCAGATCAGCTTGTCCCGCGGCGTATCGAACACGTAGTGCAGGGCGGTCGTGAGCTCGACCACGCCCAATCCCGCGCCCAAGTGGCCGCCGGTTACCGAGACCACGTCGATGGTCTCGGCGCGCAGCTCGTCGGCCAACTGCCGCAGCTGCTTGCGCGGAAGCTTGCGAAGGTCTTCCGGCGTATTTATTTGATCCAAGAGCGGAGTTTCGATGGTCATTACTACTACTAGCCCCCAACTAAGCTCGCCGCCTTATAACAAAATCCGCAACATCGCGCAAAAGATCGGCGTCTTCCGCAAATATATCTAGGTGCTGCTTGGCCTCGCTGGCAAGTCTTTCCGCTTCGGCCCGCGCCGACTCGAGCCCCAGCAGGGAAACGAAAGTGGCCTTGCCGGCGGCGGCGTCCTTGCCCACCGCCTTGCCCAGGGCCTCGGCGCTCCCTTCCGCGTCCAGCAAATCGTCGGCGATCTGGAAGGCGAGTCCCAGATCCCGGGCGTAGGCCCTGAGCGCGTCCCGCGCCTCGCCCGCCGCCGCGCCCAGGATCGCCCCGGCCTCGCACGCGAAGGCGAAGAGGGCGCCGGTCTTCATCCCTTGCAGATGCTTGATCGCGGCCTCGTCGAGCTCCCGGTTCTCGGCCAACAGGTCCATCATCTGCCCGCCCACCATGCCGTCGGTCCCGGCCGCGCGCGCCAGCTCGGCGATCAGCTCGCAACGCACCGCCGGGTCACGGTGGGTGCGCTCGGAGGCCAACACCTCGAAGGCCAGGGTGAGCAGGGCGTCGCCTGCGAGCACCGCGGTGGCCTCGTCGAACTCGACGTGGACGGTGGGCCTGCCGCGCCTCAAATCATCGTCGTCCATGCACGGCAGGTCGTCGTGCACCAGCGAATAGGTGTGCACGAGCTCCACCGCGACGGCGGCGCGGAGCGCCAAATCGCGGGGCACCTCGAAGAGATCCGCGCCGGTGACGACGAGGAACGGCCTCAGGC
Source organism: uncultured Alphaproteobacteria bacterium (assembly GCA_965371625.1). Lineage (GTDB taxonomy): Bacteria > Pseudomonadota > Alphaproteobacteria > CBDUZE01 > CBDUZE01 > CBDUZE01. The sequence continues at coordinate 39,178 of CBDUZE010000020.1, forward strand.
GCTTGCCGCCGGCCAGCGTGGTGTAGCGCATCGCCTCGATCGCCCGCGCCTGGGGCCCGTCGGGCTCGGGCAACAGGGCCTCGAGGGCTTGGTTGACCGCGTGGGCGCTCTCGCGCAGGGCCTTGTTGAGCGCGCTCAAGCCCGCCTCACTCGATCTCCGCCGGGCCGGTTCCCACGGCGCCGTCAGCCTCGATCACGATCTTGTCGACGCGCTCCTGGGCGGCGCGAAGCTTGGCCTCGCAGTGCCGCTTGAGGAGCGTGCCGCGGCCGTAAATCTCGATCGAGTCCTCGAGGCTCACCTCGCCGCTTTCGAGGCGCTGAACGATCTCCTCGAGAGCCTTCAGCGCCTCCTCGAAGCTCATTTTGCGGATCTCCGCGGGGAGCTCCTCGGCCCCCGGTTCGCCGGCCTTTTTCGCCATGCATTCGCTCCCGCCGCGCTCCCACCAATGTACGCCCGGGCCGGCCCAGGGACAAGCGAGCCGCCCTCAGGCCGCCATCAAGGTTCGCACGTGCGCCGCCGTGCTCGCCGCCAGGGCGTCGAGGTCGTAGCCCCCTTCGAGCGCCGACACCACCCGGCCGGCGCAGTGCTCCTCGGCAAGCCTCATCAGCTCTTCCGTGATCCAGACGTAGTCGTCTTCCACCAGATTGATCTGCGCCAACGGATCGCGGGCATGGGCATCGAAGCCGGCCGAGATCAGCAGCAGATCGGGCTTGAACTGGTGAAGCGCCGGCACCAGAGACCCTGTCACCGCGGCGCGGAACTCGGTCGAGCCGCTATCGGGACTCATGGGCAGGTTCAGGATGTTGCCCACGCCGCGCTCGTCCGCCGCGCCGGTGCCGGGGTAGAGCGGCGACTGGTGGGTCGAGGCGTAGAACAGACCCGCGTCGGCCTCGAACATGTGCTGGGTGCCGTTGCCGTGGTGAACGTCGAAATCGACCGCGGCGATCCGTTGGGCGCCATGCGCGGCACGAGCGTGAAAGGCGCCGAGGGCGACGTTGTTGAAGAGGCAGAACCCCATGGCCCGGGTGGCCTCGGCGTGATGTCCGCAGGGGCGCACGGCGCAGAAGGCATTGGCCGCGGCGCCGCTCATCACCTCGTCGACCGCCGCGCATACCGCGCCCACGGCGCGAAGCGCGGCCTCGCCCGATCCCGGCGAGACCAAGGTGTCCGCATCGAGATGGGCTTGGCCGCTCTCCGGCACGGCGGCGAACACTTGATCCACGTAGGCCTCGGGATGGGCGTAGAGGAGTTGCGCCTTGCTCGCCCGCGGCGCCTCGCGCCGCTCGAGGCCATCGAAGGCCTCGTCGTCGAGGGCCGCCAGAACCGCGCGTAGCCGCTCCGGGCGCTCCGGATGGCCGGGGCCGGGATCGTGCTCGAGACAGGCGGGATGAGTGTAGAGCAGTGTCGTCATGGCCGTCCCCAACCGAACCCCCGCAACTGAACCATAGAGCAATTCGAGATCGCCTGGAATCGCTCTGAGGCCGCGACTGCGGCCCGCCGGCCCTCCGGCGCGCCCGCGCAGGCGCGGACCTTTGGGTCCGCTGCCGTGAGCGAAAAGAATCTAGATCGGTTCCCATCAATGCGGAACCGATCTAGTCGCGGCCGACCAGGGTCCGGGCGCTCTCGCCTTCGTGTATTTCCGTCGACACCGCTTAAATGGTACTTATCACCCGTTGGGTTGAGCTTCTCAAGCGCCCAGTAAGACCTGGCGAGAGGAAGCCTATGAAGGTGATCACCCAGACCGTGGTGGTGGCGTTGCTCGCCGCCACCGGCGGTGGCGGCTGGTACTACAAGGACCGTCTGCCCTTCGGCCCGGCCCCGGCGGCCGACAAGGCCGGCCAGCAGTTCGCCCGCGCGGTGCCGGTCGAGGTGGCACCGGCGCGCAGCGGCACGGTCTCCGTCACCATCGAGGCGGTCGGCACGGCGCGCGCCAACGAGGCGGTGATCATCACCTCGAAGGTGCGCGGCGTGGTCACCAAGATCGCCTTCCGCGAAGGGCAAAAGGTCACGTCGGGGACCATTCTCGTCGAGACCGACGCTCGCGAGTTGCAGGCCGAGCTCGAGGAAAAGCGGGCCGAGCGCGACAAGGCCCAGCGCCTTTATGCCCGCGCCAAGCGCTTGCTCGAGACCCGCAACATCCCCGAGGCCCAGGTCGAGGAGCTGATGGGCGAGCTCGAGGCGGCGGAGGCGCGGGTTCGCGTCGACGAGGCGCGGCTCGCCGATTACGTCATTCGCGCCCCGTTCAGCGGCCGCTTGGGGCTGCGCCGCGTGAGCCTCGGCGCCCTGGTCGAGCCGGGTAGCGCGATCACCACTCTCGACGACGTGACGCCGATCAAGCTCGACTTCCAGGTCCCCGAGACCGCGCTCGGTCGGCTCTCACTCGGATTGCTCGTGACCGCCCGGAGCGCCGCCCTCCTGGGCCGCACATTTACCGGCAAGGTGTCGACCATCGATTCGCGGGTCGACCCGGTGACCCGCTCGGTGGAGGTGCGGGCCGAGCTCCCCAACGACGACGAGATCCTGAAGCCGGGCATGTTCCTTAACGTCATGCTGGTGGTCGACACCCGCTCCGACGCGGTGCTGGTGCCCGAGGAAGCTGTGGTCTCGACGCGAACGGGGCAGTTCGTCTTCGTCGTCGAAGGGGGCAGCGCGGTGCGCACCGAGGTCAAGCTCGGCCAGCGTCTGTTGGGCGAGGTCGAGGTGCTCTCGGGCCTCGAGCCAGGGGTTCTCGTCGTCATCGGCGGGCTGCAGAAGATTCGCGACGGCGTGCCGGTGCAGCCGCTGGCACCCAAAGCCTCGGGCTAGGCATCGCCCATGGTGCTCTCCGACGTCTCGATCAAGCGTCCGGTGCTGGCCACCGTAGTGACCTTGGTGGTTGTGATCTTTGGCCTCTTCGCCTACCGCACGCTGACGGTGCGCGAATACCCCGACATCGACCCGCCCGTGGTCTCGGTCAACACCACCTACCGCGGTGCCTCGGCGCAGATCATCGAGACCCAGGTGACCCAGATCATCGAGGACGCGATCGCCGGGATCGAGGGCATCAAGACCATCGAGTCGACGAGCCGCGAGGAGTCCTCGAGCGTCAGCATCACCTTCCACCTCTCGCGCGAGATCGACGCCGCCGCCAACGATGTGCGCGACCGGGTGGCTCGGGTGGTCGGGCGCCTGCCCGAAGAGGCCGACGTGCCGCGCGTCGCCAAGACCGAGGCCGACGCCCGCCCCATCATGTGGGTGGCGATGACCAGCGACCGCATGGACGGGCTCGAGCTTACCGACTACGCCGAGCGCTTCCTGGTCGACCGGCTCTCCATCATCCCCGGCGTGGCCTCGATCCGCATCGGCGCCAAGCGGCGCTATGCCATGCGGGTATGGCTCGACAAGTACGAGTTGGCGGCGCGCGAGCTCACGGTGCAGGACGTCGAGACCGCGCTCGAGCGACAGAACGTCGAGCTCCCCTCGGGCCGCATCGAGTCGCTGCAGCGCGAGTTCGCGGTGCGCACCGAGTCGGGCCTCAAGACGCCCGAGGAGTTCCGCAAGATCGTGGTCAAGGACGACGCCGGCTACCTGGTGCGATTGGCCGAGGTCGCGCGCGTCGAGGTCGGCGCCGAGGACGACCGCAGCGAGCTCCGCGCCAACGGCCGCAACGCGGTCGGGCTCGGCGTCGTCAAGCAGTCGAAGGCCAACACCCTCGACGTCGCCAACGGCATCCGCGAGGTGGTGGAGATCCTGCGCCCGACCCTGCCCGAGGGCATGGGGCTCGACGTCTCCTACGACAAGTCGCTGTTCATAAGCCAATCGATCAAAGAGGTCTTCATCGCGCTCTCGATCGCCTTTTCGCTGGTTCTCGGGGTGATCTTCTTCTTCCTGCGCTCCTTCCGCGCCACCATCATCCCGGTGGTGGCGATCCCGGTCTCGGTGATCGCCGCCTTCATCGTGCTCGCCGCCCTCGACTACTCGGTCAACGTGCTGACGCTCTTGGCCCTGGTGCTGGCCATCGGCCTCGTCGTCGACGACGCCATCGTCGTGCTCGAGAACATCCACCGCCACATCGAGGACGGCGAGCCGCCGCTCCTGGCCTCGGTGCGGGGCGCGCGTCAGATCGCCTTCGCGGTGATCGCCACCACCCTGGTGCTGGTCGCGGTGTTCATCCCCATCTCCTTCCTCGAGGGCAACACCGGACGATTGTTCCGCGAGTTCGGCGTCGCCGTGGCGGCGGCGGTGATCTTCTCGAGCTTCGTCGCCCTCTCGCTGACGCCGATGATGTGCTCCAAGTGGCTGCGCGCGGCGCACGACGAGGGCGCGTTCCACCGCGTCACCGAGCCCCTCTTCGAGGGCATGCGGAACGGCTACCGCTGGCTTCTGGAACGGGCGCTCGCCATGCCCATCGTCGTCGTCGCCCTGGCGGTGGCGGTCTCGGGGGTGGCCTACAACATGTTCGAGGCCCTGCCCCGCGAGTTCGCGCCCACCGAGGACCGCGGCATCATCTTCATTCCGATCTCGGCGCCCGAGGGATCGAGCCTCGAGTACACACGCCGCTACGTACTCGAGATCGAGCGCGAGCTCCTGCCGCTGGTCGACGAGGGCATCGCGGCGCGCGTCTTCACCATCCTGGCGCCGGGTTTCGGCCGCCCCGGCCAGGTCAACTCGGCGTTCTCGTTCTTGCGGCTCCGCGACTGGGACGAGCGCGAGATCAAGCAGCAGGAGGTATCGCGCAAGATCTTCCCGATGCTGCTCTCGGTGCCCGGGGTGCGCGCCTACGCCGTCAACCCGCCGAGCCTGGGTCAGCGCAGCTTCAGAGCGCCGGTGCAGATGGTCCTCGGCGGGCCCAGCTACGAGCTCTTGAGCGAGTGGCGCGATCAGTTGCTCGAGCGGGCCCGCGAAAATCCCCGCCTGCTCAACGTGAACTCCGATTACGAGGAGACGCGGCCCGAGCTCCATGTCAAGATCGAGCGCGACCGCGCCGCCGACCTCGGGATCTCGATCGAGGATATCGGCCGCACCCTCGAGACCATGCTCGGCGCGCGCTTCGTCACCACCTACTCCAAGGGCGGCAAGGAGTACAACGTGGTGCTGCAGGCGCGGCCCGAGGACCGCCAGACGCCCGGCGATCTTTCCAACATCTACGTGCGCTCGCGCACCACCGGGCGGCTGATCCCGCTGGCCAACCTGGTGACCTACGAGGAGAGCGCCGGCGCCCGCCAGCTCAACCGCGTCGACCGGCTGCGCGCGATCACCATCTCGGCGTCGCTGGCCCCCGGCTACACCATGGGCGAGGCCCTCGGCTTCCTCGAGTCGGTGGCCCGGGACGAGCTCCCCGGTCAGGTCCGCATCACCTGGAAGGGGGTCTCGCGCGAGTACAAGGACTCGAGCAGCGCCCTCTACTTCACCTTCGGCATGGCGTTGCTGATCGTGTTCCTGGTGCTGGCGGGCCAGTTCGAGAGCTTCATCCACCCCTTCATCATCATCCTCGCGGTGCCGCTGGCGCTCACCGGCGCGCTCGGCTCGATGCTATGGGCCGGGCTCTCGATCAACGTCTACACCCAGATCGGCATGATCATGCTGATCGGGCTGATTGCCAAGAACGGCATCCTCATCGTCGAGTTCGCGAACCAGCTCCGCGACCGCGGGCAGGACATCCGCTCCGCCGTGAGCGACGCCTCGGTGATCCGCCTGCGCCCCATCCTGATGACCACCATCGCCACCGCCTTCGGCGCCATGCCCCTGGCCTTCGCCACCGGCGCCGGGGCCGAGGCCCGCGAGGCGCTCGGCATGGTCATCATCGGCGGCGTCAGCTTCGCCTCGCTCTTGAGCCTCTTTGTCGTCCCCGTGCTCTATCTCGCACTGGCCCGCTTCACCAAGCCGACCGGCCACATCGAGCGGCTGCTGACCAGCATGGAGACCGAGCACCGCGACGCGGCCCGCTCCGCCGCCGAGTAACGGGCGCACGCCGAACCATGGAGCTTTCGGCCTGGATCGAGCGCCGCGCGGACTTTCACCCCGAGCGTACCGCCATCCACTTCGAAGGCCGCGATTTGAGCTACGGCGAGCTCGCCCTGCGCGTCGCGGCAACCGCCGCCGCGCTCGAGCACGGGCTCGGCATCGGGCGCGGCGACCGCGTCGCCCATCTCGGCTACAACAGCCCGGATTTCATCGCCCTCCTGTTCGCCTGCGCCCGGCTCGGGGCCATGCTGGTGCCGCTCAACTGGCGCCTCGCCGCGCCCGAGCACGCCTTCATGCTCGGCGACTGCAGGCCCTCCGCGATCCTGGTCGAGGACGACTTCATCGCCCACGTCGAGGGCATACGAGAGGCGCTCGGCGACTGCGCCCTGGTCGCCCTGGAGCGCGCGGCCGAGGGCTGGCTGGATTGGCAGGACTTGCTCGGCGCGGCCTCGGGCGAGGTTCGCGGCCCCGCCGCCGACTACGCCAGCCCGCTGTTGCTGGTCTACACCGCCGGCACCACCGGGCGGCCCAAGGGGGCGGTGCTGAAGCAGGAGGCGATCCTCTACAACGCCATCAACTCGACCACCATGCACGACCTCACGGGCGCCGATCACGTCCTCACCACCCTGCCCCTGTTCCACGTCGGCGGCCTCAACATCCAGACCACGCCGGCGCTCCACGCCGGCGCCACCATCACCATGCAGCGCCGCTTCGAGCCGGGCGCGGCGCTCAAGGCGATCGCCCAGCGCCGGCCGACGCTGGCGGTGCTGGTGCCGGCCATAATCCAGGCGCTCATCGATCATCCCGACTGGGAGACCACCGATCTCTCGTGCCTGCGCATGATCACCACCGGCTCGACCTTCGTCCCCCATGCCCTGATCGAGGCGGTGCACCGGCGCGGCGTCCCCGTGATCCAGGTCTACGGCTCGACCGAGACCTCGCCCATCGCCATCTACCTGCCCTTGGGCGACGCCCATCGCAAGGTGGGCTCGACGGGCAAGCCGGCGCTCCACTGCGAGGCCCGCATCGCCGCTCCGGACGGCGCCGACGTGGCGCCCGGCGAGCGCGGCGAGATCCTGGTGCGCGGCGCCAACGTCATGTCCGAGTACTGGGGCAATGCGGAGGCCACGGCCGAGGCGCTCAAGGGCGGCTGGTTCCACACCGGCGACATCGGCCATCAGGACGCGGAAGGCTACTACTACGTCGACGAGCGCAAGAACGACGTCATCATCTCGGGCTCCGAGAACATCTACCCGGCCGAGCTCGAGAACGTGCTCGCCGAGTGCCCCGAGATCGGCGAGGCCGCGGTGGTGGGCCGCCAGGATGAGCGCTGGGGCGAGATCCCGGTCGCCGTGGTGGTGCTGAAGCACGCGGCGACCCTCGATCGCGACGCCGTGCTGGCCCTGTTCGAGGGCCGCCTCGCCGCCTACAAGCAGCCCCGCGACGTGGTCTTCATGGCGGCGCTGCCGAGGAACGCCATGGGCAAGATCCTCAAATACCGCCTGCGCGAAATGGTCTGAGCGCGGGCCATGACGCCCGACGCCGTCGACCGCGCCGCCCGCATCATCCTCGCCGCCCGCCGCGGGCGCCAGCTGCTGCCGGGACTCCCCGAAGACTGCCGGCCGCGCGACCTGGAGCAGGCCTACGCGGTGCAGGACCGCCTGATCGAGCTCATGGGCGCCGAGGCCGGGGGCGCCGAGCTCGGGGGCTGGTTCGTCGCCGCCACCAGCGTCGAGATCCAGGCCAAGCTCGGCCTCGAGGGCCCCTACTGGGCGCGCCTGCTGGCCTCGGCGCTCCACCCCAGCCCGGCGAGCCTGCCCGCCGCCGACTTCCTCACCATCACCCTCGAGGTCGAGTTCGCCTTCCGCTTGGGCCGCGACCTGCCGCCCCGCGAGCGCCCCTACGAGGCCCACGAGGTCGCCGCCGCGGTGGCCACCGTGCATCCCGCCATCGAGGTGGTCTCGAGCCACTTCGAGGATTGGACTAGGCTCGACGCCCCCTCGCTGATCGCCGACAACGGCACCGACGGAGCGCTGGTCTACGGCGCCGGCGTCGCGGACTGGCAGGGGCTCGATCTCAAGGCGCTCGAGGTGAGCCTCAGCGTCAACGGCGAGGTGGTGCGCGAGGGCCTCGGCGCCCGCGCGCTCGGCGATCCCGTCGCCGCCTTTACCTGGCTCGCCAACGCCCGCGCCGCGCGCGGCGAGGGCCTCCGCGCCGGTCACATCCACAACACCGGCACCTGCACCGGCATGTACCTGGCGAGGCCGGGGGATCGGGCGGTGGCCGACTTCGGCCCGCTCGGCGAGGCCCGGGTGAGCTTCCCGACCTGAGGATCGGTCTCGACGTCAGGCCGCCAGCAGACGCCCCCAGCCCTGGGCGGGGGCGTCGATGCCGGCCAGCCTGAGCGCTTCCCACAGCGTCACCTGGTTGGCGGTGAGCACGGGCTTGCCGAGCTCGGCCTCGAGCCCGTCGATGAGCCCGAGCGTGGGCAGCGCGGTGTCGGGGACCAGGATCGCCTCCGCCTCTTCCCGGTCGGCGGCGCGCACCGCCTCGATCACCGTTTGCGGGTCGAGGGTGCCGGCATCCCAGCCCGAGATGACGTCGAGCCAGCGCAGACCGCAGACCTCGACCTGCCAGGCGGCGAGGAACGCTTCGAAGCGCTGCGCCACGTCCTCAGGGTAGGTCGCCATCACCGCCACCTTGGTGATGCCGAGCGCCTCGAGGGCATTGGCGAAGGCGATCGAGGTGCTGCTCGCCGGGCATCCCGTGACCGCGGCGATGGCGCTCGCCTGCGCCGCCGCGCCGTCGCGGCCGACGATGAAGCTGGCGCTGGTGCAGGCCCACAGCGCGACGTCCGGGCTCAAGCTGGCGAGCCGCCGGGCGGCATTCTCCAGGTAATCGATGCGCGCGGTCTCCATCAGGGCCGCGATGGTGTGGTCCGCCTCGCCGCCCATCAGCCGCGTGGTAACGAGGTAGACCCGGACGTGATCGCCGAGCGCCTCCGCGAATTGGTAGTACTCGTGGTCGGCGCCGCCGACGGGATAGATGAAGCCGAGCCGGATCGCCGGCGACGACATGGCCCGCCGCCCCCCGCGCTAGCCCGCCTCCCCCTTCGCCGCCTTGGCCTTCTCGTACTTCTCCATCTCCTCGGCCACCAGCTCCTTCTTCGAGAGCTTGCCGATCATGGTCTTGGGCAGCTCGTCGCGGAACTCGATGTGCTTGGGCACCTCGTGGCGGCCGAGCCGCTCGGCGAGGAAGGTGCCGAGTTCGTCGCCGGTCAGCGTCTTGTCCCCTTTTAGCACCACGAAGGCCTTGACCGCCTGGCCCGCGTAGTCGTCGGGGATGCCGATCACGGTGACCTCCGCCACTTGCGGGTGCTGGTAGATCGCCTCCTCGACGTGGCGCGGGTAGACGTTGTAGCCCGAGACCAGGACCAGGTCCTTGATGCGGTCGATGATGAAGCTGTAGCCGTCTTCGTCCATGTAACCGACGTCGCCGGTCCTGAGCCGGCCCTCGATGATGGTCTCGGCGGTGGCCTCGGGGCGCCCCCAGTAGCCGTTCATCAGCTGCGGGCCGGTGATGCAGATCTCGCCCGATTCGCCCTGCGGCATGATCTTCCCGGGATCCTCGCGGTCGGTGATGATGATCTCGGTGCCCGGCACCGGGAGCCCGATCGAACCCGCCTTGGGGACGCCGTGGAAGGGGTTGGCGGTGGCCACCGGCGAGCACTCGGTGAGGCCGTAGCCCTCCGACAGATTGGCCCCGGTGAGCTGCTCGAACTTCTGCTTGACCTCCAAGGGCAGCGGCGCGCCGCCCGAGATGCAGACCCGGATCGACGACACGTCGAGCTCGGTGATCTGAGGGTGGTTGCCGATCGCGGTGTACATGGTGGGCACCCCGGGCATCATCGTCGGGCGCTTCTTGACGATGTCCTTCATCACCGCCTCGAGCTCGAAGCGCGGGTGCATGATGATCTTGGCGCCGCGGTGGATCGACAGGTTCATCACCACCGTCATGGCGAAGACATGGAAGAAGGGCAGTACCCCCAACACGCTCTCCTCGCCCGGAACCGCCTGGGCGTCCCACATCGCGGTCTGCAGCGTGTTGGCGTAGAGCGCCGCGTGAGACAGCATCGCGCCCTTCGACACCCCGGTGGTGCCGCCGGTGTACTGCAGCACCGCGATGTCCTCGCGGGGCGCGATCTCGATCGGCCGGTAGTCGCCGTCGTTGTTCAGGAGCTGCTTGAACGACTGGTGCGCGGCGTCCTCCGGCACCTTGGCGATCTCCTTGCGCTTGACCAGCGGGAACAGCAGGTTCTTGGGAAAGGGAAGCACCTCGGGCATGGTGCCGACGATGAGCTTGCTTACCCGGCTGCGCTCCAGCATCGCCTGCATCTTGGGGTAGAGCGCCGTCAGGTTGAGCGTCACCATGATGTCGGTGTGGGAGTCCTCGATCTGGTGCAAAAGCTCGTCCTCGACATAGAGCGGGCTGTAGTTGACCACCGTGCCGCCGGCCTTGAGGATGCCGTAGTAGGCGGCGATGAACTGGGGACAGTTGGGCAGGAAAAGGCCCACCTTGACGCCCTTGCCGACGCCGATGTCCTGGAAGCCGCGCGCCGCCCGCGCCACCAGCTCGCCCAATTCGCGGTACGAGTACTTGCGGTCGAGGAAGTCGATCGCCGGCCGCTCGCCGAAGCGGCTCACCGCGTCGTCCAAGAGCGCGTAAAGCGGCCTCTCGGGAATCTCGGCGTTCCAGTCGACGCCCTCGGGGTACGACTTGAGCCAGATATGTTCGCTCATTGCTCCCTCCCTGGCGCCTCTGCGGGGGCGCCGCGCCCGTTTTGGGGAAATGTTATCCGCTTCGGCGCCCTCAGGCCAGCGGCGCGGCGACGTGGCGACGGGACTCCTCTGAGATCAGCCCTCGGGTACCCTGTCGTCAGCCTTTGCCCCAGGCCCCCACCGGCGGCGCCGCCCCCGCCCCGTCCTTCTGTCCCGCCGGCTGTCCCGCCGGCTGTCCTGCCGACTGCCCTGCCGGCGATCGGCCCGGCGGGCCGCAAGGGACTAGACCGCCGTGGCGGTTCCTCGATACGTTCCGTGGCAAATTCCAAGGCACCGCACGGGGGCAGGTTTCAGCGGGCGCCGGCCTTGGGTGCCGGCGGCGTTTACTCCTCGGCGACCCTCTTTCACCGTGATCCCGGCGCATGTCCCCACAACGGATTCATCCAGAATCAATTTCCGATGGATCGTTATTTCTGATAATTCTCGTCATAATTTTTCCGGCCGGGGTGTGACGGTTGTCACCCGCGATTCGGGCAAGAGAGACCATATTTTCTTTCAGCATCTACTGAGAGTCCGTTTCTGCCGTGCCCGCGGCACGTGGGTTCGGGCTCCTCGAAAGGGCAAACCGTCGGAAACGGCGGGACGCAAAGCTTCCACCCTAAAGCTCTCGAGCGAGCCAGGGGAGTGGGGCTGCCGAAAGGAGAAGATGGTGCTGGAATCCGCGGATTCTCTCCTGGAATTGGCACGACGCGCTCGGGTCTGGATGATCCGCGGCGCCCTTCACCATGTCGATCGCGGCGACATCACCGTAAGTATGGCCACCGCGCCAGTAGATTGAGGTGCTTTAAGATGGAAACCTTCGCCTCCCGAATCTGGATCTGGCTGTCGTTCGCTTGTGCCACGCTCTGGCTGGCAATTAGCGCAAACGACATCCTTGACGCTTCCGGCGCCTTGGAAGGGAAAATCAATTTGGCCGCCATGTCGATCCTTTTCGCCGGCGTCATCGTCGCTGCCGGTTTCGGCCTTCAGCGGCTCGGCGAATACCTCATCGACCGTAGAGCCGGCGTCGCGAAATAGGTCTCGGGAGCCTCACCTAGCCCGAACGACAGCCGTCGACCCGGCCAACCCCGCGCGTCGACGCTAACATCGACCAGCCTCGTGAAGAGCCCGGGTTAGGTCTGTTCGCCCGTCATCTCTTGACCACGGGCCCCGTCATCTCTTGACCACAGGCCAAGATGTGACGGAGCAATTGCCCGGCACAAGCCGATGGCAGCGGCGCTTGAGGAATCAGATTATTCTTAGGCGCGGGAGCGGCGCCGGGGCCCAGCCCAGCCCCTCAGCGCCCGGTGAAGCGCGCCGCGCGCTTCTCGACGAAGGCGCTCACCCCCTCCATGAAGTCGTCGCTGGCCACGCAGTCGCCGAACATCTCGAGCTCGGCCTGGAGCTGGTCCTCGTAACTCGACTGCAGCGAGCGGTTGAGCAGCGCCTTGGTGTTGGCGTAGGCGCGGGTCGGGCCGGAGGCGAGACGGGCGGCGAGCCCGGCGGTCTCGGCCTCGAGCCCGGCAGCGGGCACCACCCGGTTGACGAGGCCGTAGCTTTGCGCCGTGGCGGCGTCGAAGCGCTCGCCCAGGAGCGCCAGCTCCATCGCCCGCTTGAGCCCGACGATGCGCGGCAGCGAGTAGGTCGAGGAGCCGTCGGGGCTGGTGCCGATGCGGCAGTAGGCCAACGAGAAGAAGGCATCGTCGGCGGCCAGCACCAGGTCGCAGGCCAGCATCAGGCTCATGCCGAAACCGGCGGCGGCGCCCTCGACGCTGGCCAGCACCGGCTTCGGCATGCGCCTGAGCGTCATCACCACCGGGTGCATCTCGTGGATGAAGCGCTCCATCAGCCGGCGTCGCTCGGCGGGCGCCAGCTCCCGCATGTCGTGGAACATCTTGATGTCGCCGCCGGCCTGGAAGTTGCCGCCGGCGCCGCGAAGCACGACGCAGCGCACGCCCGCGTCGGACCCGACCTCCGCCAGGGTATCGATCAGCGCCTCGTTGAGCTCCATGTTGAGCGCGTTCAGCGCCTCGGGCCGGTTGAGCGTGAGGGTGGCGACCGCGCCCTCCCTTTGCGTCAGCACCGTGTCGTTCATGGTCTCTCCTTGAAGTGCGAGGGCCGGCGTCGGCGGCGCCGCGGGCTCTAAAGCGCGGCGAGGAACTCGGCCACGGCTTGGCCGATCTCGTGCGGCGAATCCTCCTGAACGAAGTGGTTGCCCTTTACCGTGACCTCCTGCTGGTTGGGCCACGAGCGGCAGAACTCGCGTTGCGCCCCGACCAGGATGGCCCCTGGATCGGCGTTGATAAAGAGCTTCGGCAGCTCGCTCTCGCCGAGCCACTTGCCGTAGCTCTCGACGATCTCGACAACGTCGGCGGGCTCGCCGTCGATCGGGATCTCGCGCGGCCAGCTCAGCGTCGGGCGGCGCGATTCGCCGGGCTCGGTGTAGGGCGTCCGGTAGACCGCCATCTCGTTGGGCCCAAGCTCGCGGATCACGCTGCCCGGCAACACGCGTTCGACGAAGATGTTGTTCTCGAGCACCATCTTCTCGCCGGCCGGCGAGCGAAAGCCCTCGAAGACGCCGCGCGCGGCATCGGGCCAGTCCGACCAGCTCACCGGCTTGACCAGCGCCTCCATGTAGGCGAGCGCCCGCACCCGATCCGGGTGGCGGTGGGCCCAGTGAAAGCCGAGCGCCGAGCCCCAGTCGTGGATCACGAAGGCGACGTTGGCGCCGATCCCGACGGCCTCGAACCAGGCGTCGAGATAACGCTTGTGGTCGACGAAGCGGTACGAGCCCGCCGGCGCCTTGCCCGACTGGCCCATGCCGATCAGGTCCGGCGCCAGGCAGCGGCCCGAGCCCTCGAGGTGGGGGATGACGTTGCGCCACAGATAAGACGAGGTCGGGTTGCCGTGGAGCAGCACGATGGGGTCGCCGGCGCCGACCTCGACGTAGGCGATCTCGCTGTCGAGCACGGCCACGCGCTTGCGCTCGTAGGGGTCGCGGGCGGAGATCTCGGACTCGGTCATGAACTTGGCTCCTCTTGGCGGTGGATCCCCCTCCCCGCGCGGCCAACGCCGCGCTCGCGATAAGGCGGCGGCTCTAGGGTGCGCTCAAGCCTCGCCCCCGGCAAGGGCGAAGCGGCGGCAGGCGCGCAGGATGCGGTCGGAAAGCTCCCCATCGCCCACCGCCCGCGACAGCATCACGCCGCCGGCGCAAAGCGCCAGCGTCGCCAGCGCGCGCTCGTCCGCGCCCTCGGTCGCGCCCTCGGTCGCGCCCTCGGGCTGCGGCGCTCCGTCCTCGTCCCGCGGCGCCGCGATCTCGTCGGCGAGCGCCGCGAGCCCGCGCTCGAAGCGCCCGCGCAGCTCGGGATCGGCCCGCGCCAGCTCGCCGCCCAAGGCGGGCAGCGGGCAGCCGGCGTCCACATTGTCGCGGTGGTGACGGTTGAGGTAGCGGGCCACGACCTGGGCCAGCCGCTCCTCGCCTCGGAGCTCGTCGAGCCCCGCCACGAGCTGCCCGCGGCGCTCCTCGAGCAGCGCCTCGAGGGCCTCCGCGACGAGCGCGTCGCGCGAATGGAAGTGGGCGTAGAAGCCGCCGTGGGTGAGGCCCGCCCGGGCCATCACCTGGTGCACGCCAGCGCCTGCCAGGCCCTTGTCCAGGAGCACCCGTGCGGCGGCCGCGACGATGCGCGCCCGGGTCGCCGGCTTGTGATCGGGGGCATAGCGCATGGCCTCGAGGCTCCCGCTCTAGGATCATTAAATGATATCTATCATGTAAATTTCGAAGAAGCAATTACGTTTATCATTTAATGTGCCAGAGCGGTTCCAGGTCAAATGGGACCGCTCTCAGGCCGCTCCAGCGCGGACCCTCGGGCCCCGCCGGTCGTCCGGCGCGCCCGCGCGGGCGCGTGTCCCTTGGCGCGGACCCTTGGGTCCGCTGCCGTAAGCGAAAAGAATCTGGAGCGATTCCAGGCGACCTGGAATTGCTTTAGGAGCGCGCTGGGCGGCCCGGCTCTTGGCGCCGGTCGGAGCCCCGGGCTCGGCGCCGGCGCCCGCCGTCAGGCGGCGTCGACCGCGGCGGCCGTGCGTCGATAGCGCTGGACGCCGTCGTTGCCGTGCTCGCGCACCATGCGCCCCTGGCCCAGCAGGTAGTTGAGGTGGGCCAGGCTCTCGCCGGTAGCCATCAGGGTGCTGAAGGGATCGAGCTCGCGATTGAAGAGATGGGGCAGCGTTTCGAGCACCGTCGTCGGCTCGGCGCAGGCCCCGAGCACCCGGTCGAGGCGCTGCTCGTGATGCTCGATGAGCTCCTTGATGCGAACGTGGAGGCCGAGGAAGGGGTCCTTGTGCGATGGCAGCACCAGCGTCTCGGCCGGGATCTCGAGGTAGCGCGGCAGGGTGACGAGGTACTCCTTGAGCGGATCGGCCTCGGCCTCGCCCGGATAGACGCCGATGTGCGGCGTGATCTTGGGTAGGATCTGATCGCCCGAGATCATCAGCCCGAGCTCCTGGCAGTAGAGGCAGGCGTGCTCGGGGGCGTGGCCGCGGCCCACCACCACGCGCCAGGCACGGCCGCCGATGTCGATGCTCTCGCCGTCGACGATGCGCCGATAGGACTCGGGGATCGGCGTCACGCCCTTGCGGTAGTGGCCGTAGCCGCCGCTCCGGATCCGCTCCAGGGCCTCCTCGCCGAAGCCGGCACCGCGGTAGAACGTGACCACCGACTCCGGCGGTCGCTCCTGGGCGTCGAGGCTCAGCATGCGGCCGAACAGCCATTCGGTCCGGGTCATCCACAGCTCGGCCCCCCAGCGCTCGGCGAGCCAGCCGGCGAGGCCCAGGTGATCGGGGTGGAAGTGGGTGGCGAGGAGCCGCGTGATCGGCCGGCCCTCCAGCGCCGCCGCGAAGATCTGCTCCCAGAGCTCGCGGATCCTGGTGTTGCGCAGGCCGCAGTCGACCAGGCACCAGCCCTCGCCGTCCGCCAGCAGCCACAGATTGATGTGATTGAGGCCGGTGATCGGCAGCGGCATACGCAGCCACTTGACCCCCGGCGCGATCTCATGGACCTCGCCCTCCGGCGGCGCATCGGCGAAGGGGTACCTTACTTCCTTGGTCAAGAATGCGGTTCCTCGCAAGAGACGGACGGCAGCGGGCGGCGGTCGCGGCCGAGCGCCCAGGGGTCGTCCCGGTGGGTGTTCAGGAACGGCCCGCAGCGGCCCACAGCAGCCTACTGCAGCCCACAGAAGCCTACACCAACCTACTGTAACTTTACGTTTACGTTAACGTCAACTCGTTTGCCGTGGCTCGCGGCTCAGCCGGCCAAAGCCCCGGCGTCGATGGCGTACAAGAGCTCGTCGCCCCGGGTCGCAGGCCCGAGCAGCGCCGCGGCCTGAGGCAGGATCTGCTCGGCGTAGAAGCGGGCGGTGGCGACCTTGGCCTCGAGGAAGGCGTCGCCGTCGCCGCCGTTCTGCATCAGCTTGCGCGCCGCCAGCGCCGAGCGGGCCAGCAGGTAGCCGCCGAGCGTGGCGCCGAACATGCGAAGGTAGGGCGCGGCGCCCGCGGCCGCGGCGTTGGGGGCCTCGGCGAGTCGCGCCGTGAGCCACAGGGAAGCCTCGTCGACGGCGTCGACGGCGGCGGCGAGGTTGTCGCGGATCACCCCCAGGTCGTCCGCGCCGGCCGCCAGCTCGTTGTCGAGCGCGCGCATCGCGCCGATCAGCTCGCGCACCGGCTCACCGCCGTTGAGCGGCAGCTTGCGCAGCACCAGATCCATCGCCTGAATACCGTTGGTGCCCTCGTAGATGGGGGCGACGCGGGCGTCCCTGAGGTACTGGGCGGCGCCGGTCTCCTCGATGTAGCCCATGCCGCCGTGTACCTGCAGGCCGATCGACGCGAGCTCGACGCCCAGGTCGGTGCACCAGGCCTTGGAGATTGGGGTCAAGAGGTCGGCCAGGCCCTGCTTGCGGCGCCGCACCTCGGCGTCGGCGTGGCGGTGGCCCAAGTCGATGGCCTCGGCGTTGACCAGGATCAGCGCCCGCATGGCCTCGACGTAGGCCTTCATGGTCATCAGCATGCGGCGCACGTCGGCGTGTTCGACGATCGCCGCGTCGGCCTCGGCGGCCCCCAGGGGCCGGCCCTGGCGACGCTCGCGGGCGAAGGCGAGGGCCTGCTGATAGGCGCGCTCGCCGAGCGCCACGCCCTGCTGCCCGACGCTCAGCCGGGCATTGTTCATCATCGTGAACATGTAGCGCATGCCGCGGTTTTCCTCGCCGATCAGGTAGCCCACGGCGCCCCCCTCGTCGCCAAACGACATCACCGCGGTGGGGCTCGCATGGATGCCCAGCTTGTGCTCCAGCGAGACGCAGCGCAGGTCGTTGCGCGCGCCCAAGGTGCCGTCCGCGTTGACCAGGTACTTGGGCACGATGAAGCAGGAGATCCCCCTGGTCCCGGGCGGCGCGCCGGGGCTGCGCGCGAGCACCAGGTGGATGATGTTCTCGGTCAGGTCGTGCTCGCCGAAGGTGATGAAGATCTTGGTCCCGGTGATGCGGTAGCTGCCGTCCGGCTGCGGCTCGGCCTTGGCCCTGAGCGCGCCCACCGCCGAGCCCGCCTGGGGCTCGGTCAGGTTCATGGTCCCGGGCCACTCGCCGGAAATCAGCTTGGGCAGATAGGTCTGCTTCTGCGCCGCGCTGCCGTGGGCCGAGATCAGCTCGATCGCGCCTTGAGTCAGCATCGGGCACAGGCTCAAGGAGAGGTTGGCCGAGGCCCACATCTCCTGCACCGCCATGGCCAGGGCCCACGGCAGCCCCTGGCCGCCGTACTCAGGCGCGAAGGGGATGCCGCCCCAGCCGCCCTCGACGTAGCGGGCATAGGCCTGCTTGAAGCCCTCGGGCGTGCGCACCGCGCCATTCTCCAGGCTGCTGCCCTGCTGGTCGCCGCCGTGGTTGAGGGGTGCCATGACCTCGCTCGCCAGCTTCCCGGCCTCGTCGAGGATCGCCTCCACCAGATCGGGGGTGGCGGGCTCCAGGCCCTCGAGCTCGGCGAGCGCCTCGAGGTCGACGAGGTGGGTGAGGACAAAGCGCGCGTCGCGCAACGGCGGGGTGTAGGTCATGTCGGCCGTCCTCTTGGTGGGAGGGTGATGGCGCCGCCCGGCCCGGGCGCTGGCGACCGGCCACGGCCCCTTAGTAGCCCCCCCCGGGGGCCAAGGCAACGGCAATCGAAGCGCCGTCCGGGCGCGCGCGCGCAACCCCCATCACCCGCCCTCCGGAGCGCTGCCACGGGAGCAAGGCCGCTCTGGTCTTGCCACCAGCGTGCGAACGCTTCTTACTTGCATTCCATCGAATGGGAGGCCTCCGCCATGTTGAGACGAGGCGGGCGCAAGAAGCTCGCTCAAACCCAGCTTCGTCTGCTGGTGGTCACCGACAAGCGGGTTTGGAGACGCGAGGTCACCCTTGGCGCGCTGCTCTTCCTGGCGCTGCTCGCGCTGGCCCTGCTGTGGCTTTTGGGCTGGGTGTTGGGGTGAGAAATGTTGAAGCGAGCCAATAAATTTTTTCAGACCCGGGTCCTGATCTGGATCGGGCGCCGCTGGCTGGTGGTCAGCCTGCGAACGGCGGCGCTCATTGCCGTCGTGCTGGTGGCCTTCGGGTGGCTCTTGGGTAAGGTGCTGGGATGAGGCCATGATGACACCGGCGCCCGCTTGGCCTTCCATGGCGTTGCAACCAATAAGGGAGGATGAGAAATCCCTGAATCGACAAGACCCGACGACGTTGCCCGGCCCTTCGAGCCTAGGGGCGACCAACATCGCGAACTGCGGGTTGCCCACGCGCTTGAAAGCATCGCCAACTCGCTCTCGTATATCGACCACCATCTTGAGGCGCTCTTTCGGGTTACTCAGAAGACCCGGCGATGATGTCCAGCTAGGCGGCCACCTTCTCGGCCAAGTCGCGGGCGGCCTGCACGACCTCCGCGTCCCTGGTGCCGAGAATGAAGTCGGCGTAGGCGCGCGGGCGCAACGCGATGGCCCCTCGCCGGGCTCCGGGGACAGCCCTGCCGGGCCCCTTTAGAGATCGTTAACAGATCGTTGCTAGCTTACCCCGGTTACTGGCTCAGGGGTTGCCGCGCGCCATGTTGACCGCCGAAGAAAGCCTCGAGTTCATCCTCGGCAAGGTCGAGGAGATCGGCGACGGGACCAAGACCCACCACCGTGCCGCCTATCGCGCCCTGCTCCATCTCACCCAGCGCTGGGCCGAGCCCACCGACAGCTTCATCGACAACGGCCTCGAGATGGCCGAGCGCATCGGCCAGGACCTGGCCGACGTGCAGTGCCACATCGCCAACCTTCAGCACGCCTACTTGAAGGCGCTGTTCGGCGACAGCGGCGACTGAAGCCGATCCTCCGCTACGCATCGCCGGGTCATGCCCGGCGATGACACCCTTTCTGCCGGCGTTGCTGCCGGCGTTGCTGACCGCGCTCGCGAATCGGCTAGAATGGCCGCCGATCGCCGTCAGCAACTGGATTCGGATGATGAAGAAGCTCGGGCGCCGCGCCACCCTCGTCTTCGCCGCCGGCTGCCTCGGCGGCCTCGCCAACAGCCTCGCGGTGTGGGCCTTCGGCGCCCTCGGCATCAGCGCCGCGCTCGGCGTCGCCATGGCCCCGGCGCTCACCCCCCCGTGGCTCTATCCGCGTATCGTCTGGGGCGGGATCTGGGGCTTTCTGTTCCTCTTCGCCTCGCCCCGGCTTTCGCTCATGACCCAGGGCGCGATCTTCAGCCTGGGCCCGACCGTGGTGCAGCTCCTCGTGGTCTTTCCCTACAAGGCGGACAAGGGCCTCCTGGGCCTCGACCTCGGGCTCCTGACGCCGCTCTTTGTCGTGGTCTTCAACCTGGCCTGGGGCCTCGCCGCCGCGGCCTGGATCCGCTCCGTGGGCAAGTCCTCGGGCGGCCTCGACTGAGGCCCGCCGCCCGCCTCTTGCTTCGCCGGGCGGGCGCCAGCCAGCGCAGCCCCGGATGTCCGCTCCCGCCGCCAACATCTTCCCACCGAGCGCCGCCAACCTGGCGCGCGCGGCGCGCCGGCTGCTGGCCGGCGAGCTCGTCGCCTTCCCCACCGAGACGGTCTACGGGCTCGGCGCCGACGCCACCAGCGCGCGCGCCGTGGCCGCCATCTTCGAGGCCAAGGGCCGGCCCGCCAACAACCCGCTCATCGTCCACCTCGCCGAGCGCGAGGCGGCCGCCGCGGTGGCCGAGTTCGACGAGCGCGCGGAGCGCCTGGCGCGGTCCTTCTGGCCCGGCGCCCTCACCCTGGTGCTGCCGCGGCGCGCGCCGTGCCCGATCTCAGCCCTGGTGAGCGCCGGCCTCGACAGCCTCGCCGTTCGCGTCCCCGACCATGCCATCGCGCTCGAGCTCCTGGCCGCGGTGGGCCGGCCGCTCGCCGCGCCCAGCGCCAACCCCTCGGGCCGCGTCAGTCCGACCACCGCGGGCCACGTCGCCGACGGCCTGGGTCGCCGGGTGGCGATGATCCTCGACGGTGGCCCTTCTCGCATCGGCATCGAATCGACGGTGCTGGCGGTGGGCGGCACGGGCGCCACCCTGCTCCGTCCCGGCGGGGTCGCGATCGAGGACATCGAGGCCGTGATCGGCCGGGTGGCGCGGCTCTCCTCGGCAAGCGCGAGCGCGCCCCCCTCGCCGGGCCTCTTGCAGAGCCACTACGCGCCCGAGCTGCCGCTGCGGCTTGGCGCCAGCGCGGCCGGGCCCGACGAGGCGCTGCTCGGCTTCGGCCCCGAGCCGCCCCGGGGCGCCGCGCTGAGCCGCAACCTCAGCCCCCGGGGCGACCTCCACGAGGCCGCCGCCAACCTCTTCGCCATGCTGCGCGAGCTCGACCGGCCCGAGCTCGAGGCGATCGCCGTGGCGCCGATCCCCGAGCACGGCCTCGGCCTTGCCATCAACGACCGGCTGCGCCGCGCCGCGGGCCGGGGTGCCCGGGGTGACTAAGCCGACGCCGCCTGCCTTGCTCGCGCGCCCAAGCTGCGCTACATCCCCGCCATGAGCGAGGCAGCGAAGCCGGTGCCGAGCGCGGTGCTCGAGCGCATCCGCGAGATCGTGGGACCTGAGGGCTGGATCAGCGACCCCGACGGCATGGCCCCCTACCTGGTCGACCGGCGCGAGCTCTATCACGGCCGGGCGCCGATGGTGGTGCGCCCGGCGAGCAGCGACGAGGTCTCCCGCGTGGTGGGCCTGTGCGCCGAGAGCGGCACCGCGATCGTCCCCCAGGGCGGCAACACCAGCCTCTGCGGCGGCGCCGTGCCCCACGACGACGGCAGCGAGATCGTGCTCAGCCTGGCGCGCATGGACCGGGTGCGCGAGGTCGATGCGGTCAACGACACCATCACCGTCGAGGCCGGCTGCATCCTCGCCAACGTGCAAGCGGCGGCGGCCGAGGCCGACCGGCTGTTCCCCCTCAGCCTCGGCGCCGAGGGCAGCTGCCGCATCGGCGGCAATCTCTCGACCAACGCCGGCGGCACCGCGGTGCTGCGCTACGGCACCGCGCGCGACCTCGTGCTCGGGCTCGAGGTGGTGCTGGCCGACGGCCGGGTGTGGGACGGCCTGCGCGCACTTCGCAAGGACAACACGGGCTACGACCTCAAGCAGCTCTTCCTCGGCGCCGAGGGCACGCTGGGCATCATCACCGCCGCCGTGCTCAAGCTGTTCCCGCGCCCCCGCGAGGTCCTGGTCGCCTTCGCCGGCCTGGCCACGGCGGCGGCTGCCGTGGCGCTCTTCTCGCGCGCCCGCGCCGCCGCCGGCGACGCCATCACCGGCTTCGAGCTCCTGCCCCGCATCGGCCTCGAGTTCGTGCTCGCCCACGTCCCCGGCAGCCGCGACCCGCTCGCCGCGCCGCACCCCTGGTACGCCCTCGTCGAGCTCTCGGGTCCCGGCGCGGGCGACGGCCTCGGCGCGCTGCTCGAGGTGCTGCTGGCCGCGGCGGCCGAGGACGGGGTGTTGCAGGACGCCGCCATCGCCGCGTCCGAGGCTCAGGCGCGGGCACTGTGGCGCCTCCGCGAGGACCTCGCCGAGGCCCAGGTGCCGGAGGGCGCCAGCATCAAGCACGACATCTCGGTGCCGCTGCCGCGCATTCCTGAGTTCATCGCCCGGGCGGCCAAAGCCACGACGCGCGCCATCCCCGGCAGCCGGCCCCTCGCCTTCGGCCACATCGGCGACGGCAACGTCCACTTCAACCTGAGCCAGCCGCCCGACGCCGACGCCGAGGCCTTCCTCGCCGAGTGGTCGCGCATCAACCGCCTGGTCCACGACCTGGCCGCCGAATTGGGCGGCAGCATCAGCGCCGAGCACGGCCTGGGCCAGCTCAAGCGCGAGGAGATCCTGCGCTACAAGGGCGCGGTCGAGATGGAGCTGATGCGCACGCTCAAACGGGCGCTCGACCCCAACGGCATCATGAACCCCGGCAAGGTGGTGTGACGGGCGGGCACGAAGGGGGCAGGGGCGGAGAGGCCGCGCCGCCGCCGACGCGCTGGGGGGTCGTCGCGGTGACGCTCGCCGTCGGCGTGGTCATCGCCATGCAGGTCGGCAAGGTGGCGCCGGCCCTGCCCCAGCTTCGCGCCGAGCTCGGGCTCGGCCTGGTCGCCGCCGGCTGGGTGGTCTCGGTCTTCAGCGCCACCGCGGCCCTGCTTGGCATCGCCAGCGGCGGCGTGGTCGAGGGCCTGGGCCGCCGCCGGACGCTCATGGGCGGCCTCGCCTGCCTCGCCGCCGGGGCTCTGCTCGGCGCCTTCGCCGGCGACGGCGGCGCCCTCCTCGCCAGCCGCTTCCTCGAGGGGCTGGGCTTCGTCGTCGCCACCGTCGCCGCGCCCTCGCTGATCGTGGCGGCCAGCCATCCCCGCCACCACAACCTGGTGCTGGGGCTGTGGGGCGCCTACATGCCGACCGGCATGGCCATCGTCACCGCGGCCTCGCCGTTCCTGCTCGCGCCCGTAGGCTGGCGCGCCATGTGGCAGGCCAACGCCGTGCTCGTGGTGCTGGTGCTGGTGCTCGTGCTGCTGGTCACCCGAGGCTTCGCCCCCAGCGCGCGGCGCGGGGTCTCGCTCAAGGCGATGGCGGCCGACGTCCGCCTCGGCATGAGCCGGCCCGGCCCCTGGCTGCTCGGCGCCTGCTTCGCCAGCTACACCCTGCAATGGATTTCGCTGATGGCCTGGCTGCCGACCTATCTGATCGAGGAGCAGGGCCGCTCGCTGACCCAAAGCGTGTCGCTCACCGCCCTGGCCATCGCCATCAACGCGCCCGGCAATCTGACCGCCGCCTGGCTCCTCCACCGCGGCGCCCAACGCTGGCTGCTGATCGCCGGCGCCAGCGCCGCGATGGCTTGTCTGGCGGTGGGCGCGCTGTGGCCCGGCGCCCCCGACCCGGCGCGCTACGCCATGTGCCTGGCCTTCTCCTACATCGGCGGCATGCTGCCCGCGGCGGTGCTCGCCGGGGCCCCGGTGCACGCGCCCAGGCCGGCGCTCATCGGCATCGCCAACGGCGCCATCGTCCAGGGCGCCAACCTGGGCAGCCTCATGGGCCCGCCGGCGCTGGCCGCCCTGGTGGCGGTCACGGGCGGCTGGCACGGCTCGAGCTGGGGCCTGGGGGCGATGGGCCTGGCGGGCGTCGCGCTGGCGTTCACCTTGCGCGCGGTGGAGCGACGGTCCTCGCGCTAAGAGCCGACTGCCCGGCCTTCGATCCCGGCAACACCACAAGCGATGTGGCTTTGCGTATAATAGGCGCGATAGGGCAGCAGCGTCAGGGAGGATCGTCATGGCGGACCACACCGTCACCGTCGAGGCCGAGGACGGCGAGACGCGGCTCAGCTTCGCCCCCGTCTTCAACACCGCCGTCCCCTTCATCGATCGCCATCTCGACGAGGGCCGGGGCGACAAGGTGGTCATCCGCACCACCTCGGGCGAGAGCGTGACCTACGCCGAGCTCGCCGAGCGCGTCAACCGCTGCGGCAACGCCCTCAAGGGCCTCGGCCTCGCCAAGGACGAGCGCCTGCTGATGATCGTCAAGGACGGGCCCGAGTTCTATTACCTGTTCTGGGGCGCCATAAAGGCCGGCGTGGTGCCGGTGCCGCTCAACACCATGCTGCGGAGCGAGGACTTCGCCTACATGATCGAGGACTCAAGCGCCGCGGCCATCGTCTACTCGCCCGAGTTCAGCTCCGAGGTCGAGCCGGCGCTCGGCGCCGCCGGCCACAAGGCAGCCCACGTGCTGCGCACCGAGGGCGAGGGCGACACGGTCGCGGCGCTGATCGCTGCCGCCGCGGCCGAGCTCGCGCCCGAGCCGGCGGCGCCCGAGGACGACGCCTTCTGGCTCTACTCCTCGGGCTCGACGGGGCGGCCCAAGGGCGCCGTCCACCGCCACCGCAGCATCGCCGTGACCTGCCAGCGCTACGCCGTCGAGACCCTGGGTTTCAGCGCCGACGACGTCGCCTTCTCGGCCGCCAAGCTGTTTTTCGCCTACGGCCTCGGCAACGCCATGACCTTCCCGCTGTGGGTCGGCGGCTCGGCCGTGCTCTCGGCGCCGAGGCCGACGCCCGAGCTCACCTTCGAGGTCATCGAGAGCTTCAAGCCGACCCTCTTCTTCGGCGTGCCGACGCTCTACGCCGCCCAGCTCCAGGCCATGGAGACGCAAGCGCCCGACCTCTCTTCCCTACGCGCCTGCGTCTGCGCCGGCGAGGCGCTGCCCCCCGACATCCTCAGGCGCTGGAAGGAGAAGACCGGTCTCACCCTGCTCGAGGCCATCGGCACCACCGAGGCGCTGCACATCTTCATCGCCAGCCGCGTGGATGCCTACAAGCCCGGCTACACCGGCGTCATGGTGCCGGGCTACGAGGCCCGCATCGTCGGCGAGGACGGCAACGACGTGACGCCCGGCGAGTCCGGCTCCCTGCTGATCCGCGGCGACTCCTCGGCCAAGTACTACTGGAACAAGCCCGAGAAGACCGCCGAGACCATGCTCGGCGACGGCTGGCTCAAGACCGGCGACATCTACACTCGGGACGAGGACGGCTTCTACCAGTGCGGCGGCCGCGGCGACGACATGCTAAAGGTGGGCGGCATCTGGTGCTCGCCGGTGGAGATCGAGAATAAGCTGGTCGAGCACGCCAAGGTGCTCGAGGCCGCGGTGGTCGGCCGCGCCGACGAGAACGAGCTCATCAAGCCGGCGGCCTATGTGGTGCTCAACGACCCCGGCGACGCCGGCAAGGCGCTGGGCCAGGAGCTCCTCGAGCACTGCAAGACCGGGCTCGCGCCCTACAAGTACCCGCGCTGGTTCAACTTCGTCGACGAGCTGCCCAAGACCGCCACCGGCAAGATCCAGCGCTTCAAGCTGCGCGACGCTTAGGGGGCCGGCGCTCGGTCAGGTTCGGAATCTGTAGGGGCGGGTCTTGGACCCGCCCTTACCGACGCGCACGCGCGCCCCCGGACGGCGGTAGACAGAAAATATATTTTATATTACGACATCATTTCAATAGATTGCTAAAATACATTTTATCGAGTATGCTATTTGCGACCAAATGATAAAGGAAGTTTTATTGTGGCTGCCGCCCTTTGGGGCAATGTCAATTATCAGAAAACCTACGCCGGCCGGTTGCAGCAGGAGCCGGGCGGTCGCTATCGCTTTACCTATGACGCCGCCTACCTCGACGGCGGCGGGCCCGCGATCGCCCACACGCTGCCGCTCCGGCAAGAACCGCATTTGAGCGTCGGACGGCTCCACCCATTCTTCGACAATCTGGTGGCCGAGGGTTGGCTGCGCGAGGCCCAGGCACGGGCGCTCGGCGTCCCACCCTCCGATCGTTTGGCACTGCTGCTGGCGTTTGGAGAGGATTGCGCGGGCGCGGTCTCGGTCGACGACCCGGCGCCCATCCGGGAGGTCCGGATCGATCTTGGGGACGAGCGAGAGATCGCCGCCCTCGCCGGCCGCGCCTCCCTGTCGGGCGTCCAGCCCAAGGTCCTGGTGGTGCGCGACGCCTCCGGGTTCCGGCCGGCGCGGCGCCACGAGCCCAGCACGCATATCGCCAAGCTGCCCTCAGGGGAGCTTCCGGACATCGTCCCGCTCGAGTGGATCAGCACGGCCGCCTACCGCGCCTTGCTGCCCGGGGAAGAATTCCCCGAGATGGAGCTGGCCGCGCTCGGCAACATCGCCCCGGAGGCCCTGATCGTTGGCCGCTTCGACCGCATGCCGAGCGGTCGGAAGCGGCACTTCGAGGAGTTCAACCAGCTCCTCGGCAAGCCCCCCGACGACAAGTACGCCGGCGCCTACGAAGACATGGGCCATTTCATTCGCGAGGCCCCGGGCTGCGTGCCCGCCGAGGCGGAGCGGCTCTTGCGGCGCGTCCTCGCCTGCATCCTGATCGGCAACACCGACGCTCACCTCAAGAACTTCGCCATGTTTCACACGGCCGAGGGGCTTCGGCTGGCGCCCGCCTACGACCTCGTCGCGAGCGCCGTCTACGACCAGTATCAGACGCTGGCGCTGTCGCTCGGAGGGGCGCCAGGCCTTCGCCTGAGCGCGGTGCAACCGAAGCACGTGGTTGCGCTCGGCGAAGGTTATGGCCTCGGCCCCGCGGCCATCGGGCTCGCCGTCGCGGAGCTCGGCGAGCGGCTCGAGGCGGCCAAGGCCGCGGCGAACGATGCCGCCGCGCGCCATGTCGGGCTGGGAGACAACTTGATAGAGATGATGGAGCGCAGATGGAACGGGACCTTCGCATCAATTGGACAGCTGTTGTCGAAGAGGCAAAGCGCCGCCGCCGGCGCCAGGGGCTCACGCAGAAGCGGCTCGCGGCGCTCGCCGAGGTAAGCGCCCCGACGATCTCGCGCTTCGAGGGCGTGGCGAAGAACATCCAGCTGTCCTCGGCGCTTTCGATTCTCGGCGTGCTCGGCATGCTCGATAGGACGATGCTGGGCTTCAGCGAACGGGTCGAAAATTATGACCCGGAGCGCGACGTGGTGCGCTTCGAGGGCCGCGACGGCGACCGGCGGATCGCTTGCGCAATCAGCGGCGAGGCCCTCGAGGATCATTTCGGGGCTCGCGGCACCGGCCACCGCCAGCGCCTCGCGGCCTTCCACGCCCACCGCGACGAGATCGAGGACCAGGCGCGGCGCAAGTACACCGCCGCCTGGCTCGAGCCGGATGGCTCGGTGCTGATCCGAAGCCAGGACTTGGATTAGGAAGCGATTTGTCGCTGGATCTGGATGCGAGGCGCCGTCAATTGGACTCGCTCTAATCGATGACGACGAACGTCCGCACCTCGATGCTCTCGCGCGGGGGCGCGTCATTGCGCGTCTCCGGCAAGTTGACGGCGCTATGCGGCGTAAAGCGGGCGCGACCGTCTTCGAGGCTGTCCCAACCCTTGATCAGGAGCACCTCGTCCTCGGTCATCTGCGGCGCATAGTACCAGCGCTGCGAGGGGGCGTGCGCCAGGTTGTAGATTTCCCCAACCCGGTCCGGAAAGATTTGGTCGGTCGCGATCAGGTCCTCCTGCCGCACGCTGGAAGCATCGGCGAGCGCGAGCGGCGATCGTTCGACCGGGCCGCGGATCGGGCGCCAGACATTGATCTGGATGATCCGGGCGCCGGATGCGGTGAGACGGGCTGCTTCGTCCTCGCCGAGAAAATCCTTGACGCGTTGGGGTCCGCTCTTGGCGGTGTAGTCGACATGGAGCCGGGTCGCCGTACCGCGCAAGCCGTCCGGATTCGGCGCTCCGGTCCCGTCATCGGAGCGGCGCGTGACGTCGAAGATAACGACCTGGCGAGCGCCGAATCTGCGGCGCAGGAGCGCTTCGATCTCCGGGTAATACACCTGCTTTATGGCTTCGTCGTCGTAAAGGTCCTCGACCGCGGTGGTATCGTGCAACAGTTCGAAGCCCTCGTGATCGACGGACAGCGTATCGGCGATCTCGCGCATATCCGAGATGGCAACCGTGTGGGCCTCTGGCTCGAAGAAGGTTTTCGCCTCGCCGCCTGTGAGGGCGGCACTATGGAATACGGGCTTGGTGCCTTGACGAGCGATGAAATTCAGGGGCGCCCTGATTTCGGTGACGGATCGAGGCGGTATGGCCCGCGAAGAAACGGCAGCGACAATCTGGTTCATAACATCCTTCCTTGACCTGTCTGGCCGTCCGACGGCCATGGGTCCGTTGCCGCCAGAGATGGGCAGGGAAGGCAAAGAGTTCCACTTAGTTCGATTCAGGTTGACTTGAACGAAATTCAAGTCATGGGGATGCCATGACGTTTGCGTTTGCGCCGCGTCATTCGGCCGCCCTCTCGGTTAGCCAGCGCTCAAGACGCCGTCCGGCGGCGCTTGGCATCGCCGCGGCGGGACGGCACAGATAGTAGGCGGCACCGGTCGGGTCGGCGCCGCCGAAGGGCGCGACCAAGCGGCCGCGCTCCAGCCAGCCGTCCACGACGGGCCGCCGTCCCATGGCAAGTCCGTGCCCCGACTCGGCGACCTGCAGCGCTTGTTCCATTGCCTCCAATGCGATCAACTCGTTTGGCGCCGGTGGCTCGACCCCACGGGCTCGCGCCCACTCCTCCCATTCGTCTGGAAAGTTCGCGTTGACGATCAACCGCACTTTGCGGAGCACCTCCGGTGAAGGCTCTTGGGGCAGTGGATCCAAGTAGCCTGGCGCGCACACCGGCATCGCCGTTTCCTCGAGCAAGAATGCCGCTTCGACATCGGGCCACAGGCCTTTGCCATGGCGAATCGCGAGGTCCATCTGTTCGACCTTCAAATCGATCACACGCGTTGTCGTGATCAGTTGCAGGTCGATCCCGGGGTGCTCCCGCTCGAAGGCGCCAAGCTTGGGGATAAGCCATGTCGCGGCGAGCGACGGCGGCAGCGTCAGCCGCACCGTGCTGCGACCGCTCGCCGGCAGCAGGGCTTCGGTCGCGGCATGGATTTGGCGCATCGCCGGTTCGATCTGCTCCAAATACCGGCGCCCGGTGTCGGTCAATTTTGGCCGTCTGCCTGAGCGATCGAACAGCGGGGTGCGCAGAAACTCCTCGAGCCGTCGCACCTGATGACTTATGGCTGATTCCGTAACCCCGAGTGTTTCCGCCGCGTCGCGATATCGATCATGCGTGGCGGCGGCATGAAACGCGCGCAGAGCGGAAAACGGCGGTAGCGCCATCTTGGGTTTTGGCATTCCGCGAAGGTGCGGGAGAATTGAACGAAATTCAAGGTAGATGCGGCATCACCGCATCCCGGCCGGCGCCCCACCCCGCCTCCCTACTCCGCCGCCTCACGGTGGGTGGGGGGCCGGGCCGCCGCCCTGAGCTCGAGCTCGCGCTCGTTGTCGCGGGCCGCCAGGCGCGCGCTCTGCTCCTTGGCGGCGAGGTAGGGCGGGGGCCAGAACTGGCGCTCGTAGCCGTAGTGGGCGGCGGCACGGAGCGTGAAATGGGGGTCGGAGAGGTGGGGCCGGGCGAGCGCGCAGAGATCGGCGCGGCCGGCGGCGAGGATGGTGTTGACCTGGTCGGCGGTGGTGATGTTGCCGACCGCGATGGTGGGGATGCCGGCCTCGTGGCGGATGCGGTCGCTGAACGGGGTCTGGAACATGCGGCCATAGATGGGCTGCGCCCGCGGGCTGGTCTGGCCCGTCGAGACATGGACGATGTCGCAGCCGTGGGCCTTAAAGTGCCGCGCCACGTCCACCGAATCTTCAGGACTTAACCCGCCCTCGTCCACCCAGTCGGTGGCCGAGATGCGCACCGACATGGGCCTGTCGGCGGGCCACGCCGCGCGCACCGCGTCGAACACCTCGAGCGGAAAGCGCAGGCGCTTCTCGAGCGCGCCGCCGTACGCGTCCTGGCGCCGGTTGCCGAGCGGCGAGATGAAGCTCGACAGCAGGTAGCCGTGGGCCATGTGGAGCTCGATCATGTCGAAGCCGGCGGCCAGCGCCCCCTCGGTCGCCTGCTCGAAGTCGCGCACCACACGGTCCATGTCGGCCCGGTCCATCTCCTTGGGCACCTGGCCGCCCTCCAAATAAGGGATCGCCGAGGCCGAGATCAGCGGCCACCCGCCCTCGTCGAGGGGCTCGTCCTCGCCCTCCCAGGGCACCTTGGTCGAGCCCTTGGCCCCGGCGTGGGCGAGCTGGAGGCAGATCTTGGCGCGGCTCTGCTGGTGCACGAAATCGACGATGCGGCGCCACGCGGCGACGTGGTCAGGTCTGTACAGGCCGGCGCAGCCCGGGCTGATGCGGCCCTCGGCCGAGACATCCGTCATCTCGGTGAAGACGAGCCCGGCGCCGCCCCGCGCCAGGCCGCCGAGGTGCACCAGGTGCCAGTCATTGGGCGTCCCGTCCTCGGCCGAGTACTGGCACATCGGCGAGACCACGACCCGGTTCTCGAGCACCATTCCGCGCAGCCGGAAGGGCGTGAACATGGGCGGCGGCGGGGGCTCGAGGGGGATGGCGAAGCCCTGCTCCTCGCGCACCTTGGCGGCGAACCAGCG
The DNA here is from genome assembly GCA_965371625.1 of uncultured Alphaproteobacteria bacterium. GTDB lineage: Bacteria > Pseudomonadota > Alphaproteobacteria > CBDUZE01 > CBDUZE01 > CBDUZE01. The sequence goes on from CBDUZE010000020.1 coordinate 69,414, forward strand.
GCTTACGCGCTCGACGTAGGCACGATCGCGCAGGCGCAGGTTCTCATACGTCATGGCCTTGCTGCGGCTCAGGAAGCCGAAGACGTACTGCTCCGGCTCGAGGCGGTTGTAGCGGCGCGCGTTCTCGTACCACTCGAGGCTGGTGTAGGCGGTGCGCTGGAGCCGCGCCACCTCGTCGCGCCGCGCCGCCTCGTAGGCCGCGAGCGCCGCCGGCACCGCGTCGTGGGTCTGAAAGGCGGCACAGAGCGCGATGGCGTCCTCCATCGCGATCTTGGTGCCCGAGCCGATCGAGAACTGGGCGGTATGGGCGGCGTCGCCCAACAGGACCACGTTCTCGAACCACCAGCGCTGGTTGCTGACCATGGGAAAGCCGCGCCACAGCGAGCGGTTCGAAAGCAGCTTGTGGCCCTCGAGCTCGGGCGCGTACATCGCCTCGAAGTAAGCCACGGTCTCGTCCTCGCTCGCCCTATCGAGGCCGGCGCGGCGCCAGGTGTCCTCGTGGGTCTCGACGATCCAGGTGGTGGCGGCGGCGGCGTACTGATAGGCGTGGACGTAGAACCAGCCGTGCTCGTTAGGGCGGAAGATGAAGGTGAAGGGACCGAAGGTCTTGGTCGTGCCGAGCCAGGCGAACTTGGTCTTACGCAGGTCGATGGTGGGCCCGAAGCGCTCCTGGTAGCGCTCGCGCACGAAGCTGTTGACGCCGTCGGCCCCGACCACCAGGTCGGCCTCGCGCAAGGCCTCGAGATCGCCGATCTCGCTCTGGTAGCGGATCTCGACGCCGAGCGCCTCGCAGCGCCGCGCCAGGATGTTGAGCAATTCGACCCGCGCCAGGCCGCAGAAGCCGTGCCCGCCCGAGCGGATCGCCCGGTCGCGGTAGCGCACCTCGATCTGGTCCCAATAGGCGAAGGCCTCGGTAATGGCGCGGTAGCTCTCGGCGTCGTAGCCCATGAAGTGGCCGAGCGTCTCGTCCGAGAACACCACGCCGAAGCCGAAGGTGTCGCCGGCGCGGTTGCGCTCGTAAATCGTGATGTCGTGGCGCGCCTCGGCCTTCTTCATCAGGAGCGCGAAATAGAGCCCTCCCGGTCCACCGCCGACCACCGCTATGCGCATCGCCCGCTACCCTATTCCGCGCCGCTCCGCAGGGCGGCATACATGACACGGCGATAGGGGTAATGCAACTCAATCGCAAAGCCCGAAGCGGGGCCGCACGGGGCCACCCCGCCGTGCTCAAGGGGCGCGGGAGATCACCGCGAAGACGCGGTGCGGGACCATCAGGGGCTGCTCGGCAAAGCGCGCCGCGAGCATCGCCGCGAGCTCGCGATCGAAGCTCTCGACCATCTCGTCGGGGAGGCTGGCGCCGACCCCGGCGCTGGCGCGGATGCGGCCGCGCCAGGCCTCGTGGCTATAGCCGACGCGGACGTCGAACGAGAACGTCTCGATGTCCTCGAAGCCGGCGCCGGCCGCGTCCTCGAGCCATTGGGGGTGGATCCCGACGCCGCCGCCCCAGGCCCACTCGGGGTTGTAGGTCTCGATCAGGCGCTCGGTGGCCCGCACCACGCTGCCCTCGAGCGGCAGCCAGTCGAAGTGGGCGATCACCAGACGGCCGTCGGCGACCAGCAGCCGCCGCGCCTCCCGCGCCGCTTTTGCGCGATCGAACCAGTGCCAGCATTGCCCCGCGCTGACCACCTCGAAGGCGCCGCCCGAGAGGCCCGTGTCCTCGGCCGGCGCGAGCACGTAGTCGATCCTCACCCCGGCCTCGGCGTCGAGCCGCTTGGCCTCCTCCTCGAGCTCGGAACTGAGGTCGAGGGCGGTGACGCGAGCGCCGCGGCGGGCGAAGCCCCGCGCCAGGGTGCCGACGCCGGTGCCGAAGTCGAGCACGCGCTGTCCCTCGAGGCCGATGCCGAAGCCCGAGAGGCGCTCGAAGAAGGCGGCCGGGAAGCCCGCCCGGTGGCGCGCGTAATCGACCGCGGTCCTGCCGAAGTCCACCTCCATCGACTGGAGCCCCCATCCCGCCCGTTGCCGAGCGTCAGGCCTGGCGCGGGCCGCCGGCGCGGATCAGTCCCCGTAGATCACCCACTCCCCGTCCTCGCCGGTAACCAGACCGGGTCCTTCGGGGATCTCGTGGATGGGGTGGTACTCGAACGGCTTGGCCGCGGCGCAGGCGGCCAGGGCCAAGGCGAGGGCGAGGGCGGCGAACCGCAGCCCCCTTCCGGCGCTCTTTTCCCGCTTTCCCATGGCCTAGAACTTGATCCGCGCGCCGCTCAACACGGCGACGATATTCTGGAATCTCGCGCCCGGGCGATCAAGGTCGTAGACCCGGCCGCCGATGTAGAACTCGGTGGCGACGCGATCGAAGTTCTGGACGATGAAGGCGCCGTAGGATT
>CBDUZE010000021.1:0-67534 GCA_965371625.1 uncultured Alphaproteobacteria bacterium
GGCCAAGGTGGCGAGCGGCGCCCTCGGCACGCTCCAGGGCGTCAAGGGCGAGGTCACGGCGCGGCTGCGCGATCAGTTCGAACGCGTGCTCGCGAACCTCGATCTCGTGACCCGCGAGGAGTTCGACGCCGTCAAGGCGATGGCGGCGGCGGCGCGGAGCGAGAACGAGGCAATGGCGGCGCGGCTCGAGGCGCTCGAGGCGCAACGCTCCGGCACGCGGCCAAGGCGGGCGGCAAGCGCCTCCGCGAAGGCGGCGTCCAAGGCCGCCAAGACCAAGCCGGCCAAGGCCAAGGCCACCAGCGCCAAGGCCACCAGCGCCAAGGCGAAGCCGGCCAAGATCAAGGCCACCAGCGCCAAGGCGAAGCCGGCCAAGGCCAAGGCCACCAGCGCCAAGGCCGCCAGCGCCAAGTCGAAGCCCGCCAAGGCCAAGGCCGGGTCCGGCGCCAGGGCGCGGCGACAGAAGGCCTGAAGGTTGCCGCTGGCGCGCGCGCTGCCCTTCCCAGACCACCTACCGAGCCACCTGTCGAAACTTCGCGAGCCCCCGAAAAGGGCGCTTGCGTCCCCGCCGCCGATTTGGCAGGCTACATTCCATGGTGGTTCGGAGGCCTCACTCCCACAATATGTGGCGTGCGGGGGGTGCTACCCCTGGAACCGGTGCGGGGCCGGCGGGGAGCCGATGTTTCGCGGCCGCACGGCGCGGGACGGCGCGGTGATGTCCACGTCCACCCTTCCCCTCGACGAAGCTCCCGACAATCCCCTGGACCTGGTCGAGGAGATCGTGGCCGAGCACGGCTGGCCCCTCGACCGGCCGAGCGATCTCGAGCTCACCACGGTGGTCGTGGGCCGCTGGTGCGAATACCGCCTCTGGTTCTCGTGGCGCGAGGAGCCGGGCGCGCTGCAGTTCTCCTGCGCCTTCGATCTGCGTGTCGAGGAGTCGCGCCGCACGCCGGTATCGCTGTTGCTGGTGCTGGTCAACGAGCGGATGTGGCTCGGCCACTTCGATTTGTGGTCGCGCGACGGGGTGCTGATGTTCCACCACGCCCTGATCCTGGGCGGTGGCGGAGTCACGGCCGAGCAGTTCGAGACCCTGGTCGAGGTCGGGCTCGATGAGTGCGATCGCTTCTATCCCGCCTTCGGCATGGTGCTGTCGGGCGCCAACAGCCCCGACGAGGCGCTCATCGCCGCCATCCTCGAGACCGACGGCGAGGCCTGAGCGCCATGGCCGGGTCCTTGCTCCTGGTCGGCTGCGGCAAGATGGGCGGCGCGCTCTTGAGAGGCTGGCTGGCGCGGGACGTCGCCGCTCAAGCGGTTACCGTGGTCGAGCCCGACCCCGGCATGGCCCAAGCGGCCGCCGCGGGCGGCGTCGCCGTGGTCGTCGGGCCCGGCGCGCTGCCGGCCGAGCTGGCGCCGGCCACCGTGATATTCGCGGTGAAGCCGCAAGCGATGGACGAGGTGGCGCCGGCCTACGCCCGCTTCGTGGCCGTCGGCAGCGCCTTCCTCTCGATCGCCGCGGGCAAGACCATCGCCTACTTCGAGCACTGCCTGGGAGGTCAGGCGGCGGTGGTTCGCGCCATGCCCAACACGCCGGCGGCGATCGGCCTCGGGACCACCGTGCTGTGCGCCAATCGAAACGTCAGCGAGGCCCAGCGCGCCGCCTGCGGCGAGCTCTTGGCGGCGGTCGGCGAGGTCAACTGGATCGAGGACGAGGCCCTGATGGACGCGGTGACGGCGCTCTCGGGCAGCGGGCCGGCCTACGTCTTCCTGCTCATCGAATGCCTGGCCGAGGCTGGCGTCGAGGCCGGGCTCGACGCGGAGCTGGCCCTCGGCCTGGCCCGGGCCACGGTGCGCGGCGCCGGCGAGCTCGCCCACCTCTCGGACCAGGGGGCGGCCCAGTTGCGCCGCAACGTCACCAGCCCCGGCGGCACCACCGAGGCCGCGCTCGAGGTGCTGATGGCCGGGGACGGGCTCGAGCCCTTGATCAGCCGGGCGATCGCCGCCGCGACGCGGCGCTCCCGCGAGCTCGCGGGCTGACGCGAGGCTCCGCCGCCGCCGGCCGGCGCGGCCCGAGGCGCGGTCGCGCCGGGCTAGTTGGGCCGCGCCAGAAACAGATAGCCGATGCCGCCCGCGACGCCGAGCCCGGTGCTGGTCTCGATCGCCAGTGGCTGCAGCGTGATGTTCTTCTCGCCGCCGCCCACCAGCACCGCGGCACCGACGCCGATGCCCACGGTCGCTGAGGCCTTAGCACCCACGTACTTGCCGACCAGCGCGTAGCTGCCGAGCCGGTAGTCGCTCTGGCCTGTGATGACCGCATAGTGGATCTTTTCCTGGCGGTCCCAGTTGAGGTCGAGGCCGAGCGCGATGCCGCTTTCGCCGCGGTACCTTTCGACGCCGGTGGGGGTGCTGAAGGTGCAGTCGAGGCCGACCGTCGAATGGATGATCAGGTTGCGGCGCGTGCCGCGGATGGTCTCGCAGCTGAGCACGCCAATCTTCACGCCCGCGGTCTGGGCGCTGGCCTGCCGGGCCGATCCGGGGAAGGCCAAGGCGACGGCAATGAACAAGCCTAGCAACAAGAGATTCTTCACGGCGGTCTCCTCATCCTTATCGATCTCTATCCTCGAGGCGATGGTCCGGTGCCTCGGTGGCGCTTGAGCCCCGTCGCCTCAAGGCCCTTGAAATCGCACTCTCACGCCGCGCCGTCAAGGTGCTCGAATCGGATCGCTCCGCTACTTGCGGCCGACTGCGCCCGATGATTACTATGATCCGGTTGACCAGAAGCGCACGCGACCTCGCGCAGAGCGGAGGGCCTGATGGTCAGGAAAGCCGAAATTCCCGGTTATATCGTCGACCGCGCCCTGGCGCTCGCGGCCGAGCGGGGCTGGCGCCGGACCTCGCTCCGTGAGATCGCCGGGGCGGCCGGCGTTTCACTCACCGACCTGCGCCGCCATTACCGCTCCAAGGGGGCCATCCTCGAAGCCTTCTTCGACCGCGTCGACCACGACATGCTGGCCGCGGTCGAGCCCGAGCTCGGGTCCGAAGCGGCCCGTGACCGGCTCTTCGACGTCATCATGCGCCGGTTCGACGCCATGAAACCGCACAAGCAGGGGGTGCGCGCGATCCTCCGCGACTGCGCCTGCGACCCCTGTCTGGGGCTTTGGGCGTCGTGCCGACTGAGGCGGAGCTTGAGCTGGATCCTCGAGGCGGCGGGACTCGATTCGAACGGCCTGCGCGGCCTCGTCCGCATCAAGGGGCTGGGCCTCGTCTACCTCCCCGCCCTCAGGGTGTGGCTCAACGACGACAGCGAGGACATGGCCAGGACCATGGCCGACCTCGACCGCCGGCTCGGCCGCCTCGACGACCTGGTCGCCATGCTGCGCGGTCGTGGGGCCCCGCGCGCCGCCGAGGAGGGGAGCGAAAGCGCCTGAGTGGTGGCGCTCGGGCCGCCGCGGCCGCCGGCTTGACCCCCGCGTGCAGGGCCGCCAAGCTCGCCTGCTCTTAAGGCCGCGCCGTGACGGAGGCCGCCCGATGCCCGCCGACGGGCCCCGCAAGGTGTCCCTCACCACCATGTTCCGGAACCTCAAGCGCGTGGCGCTGAGGCGCCATCGCGTCTACCTCATCGACGACAAGGAGGGGACGCAGCTCAAGCCGCGCCGAGCTGAGCACGTCTACGCCCCCATCGAGGCGATCTTCGCCGCGCACCGGGCGCGCTTTCTCGCCCTCGTCGACGAGCTCGCGCCGCAGCTTGGCGACCCCCGCCTCGACGCCGTGCCGGCGGCGGCGGCGGGCCCCGGCGAGCCCTATTGGAACAACGGCTACTTCGGTCCCGTCGATGCCCGGGTGGCCTATGCCCTGACAGCCGCGAGGCGGCCGCGGCGGATCGTCGAGATCGGCAGCGGACACAGCACCCGCTTCTTCAGGAAGGCGATCGACGATCTCGGGCTCTCGTGCTCGCTGACCGCCATAGACCCGAGCCCGCGGGCCGCGGTCGAGGGGGTGGCGGACGAGCTTTTGCGCGCCAACCTGCTCGACCTCGACCTGACCCGCTTCGCCGCCCTCGAGGCCGGCGACGTGCTCTTCCTCGACGGCAGCCATCTGGTCTTCAACGGCACCGACACGACCCGTTTCTTCCTCGAGATCCTGCCGCTCCTGAAGGCCGGCGTGCTGGTCCACGTGCACGACGTCTGCCTGCCCTACGAGTACAGCGCGCGCTTCACCGAGCGCCTCTATGGCGAGCAGTACCTGCTCGCCTGCATCCTCATGGACGGGGCCAAGTGGCGCCCGCTCCTGCCGGTCTATTACCTCGACCGCGAGGGCGCCTTTGCTGGCCTGCCCGGCGCCGGCCAGGACAATACCTCGTTCTGGATGACCCGGCTCTAGCTTTAGTCGGGCCCACTCGGCCCGCGCCTCTCGAGCAGGTGGAAGACGCAGTAGGAGGGGTAGGAGAACTCGCGCCTCAGGATGGTGAAGCCGATCTCCGTCAGCCGGCGCTCGAAGTCCTCGAGCGCGCGGCCCTTGTAGCCGATCTCCCACTTGTGGCCGTGGGCGCCGGCGCTCGGGTCGGGCCTGAAGGCCCTCAAGAACCTGAGCTTCTTGAACGAGAAGTGCTGGCGGAAGAGGTAGCGGTTGAGATAGGCCTGGAAGAAGGCCTGGGTGCCCTGGTAGGGCACCGAGATCAGCACGTAGCGGACGCCCGAGGCATGGAAGGCGCGCAGCGCCGCCTCGGCCGCCTCGAAGCGCAGATGCTCGAGGGTGGCGCAGCAGAGGATGCAGTCGAAGCCCTCGAGGCGCTTGGCCTCGATCTCGGTGAGGTCCATCTCGATGTGGGGACGCCGGGGCCGCTCGAAGCTCGGCGCGATCATGTCCATCGTCGTGACCTCGAAGCCGGCGTTGTCGAGCATCGCGGTGACCAGCCCGAGGTAGGGCCCGATCTCGAGCACCGAGGCGATGGGGAGCCCGGCCAGCATCCGCACTTCGAGGAGCTGCTCATGGATGCGCTTCGGCGAGTAGTAGCGCAGCCACTCGCGCTTGCGCTCCGCCGCGGAGATCTCGCTCGCCGGCTTGGACTCGCCTTCCATGGCTCAAGCCGCTAGTGCGCTGGGGCGCGAAGGCTCGCGGCCGATGGTCGCGCCGGCACCCATCACCCGCCGGCGCCGAAGAGGCGCCGGGCGTTCTTATGGGCGATCGCCTCGGCCACAACGCGGGGAAGCTGGGCGAGCCAGCGCCGGTGCTCGTCGATGATCGCCGGGTAGAAGCCCCAACGCGACGTGACGTAGGTGTCGCTGCCGATCATGAAGCGCTCGGGGTGGCCGGTGAAGAGCTGGCGCCAGGCAGGGTCGAGGCGGCCGCCCGGGGCGATCTCCGCGGCGCGGAACGCGAGCTCGACAATAAGCCTCGGGTAACGCTCGATGAGCGCGCCGATCTCGGGCGGCTCGGCACTCATCCCGGCGTGGGCCCAGAGGATGGTGAGCCCGGGCTCGATCTCGAACAGCGCCCGCACCGGGCCGGCGCCCGCGTGGACGTGGAGCATGATCCCCCGCGCCACCGCCATGGCCGCGACCTGGCGCACCACGGGCGTGGTCGCCGCCGCGTCGTCGAAGAGATGGAACTCGCCGATGCCGCGGTGGACGCCGAGCTCCAGGCGCCGGGCCAGGTAGGCCGGCGTTTCCGGATCGAGATGCCAGATGCTCGAGCCGACGCCGACGCGATAGGGGCGCAGGATCGGCACGAAGCGCGCCGGGTCGTGGCGATAGAGCTTGAGGGTGCCGTCGTCCGGGGTGCTCGAGACCAGGGCCCGCACCACGTTCGCGCTCTCGAGGGTCTCGACGATCGCCTCCGGCCCGTAGGCCGCCCAGGCGTCCCGGCTATAATGGAGGTGGGTGTCGAAGATCGCCAGGCGCTCGTCGGCCAGCAGCGGCTGAGGAGCGGCCGCCATGACGCCGAGCGCCAGGATCGTGGTGAGCTTGCGTCGGGCGCCCTCGGCCGCCACCGCTGCTTCCTTCCCTTAGGGGCGATCGGGGCGAAGTCTAAGCAGCCGCGCGGCGGGAGTCCATCGGCCGCGCCCCCGCTTGTCGCGCCCCTGGGGCGGTGATAGCGTCCGCGCCCGCGCCATCGGGGAGAGCGGCAGGACGAGCGCACGGCCGATCGGTTTCGACGACTTCCTTAAAGTCGACATCCGGGTCGGCACGGTGACCGCGGTCGAGGACTTCCCCGAGGCGCGCAAGCCGGCCTACAAGATCTGGGTCGACTTCCGCGCTGAGCTCGGCGTGCGCAAGTACTCGGCCCAGCTCCCCGACACCTACCGTCGCGACGAGCTGATCGGGCGCCAGGTGGCGGCGGTGGTCAACTTCGCGCCGCGCCAGATCGGCACGTTCATGTCCGAGATCCTGATCCTCGGCTTCCCCGACGGCGCGGGCGGCGTGATCCTCATCGCCCCCGAGCGCGAGGTGCCGGTGGGCGGGCGCCTGTTCTGAGCCTCGGATATACGGCCGAGGCCGGCTCCGCGGAGCGGTCGGCTCACCTCCGAACAGCCGCGCGACTAAAGATCGAGAATGACCAGATGCCCGCGGGTCCGCTTCCCGCCGCGCCCGGCAAGATCGAGACGGTATAATTACCTGTCGCCTTATGGAGCCATCTCGGACAATGCCGCTCTGCTCCCGTGGACACCCGCTACCACCGTCCGTAGAGTGAAGCAAACAACCTCTTAGGAGGGGAGATACTTGCGTGGCATCGGATCGTGTGGAACGTCGGCTTGCCGCCATCCTCGTCGCCGATGTGGTCGGATACAGCCGACTCGTCGGCGTCGACGAAGAAGGAACGCTGGCGCGCCTCAAGGTCCTCCGCGAAGAGTTGATTGATCCCTGCGTTGCCCGTCATCAGGGGCGCGTCGTCAAGACGATGGGCGATGGCATCCTTGTCGAGTACCCGAGCGTAGTTGACGCCGTGCGCAGTGCCGTGGAGGTGCAGCAAGCTGTGGCAGCGCGCGAGGCCGACATGCCCGAGGATCGTCGAATCGCGTTCCGCGTCGGTGTCAACATGGGTGATATCGTCGTCGATGGGGACGACATCTTGGGAGACGGAGTCAACATCGCGGCGCGTTTGGAGTCGCTCGCCGAGGCGGGGGGAATTTGTATCGCCAGCAACGTCCGCGAGCAGCTATTTGGCAAGGTCGCAATCGACTTCGAGGACATTGGCGAACAGGTGGTCAAGAACATCTCACGACCCATCCGCGCGTACCGGATTCGGCCACTGATTCAAGCGACTTTCGCGGCGGCAGCGGTCGCCGACGTTTCGGTCCCAGTACCAGGGTTCGGAGGCCGGCCGGCGATCGCCGTTCTGCCGTTCGACAATCTCTCGGGCGATCCCGAGCAGGAGTACTTCGCTGACGGCATCGCCGAGGACATCCTGACGCGGCTGGCCATGTGGCGCTGGCTCCCAGTGATCGCGCGCAATTCGAGCTTCACCTACAAGGGCCGGGCGGTCGACGTGAAACAGGCAGGCAACGAGCTTGGAGCCCGCTACGTCCTGGAAGGCAGCGTGCGGCGCGCCGACAACCGAGTTCGCGTGACCGTGCAGCTCATCGACACCACCACCGGCCACCATGTGTGGGCAGAGCGCTACGACCGCAAGCTCGCTGACATCTTCGACCTGCAGGACGAGATCACCGAGCGCGTCGTCGCCGCACTGGAGCCGGCCGTCGGCAAGGCGGAGCGCCAGCGGGCCCATGCCAAGGACCCGGACAACCTAGACGCTTGGGAAGCGGTACAGCGGGGCATCTGGCATCTGCAGCGCCTCAACCAAGCGGATCTCGAAGCGGCGATCGGTCTATTCAAGGACGCGGCCGGGCTCGACCCCTATTTTGCGCTCGCCCGCAGCATGTTTGCGCTCGCCAGGGTCTACCAGACCTATTGGTCTTGGGCGCAGGACCCCGGCGCCTCGCTGAAGGAGGCGGACCGTGAAGCCACGGTTGCGCTGTCGCTCGACGACATGGACCCCAACGCCCATGCCGCCAAGGGGTTCGCGAATGTCACGACACGTCAATACGACGCCGCCTTGGAGTCGGCGCAGCGGGCCGTGGCGCTCAACCCGAGCTTCGCGCTTGGCTATTTCGTGCTTGGCGCCTGGGGCGTGCTCGCCGGCGAATTCGATGCAGGCGTAGAGGCCGCGGCAACCGCCATCAGGCTAAGCCCGCACGATCCCTGGTTGCCCCAATGGATGGCCAATCTTGCGGTCAACCACTACATGGCCCGTCGCTACGAGGAGGGCCTCAATTATGCCGATAAGGCGGCCCGCCTTGCTCCGGAGTTCGCGTTGGCATGGCGCGGCAAGACGTCCTGCCTCGCTCAGCTCGGCCGCCTCGATGAGGCGCGGGAGGCACTCCGAGAGTTTCTGCGTCTCATTCCAGACTACAGCGATCAAAGGGCCCTGATCAGCGTCCCGTTCCGCGACCCAGCCCACCACCAGCATTACATGGAGGGCCTACGCAAGGCCGGCTGGGACGGGTGATCGCGGGCTTCAGCCGATGGTTGGATTGGGCTCTTCGGACCGGCCCGTCAGGACGGCAGATAGCTGGCTCACGGGGCTCATAGCCTGAAGCTCGAATGTGCGCTGTTGGCGACCCCGGGCTCGAATACCGCCTGGGTTGGACCATCGCCCCGGGACATCAAGCGGACATCGGGGCAGCTCACGTCGGCTGCCGCCGAATATGCGGACCGTCGTCAAAACGATGGCGAACTCGCGCCATCGGCCAGCGGCGTGGGCTTGGCTCGTCGCTGCGCGGGAACCGTGATCATCGCCGGGCACCGCTCACCGCCGCGACAGCCGTGCCGCGATTCACCGTGTGACATTCGCCGCCGCGCCCGGCAAGATCGCCGCGAACGTGACAATACGAGGGAGCGCCCGATGAGCATTCCGACCGAGCCGATCGGCAGCATTCCACGTCCCGACTATTTGCTGGAAGCGATGAAGAGCCATGGCGAGGGGGCGCTCGATGACCAGCGCCTCGCCCAAGCGGTGGACCGCGCCGTCGCCGAAACCGTCGCCGCGCTGGAGGCCACCGGCTCTCCCGTGGTCAGCGATGGCGAGCAGTCCAAGCCGAGCTTCGCCACCTATCCCGTCGCCGGGCTCGAGAGCTTGGCCCCCGATGGCGTGGTGATCCCGTTCGCCGACGGACACACCCGCCAGCTACCCCGCCTCACCGCTGGCCCGTTTCGCTTCACGACCTACTCCGGAGAGTATGTCGGCCAGGCCCGCCGCCATACCCAGAAGCCGCTCAAACAGGCCGTGATCGCCGCCTCGGCGCTCAGCCTGCTCTACCCGCAGGACGGCATCGAGGGCTATTCGAGAGACGCTTTCATCGCCGATCTCACGGCCGAATGCGTCAAGGATATTCGCTCGGCGTTCGAGGCCGGGGCGGTGAGCGTCCAGATCGACTTCACCGAGGGACGGCTCGCCTGCAAGCTCGATCCCTCGCGCGGCCTGCTGAGCGACTTCGTCGCCCTCAACAACGCGGTGCTCGAGCGCTTCGGCGAGGATGAGCGGCGCCGCATCGGGCTTCATACCTGCCCCGGCGGCGATCAGGATTCGACCCACTCCGCAGACGTCGATTACGCCGAGCTGCTGCCCGATCTGTTCGCCATCAAGGCCGGCCGTTTCTACATCCAGATGGCCAGCGAGCGCGATCGTCCGCGGGTGCTCGACATCATCGCCCGGGAACGACGGCCCGATCAGATGCTCTTCATCGGTGTCATCGACCCCATCGACGCGACCATCGAAAGCGCCGAGGTGGTCCGCCAGCGGACCCTGGAGGCGGTCGAGCACCTGGGGCCGGAAATGTTCGGCACCACGGATGATTGCGGCTTCTCGCCGTTCGGTGACGATCTCTCGACGGCGCGCGAGACCGCCTTCGCCAAGATCACGGCCCGCGTCGAGGGGACGCGGCTCGCCGCCGAGCACTTGGGCCTGACTTAACGCGCAAGGAATCGAGCGCGGCGCCCGGGCCTAATTGGCGCGGACGCGAGTTCCTTGGCGAGCCCCGCCAAGCCGGGCCCTACAGCGGCAGCCGCAGCAGCGCGCGCAGCCCGCCCAAGGGCGCCTCCGAGAGGGTGATGTCGCCGCCGTGGCTGCGCGCCACGTCGCGGGCGATGCTGAGGCCCAGGCCGCTGCCGCCGCTATCGGGGTTGCGCGAGGCGTCGAGGCGGTGGAAGGGCTTGAACGCCTCCTCGCGCATCGCCTCGGGAATCCCGGGGCCGTCGTCGTCGATGGCGACCTCGATCGAATCGCCCCTGCGCCGGGCCTCGATGGTGACCCGTGCGGCGTGGCGTCGCGCGTTGTCGACGAGGTTGGTGAGGCAGCGCTTGATGGCGTCGGGCCGGAGCGGCACCACCATGTCGCCGTCGGCCACGAGCTCGACCTCGCCGCCCTGACGCCGGGCCTCGACGGCGACCTCGTTCAAGAGGCCGGGCAGGTCGGTCGGCACCGCCGCTTCGGCGTCGCGGCCGCGGGCGAAGTCGAGATAGGCCCCGACCATCTTCTCCATCTCGGCCACGTCCGAGCGCAGGCTGGCGACCTCGTCGCCGCCCCCCAGCATGGCGAGCTGGAGCTTCATCCGCGTCAAGGGCGTGCGCAGGTCGTGGCTGACGCCGGCCAACATCTCGGTGCGCTGACGCACCTGGCGCTCGATGCGGTCGCGCATGACCAGGAAGGCGGCGGCGGCGCGGCGCACCTCGGTGGCGCCCGCGGGCTTGAAGTTGGTCACCGGGCGGCCCTTGCCCAGGTCGTCGGCGGCCTGGGCGAGGCGGCGGATGGGGCGGACCTGGTTGCGCATGAAGATCACGGCGATGACCAACATCACCGAGGCCGTGCCCACCATCCACATGATGAAGATCCAGGTCGTGCTGCTCGCCACCCGGTCCCTGGTCGCCGCCACCCGCAGCACGCCACTGTCGAGCTGGACCTCGATCCCGATCCAGTCGTCGGTGCGGTGGGTGTCGATGTGGAAGGGCTGGGAGAGGTGCTCGCCGAGCGCGCTCGAGAGCATGCGGTCGAGGATGCTGGTGAGCTCGGGCGGCTCGGCCGGCAGCCGCTCGCCCGGGAGCAGCGTCACCTTGAGGTGCATGCGGTAGAGCGCCTCGACCAAGATGCGCTCGCGGTTCTCGGGCCCCGGGAACTGGTCGAGGAGCTCGATGATCATGGCGATGTCGCCGCCCACGCCGAGCGCCAGGCGACGGCTCACCTGATCCCAGTGACGCTCGAAGAAGATGTAGGTGGCGACGATCTGCAGCACCACCACCGGCGTGACGATGATCAGCAGGGCGCGGCCGAACAGGCTCCGCGGCAGGAACCGCTTGAGCAGCTTTTCGGGCTTCAAGCGCGCCGCGCCCGGCCACCATGCGCTCAATCGGCTCAATCCGGCCACAGGACGTACCCCTGCCCCCAGACCGTGCGCAGGTAGCGCGGGGCCTTGGGATCGGGCTCGATCTTACGCCGCAGGCGGGCGATTTGCACGTCCACCGCGCGCAAGCCGAGGGCGCCGGAACGGCGGCTGAGTTCGGCCCGCGAGAGGGTGACGCCGGGGTTGCGAGCGAAAATCTTCATCACCTCGGCCTCGGCCGTGGTGAGCCGCACCATCTCCTCGCCGCGCCTGAGCTCGCCGCGGCCCGGGTCGAAGGCGCAGGCACCGAGGCGCAGGCCCTGGTCTTCGACCTCGTCCCGCTTGGCGCGTCGCAGGATGGTGGCGATGCGCAGGATCAGCTCGCGCGGCTCGAAGGGCTTGGTCAGGTAATCGTCGGCGCCGTGCTCGAGGCCGGCGATGCGGTCCTCGGCCTCACCCATGGCGGTAAGCAGCAGGATCGGCACGTCGCTGGTGGCCCTGAGCGCGCGGGTCAGCTCGAGGCCGTTCTCGCCCGGCATCATGACGTCGAGAACGATGAGATCGAAGGCCAGCCCATCGAGCTTGCGCCGGGCTTCGGCGGCGTCGCCCGCGGTGGTCACCCGGTAATGGTTGTCGACCAGATATCTTTGCAGGAGCTCGCGCAGGCGGGTGTCGTCGTCGACGACGAGAATGTGGGCTTCCCGGTCAGGGCCTGCGGGCGCCGCCGTCACTCGGCCTCATACCTCCTTGACCCGGCGCACGATGTGCTCGCGGTCGGCGCCGTCGAGGAGACCGAAGAGCACCTTGCGGTAGCCCTCGACGGCCTCGGCGCCGGCCTCCCGGTAGGCCCGCGCCACCCGCGAGCGCTGCGGCGCCGAGAGTCGGCGCTCGAGCTCGATCCCCTGATCGGTGAGCCGGAGCAGGCGTTGGCGGCGGTCGCGGGTGCCCTGGCGCTGGACCACGAAGCCCTGGCTCACCAGTTGGCCCAGCACCCGCGACAGGCTCTGCTTGGTGATGCGCAGGATGCTCAGGAGCTGGGCCACCGGGATGTCGGGGTAGCGGCCCACGAAGTGGATGACCCGGTGGTGGGCGCGGCCGAAACCGTACTGATCGAGGATCTTGTCGGGGTCCGAGGTGAAGTCGCGATAGGCGTAGAACAGGAGCTCGATGCCCTGGCGCAGCTCCTCCTCCCTCAGGAAAAGGGGATTGGCACTGGATTTTACGTCAACCATGTTGACATATATGGCTCATAATGTTACCCAATGCAACTTCGTTCGGACATAATCGAACCGCGGACACGAAAAAATGGAAACGAAAGCTTTCGACGACAGGGATGGCCTGATCTGGCTCAATGCCCAGATGGTGCCGTGGCGCGAGGCCGGCGTCCACGTCCTCACCCACGGTTTGCATTACGCCAGCAGCGTGTTCGAGGGTGAGCGCGTGTACGACGGCGAGATCTTCCGCCTCACCGAGCATAGCGAGCGCCTGGCGCATTCGGCCCGGGTCATGGGCTTTGAATTACCCTATTCGGTGGCCGAAATCGACCAGGCGTGCCGCGAGATCGTCAGCGCCATGCGCATCGCCGATGGCTACGTCCGTCCGGTGGCCTGGCGCGGCAGCGAGATGATGGGGGTCTCGGCGCAGAAAAACCAGATCCACCTGGCCATCGCGGCCTGGCCCTGGCCGGCCTACTTCTCGCCCGAGGCGCGGCTCAAGGGGATCCGGCTCCAGACCGCCACGTGGCGGCGCCCGGGCCCCGACACCGCGCCCACCAACTCGAAGGCGGCCGGCCTCTACATGATCTGCACGCTCGCCAAGCACGCCGCCGAGGCCGCGGGCTTCGACGACGCGCTGATGCTCGACTATCGCGGCTACGTGGCCGAGGCCACCGGGGCCAACGTCTTCATCGCCCGCGACGGCGTGCTGCACACGCCGATCCCCGACTGCTTCCTCGACGGCATCACCCGGCGCACGGTGATGGCGCTGGCCGCCGAGCGCGGCATCGAGGTGGTCGAGCGGGTGGTCCTGCCCGACGAGCTGAGGCACGCCGAGGAGGTCTTCCTCACCGGCACCGCGGTCGAGGTGACGCCGGTCTCCGGCATCGACGAGATGAGCTTCGAGGTCGGCGCCATCACGCGCGCCATGATGGACGACTACGAGCGCACCGTGCGGCGCCGCGCCGCGGCTTGAGCCGGCCGCCCTTTCCCCGCCTTTCCGGCGCCGCGCGGCGGCCGCCCTCGATGGTCGTCAGCGGCCGCGCTCAACCCGTCCGACCGTGGCTCAACGACCCCGCCGCCGCCACACCTCGCGTCCGTGCTTGAAACCGATTCCGAACGAATTGTGGGGCGAGGTGTAGGCCCACAGGTGGTAGTGATCCTTTGCGTCGACCAGGTGCTTTTCCGACGGATAGAGCTCGACCGCCTCGCAGTCGGGGCCGACGAGCTCGTTCTTGATGGCCTGGAAGTGCCGCCAGTTGTGGACCGGTTCGCGGTCCAACCGGCGGATGATGAGGTGGACGAAGCTCAAGTCGTCGCTGTACTCGACGTTGACCTGATAGAGATTGTTCACCCACACCACGTGTCCCTCGAGCACGGTCACCCGTTGCCGGGCTTGCGCTTCCGAGCAGCCGTCGACGGTCATGACTTCCTGCCAGGTCGGGAGCTCCATGCGGGCGCGCCGAAACGGGGTCATGGGAGGATCCTCGGCCGCCGGCGCGGCGGGCGCGGAGTCGCTGTCGCCGATCCCCCCCTTCACCACCCGATCCGCGATCGCCTCGAGCCTTGCGCCGCCAACCAGGTGCACGTCGACGCCGGCGTACTTGGCCATCCTGCCCAGTGACGAGAGCGCGTCGAACTCGCGGCGGCTGTCGGCCCGCGCCGCATCGATGACGATGAGCGCCGGCTGTGGCGTGTTGGCGAGCCACTCGGCGATGAGCGGCACGCAATGCTCGAGTGCGACCCCGGGCTGGCGCTCGAAGACGGCACCTTCGGCGCCGGCGACGATGCGGCGCACACGGGCGCTCGCCTTCTTGCCCCGGTGCAGGATGATCATTTGCTCCGAGCCGCTTCCGCCACAGGGGGTCCGGTGGCGCACAGCTGACCCCGCGCCGGCCCCTTTCTCAAGACAAATTGGCGTGACGAAAAGTGTCGAAACGGGGGCTCAGCTTCACGTTTCCGTGTCCGGCCGTGCGCGCCGCGGCGCCCTCAACCGAACCCGAAGTGGCGACGGCATTCGGCTTCGCCGCCCTGCATCACGCGGCGGCCGATAAGCGCGCCCCGGGTCTCGGTGACCACGCCGTGCTGTCCCTCGCGGTGGTCGCCGTCGTAGAAGTGGATCACCACCCGATCGCGGCTGCGGCCGAGCTCGTGGGCGCGGTCGGTGTTCGAGTAGAGCGCCGTGACGTGCCACGCGCCGCGCCCGGCTGGGAACAAGTGCGCGGCGTCGAGGGTGCCGCTGAGCCGCTCGAGCTGGCTCCAGAGGCCGCTGCGCGCCACCTCGTGGATGGTGCCGGCGATGGTGTCGGCGACGCGCCGGTAGGTGCCGACGCGAAGCGGGTTGGCCTCGGGCTGGGCCAACAGCGCCGCAGCCTGGCTCAGCTTCTCGGCAACCCGCTGGTTGAGGCCGCCGGGCGGCGCCCCGGACGCTCGCGATCGCTCGACCGCCGGTGCTGGCTTCGACGCCTGGCGCGCCGTCGGACGATGGCCGCGCCGCCGGGCCGCCGAGAGGCGAGCTATCCCTTGGCCCAGCGCGCCGCCGCCGCGTCGTCGCTCATCCGGGCCTCGACCCAGGACTCGCCCGAGGCCTTGCTCTCGCGTTTCCAGAACGGCGCCCTGGTCTTGAGCCAGTCGACCAGGAACTGGCAGGCCTCGAAGGCCGCCTGGCGGTGGGCCGAGGCGGTGATGACGAGGACGATCTGATCGCCCGGCTCGAGGCGCCCGTGGCGGTGGATGACGAGGCAGTCCTTTAGCGGCCAGCGCTGCCGGGCCTCAGCCTCGATGCGCTCGAGCTCGCGCTCGGTCATGCCCGGATAATGCTCCAGCGTCATCGCCGAGACCCGGTCGGCGCCCGCGCCCTCACGCACCACGCCGATGAAGGAGACGATGCCGCCGACATCGTTTCGAGCCCCGGCGATGGCCTTGAGCTCGGCCGCCGCGTCGAAGTCCTCGGTCTGCACCCGGATCATCGCCCGCGCCCTCCGGTCACCGGCGGGAACAGGGCGACCTCGTCGTCGGGCCCGAGCGGCGTGTCGAGCGGCGCGTACTCCTGGTTCACCGCGGCCCGCACCACCGAGAGGTTGGCGAGGGCCTCGGCGTGCCCCGGGCTCCGGCTCTTGAGCCACTCGATCAACGCCGCCACGTCGCCGACCTCGGGCGGCGGCTCGACGGTCTCCTCGCCGATCCCGGTCTTCGACTTCAGCCAGGCGAAGTAGAGGACCTTCATCAGCTCACCTCGCTGAAGGGCAGGAAGTCGACCATGGTCCCGAAGCTGAGCCGGGTCATCTCCTCGGGCAGCTCCACCAGCCCGTCCGACTCGACCAGGGAGCTCAGGATACCGGCCCCCTGGCGCTCGAACTTGCGGGCCACGAGCGCCCCGTCGCCGCCGGTCTCGAGTCGCGCGCGCAGCCATTCGCGGCGGTTGGCCTTCTTGGAGTGGCTGAACTCGGCGCGCACCCGGTACAGCACCGGGTCGACCTGGGTGCAGCCGCCGAGGCGCAGGATCAGCGGGCGCGCGAAGCGCAGGAAGGTGACCATGGCGGCGACCGGATTGCCGGGCAAGCCCACGAACGGCACCGCCTTGACCTGGCCCAGGGCGATGGGCCGCCCCGGCTTTATGGCGAGGCGCCAGAGGTAGAGCGAGCCCAGGGCCTCGACCGCCGTCTTGATGTGGTCCTCCTCGCCCACCGAGACGCCGCCCGAGGTGATCAGCAGGTCGTGGTCATCGGCCGCCGTTTCGAGCGCCGCGCGCACCGCGTCGGCCTCGTCGGGCAGGATGCCGAGGTCGGTGACCGGGCCGGCGAGCGATCGCAAGAGACTCATGAGCAGGTAG
This sequence comes from uncultured Alphaproteobacteria bacterium, assembly GCA_965371625.1. GTDB lineage: Bacteria > Pseudomonadota > Alphaproteobacteria > CBDUZE01 > CBDUZE01 > CBDUZE01. The sequence continues at coordinate 16,412 of CBDUZE010000021.1, forward strand.
CGGTTGGCGTCGTAGATGGCGCCCGGGGGCAGTGGCTCGCCGGGCTCGCGCACCTCGTCGCCGGTCGAGAACACGGCCACGCGAAGGCGGCGGTGGACCACGAGATCGGTGCGCCCGACCGAGGCCGCGAGGCCCACGTCCTGGGGTCTGAGGCGGTGGCCCCGGCCCAGGACAGTGGCGCCAGCGGCCACATCCTCGCCGGCGTGCCGCCGGTTGGCGCCGCGCTTGAGCCCGGGCGGCAGGACCACGACCTCGCCGTCCTCGCTCACGTCCTCTTGCATGAAGACGGTATCCGCGCCCTCGGGCATTACCGCGCCGGTGAAGATGCGCACCGCCTCGGCGGCTCCCAGCGGGCGTCCCAGAGGGTGTCCGGCGGCGGTGCGGCCGAGCACCGCGAGCCGGGTCTCGGCCTCCGCGTCGAGGTCGTCGAAGCGCACCGCGTAGCCGTCGACCGCCGAGTTGTCGTGGGGCGGCACGCTCACCTCGGCCACCACGTCCTCGGCGAGCACCCGATCGAGGGCCGCGCCGAGAGCGACGCGCTCGATCTCGGTGACCGGCGAGACCCGCTCGGCGAGGAGCTCGAGCGCCGCGCTGGTGGTCAGCAGGTCGCCGCCGAAGGCGAAGCAGTCGTCGCTGAGCTGGGTCATGCCGCGCCCTTCTCGCGGCCGGCGCCGGCGAGACCGCAGTGGTCGATGATGAAGTCGGTTATGGCGCCGACGTCGTCGAGGTCGAGCACCGGCACGTCGAGGTCGGGGAGCGGCACGTCGGAGGCCACCGCCACGACGCGCGCATCGGCGCTCGCCAGGAGCGGCTTGGTCGTGGCGCCGCGGTGGACCTCGATCTTGTCGTGGCCGAGGCGCTTGAAGCCCTCGATGAGCAGAAGGTCGACCGTCGCCATGCGCGAGATCAGCTCCTCGAGCGTGGGCTCGGGTGCGTCCTTGAGCTCATGCAGCAGCGCCCAGCGCTTGGCCGAGGTGACCACCACCTCGTGGGCGCCGGCCGCCCGGTGCTCGTAGGAGTCCTTGCCGGGCTTGTCGATGTCGAAGTCGTGGTGGGCATGCTTGATCGTCGACACCGCCAGGCCCCGCGCCGTGAGGTCGCGCAGCAGCCGCACCATCAGCGTCGTCTTGCCGCTGCCGCTCCAGCCCGCCAGGCCGAACACCCTCATGCTGCTGCTCGGGCCGCGGGCCGGCGCGTAACTCTCTCCCCTGGCGTCCACCAGACCGCCGCCCTCTAGCCGGCCCGGGTGCTCGCTCTGGGCCCCTTGAGCTCGGGCCTGGCGCTGCGCTTCACCGGCGCTTCGCCGGTTACGAAGCGAAGCCCCGCACGCAGGTAATCGTAACCGGTATAGATCGTGAGCACCGCCGCGACCCACAGGCCCAAGGCGCCGATCAGTGTTATCGGCACCTGGTGCCAGCCGGCGTCGCCGACAATGAGAAAGCCGATGGCCACCATCTGCAGGCCGGTCTTCCACTTGGCGAGCCGGCTCACCGGCACGCTCACCCGAATCGCGGCGAGGAACTCCCTGAGCCCCGAGACCAGGATCTCGCGGCACAGGATGATCACGGTCGGCAGCACGGTCCAGTCGGCGATGCGATCGAAGGCGACCAGCATCAGGAGCGTCGAGGCCACCAGAAGCTTGTCGGCGATGGGGTCGAGGAATCGCCCCAGGGGCGAAACCTGGTCGCGGCTGCGGGCGAAGTAGCCATCGAGCCAGTCGGTGATGCCGGCGCCCACGAAGAGCACGAGGGCGACCCAGTTGCCAAGTTCGCCCGGCAGATAGAAGGCCCCGATCAGAGCCGGAATGACGCCGATTCGAGACAGGGTCAGCAGGTTCGGCAGGCTGGTGATCATATGCCGTCGGGTTGGTCCGGCGCGGGGGCCACTATACCATCTTCATCGATCGCCGTGAAAATGATCGTAAATCGCCTTGGCGAGGGTCCGCGAAATGCCGTTCACGCGCTCGAGGTCGGCGAGCCCGGCGCGAGCCACCGCACGAGGCGAACCGAAGTGGTGCAAAAGCGCCCGCTTGCGGCGCGCGCCCACGCCGGCGATCTGGTCGAGCATCGACTGGCCGATGCGGGCCGAGCGCTTGGCCCGATGCGAGCCGATGGCGAAGCGGTGAGCCTCGTCGCGTAGCCTTTGCAGGAAGTAGAGCACCGGGTCGCGTTGGTCCAGGATAAGGGCCGCTCGGCCGGGCACGTGGATGCGCTCGCGGCCGGCATTGCGGTCCGGCCCCTTGGCAATGGCGGCGATGGCAACGCCGGTGAGGCCGAGCTCCTCGAACACGCCGAGCCCGGCGCTCAAGTGCCCGGCGCCGCCGTCGATCACCACCAGATCCGGCCATTGGCCCTTGTCGCGCGCCTCGTCCTCGCGCAAGAGCCGCGTGAAGCGGCGGCCAAGCACCTCGCGCATCATGGCGTAGTCGTCGCCGGGGGCCAGGTCCTCGCGCTTGATGTTGAACTTGCGGTAGGCATTCTTGGCCAGGCCCTCGGGCCCGGCCACGATCATGCTGCCCACCGCTTGGGCGCCCGAGATGTGGCTGTTGTCGTAGACCTCGATGCGCTCGGGCGGCGCCTCGAGCTTGAGCAGCTTGGCGAGTGCGACAAGCAGGCGGCGCTGGGTGGCGCTCTCGGCAAGGCGGCGGGCGAGGGCCTCGCGGGCGTTCGCCGCGGCGTGCTCAACCAGCGCCCGCTTGGTGCCGCGCACCGGCGTCACCACCCGCACCCGGCGCCCGGCGCGAAGCCCGAGGGCCTCGGCGATGAGCGCCTGGCCGTCGACGCGGTGGCTCAACAGCACCAGCTTGGGCGGCGGCTTGTTGTCGTAGAACTGGACCAGGAAGGCCTCCAGAACCTCGGCGGCGCCGAGGTGCCTGGCATGGCCTGGGAAGTACGAGCGGTTGCCGTAGTTGTGGCCGGCGCGGAAGAAGAAGACCTGGACGCAGGTCTCGCCGGCCTCGGTCGAGGCGGCGACGACATCGGCCTCGTCGAGGGCGGCAACGTTGATGTCCTGGTGGGCCTGAATCTGGGTGAGGGCGCGGATGCGGTCGCGGTAGATGGCGGCGGTCTCGAAATCGAGCGCCGCGCTCGCCGCCTGCATCTTCTCGCCGAGCCGCTCCTGAACCTGCCAGTTCTTTCCCGAGAGGAAGTCGCGCGCCTCGCGCACCATGACCTCGTAATCGGCGGTCGCGATGCGGTCGACGCAGGGCGCCGTGCAGCGCTTGATCTGGTACTGCAGGCAAGGCCGGGTCCGGTTTTCGAGCACGTTGTCCGAGCACGAGCGCAGCGGAAAGGCGCGCTGCAGCGCCGCCAGCGTCCGGTTGACGGCGCCGGCCGAAGCGAAGGGCCCGAAGTACTCGCCCTTGGCCTTGCGCGCGCCGCGGTGCTTGGTGATCTGCGGCCAGGCGTGGTCGCCGGTGATCAGGATGTAGGGGAAGGACTTGTCGTCGCGCAGGATGACGTTGAAGCGGGGCTTCAGCTTCTTGATCAGGTTGGCCTCGAGCAGCAGGGCCTCGACCTCGGTGTGGGTGGTGACGATCTCGAGCGCCGCGGTACCGTCCACCATGCGGGCGATGCGCACCGATTGACGCAACGGGTTGACGTAGCTCGCCACCCGCTTCCTCAGGTTCTTGGCCTTGCCGACGTAAAGGGCCGCGCCTTGCCCGTCCAACATGCGGTAGACCCCCGGGCTCGAGGGCAGGGTCCTGAGCTGGGCGCGGATCAAGGCGCGCCCGGAGGGCCTCTCGGTCGGGGACGACGCCAGGCCTGCGGAGGCCGTGCCGGGGCCGTCGTTCGAGTCCGCCATGGCTCACATTTTGACCGCCTCGAGGGCGCCGTCAATGGCCCGCCGACAAGGTGGCCGCGGCACTCCCAGGGGGGCTCGGCCGATATCCACCAAAGCTGTGGACAAGGGTGTGCGTAAGTAGCCCCCGCCGGCGCATCCGGCCCATATTGCTTGAGGTTTCACGTCGCTGCACAAAATTTAGGCAAATCCTATAACTCTTTGATTTATATTATAAAATACAATGTCAAGCGATTTTCTCAATGAGTGGCGCGCCATGTTCTCTCGATTCGGCCGGTGATCGCCGCGCGCTTCGCCCGCTGTGCACAATTTTGCCTTAACGGGGGCTCGCCGTGGGCCGCTCCAAACCCCTGACCCCGTTGGCTTTTCAGCTCCGGACGCGCTCGATTTCGATGCCGGCGCTGGCGGCCTCGGCGATCGCCTCCAGCTTCTCCACCCGCACCCGCACCCTGGCCACCCGGTGATCGGCGAGGCAGCGCTCGGCGATGCGTTCGGCCAGGGTCTCGACCAGGCCGACGCGGCCGGCGGCGATGATCGCCTTCACGCCGGCCACCAGGTCGCCGTAGCAGACCACGCTCTCGAGCTCATCGTCTCTGGGCCCGTCGCCCTCGTGCACCGCGAGGTCGATGTTGATGCGCACGGGCTGGCGTCGGTTCTGCTCGCGCGCGTGGACGCCGATCTCGGCCTCGAGCTCGAGGTCGCGGACGAAGACGTGACGAAGCGCGCGCTCGGCGTCGGCGTAGGCGTCTTTGTCGCGGGCCGGGGATGAGTTCATGCTCGAGCTATCGTCTGCCGGGGGGCGCCGAGACGCCGTCACTCCGGCTCGGGATGGTAGCCCGCCGTGGGCGCCCAATCCAGGTGCTGCCCGCCGTCGAGCGCGATCATCTGGCCGGTCATGGACCGCGCCCCCAGGATGAAGGCCACCGCCTCGCAGATCTCCTCGGGCGTGGTGCCGCGACCCAACGGGGTGGCGGCGCATTGTCGTGCGAACTGGGCCTCGGTTTGGCGCTCGCTCGGCAGCGTCGGCCCGGGCCCGATGGCGTTGACCCGGATGGCCGGCGCCAGCGCCAGCGCCAAGCTCCGGGTCAGCGTCCAGAGGCCCGATTTCGAGAGCGTGTAGCTGGTGAAGTAAGGGGTCAGGTTCCAGACCCGCTGGTCCAAGAGGTTGATCACGTTGCCCTCCGCCTCGTCGCCGAGGGCGGCCGCGAAGTCCTGGATCAGGACGAAGGGCGCGCGCAGGTTGACGTCGAGGTGCCGGTCCCAGGACTCCCGGGTCACCGTGGTCACCGCGTCGGCCTGGAACGCTGCGGCGTTGTTGACCAACAGGCTGAGCGGGCCCAGGGCTTGGGTGGCGCGGGCGACGAGACCGTGGGCCTCAGCCTCGGACGCCAGATCGGCGGCGAGCGCCACCGCGGTCGAGCCGGCGGCGGCGATCTCGCCGGCCACCTTCTCGGCGGCCTCGCCCGAGGCGTGGTAATGCACCGCCACGGCCCAGCCGCGCCGGCCCAAATCGAGGGCGATGGCACGGCCGATGCGGGTGGCGCCGCCGGTGACCAACGCGGCTCGCGGGGGGGCGGCGCTCACCAGGCCCTCACCCGGCCGCCACGATGATGCCCGAGAGGCCATTGAACTGGGCCACCAGGTACGCCGAGTAGGCGATCACGAAGAGCGCGCCGACGACGCGGCCGATGGGGGCGCAGCGCAACGTGAAGCCGCCCAGCAGCAGCGCCACACCGAGCATGACCCAGATATCGAAGGACAGGATCTCGCTCGGTACCGGGATCGGCGCCGCCATCGCCGTCACGCCCATGATGCCGAGCAGGTTGAACATGTTGGAGCCCAGCACGTTGCCGAGCGCGACCTCGCCGTGGCGGCGCACGGCCGCCACCATCGAGGTCGCGAGCTCGGGCAGCGAGGTCCCCAACGCCACCAGGGTGAGGCCGATCACCGTCTCGGAAACGCCGATCGCGCGGGCCACCTCGGTGGCGCCGTCGATGAGTATGTGGGAGCCGAGGGCCAGCCCCAGGCATCCCCCCAACACCAGGACCACCGACGCCGAGATCGCGCGGGGCATGATCTCGATGCCCTCGAGGTCGCGGCTGGAGTCCTCGATCGCCCGGTCTCGCGGGCGCACCGCACGCAGGTAGGAGTAGACGAGGAACACCACCAAGAGCGCCAACAGCATACCGCCGTGCCAGCGCTCGAAGAGCCGGCCCCAGGCGATGAATGCGAAGAACAGGCTGGCGATCAGCATCAGCGTGCTGTCGCGGCGCAGGCCCTCGGGGTCGCAGATGATGGGATAGACCAGGGCGCTCATCCCCAGCACCAGGAGCACGTTGGCGATGTTGCTTCCGACCACGTTGCCAATGGCGAGATCGGGCTGGCCCGTCAGCGCCGCCTCGACGCAGACCACGAGCTCGGGTGCCGAGGTGCCGAAGGCGACCACCGTGACGCCGATGACCAGGGGCGAGATGCCGAGGCGCTCGGAAATGCCGACGGCGCCGCGCACCAACAAATCACCGCCGACGAGCAGCACTGCGAGGCCGGCGGCGACTTGCAGATAGATCATACTCTAACTCTCTGCCGCTGGGCGGTACGCGCGGGCGCCGGGAGCGCGCCGCCGCCGTGGCCGTGGCGCCGCGTCTCGCCCGAATATGGGGACGCGGGCGCCGAATCCCAAGGGAGCGGCGGCGCTCGGGCGCCGAGGAGGGGAGCCGCCGGGCCCGGCCTAGGCCGTCCCGGCCCCGGCCTCGGCGTAGCTCAGCACCATGTCGCGAAGCGTGGCGATGCCCACCAGCCGGCGCTCGTGATCGACCACCAGGCCGCGCCTGAGGCCAAGCTGCACCAGCAGGCGGATGGCGTACTTGATGTCCATCTCGGCGTCGAGCGTCACCACCGGCTTGCGCATGATCTCGTAAACGTTGACCCGGTCCGGCGAGCGGTTGGCGGCGACCACCTCCCGGGCCAGGTCGAGAATGGCGACCAGGCCGAACTCGTCCTGCTCGTCGCGTCGCTCGACCACCATCGAGCTGACCCCGGCCTCGCTCATCGCCACCATCGCCTCGCGCGCCGTGGCCATCGAATCGATGGTCCTGACCGCGCCGGTCATGACCTCGCTTACCTTGATGTGGGGTTCGTCTTTCATGGCGCCGCGCTCCCTATAGCTGATCGACAATCTCTTCCGAGATCGCCCTGAGTTGCGAGCTCAGCCCCACCGCGTCCTCGATACCGAGCTGGAAGGCGATGCCGGAGCCGGGCTTGTCGTCGAACTGGCCGATGCTGCAGATGGTCTCGAGGATGTCGCGGCTGATCTGCTCGGCGACCAGGAACATCAAGAGATCCCGCTGCCCGGCGAGCTCGAGGCCGAGGAAGGTCTTCTCCGGCTCGATGCCCTCGCCGCGCACGCTGGTGACCACGGTGGCGCCGGTGGCGCCGGCTTCGCGCGCCGCCTGGAGCACGTCGTCGGTGCGGTCTTCGGCCACCAGGGCCATGATCAGCTTGAACTTCATCACACCCTCCTTTCGGCGCGGCGGCGGCGGTGGCGCCACTCGCCGAGCTGGGCGTAGCCCATCACGGTAATCATCGGGAACAGACTTGCAAAGGCGATCAGCCCGAAGCCGTCGAGCGCCGCGCTGCGCCCGGGGATGGCCGAGGCAAGGCCCAGTCCCAGCGCGGTCACCAGCGGCACGGTCACGGTCGAGGTGGTGACGCCGCCCGAGTCGTAGGCGAGCGGGATGATGGCGCGGCTGGTGGTGAAGGTCTGCAAGATCACCACCAGGTAGCCGACGATGAGGAAATAATGCAGCGGCGCGCCGCTGACGATGCGCACGGTGCCGAGCGCCACGCCGACGGCGACCCCGATGGCGACCGCGAGGCGCAGGCCGCGGACCCCGATGGCACCGCCCGAGACCTCGTTGGCCTTGATCGCCACCGCGATCAGCGAGGGCTCGGCGAAGGTGGTGGCGAAGCCGATCGCCGCGGCGAAGAGGTAGAGCCAGAGATAGTCGCCCAGGCGGGCGCCCGCGGCGCCGGTCAAGGCGAGCGCGGTGAGCTGCTCGGCCATCAGGCGGCCCAAGGGAAAGAGCGCCTGCTCGAGGCCGACGAGGAAGAGAGTGAGCCCGGCCAGAACGTAGAGCGCGCCGATCACCAGCCGCGTCAGGTGGGGCGGCCGGCGGCGCAACAAGAAGGCCTGGAAACCCACCAGCACGACGACGATGGGGGCGACGTCGAAGAGCGTCTCGAGCGCGGTGGCGCCAAGCTGGTCGAGGAAGCTCACTGGCCCTCAGCCCACCAGCCGCCAGGCCATGCCGAAGAAGATAACGAAGATCATCGGCGTCAGCGAGGCCAGGGCGATGAGCCCGAAGCCGTCGGCGAGCGGGCTGCGGCCCTTGATGCAGCTCGCCAGGCCGACGCCGAGCGCCGTCACCAGCGGCACCGTGATCGTCGAGGTGGTGACCCCGCCCGAGTCGTAGGCGATGCCCACCACCTCCGCGGGCGCCACGAAGGTGAGCGCGACCACGATGACGTAGCCGCCGATGATGAGCACCGGCAACGACCAGCCCTTCAAGATGCGCAGCACGCCGATCACCAGCGCCGCCCCCACCGCCACCGCCACCGTCATGCGCAGCCAGAAGGCGTAGGAGGCGCGCGCCTCCGGCGTGTCAGCGAGCGCGCCGGCCTCGGCCACCGCCAAGGCCGCCTCGCCGGCCACCGCGATCAGCGCCGGCTCGGCCACGGTGGCGCTGAAGCCGAGGGCGAAGGCGAAGGCCAGGAGCCAGGGCAGGCTGCCCTTGCGGGCGAAGTCGTAGGCCATGCTCTCGCCCAGGGGAAAGAGCCCCATCTCGAGGCCCTGGACGAACAGCGTGAGGCCCAGCATCACCAGCACCAGCCCTAAGAGGATGGCGCCGAGATCGGGCGGCGGCCCGCCCAGCACCACGAGCTGGAAGAACGCCACCACCACGACGATGGGCGCCAGGTCCCGCGCCGAGCCCGCCACCAGGCGGGCGAAGGAGGTGAGCTGATTGAGCATGTCGCGGCGCTTGACCTCGGCGAGATTCGGGCACCCGTGGCGCTTGCGGATTTGGACGGCCGGCGCGCGCCCTGTCAAGCGCGGCGGGGGGCGGGGACGGTCTCGCCGGATCGGGCCATAACGGGGGCGCGCAGCCGAGGACCGATCCGATGGCGATGAAGACGCCGCCCCATCGCCCGAGATGGCGATCCGCCTCGAGAAGGCCTTCGGCGGCACCGCCGAGGCCTGGCTCAAGATGCAGGCGGCGTACGACCTCGCCCAGGCGCGGCGGTAAGAGGACCAGATCGAGTTCGAGCGCTACGCGAATGCGTGCGGCGTCATGTCGCAAGCACCGCGCGGCGCTTGCCGAAGCCTCCCCCTACATCCGCATCCGCTTGTGCTTGCTCTTGCCGCGGCGCTGGCGGGTGCCGGGGCGGCCCAGGGTCGAGCGCGGGCGGGTGAGGGGGTCGGTGGCGATCTCGAGCTCGGCGGCCTCGAGGCGGCGGATCTCGTCGCGCAGCCTGGCCGCCTCCTCGAACTCGAGCTCGGCGGCGGCGCCGCGCATGCGCTTCTCCAGGTCCGCGAGGTGGGCCTTCAGGTTGTGGCCGACGAGGTGCCGGGTGTCGTCGTCGCCCAGGCCCACGGTCACGTGGTCGGCCTCGTAGACGCTTGCGAGGATGTCGTTGATCGACTTCCTCACGCTCTCGGGCGTGATGCCGTGGGCGACGTTGAAGGCCTGCTGCTTCTCGCGTCGGCGGTTGGTCTCGTCGATGGCGCGGGTCAAGCTCTTGGTCATGGTGTCGGCGAACAGCATCACCCGGCCGTCGATGTTGCGGGCGGCGCGGCCGATGGTCTGAACGAGCGAGGTCTCGGAGCGCAGGAAGCCCTCCTTGTCGGCGTCGAGGATGGCGACCAGGGCGCACTCGGGGATGTCGAGACCCTCGCGCAGCAGGTTGATGCCGACCAGGATGTCGAAGGCGCCGAGGCGCAGGTCGCGGATGATCTCGATGCGCTCGAGGGTGTCGATGTCGGAGTGCAGATAGCGCACCCGGACGCCGGCCTCGTGCAGGTACTCGGTCAGGTCCTCGGCCATGCGCTTGGTCAGCGTCGTCACCAGCACCCGCTGGCCGCGCTCGGCGGCGCCGCGGCACTCGGCCAAGAGCTCGTCGACCTGGCCCTCTACCGGGCGCACCACGCACACCGGGTCGATCAGACCGGTGGGCCGGATCAGCTGCTCCACCACCACGCCGGCGGTGCGCTCGAGCTCCCACGGCCCCGGCGTCGCCGAGACGTAGACGGTGTGGCCGCGCATGGCGTCCCACTCCTCGAAGCGCAGCGGCCGGTTGTCGATACACGAGGGCAGGCGGAAGCCGAATTCAGCGAGCGTCGACTTGCGGCGAAAGTCGCCGCGGTACATGCCGCCCAACTGGGGCACGGTGACGTGGCTCTCGTCGACGATCACCAGGGCCTCCTCGGGCAGGTATTCGAACAGCGTCGGCGGCGGCTCGCCCGGGTTGCGCCCGGTGAGGTAGCGCGAGTAGTTCTCGATGCCGGCGCAGGACCCGGTCGCCTCCAGCATCTCGAGGTCAAAGAGCGTGCGCTGCTCGAGGCGCTGGGCCTCCAGGAGCTTGTTCTCGCGGGTGAAGACCTCGAGCTGCTCCTTGAGCTCCACCTTGATGTGCTGGATGGCCTGTTGGAGCGTCGGGCGCGGCGTCACGTAATGGCTGTTGGCGTAGAGCTTGATCTCGTCGAGCGCGGCGCTCCTCTCGCCGGTCAGGGGGTCGAACTCGGTGATCGATTCCAATACCTCGCCGAACAGCGAGAGCCGCCAGGCCCGGTCCTCGTAGTGGGAGGGGAAGACCTCGACGGTGTCGCCGCGCACCCGGAAGGTGCCGCGGTGGAAGTCCTGGTCGTTGCGCCGGTACTGGATTTCTATGAGCCGCTTCAAGAGCGCCGAGCGGTCGACCGCTTGGCCGACGCGCAACGGGATCACCATCTCGGAGTAGGTCTCGAGCGAGCCGATGCCGTAAATGCACGAGACGCTGGCGACGATGATGACGTCGTCGCGCTCAAGGAGCGAGCGCGTCGCGGCGTGGCGCATGCGGTCGATCTGCTCGTTGATGGCGGCGTCCTTCTCGATGTAGGTGTCGGTGCGCGGGATGTAGGCCTCGGGCTGGTAGTAGTCGTAGTAGGAGACGAAGTACTCGACCGCGTTGTCGGGGAAGAAGCCCCTCATCTCGCCGTAGAGCTGGGCCGCCAGGGTCTTGTTGGGGGCGAGCACCAGGGTGGGGCGGCGGCAGCGCTCGATGACGTGGGCCATGGTGAAGGTCTTGCCCGAGCCGGTGACGCCCAACAGCACTTGGTCGCGCTCGCCCGCCGCTAACCCTTGGATGAGCTCGGCGATGGCCTTGGGCTGGTCGCCGGCGGGCGCGAAATCCGAGACCAGCCTGAAGGGAATCCCGCCCTCGCTCTTCTCGGGCCGCTCGGGGCGGTGGGGGACGAACGTCGGCGCGGCCAAGGGATCGAGCTGGCTCATGGCCCTTTATATGCCCTCGCCCGCGGCCAACGCCAGGGCCGCGGCGGGGTCAGGGTCGCGCGGCGGGGACGAGCGCTTCGAGCTCGGCGATCAACGGCGGCAGGTCCTCGGTGACGATGTTCCAGACGATGTCGAGGTTCACGTCATAATTTCCATGCGTGAGGCGATCGCGGGTTCCAGCAATCAATCGCCAGGGGATCTGGGAGTGTTTGCGGCGAAACTCGTCGAAGACGCCTTTTGCCGCCTCACCCAGAATTTCAAGCGGTCGGACAAGAGCAAGCACCAGGGTTTAATCGTTGTCCAGGTCTTCGCGGTTTCGGCCCTGTATGAATACCGCCGCCTTGCGCGCCGTCTCGAGCATGTGGCGAAGGCAAAGGGGATCGTCGGGCTTCCGCATATTGGACCTCGGCTTCCGCCACCACCTGCTCGCGGATATAGCGGCTCAGGCATTGCGCCGTATTAAGGTCAACCTTTCGACCCAAAATCTCGGATAGCTCGTCCGCCATGGCCACGAAGGCAAATCCAGGGCTTTGCCCGGGCGCGAACTCGACCAGCACGTCGAGGTCGCTCTCGGGGCCGAAGTCGTCGCCCAGCACCGACCCGAACAGCGACAGGCGCCGGATGTGGTGGCGCCGGCAGAACTCGGCGATCTCGTCCTTGGGCAGTGTGATGTTGCGGCTCATGGTCCGCTATATGCCTCGGCGAGCCCGCAAATGCCAGAGAGCAGGCGCGCTCCTCCAGGCTGGCCGTTTTCCCGTTGCCGCGGCCAGGACCCGGGCGTAGCTTGCGGGCTCATACGAAAAACGCCACCAACGATTCGATCCGTCATGTCCTTCCTCGCCGACTCCCTCGCCCGCATCAAGCCCTCGCCGACCATCGCCGTGACCCAGCAGGCGCGGGAGCTCAAGGCCCAGGGCCGCGACGTGGTCAGCCTCGGCTCCGGCGAGCCCGACTTCGACACCCCCGACAACATCAAGGCCGCGGCGGTGGCGGCGCTCGAGCGCGGCGAGACCAAGTACACCGCCGTCGACGGCACGCCCGAGCTCAAGGCCGCGATCCGCGACAAGTTCAAGCGCGAGAACGGGCTCGACTACGCGCCCGAGCAGATCTCGGTGGGGACGGGCGGCAAGCAGGTGCTCTACAACGCCCTGATGGCGACGCTGAACGCGGGCGACGAGGTCGTCATCCCGGCGCCCTACTGGGTCTCCTACCCCGACATCGTGCGCTTGGGCGGCGGCGAACCGGTGATCGTGCCGAGCGATCCCGAGGGCGGCTTCCGGCTCACCCCTGAGGCCCTCGAGGCGGTGATCACGCCCCGCACCAAGTGGCTCATCCTCAACTCGCCCGGCAACCCCTCGGGCGCGGCCTATCGCGCGGACGAGCTCGAGGCACTGGCCGAGGTGCTGCTGCGCCACCCCCAGGTGTGGACGCTCAGCGACGACATCTACGAGCACATCGCCTACGACGGCTTCCGCTTCACCACCCTGGCCCAGGTGGCGCCCGAGCTCTACCAGCGCACCCTGACCCTGAACGGGGTCTCCAAGGCCTACGCCATGACCGGCTGGCGCATCGGTTACGGCGGCGCGCCAGTGGCGCTGGTGAAGGCGATGGCCAAGCTGCAGTCGCAGAGCACCTCGAACCCCTCGTCGGTGAGCCAGGCGGCGGCGGTCGAGGCCCTCAACGGGCCCCAAGACTTCATTGCCGAGCGCGCCGCCATCTTCGAGAGCCGCCGCGACCTGGTGGTGAGCATGCTCAACCAGGCCCCGGGCCTCTCCTGCCCCAAGCCCGAGGGCGCGTTCTACGTCTATCCCTCGTGCGCCGGGGTGATCGGCAAGCGCACGCCCGAAGGCAAGGTGATCGAAAGCGACCTCGATTTCGTGAGCGCGCTCCTCGACCTCGAGGGCGTGGCCGTGGTGCACGGCGCGGCCTTCGGCCTCGAGCCCCACTTCCGGGTCTCCTACGCCGCCTCGGCGCAAGACCTGGAGGAAGCCTGCCGCCGCATCCAGCGCTTCTGCGCCGGTCTCGCCTAAAGCTTCGCCCGGATGGCAAGCCGGGCCGCCCGGATTTTCCTTGCAAGCGCCGCGGCGGGCTGAAAACATAACCCAAACAGCCGGCGCGACGGTCGGCGGGGCTGGACATACCGCGAGGCGATCATATGAGCAACGGCACGGCCGCCGGGCCACGCAACGTGGCACTGGTGGGACCCTATTTGAGCGGCAAGACGACGCTCCTCGAGAGCATCCTGTTCGCCACCGGGGCGATCAACCGCAAAGGCTCGGTAACCGAGGGCAATACGGTGGGCGACAGCTCGCCCGAGGCGCGGGCGCGGGAGATGGGCGTCGAGCTCAACGTCGCCAGCGCCAGCTTTCTCGGCGACAACCTCACCTTCCTCGATTGTCCGGGCTCGATCGAGTTCCTGCAAGAGGCCCACAACGCGCTGCTCGGCGTCGACGCCGCGGTGGTGGTGTGCGAGGCCGACCCCACCAAGGCGGCGACCTTGGGGCCGCTCTTGAGGTTCCTCGAGGACCACGCCATCCCGAGGTTGATCTTCGTCAACAAGATCGACCGCGCCAGCGGGCGGGTGCAGGACCTGCTGGAGGCGCTGCAGGCGGTGTCGGCACAGCCGCTGGTGCTGCGTCAGGTGCCCATTCGCGATGGCGAGCAGGTCACCGGCTACGTCGATCTGGCCAGCGAGCGCGCCTTTCTCTATCGCCCCGACGCGGCCTCGGAGATCGTCGAGATTCCCGCTTCGATGTCGGACGAGAAAGCCGAGGCCCGCTACCTGATGCTCGAGAAGCTGGCCGACTTCGACGACACCCTGATGGAGCAGCTCCTCGAGGACGAGGAGCCCGCCAACGAGGAGGTCTTCGTCCAGCTCACCAAGGACCTGAGGGAAGGCAAGATCGTGCCGGCGCTGTTGGGCGCGGGCGAGCATCAGCATGGCGTGAAGCGGCTCTTGAAGGCGCTCCGCCACGAGGTGCCGGGACCCGCCGTCGCCGCCGAAAGGCTGGGCATGGAGGCCAACGGCGAACCCCTGGCCCAGGTGCTCAAGACCTACCACACGATGCATGGCGGCAAGCTCTCGGTGGCCCGCGTGTGGCGCGGCGTGATCAAGGACGGGGCGACGCTCAACGGCGATCGGGTCTCGGGCGTCTTCCGCATGATGGGGCCGCAGACCGAGAAGGTGGCTGAGGCCAAGGCCGGCGACGTGGTGGCCTTCGGGCGGCTCGAGAGCGCGCGCACCGGCGATACCCTCAGCCCGGGCAAGCCCGACCTCGAGCTGGAGCGGGCCGAGGTCCTGCCGCCCGTCTTTCACCTGGCGGTGACCGCCGCCGACCGGGCCGACGAGGTCAAGCTCTCGGGCGCCGTGGCCAAGGTGGTCGAGGAAGATCCCTCGCTGTCGTTGGAGCAGAACCAGGACACCCAGGAGATGCTGCTCTGGGGCCAGGGCGACATCCACCTCAAGATCGCCTTCGACCGGCTTAAATCGAAGTACGGCCTCGAGGTCGTCACCAGGCGCCCCAAGGTTCCCTACAAAGAGGCGATCCGAAGGCCGATCAGCCAACGCGGCCGCCACAAGCGCCAGACCGGCGGCCATGGGCAGTACGGCGACGTGGTCCTGGACATCAAGCCGCTGCCGCGAGGCTCGGGCTTCCAGTTCGACAACAAGATCGTCGGCGGGGTGGTGCCCAAGCAATACATCCCTTCGGTGGAGCACGGGGTCAAGGAGTACCTGAGCGTGGGCCCGCTCGGCTTCCCGGTGGTGGACATCTCGGTGACCCTGGTCGACGGCTCGTTCCACGCCGTCGACAGCTCCGACATGGCCTTCAAGACGGCGGGCAGGATCGCCATGTCCGAGGCCTTGCCGCAGTGCAACCCGGTACTCCTGGAGCCGATCCTCCTGGTCGCGATCTCGGTGCCGAGCGAGGCCACCTCGAAGGTGAATGGCGTCATCACCGGACGGCGAGGCCAGATTCTGGGCTTCGACGTCCGCCACGGCTGGCCCGGCTGGGACACGGTAAGCGCCCACATGCCCCAGGCCGAGATCCTCGACCTGATCGTGGAGCTGCGCTCGCTCACCCTCGGCGTCGGCACCTACACCTGGAAGTACGACCACCTCCAGGAGCTCACGGGGCGGATCGCCGACCAGGTGCTGGCCGAGACCGCGGCCGCTTAAGCGTCGAGCGCATCGACACCTTGGGCTTTGCCGCCCACACCGCCTGCCAGGCCGACGACCAAGCCACCGCGGACTTGCTCGTCCGCCGCCTCGACGCATACCAGAAGAGCGCCTGGATACTGTGCGGTCCGCTCGGCTAGGGCGCGCGGAGTGGCCCCTTCGGGCGCCGGCGCGCGCGGAAACTTGATCGCTTCGTGACCATCCGATTGCTTGCCTGGCGCCCGCAACCGCCCTATCTCGGGAGGCAGTGGCGGACAACGAGGGGCGCGACATGGCGATCCGAAAACGACGCGGCTGGGAGCTGCCGGAAAGCGCGGCGACGCCGGAGCATCTGTTCCGGACCCGGCGCCAGCTCATCAAGGGTCTCGCCGCCGGGAGCCTGATCGCGGCGGCAGCGCCGGCGCTTAATGTCGCCCGGGCGGCGGCCGGCGCGGCCCAGGATCCGTCCGCCGGGCTCTACCCCTTCATGCGCAATCCGCGCTACCAGCCGGGCCGCGACATCACGCCTGAGGGGGTGTCCTCGGTCTACAACAACTTCTACGAGTTCGGCTCCCACAAGCGCATCGCCAAGGCGGCGCAGAAGCTCGAGATCCGGCCCTGGACCGTGACCATCGAGGGCATGGTCGAGAAGGAGATGACGATCGCCATCGACGATCTCATCCGGCGCATGCCGCGCGAGGAGCGTCTCTACCGCCATCGTTGCGTCGAGGCCTGGTCGATGGCGGTGCCCTGGAGCGGTTTCGCCATGAAGGTGTTCATCGACCTCGCCCGGCCCACGGGCTCGGCCAAGTACGTGGTGATGCAGACCTTCCACGACGCCTCGGTGGCCTCGGGCCAGAAGCAGTTCTGGTATCCCTGGCCCTACACCGAGGGCCTGACCATGGCCGAGGCCACCAACGAGCTTGCTTTCCTCGTCACCGGCGTCTACGGCAAACCGGCGGCCAAGCAGTTCGGGGCGCCGCTCAGGCTGGCGCTGCCCTGGAAGTACGGCTTCAAGTCGATCAAGTCGATCGTGCGCTTCCAGTTCACCGACCAGCGACCCTCGACCTTCTGGGAGAAGCTGCAGCCGAGCGAGTACGGCTTCTGGGCCAACGTCAACCCCGAGGTGCCGCACCCGCGCTGGAGCCAGGCCACCGAGAAGGTGCTGGGCACCGGCAGCCGCGTGCCGACGGTGCTCTACAACGGCTACGGCGAGCAGGTCGCTCATCTCTACAAGGGTCTCGACGGCGAGCGCCTGTTCATGTGAGGGCGCCATCGTTTAAGCTCGCCGCCCGCCCTTCGCCCGGACCCTCGGCGCATGCCCCTCGAGCTGGTGATCTTCGATTGTGACGGCGTCCTCGTGGACTCCGAGCCGATCGCCAACCGCGTCCTCTCCGAAGCGCTCATCGAGCTCGGGCTCGACTGCGACGCCGCCGAGACCGAGCGCGCGACCCGGGGCCTCTCCATGGCCTCGGTGCTGATCTGGGCCGAGGCCGAGCTGGGGCGGCCCCTGCCCGAGGACTTCGCCGAGCGCGTGCAGTCGCGCACCTTCGCCGCCTTCCGCGCCGGGCTCGAGCCCGTGCCCGGGGTGGCGGCGGCGCTCGAGCGCATCCCCATCCCGATCTGCGTGGCCTCGAGCGGCGAGGCCGAGAAGGTCCGCCTCAGCCTCGGTCTCACCGGTCTCCTGCCCCGCTTCGAGGGCCGCATCTTCAGCGCCACCGAGGTGGCGCGGGGCAAGCCCCATCCCGACCTTTTCCTGCACGCGGCCCGGGCCATGGGCGCCGAGCCCGCGTCGTGCGCGGTCGTGGAGGACAGCCTGCCCGGCATCGAGGCCGGCCGCGCCGCTGGAATGACCGTGCTCGCCTACGCCGATGGGCGCGACGCCGGGCCGCTCGCCGCCGCCGGCGCGCGGGTCTTCGTCGACATGGCCGAGCTCCCCGCGCTGCTCGGCTGAGTGTCCCGGGGGGCCGCGCCCGGTTGTTGACAAGGTGGGGCGCGGGCGCCAATAGGTGGCCCATGGACACCTTTCTCGACTTCGAAAAGCCGATCGCCGAGCTCGAGGGCAAGATCAAGGAGCTGCGCCACCTCTCGGACCAGGACGGCATCGCCATCGAGGAGGAGGTGGCCAAGCTCGAGGGCAAGGTCGACAAGCTCCTGCAGCAGACCTACGCCAGGCTCACCCCCTGGCAGCGCACCCAGGTCGCGCGCCATCCCGAGCGGCCCCATTTCCACGACTACGTGGCCGGGCTGATCACCGACTTCACGGCCCTCGCCGGCGACCGCACCTACGGCGACGACAAGGCGGTGATCGGCGGCCTGGGCCGCTTTCGCGGCCGCGCGGTGGCGGTGATCGGCCACGAAAAGGGCTCGGACACCGAGAGCCGGGTCAGACACAACTTCGGCATGGCCCATCCCGAGGGCTACCGCAAGGCGGTGCGCCTGATGCAGCTCGCCGAGCGCTTCCGCTTGCCGGTCATCACCCTGGTCGACACCCCCGGCGCCTACCCCGGCATCGGCGCCGAGAAGCGCGGCCAGTCCGAGGCCATCGCGCGCTCGACCGAGGCCTGCCTCGACCTGCGGGTGCCGCTCATCAGCGTCATCGTCGGCGAGGGCGGCTCCGGGGGCGCCATCGCCATCGCCGCCGGCAACGTGGTGCTGATGCTCGAGCACGCCATCTACACGGTGATCTCGCCCGAGGGCTGCGCCTCGATCCTGTGGCGGAGCGCCGAGCGCGCCAGCGAGGCGGCCGAGGCGCTCAAGCTCACCGCCGACGACCTGCTGCGGCTCAAGGTCATCGACGGCGTCATCCTGGAGCCCCTGGGCGGCGCCCATCGGGGCCCCGACGAGACCATTCGCAACGTCGGCGACGAGATCGCCGAGGCCCTCGAGATGCTGGGCGAGTTCGGGGGCGACGAGCTGCGCGCCCGCCGGCGCCAGAAGTTCCTCGACATAGGCGCGGTGGGGCTGGGCTAGAGCGATTCCGCATCGATCGGAACCGCTCTCGAATCTTTTCGCTCACGGCAGCGGACCTGAAGGTCCGCGCCTGCGCGGGCGCGCCGGACGACCGGCGGGCCGCAGTCGCGGCCTGAGAGCGATTCCAGACCACCTGGAATCGCTCTAGGAGAGCGGGCGTCAGAGGGGCGGGCGCCGCTCGGCCCAGGGGCGGCGGCGCTCCAGTGCCGCGCCGATCCCGAGCACGCCCGGGTCGTCGAACCGGCGCCCGACGATCTGCAGGGCGGTGGGCAAGCCGGCCGCGGTGACGCCCGAGGGCACCGAGAGCGCCGGGCACTGGGCCACGAAGTTGAACGGCGAGGTCATGTCGAGGCCGTGGTAGCGCCCGTCGTCGTCGCCGTAGTCGCTGTCGCTCATGCCGTGGGGCTGGGGCGGCAGGGCCATGGTCGGGCAGAGCAGGGCGTCGACGCGCTCGAACACCGCCGCCAGCCGCTGCCAGTGCTCGGTGCGCACGAACTCGAGGCGCTTGAAGTCGACCGCGCCCATGGCCAAGCCGGCCTCCATCAGCGCCACTACGTTGGGGTCCATCTGGTCGCGCCAGTCCTCGAGCACGTGGCCCAGGCAGGCGGCGAGATAGACCCCCCAATAGGCGAACCAGGCGTCGTTGATGGCGCGGCTCCAGCCCAGCTCGACCTCCTCGACATGGGCGCCCGCCGCCGCCAGCGCCGCGGCGGCGGCGCGGGTGTTGGCCTCGACCTCGGGGTCGACCCAGTAGTAGCCGAGGTCGACGCTCAAGCCCAGCCTGAGGCCTTCGACGTCGGCCGGCGGCGGCAGCGCCATCTCGAGCGCCGGCGTCAGCGACTGGATGTCGCGCTCGTCCGGTCCCTGGCACACGGCGAGGAAGAGCGCGGCGTCGGCGACGGTGCGGGCGAGCGGCCCGAAATGGGAGATCGAATCGAACACCGTCGGCAGGATGTCCATCGGGATCCGCCCCAGGCTGGGCTTGAGGCCGACGAGGCCGCAGAAGGCGGCCGGGATGCGCACCGAGCCGCCCATGTCGCTGCCCTCGGCAAGCGGCACGCAGCCCGAGGCCACCGCCGCGGCTGAGCCGCCCGAGGAGCCCCCCGGGGTCAGCCCCGGATCCCAGGGATTGCGGGTGATGCCCCAGAGCGGGCTCTGGGTGAAGCTGTCGTAGGCGAACTCGGGCGTCGTGGTCTTGCCCACCATGATGGCCCCGGCGGCGCGCAGGCGCTCGACGATCAGGGCGTCGCGCTCCGGCACCCAGTGCTCGAAGGCCTTGGAGCCCCGCGTCGTGGTCTTGCCGCGGGTCGGGGTGAAGTCCTTGATGGCGATGGGGATGCCGTGAAGCGGCCCTAACGCCGCGCCCGAGGCCAGCGCCGCTTGCGCCGCGCGCGCCTCCGCGCGCGCCTCGTCGGGGTAGGTGAAGCAGAAACAGTTGAGCACGGGGTTGACCGCCTCGATGCGGGCGAGGCAGTTGTCCATGAGCTCGACGGGCGACAGCTCGCGGGCGCGGATGAGCCGGGCGAGCTCGGTGGCCGGGGTATATGCGAGGTCGAGGTCGGCCGCCATTGCCTGCTCCGCGGGATCGCGAGCGCCATCTTCCCTTCCCGCCTTGCCCGGGGTCAAGCGGGCGGCGCGCCTGCGCGCAGATAGCGCCGCGGGCTCTGGCCCATCTCGCGCTTGAACATGGCAATGAAGGCGCTGGGGCTGGCGTAGCCGAGATCGAGGGCCACCGAGGTCACCGGCTCGAGCGCCGCCAGCCGCTCGAGCGCCGCCAGCAGCCGCCGCTTGCCGCGCCACTCGCGGAAGGTCATGCCGGTCTGGGCCCGGAACAGGCGCGCCAGGGTGCGTCCGCTGGCGCCCGCCCGCGACCCCCACTCGGCCAGCGTGCGGTTGTCCCCGGGACGGTCGAGCAAGCTCGAGGTGACGACCGAGAGGCGGCGGTCGCTGGGCACCGGGAGGTCGAGCGGCGCCGCCTCCAGCGCCCCGAGCCGGTCGAGCAAGACCGCCACCAGGCGGCCCTCGGGCCCGTCCTCGTCGTAAAGCAGCGGCAGCCGCGCGACCTCGAGGATGAGCTCACGCAGAAACGGCGGCACCGCGACCACCCGACACGCGGTGGCCAGGCCACGCGCCGCCCGGGGCGCCACGTAGAGCGTCCGCAGCTCGAGCGCCGTGACCGCCTTGACCTCGTGCCAGGTGTCGACCGGCATCCACACCGCGAACCCGGGCGGCACCACCCAGGCCCGCGCTTCGGCACGCACCGTCATCAGGCCCTCGCCGGCGTGGATGAGCTGGGCCCGCGGGTGGCGGTGCGGGGCCAGGAGCTCACCGGCCGGATAGTCCGTCGACAGCGCGACCACGGGCCGGGCCGCGTCCTGGATCGCGTCGGCGCTCAATCGTTTCGTGATCATTTGGCGTTTCGTGGTCATTTGTCCGTTAGCCGATATTTCTTGGCATGATAGCGTGAGACAGCAAGGCCGGAGAAGGCTCGAATGCGGGCGAGGCCTCTCCGCGGCTCTCGTGTCGCCGACCGAGCGCCCGGCTCCGACCTCGTTTCGGCCTCGTATCGACTCTGTATCGACCTCGTTTCGGCGCCGTATCGACCCTGTATCGACCTCGTTTCGACTCTGTATCGACCTCGTTTCGACTCTGTATCGACCATGTCCCGAACCCGCCTTCGCTTCCTCTTCCTCAACCTGGGTCACACCTTCGACCACCTGTTCATGCTGCTGTTCGCCACCGTAGTGCTGGCGCTCGAGGACGAGCTCGGCGGCAGCTACTCCGAGTTGCTCGCGCTCTCGATCCCCGGCTTCATCGCCTTTGCCGCCGGCACCCTGCCCGCGGGCTGGCTCGGCGACCGCTGGAGCCGGACCGGCATGATGGCGCTGTTCTTCCTCGGCGTCGGCGCCGCCTCGGTGCTCACCGGGCTCGCCCGCTCGCGCCTCGAGATCGCGGCCGGGCTCACCCTGATCGGGCTCTTCGCCTCGATCTACCATCCCGTCGGCATCGCCATGGTGGTCGAGGGGCGCGACAAGGTCGGGCGGCTCTTGGGCATCAACGGGGTGTTCGGCAACATCGGCGTCGCCGCCGCGGCCCTGGTGGCGGGCTGGCTCACCGACCTGGTAAGCTGGCGCGCCGCCTTCATCGTCCCGGGGCTGGTGGCGCTGGCGACCGGCCTCGCCTACATCGCCTTCTTCGGCTACGGCAGGTCGCCGGCGCCCGCGCGCCCGGTCCCGGCCGGGCCCCGGGCGGCGCCGCGCCGCGGACCCCAGTACGTGAGGGTGTTCGTGGTGATCGGGGTGGCGACCTTGTTCGGCGGCCTGATCTTCAACGTCGCCACCGTGGCGCTGCCCAAGATGCTCGACGAGCGGCTCATCCGCATGGCCTCGTCGACGCGGGAGATCGGCAGCCTCGCGGCGCTCATTTACGGCGCCGCGGCGCTGGCCCAGGTGGTGGTCGGCGTGCTCATCGACCGCTTCCCGATCAAGCCCGTGTTCGTGCTTTTGGTCTTCGCGCAAGTTCCGGTCATGGTGCTCGCGGCCGGCGCCCACGACAGCGCGATGGTGGCCCTTTCGCTCGTTATGCTGGTGCTGATCTTCGGCGAGATCCCGATCCACGACACCCTGGTGGCGCGCTACACCGTCGAGGCCTGGCGCTCGCGGGTCTATGCCGTGAAGTACGTCCTCTCGTTCGGCGTTAGCGCGCTGGGGGTGCCGCTGATCGCGACGCTCCACGGCACCAGCGGCGGCTTTGCCTGGCTCTTGCTCGCGATGGCGGGCTTTGCCGTGATCATCGGCATCGCCGCCCTGTCGCTGCCCGGGAAGCAGCATCCGACCCCCGGTTCGGTGCCGGCGGGGCCCTCTTAAGGGCGCGTTGACAGGGCTCGCGGGCGCGACTATCACTCCGCCGCCCAGCGACCCCCTCCTCTCCAGGACTTCGACCTGCCCATGACCGCGACCGCTTTGCCCGGCACCGCCGGCCTCGACCTCGAGCGCGCCGAGAGCTTTCCCCACTGGACCCACGAGGTGCTGCGCTTCTCGGACACCGATGCCTTCGGCCACATCAACAACGGCGCCTACGCGAGTTGCTTCGAGAACGCCCGCATCAAGCTCACGCGCCGCATCGGACGCGATGCCGCGGAGGGCGAGGTCGATTGGGTACTGGCCAGGCTCTGCATCGACTACCGCGCCCAGCTCTTCTATCCCGGCGAGGTCGAGGTGGGCACGCGCCTGACCCGGGTCGGGCGCGCCTCCCTGTCCATCGTCCAGGGCCTGTTCGCCGCCGGCACCTGCCGCGGCAGCGCGAGCGCGGTACTGGTGCTGATCGATGTTCCGAGCGGCGCCTCGGCGCCGATCCCCGAGACCATGCGCGCGCGCCTCGCCCCCCTCATGGAGGGCTGAGCTCTCGCCATCGCGGTACCGGCGGCGGCGTGCCAGAGCTCGCGTAGTCCGTTGCCCACCGGTCATCGAGGATTTCTTGAACCGGATCGTAAGGGATAAGCTTGCCGGTCGAAATACTGCTATGGCTATGCAGATTGTCTATGTTAGCCTGAAACTGCTAAAGAAGACGGTTAGAAAGGTATAGACAATGGCGATTTTAACACGCGCTACCATATCCGCAGTTCTGATGCTCGTCGTTTCGGGTGCAGCGACCGCAGCACCGGCATATGAACTTAGCGTCAAGGCTCGCAATTTAAGTTCTACCAAAGTTGAGCTTACAATTACTACGAACACCCCGTTGCCTGTTGAGGTCATGGCCAGTATCGATCTTGTCGATCAACGCCCCGATGAAACATACATTGGTTAAACAAAGAGGTTGCGTCTTGCGTTGCCGGTAACCGTTCACGTACTTGATACGTCCCAGGCTCGGGAGCCATTGCCTTCGGGTAATTACGAAGCGGTTGTCTCATTCTATCAGCGGTGGGGCGCAAAAAACGGAAATCCAGCCGCAGCGTCTATTCCAGACATGGAGGCGAAGCAGCTTATTGCGTTTAAGGGAAACGGTGAAACTGCTGATCTCGTTCGCTCACGCAACGAAAAGCAAAATTGGGTCATGGAGAATTTCGTAATGAACTCTCCATGGAACGAGCGGTATTACATCGAACGGATTGGTAATTATGAGAAAACAAAGGCGACTTTGTCGCACTTGCACGATGCGTATTATTTTCCTAGAGCTGACATAACACTACTCGTCAATCGTCTAAGGAACGATGTAACGGTCTGGCGGCTTGGGAGAGCGTCCAAGTAGAAAACGACGACTTACGCAAGAGAGAAAGACGTCGATATCCAAGTTATTTCTGGAAAGATGTTAGGGTTGACGATCCCTGTGAGGGCTTCTTTCTAAACAACACAGCCGCCATCACCGACCAGGGCCGGGGCATCATCGGCGCCCCCGCGACCAGCACCGCCGGCGTAAAGTCCTTGGGCTTCGCGGTCCGCGGCCACCACGATCAGGCAATGGCGCGCCAGTGCTTGCGCCGCCCGCCCCTCGGCGCCATGTTAACGGTTTCGGGCGCCGCTCGCGGCGCCGCCGATGGCTGCGAATTCCGGCGCGGACCGAAGCGCCCAGACCGAAGCGCGCCATCCGCCCGCGGGGAGAGACCAGATGCGGAAGATCGTCCTGATCGTGGTCGCCGCGATCGTCTTGCTGATCGTCGCGGCGCCGTTCCTGATCCCGGTCATCGTCGACCTCAACGACTACAAGCCGAGGATCGCCGAGGCGGTGCGCGAGGCCACCGGACGCGACCTCGAGATCGGCGGCGAGATCAGCTACGCCCTGCTTCCCGCGATCGAGTTCAGCGTCAGCGAGGTGCGCCTTTCGAACGCGCCCGGCATGCCGACGCCCGAGATGTTGAGCCTCGGGAGCCTGCGCGCCAAGATCGCCCTGTGGCCGCTCATCAGCCGCGAGGTGGTGATCGAGAGCCTGGTTATCGAGGAGCTCTCGCTGTTCCTCGAGGTAGCTGAGGACGGGCGTCAGAACTGGGTCTTCGAGGCCGCGGACGAGACCGAGGGCGGGCTGCCCGAGATCAACGACCTCCGCCTCGGCGACGTGCGCCTCGAGCGCGGCCTGGTCTCCTACATCGACAGCCGCAGCGGTCAGGCGGTCCAGGCCCGGGACATCAACGTCACCGTGGCCCTGGCCGATATCGCCAGCGCCCTCACCGTGAAGGTCCGCGCCACCGTCAACGACGAAGCGGTGATCGCCGATCTCAGCGTCGACTCCCCGGCCAAGGTGCTGTCGCGCGAGCGCTTCGCGGTCACCGCGGCACTCCGCTCCGAGCGCCTCTCGGCGGGCCTCGATGGGACCGTCCAGCAAGCGCCGGTGCCGGGCTTCGACGGCGCCCTCTCCCTCGACATCGACTCGGTCGGGGAACTGATGGCCTGGCTCGAGCAGCCCCTCGACCCCTCGCAACCCGATCCCGGTCGCCTCCGGGTGCGGGCGCGGCTCGTCGCCGACGGCGCCCGGGTGGCGCTCGAGGAGGCGACCATCGAGGGCGAGGCGCTCGAGGCCAGGGCGAGCGGCAGCTTCGACGGCTCGGGCGAGATCGCGGTGGTCATGCTCGAGGTCGAGAGCGGCGTGCTCGACATCGACCGTTATCTGCCGCCGCCCGTGGACGAAGCGCCGGCGGCGCCTGAGGCCGCTCCGGCCGAGGCCGATAACGCTCCGCCGGCCAATCCGTTGGCGGCGCTCTCGGACCAGCCCTTGGACCTGAGTCCGCTGCGCCAGACCAAGGCCGATGTGAAGATCAACATCGGCGGGGTCAAGGCGGCGGGGTTCGAGATCGGGCGCGTGGCGCTCTCCCTCGCGCTCGATGGCGGCGTGCTCGAGGCCGATCTCACCGAGCTCGGCCTCTACGGCGGCAAGGTCACGGGCAGCGTTCGCCTCGACGGCTCGGGCAAGGCGCTTGGCGCCGCCGTCGATCTTAGCGTCAAGGCGGTCGACGTCGGCCGACTGGCGCGCGCCGCCAGCGCCGAGGCGCCGGTGGCCGGCGTCGCCTCCGGCACTCTCAAGGCCGCGGCCACGGGCACCAGCCCGCGGGCGCTGGCCGAGGCGATGACGGCGCGCCTGGTCTTCGACCTCGGCGGCATCGACATCAAGGACGCCCCCGCCGGCGCCATCTCGGGCCTCGCCGTCGACCTCGACCTACCGGGCCTCGACAGGCCGATGACGCTCAAGGGCTCGGTGGTCTACAACAAGCAGAAGGTCGACCTCGACCTCACCCTCGATCCCTTGAAGCAGGTCCTCTCGGCCGATCGCTTCGGCGTCGCCGCGGGCGTCAAGTCGCGCTTGCTCTCGGCCGCCTACAAGGGTGACGTGCTGCGGCGCCCGGCGCCGGGCCTCGACGGCGCCCTCGACCTCGACGTGGCCTCGGTGGGGCGGCTGGCGGCGTGGCTGGGCCAGCCGCTCGACGCCGGGCAGCCCGACCCGGGACCCTTGACGGTACGGGCGCGGTTCGCCACCGAAGGCGCTCGGGTGGTGCTCGAGGAGGCGACCATCGCAGGCACCGCGCTCGAGGTCCGGGCCAGCGGCAGCTTCGAGAAGGGCGACGAGGTCGACAAGGTCGTCCTCAACCTGCAGACCGGCGTGCTCGACATCGACCGCTATCTGCCGCCCCCCGCGCCGCTCGAGGCGGCGCCGGCCGAGCCCGAGGCGGTGCCGGCGGGCGATCTCCTGGCCGCCTTGTCGGACCAGCCCTTGGACCTCGGCGCCCTCAGGCGCACCGAGGCCGAGGTGCGAGCCGGCATCGCCGGCCTCAAGGTCATGGGCTACGAGGTCGGCGAGCTCCAGTTCGCGGCCCGGCTCAAGGGCGGAAAGCTCGCCGCCGACCTTGCGAAACTGGTGCTCTACGGCGGCAGCGTCGCCGGCAAGGTGCGGCTCGACGCCACGGGCGAGATCCTCGGCGCCGCGCTGGATCTCGAGCTCAAGGGGGTCGACGTGGGCGCCCTGGCGCGTGCCGCCATGGGCGATGAAGCTCCGCTGGCCGGGGTCGCCTCCGGCACCTTGAGCGCCACCACCGGCGGCAGGAGCCCGCGGGCCCTGGCCGAGGGGCTCAAGGGCAAGCTCGCCTTCGAGCTCGGTGCCATCGACGTCAAGGACGCGCCCGTGGGCGCCATCTCAGAGCTCGTGGTGGCGCTCGACTTTCCGGGCCTCGAGGCGCCGCCGAGCTTGAAGGGCAGCGTCACCTACAACCAGGAACGGGTGGCCTTCGACCTGACGTTGGACCCGCTCAAGAAGGTCCTCGGTGGCGAGCGTTTCGCGCTCAAGGCGGCGCTGGCCTCGAACCTGATCAACGTCGCTTACGACGGCAGCGTGCAGCAGCGCCCGACGCCGGGGCTCGACGGCGCGCTCGACCTCGACGTGGCCTCGGTGGGCCGGTTGGCGGCCTGGCTGGGCCAGCCGCTCGATCCCGCGCAGCCCGATCCCGGACCCTTGAAGGTGCGGGCGAGGTTCGCCACCGAGGGCGCCAGGGCGACGCTCGAGCAAGCGACCATCGCCGGCAAGGCGGTGAGGGCGAGCCTCCAGGGGAGCTTCGACTCGAGTCCCGAAGTGCCGGTAGTGGTGGCCACGATTAATATCCAGGAGCTCGACCTCGACGCCTACCTGCCGCCGCCCGCGAAGGGGCCCGCGGGGCAGCCGGCGGGGCAGCCGGCGGCGCCGGCCCAGGGCTGGAGCACCGAGCCCTTCGACCTGGCGCCGCTGGCGCAGGTCGACGCCGACCTCCGCATCGAGACCGGGCCGGTCAAGTATCGCGGCCTGGTGATCGAGAGGAGCCGCATAGTGGCGCTCTTGAAGGACGCCGCGCTCACGGCCACGGTGGAGGAGCTCGTGCTCGCCGGCGGCCGGGTCGGCGCCGCCCTGGCGCTCGACGCCTCGGGCGCCGCCGCGGCGCTCTCCTATCAGGTCAACGTCGACGGGGTCCAGGCCAAGCCGGTTCTGAAGGCGCTCGCCGACAACGATCGGCTCAGCGGCACGATGCAGTTCGCGACCCGGGGCCAGGCGCGGGGCCGCAATCAGCTCGAGCTGGTTTCGAGCTTGAACGGCGACGGCAGCCTCACCTTCCTCGACGGCGCCATCGCCGGCATCAACCTCGCCGCGGCGTTGCGCAAGGCCCGGACCCTGGGCTTCGACGCGGCCGCGGGCGAGCGCCAGAAGACCGACTTCGCCGAGCTCGGCGGCACCTTCACCATCACCAACGGGGTCATCGACAACCGCGATTTCAAGATGTTGGCGCCGCTGGTGAGGGTGCTCGGCGCCGGCCTGGTGCCGATGCCGCCCCGCACCATCGACTACCGCGTCGAGGCCAAGCTGGTCGCAAGCCTCGCCGGTCAGGGGGGCAAGGACGCGCTCGCCGGCCTCTCCATCCCCATCCACGTCACCGGCACCTGGGACAATCCCTCGTACAACGTCGACTACGCGAGCATGTTGAGGCAGGCGGCGCTGGATCCAGAGCGCCTCGCCAACATGCCCTCCGACCTCATGGGCATGGCCGAGGGCCTCGGCATCCCGCTCAAGCTTCCCACCCTGCCGAGCGGCGGCGAGACGGGCGGCGTCGGCGGGGCTATCGGCGCCGCCATCGGCGGAGCGCTGGGCGTGCTGCCCGGGGGCTCCTCGGGCGAACAGGCCACGGCGCCCGCCCCCGCCCCTGCCCCCGGGACCACGACCGAGGGCTCGAGCGGCGGCCTGCTGGGCACCCTGGAGCAGATCCTCAAACCCAAGGAGCCGCAAGAGGAGCCCGCGCCTTTGAAGATGCTCAAGGGTTTGTTCGGCGGCGATTAGCGGCGCGGCGGCGCGAAGGGGCAGGGGTTGATTAAATGGGGTCAGAGTCCAATTAATCGGCCGAGAGCGCCTCGGCCAGCAGCGCCGGGTCGACGTTGCCGCCCGAGGCGATCACCGCCACCGTCTTGCCGCGGCCATCGAAGCGCCCGGCGATAACCGCGGCGAGCGCCACCGCGCCGCCGGGCTCGGCCACCACCTTGAGGTGCCGAAGCGAGAGCGCCATGGCGCGCCGCACCTCGGCGTCGTCGACCGCCAGCCCGCCGGCGAGACGCTTGGCGTTGAGGGCGAAGGTGAGCTCGCCGGGGATCGGGATCACGAGCGCGTCGCAGATGCTCCTGCCGCCCTCGCGGTTGGCCACCCGACGCCCGAGCGCGAGCGAGCGCGCGGTGTCGTCGAAGCCTTGCGGCTCCACCGCCCACAGCGGCACCCCCGGGAGCGCGCGTTCCAGCGCCAGCCCGACGCCTCCGATCAGGCCGCCGCCGCCGCAGGGGCAGAGCACGGCGTCGGGGACGACGCCGATCTCGGCGAGCTGTCGCCCGAGCTCGAGCCCCACGGTGCCCTGGCCGGCGATGACGTGGAAGTCGTCGTAAGGCCGCACCAAGGTGGCGCCCCGTTCCGCCATCAGCCGCTCGCCGATCTCCTCGCGACTTTCCGAGGCGCGATCGTAGAGCACCACCTCGGCGCCCAGGCGCCGGGTGCCGGCGAGCTTCACCGCGGGCGCGTCGCGCGGCATGACGATGGTCGCGGGGGCGCCGACCAGGGCCGCCGCCGCCGCCACGCCTTGAGCGTGGTTGCCCGACGAGTAGGCGATCACGCCGCGCCGCCGCTCCTCCTCCGAAAGCCGGCTGACGCGGTTGTAGGCGCCGCGGAACTTGAACGAGCCGGTGCGTTGCAGCATCTCGCACTTGACCAGCACCCGGCCGCCCACGATCGCGTTGAGCGCTTCCGCTTCAAGCACCGGGGTGGCCACCGCCAGGCCCTCGAGCCGGGCCGCCGCCTCGACCACGTCGCCGTGGCCGGGGAGCACGCGCGGCGCGATTTCGGCCTCAGAGCGATTCCAGGTCAATTGGAATCGCTCTCAGGCCGCGACCGCGGCCCGCCGGTCGTCCGGCGCGCCCGCGCAGGCGCGGGCCCTTGGGTCCGCTGCCGTGAGCGAAAAGAGCCGAGAGCGGTTCCGAGCAATGCGGAACCGCTCTAGTGCCGGGCGATGAAGTCATCGAGGGCGGCGCGGCACTCGGGCTCGTCCAAGAGCGGCGCGTGGCCGCGGTTGGCGACGCTGACCCGCACCAGGTCGGGCTTGGCCTCGGCCATGGCGACGACCGTGGCCTCGCTCAGGAAGTCCGAGATGGCGCCCCGGATCACCAGCGTCGGCACCTCCGCGAGGGCCCCGAACAGGGGCCACATGTCGGCGCTCGCGGCGTCGTTTTCCAAGGCGCGGCGGATCGCCGGGTCGTAGTCGAGCGCCGGCTTGCCGTCGGCGTCCTCGCGGAAGTGGATGCGGGCGAGCGCGCGCCAGCGCTCCTCAGGCAAATCGGGATAGGCCACGCCGAACAGCTCCTTGAGGCGTCGGGTCGCCGCCTCCCAGTCGCCGAGCGCCGTCTCCTGGCCGACGTAGCCCTTGATGCGGGCGATGCCCGCGCCGTCGATCTCGGGGCCGATGTCGTTGAGCACCACGGCGGCGAGCGCCGAGGGCAGCGCCACCGCCAGGCCCATGGCGAGGATGCCGCCGAGCGAGGTGCCGACGACGATGACCCGGTGCACGTTCTCGGCGGCGAGCAGGTGGGTGACGTCGCGGATGTAGACCGGCGCCCGATAGTTGCGCCAGTGGGGGTCGTAGGCCGAGCGCCCGCGGCCGCGGTAGTCCATCGCTAGCACCCGGCGCTCGGGCGCGTAGCGCAGCGCCAGCTCGTGGAAGTCCTTCGCGTTCCGCGTCAGCCCGGCAAGGCACAGCAGCGGCGTCTTCGCGGACGCGGCGTCGCCGTAGTGGCGGTACGAGAGCGCCAGGCCATCCTGGGCCGAGACGGTGCGCTCGAGGAAGTCCGGCGCGCCGCCCGTCATTCACTCGGCCCCGACGACGGCCGGCAGGTCATGAAGGGTCGAGAGCTCGACGTCGGGCTGACCCGGCAGGCGCTCGGGGGCCTGGCCGAAGCGGTTGATCCACACCACGCGGAAGCCCGAGCTCGAGGCGGCGTAGGCGTCCCAGGCGTTGGAGGACTGGAACGACATGCGGCCGGTCTCGATGCCGAAGTGCTGCTCGGCCATCTTGTAGACCGAGGGATGGGGCTTGAAGACGCCCACCGACTCGACCGAGAGGATGGCGTCGAGGTCATCGGTGATGCCGGCGTTGGCCGCCGCCGCCTCGAGCATCTCGGGCGAACCGTTCGACAGGATCGCGGTCTTGATGCCGCTGGCCTTGAGGCGCCGCAAGGTCTCGGGCACCTCGGGGTAGCAATCGAGCGACATGTAGAGGTCGGCGAGGCGGCCGCGCAAGCCGGCATCGTCCAGCCCCAGGCTCGCCATGGCGAAATCGAGGGCGTCGCCGGTGACCTGCCAGAAGTCCTTGTGCTTGCCCATCAGGGCTCTGAGCCAGGTGTACTGGAGCTGCTTGGTGCGCCACAGGTCGGCCAGCGGCTGCCACTGCTCACCGAGCTCGCCCGCGCAGTTCTGGGCCGCGGCGTTGACGTCGAACAGGGTGCCGTAGGCATCGAACACGCAGGCGGAGATATTCTCGAGCTTGGGCGTCGCCATGGGGGTCTCCCGCTGAGGTGGATCGGTCGCGCACGGTGGTGGCGCGCCACGTTACCCGAGGCGCCGGCCGATTGCCAACGGCCGTGACCGCTCGCCACGGGCGGCGGCCGGTCAAACCATTGTGCGCGCCTCAGTTGGCGCCGCCGTTGCGCGCCAGGTCCTCCTCCAGGGTCAGCGCCATCCTGGCGCCGCCGAGCCGGAGGCGGTAGACCTGGAGGCCTTCGAGCACCCGGTGCAAGTAGTTGCGGGTCTCGGCAAAGGGGACGAGCTCGATCCAGTCGACCGCGTCGACCTCGCCCGTTCGCGGGTCGCCGAACGCCTTGAGCCAGCGCTTGACCCGCGACGGTCCGGCGTTGTAGGCGGCCAGCGCCAGCACATAAGAGCCGTCGTGGCGCTCGATGAGTTCGGCGAGGAAGGCGCTCCCGAGCCGCGCGTTGTACCACGGGTCCTCGGTGAGCTTCTTCTTGTCGTAGCGGAGCTTGAGCTGGCGCGACATCATCTTGGCGGTCGCGGGCAGGATCTGCATCAGGCCACGGGCGCCGCGGTTGCTCACCGCTTTCGGGTTGAACTCGCTCTCCTGGCGCGCCACCGCCAACAGCAGCGCGGGTTCCGACGCCCCGCCCGCCGGCAGGCCGATGACCGGATAGCTCGCGCCCGCCAACACCACGCCGGCGCGCACCGAGCGCTTGGTCGAGGCCACGGCGAGGTCGGCGCGGCCCGCGCTCTTGGCCAGCATCGCCACCAGGGCGTGCTCGGCCGGGGTCTCGGCGAGCTCGTTGAGCCGCATGATGAAGGGCCTCAGGCGCGCCTTCTCGCCGAGCTCCGACAAGAGCCGCACCGCGCGCACCAGCTCGCGGGCGTTGAAGGCCTCGACCGCCTCGGGCCCCGGCGAGGGGTCGGGATCGAGGGCGAGTGCCGGCCCATCGCCCAGCTTGAGGGCGGCGAGCTGGCCGTAGAAGGTGGTGGGATGGGCGGCCCCCAGCGCATACCACTGCTGGGCCAGCTTGGTCTCGTCCATGCTCTCGGCCGACCGTCCCGCCCAGTAGGCGCCGCGGGCGCGGCTGATGGGGAAGCGCACGGCGTCGTAAAGGCGCGCGAAGTGGCCATAGGCGACCCGGTCATCGCCCAGGAACCTGAGCCCGATCCAGCCCGCCAGCCACTCGGCCTCGGCGAAATCGGCGCCCTTGCTTTGCTTATGCGCCTGGGCCAAACGATAAGCCTCCGTGACCGCCCCCTCCTCGAGGGCGCGGCGCACCTGGATGGCGCGCTCGACCCACCAGGCGTGAGGCCGGATCACGTCATCGGGCGGGTCGACGAGGAGCTCGCGGGCGCTGGCGTCGAAGGCCTTGCGCCGGCGCCAGCGTAGGCGTTCGTAAACCAGCCCCGGATGGTCCTTGAGATCGGCCGGCACCCGGGCAATGGCGGGATCGACGCCGCCCGCCCGCTCCATCAGCCTGAGCCGGGCCTCGGCCAAGAGCCGGACCTCTTTCGAGACCCGGCGCAGCATGCGCCGCGCGGCGCCGCGGCGGCCGTCCCACAACAGCCGGTCGAGGCGCGCCTCGTGATCGGCGCGGATGAGCTGCTTGCGGTGGCGCTTATAGAGGCGGCGCTCGTCGCTGCGCGCGAAGTCGTCCCTGACCCAGGCGTGGCGCAGCCAGGCGAGGCCCTCCTCCGCCTTGCCCGCGCCCATCAGCGCCTCGGCGAGACGTACCCGCCCGAGGCCCGAGACCGGCGCGTGATCGGCGAACCAGGCCAGCACGTCGGCATCCGGCAGGTGCTCGTCCAGCGCCGCCTCGGCGTTGCGCCGGAGCGCCCGTTGCGAGGGCCACTCAGGGTTGCCGGCGATGAAAGCGGCGATCTCGGCGAAGGGCGCGCGGGCGCCGCGCTCGGCGAGATACGACCAGGCGATGACCTTGGCCGGGAGCGGATCGCTGGCCCGGGCCCCGAGGCGCCGCGCCGCGCCCCACTTGCGTTTGGCCATGGCGGCGAAGGCGCGCCGGTAGAGCTTCCAGTCGGCGCTCGAGAGCAAACCGCCCTGGGCCTCGGGGAACTCGGTCGGGAGATAGGCCAGCGCCGGGCCTGAGCCGCCCAGGCCGAGCCCGGCGGCGAGCACGCAGACGGCAATGGCGATCCTGGGTCTCGGCACCATGTTCCCCGTCCCACGGCGGCTCCGGAACGCGGCCGCGAGCGGTCGCCGGGCCCGCGAGCTGCCCGCTGGCGATGATACGCGCAAAGCGCTGAGCCATCCAGCGCGCCGGCGCGAGCGCGGCGGTAGTGTCTCAGTTTGAAAATCGGCTCCCGACCCGTTGCGTTCGCTCGCCGTCGAGCACCCGTTGATGGCCGTTGACCCGGGGCGGCTGTTGGCACGCTATAATGGCCAACATGATCGTGAGGGCCGAAATGGATCGAGCGCGCATTCGTTCGGTTGGCGACCTCGAAGTCGTTTTGATCCACGAGTCCCATGAGGCGCTCGCGACAATCATTGATTCCAGGCTCTATACAGTACTTGGAGCCGCTCCCGACCAACAAGTTTCGTTCCAGAACGATCTATTTTTCGATTTATTCCTCATTCAAACTGTCGAACTGTTCGTCAAGGGCAAGAGTATCCGCTTTGATGACGAAACACAAATGACGTTGAGCCTCGTTGATGGCCTAAAATGGTTGTGTGAAACCTACCCCGTGGAAGTGGCACAGTGCAGTCTCGCAGATGCACTCCAGACGCTCATGGCGTGGATTGACACGGAGGTGGAGTTTAGCTTTTGGTCTCCTGATATCGATGCCCAGGTTGAGTTCCCTCTCTCCAGAAGAGACCTTATTTGGTTCGGGGCAAATTGCGCGAAACACAATATTCTCCGCCTATCTGCGGTGCTTGAGAGACTTGACAGGAGGCTCAAAAGGGCCGACATCGAGATCACCGCAGACAACACGATCGCCGTGCTCGACGCGCTAAATGATGAGGTGCGAGCCCGACTGTTATATCATGCAACCTATTTGATCGAGCTTCTCGGCAATATGTTTGTAGGCCTCAACCGCCTTGTTTGGGCTCGCTACAGTGCAAATCCAACCAATCGAGTTCTGGAAATGACAATGCCGCCAGGGGTCACATCGGACGTGTTCCGGAATCTCTATAGCAACGTTCTCGTTTTCAAGCGTTATGACGAGAGCGCACGAATTTCCCCGCTTGTCCCTACCACGTGGCGGTTTCTTAAGCTGCGGTATTGATATCGGAGCCTGCTATACTGTCGATAGAGCCTCGACTGTCTCGGAGACTAACCCACCGGCAGCCGTTCGGGTGGCTCCTCCTCTATTGCGATCAATCCCTCCTGGCGCAGATACGCCGTTCAATTGGCTTGAGCCGATGGCGGCCTTCCACCTATAGCCGATATTCAAAGTGATACACTGTCAAGCCGGGACCCGAGTTGACAGCCCGCCGGCGCCCGAGCAGTCTTCGGCTCATGCAGAACTTCGACCTTGTCTTGCCCCTGGCCCGCGACGCCCTGGCCCACTCCAGCTTCGCCCCGGACCTCCTCCGGCGCATCGCCCAGATCAAGAACGTGCTCGACCGAGCGGCGCGCGACGGGGATGGCGCCGCGGCCGTAGAGGCCCAGGACCAGGCCGCCGCCCTCGGGGAGATCCTCGAGCGCTATCCTCCCGTGGGCCGCCTGCGCCTGGGCGTTTGACGGCCGCCCTCACGTGGCGCTCGGGGCCGCGCTTTGTGTTTCGCGTCCGCGTCTTCGGTTGACCTAACCCCAGCTTTTCGGCACCCCGGCCCGTCCGGAGGCTTCGGCGACGGCCGCCCGCCACAACCTCGTGCTCTACACGCACGACCGCGACTTCCTGAACCGGGACTTCCTGGGCCTCGAGGTCATTTCGTTTCTCTAGCGCTAGCAAGGCATCCGTTGCTGGTGCACGCCGCTGTGCGCGAGATCGAGTTCACCTAATCCAGCGATCCTATTCCGCGAGTAACTCAAGCAGTTGATGTCTGCTCATACCGCTCTGCGTCTCAGTCAGGGTGAGATAGGCATCGACGCCTTTGATCGCGCTCCAACGTGTCCTTGAGAGCTCGCCCCAAGAAAACGCCTCCGCCGGGTCACCCGTGCTGTGCAGGTACTTGTTTCTCAGATCATAGGCATGATCCAACCAATGGTACGCTTCATCATTACCGACAAGACGACGGTACCTTTTCATCATATTTGTTCGTACTTTCTCTTCGGGGAGAACGAGTGTAGCTTCTAGGCAACTCAGATTGGCGAGCACTTCGTCTATATCGTGTTCAGCGAATGCTTTGACAAAAAAGTGCTTAGTTAGCGGGTGGAAATTCGCACGATCTGTGCCGGCGCGCTGTAGCGCGCCCACGAGTCGATCCCACCGCCCGACCAATGAGGATTCAAGTTCCTCCGCATCCACCTCGAAATACTCGGAGCGGTCTGGCACTTCGATTTCCTCGTACTCGTTCCCGACCAAGGTCCAACTGAGAGCCGAGGGGTTCGGAGCGTGTTGAGGCAGCGCAAAAGGATCATCGGTCGTCGAATAAAACCAAGGAATTCTGAAGGGTTTCAGTGGCTCGCCGGAGGGCTCGCCGGCAAGGCTCAATAGAACCACGAACAAGGCATCTTCGATAGGAGGAGGGTACGCCGGATCGTATAGTGGCATTTTTCCAATCTCAGCGAGGCTCTTGTCCAAGAACGACCAACTATCTCGCTTCCACACTGGTCCCGCATTTTCTTGAGCCGTCACGATCAACCAAAAAAATCCGGTCAACTGATCGGCTGGAAATCGGTATCTCTGCTCGAACCGATTCAGAGCAGCCACTGGAATGCGTTCTTCGAGAGCGTCACGGTCTAAGAACGCAATTTCGCAAGGGCCGAAGTGGATATCACTCACCTCCCTGGAAGGCGACTTCTTGGCGAGGTCAATCAGATCGAGCCTGTCCAGGGGAACAAAATATCTCCGTTCGATCTTCGACTCGAAGTAGGCCGTGTGAAGAAGCTGCCCGACCTCTAAGACATCCGGTCGGGACCCCGAATGCCAAGGCATCTCCGTCCATCGGAAGAAACGCTCCAGCGCTTCACGGTGCCGGCGCCTGCTTATATCGCTCTTTGGCTGTTTCGGAAGACGTGACCCAGCCTTGGCAGCATACAAGGCAGCGCAGTTCCGTTCGAGAAGATGGAATTTCGCAGATTCAAAAGCCCGGGCTTCGCTCTTGAACGATGACTGGAATAGAGCCTCGAGGGATGATCGGAGATTAGTGGGAATGTCTCCCAGATTTTCGGGCATTCTGATGGCTCGCAAGGCTGGCTCGTTGTTATCTGGAACGTTCTCGCTTTCGTCGCGCCCGATGCGATCCGCTTGGCTCTTCCTGCATCGCAATCTGCAGGTTTAAGTCGAGCACTCGCTCCGGCTCTCTCCAAGCC
The DNA here is from genome assembly GCA_965371625.1 of uncultured Alphaproteobacteria bacterium. Taxonomy (GTDB): domain Bacteria; phylum Pseudomonadota; class Alphaproteobacteria; order CBDUZE01; family CBDUZE01; genus CBDUZE01. The sequence continues at coordinate 52,825 of CBDUZE010000021.1, forward strand.
GACCGGCAGTCGTGGGCCTCTATGGCCGCGAGCGCCCCCCTCAAGAGCACCGCGGCGCCGGCCAGCGTCCGCGGCCGGGCGTCGGCGATGAGCTCGTGGATCTCGGCGATGTCGTCGAGCACCTCTTCGAGGCGGCGGCCGATGCGCGCGCGGTCGATGGCCGTAGGCCCCTTCGGCCAGGCGGCCTCGAGGCGCTCGTGCTCGAGCAGGAGTTCGGTGAGCTCCGCTTCCCCGGCGAGGAGATCGGCGTCGGGAGTGTCGAGGTAGGGCTCGACGCTGTGCACGGGCTGAGGATGGGCGGCCACGGCGGGGAATGTCCGCGCGGGGGGCTAAAGGACCACCCCGGTCAAGTCAGGTCCTGCTTCTTCTGCTCAAACTCCTCGCGGTCGATCTCGCCGCGGGCGTAGCGCTCTTCGAGGATGGCGAGAGGCGTTTGCCGGTCCGGCGGCCCCCCCATTGTTCGGATGTAGTGCGTGATTGCGAGATCCACGAGAACGCCTTGCTCCATCGCGAATCCGGTTATGAACAGGAGCGAACCCCAACTGGGCTGCTCGATCTCTCCGAGCACGCCAAGAAATGATGAGCAGATGATCAGCCCGACCGGCAACCCGATTGCCCACCGTTGTGCAAAGCTCGGACGGCCCGCGCCGTGAAAGGCTAAGTGCAGAAATAATAGCCCAAGAAAATATCCAAAGTACGGAAGCCCTACATTCACCAGTGTGATTTGCCAAATCGGTTCCGGCAATATCTCCATATTGCCGCTCCTCGATTATTTCTTGAGCCTGTCAAGCGCGAACAAATATTCTTCGCCACCGTAGTAGACCCATCCCGTTGGCGGGTCTACGTTTGGATCTTGGCGCTGGATCTTCACCCATTTCTGATACCCGTAGAACGACGGATATTGCCTGATGGCGGTGATCTTGACAGTCTCGCCTTTCTTCAAAACGCCGACGAGGTCCCCTTTTTCGTACCAAAGGAACCTTCCGGCCGGCGCCGAATCACGGAGGTTCATGTCGCCATTGGCCTGGGCCACAGCGCCGACTTGGATGATGCCGGGCGCGTCGTAACTCTGCGCTGAAAGGCCGGACCAGACTATGCCGATAAGAACGACCGCTGCCAGGGGCAAAGAGTATCGAGCCATCCTCTCCTCCTTTACAGGGCGATGCCTCCCGGATACTCGCCAACACCAGCGATCCCGCCCGAAGCGCGGCAACACTCGCGCCGTGGGGCGAGGAATTCTTATTATATGATGGCAGGTCATTATACAGTCAAACCTTTACGAAATCTGGTCATCCATCACATTCGGTGCACTTTTTTTTTGGCTCTGCTGTGGGCGATATTATCATTTATAATCAATGGGTTACTACACATGTAACCGCGTCGGCCCCAAAATGGCCTTGGCGTTGCCCGCCGTTTTCGGCCATCCTTCTTCGCGGCGGTGCCCGGCAGTAGATCTCTCCCAATTACCCGGCGGGCAGGGCCATCAACGCCTCCCTGGCCACGGCCCCGGCCCGGACTGTCAAGACCGGCCCTCGCGCGTGCGTGTGGTGGTCGCGAAACCAGTTCAGGCGAGGGACCAGAACATGGCCGCGAGACCGGCGGAAACGATCACGCCCCAGGTCAGGTTCATTCCCACGAACCGTCCCGGGGTCGTGCCGCGGTCGTGGCGCAAGCCGAGCGCATGGGCGACGCGGCCCGCGATCAACGCCACGCCGAGGCCATGAAGCGCCCATGACGGGGTGCCCGCGCTCTCGGCCAGCATCATCAGTACCAAGGCCATGGGCACATATTCGGCGAAGTTGCCGAACACCCGAATGCCGAGCATCATGTCCGGATTGCCGCCGTCCTGCAGGGTGACCCGGTGCTTGCCGCGAAGGCGCACCACCTGGGCGGCCAGAAAAACCATCATCAGGGCGAGCAGCCCCGCGTAGATCGCCGTGACTTTGAACATGGTCATTTATCCCGACATTCCGCAGATGAGTCCGCATCCGGGCCCGCATTGTCAAGATCGCCCCCGCAGGTACTGGGTCGCGAAACGGGACCCCGCTCGGGCGCTGGCCGCCGGCCACGAACCCCTCAGCCGCCCGCTGGTGCGCGAAAGGGGCCGGCTAGGTCGGAGACCCCACCCGCCGACCCCGGTTCCCCTCGCCCTGGGGCGCGGCACGGCGACGGCGGGGGCACGCTGGCGCCGCCCCGATACCAATTTTCACCAAGCACCGGCGCTTGCCGCCACCGGCGGGTGCGGCTATTTTCGAGAACTCTGGCTCCGAGCAGGGATGCTGATCATGTTCAAGGGTTCCTTTGTCGCGCTCATCACGCCGTTCCAGGACGGCCAGGTGGACGAAAGCGCCTTCCAGTCCTTCGTCGAATGGCAAATCGACGAGGGCACGGACGGGCTGGTTCCCTGCGGCACTACGGGCGAGTCGCCGACGCTCGACCACGCCGAGCACATGCGGGTGACCGAGCTCTGCATCGAGGCGGCGGCGGGACGGGTGCCGGTGCTCGCCGGCACCGGCTCCAACTCGACCGACGAGGCGCTGAGTCTGACGCGCCACGCCAAGGAAGCCGGCGCCACCGGCGCCCTGGTGGTGACGCCCTACTACAACAAGCCGACTCAAGAGGGCCTCTATCAGCACTTCAAGACGCTGGCCGAGACGGTCGACCTCCCGATCGTCATCTACAACATCCCCAGCCGCAGCATCGTCGACATGTCGGTCGAGACCATGGCCCGCCTGGCCGAGCTGCCCAACGTGGTGGGCGTCAAGGACGCCACCGCCAAGCTCGACCGGGTGTCGAAGCAGCGCCTCGCCATCGGCCCCGACTTCATCCAGCTCTCGGGCGAGGACGCCACCGCCCTGGCGCTCAACGCCCACGGCGGCCACGGCTGCATCTCGGTGAGCGCCAACGTGGCGCCGCGGGCCTGCGCCGAGTTCCAGCACGCCTGCTCGAGCGGCGACTACGCCGCCGCGCTCCGGCTTCAGGATCGCCTGATGCCGCTCCACGAGGCGCTCTTCGTCGAGACCAGCCCGGCGCCCGTCAAGTACGCCGCGAGCTTGCTCGGCAAGTGCAGCGCCGAGGTCAGGCTCCCCCTCGTCGGGGTCATGGACTTGACCAAGGAGCTGGTGAAGACGGCGCTGCAGTCGGCCGGCCTGCTCAACTGAGCGGCGGTGATGGCGGCCCGCCAACGGCGTCCAGGCCGCGTCGCAGCCGACAACCGCAAGGCCCGCCGCAACTATTTCATCGAGGAGACGCTCGAGGCCGGCATCGTGCTCGAAGGCAGCGAGGTCAAGTCGCTCCGCGCCGGGCGCGCCAGCCTCGCCGAGTCCTACGCCACCGATCGCGATGGCGAGATCTATCTTGTGAACGCCCACATCGCCCCTTACGACCCGGCGAGCCGCTCGGGGCATGCGCCGCGCCGCCCGCGCAAGCTGCTGCTCCGCAAGCGCGAGCTCAACCGGCTCATCGGCGCGGTGCGCCGCGAGGGCATGACGCTGGTGCCGCTCAGCCTCTATTTCAACGACCGGGGACTGGCCAAGGTGGCGCTGGCGCTGGCCAAGGGCAAGAAGCTTCACGACAAACGCGCCACCGAGAAGGCACGCGCCTGGGCCCGCGAGAAGCAGCGGCTGCTGCGCGAAAAGGGGTGAGACCGAAGCTCAAGGCGATCGGATCGTCTTGACTTTCGAAGCCCGCCACGACCCGCCGCCTCGTGGTCGTACCACAAAACCCACGGCCTATAACCCGGGGTCGGGTTGGCGCCGCCGATGGCCGGAGGAAACCGCTCAGCCGCCGTCGAGGCGCCGGCGCAAGCTCTCGAAGACGGCGTGGAACATCGCTTCGGTCAGCCGTCTCGTGTTCAGGTTGTAGCGTGAGCAATGGTAGCTGTCGGCGAGCACAAGACCGCTCTCGAGCTCGTGGACGGCGCCGTGGGCGAAGGGGAAGTCCTTCTGCCTGAGAGCGAGCGCCGCGATCATCGATTTGTGGGCCACGGTGCCGAGCGCCAGGATCGCCTCGAGCTCGCTGAGCGCGGCGATCTCGTCCTTCAGGTACGGGCGGCAGGCCGCCGTCTCGCCGCCCGTGGGCCGGTTCTCGGGCGGCACGCAGCGCACCGCGTTGGTGACCCGGCAGCCGACCAGCTCGAGGCCGTCGTCGGCGCGGGCGGCGAAGGCGCCGCGGGCGAAGCCGAAGCGAATCAGGGTGGGATAGAGCAGGTCGCCCGCGTAATCGCCGGTGAACGGCCGGCCGGTGCGGTTGGCGCCCCGCAGCCCGGGCGCCAGGCCGATCACCAAGAGGCGCGCGCCGAGGCCGCCGAACGCCGGCACCGGCGCGTTGTGCCACTCGGGGTGGGCGGCGCGGTTGGCGGCGCGAAACTCAGCCAGCCGCGGGCACAGCGGGCAATTGGCGCCGGGAAGACGGGCCGGGCCGGGCCGGCGGGCAACGCTCACGCGGTCTCGCGATAGGGATCGTCGTCCTCGCCGTCGTGATCCTCGTCGTCGTGCCGATGCTGGTCGCGGTGGTAGTACTCGCGCTCGATCTCGGGCTGCAGATCCAAAAGCTCGATGAAGTGGTCGGCCTGACGCCTGAGCTCGTCGGCCACCATGGGCGGTGACGAGCGCACCGTCGAGACCACCGAGACCCGCACGCCCCGGCGCTGCACCGCTTCGACCAGGCGCCGGAAATCGCCATCGCCCGAAAACAGCACGACGTGGTCGAGGTGGCGGGCCATCTCCATCACGTCGATGGCGAGCTCGATGTCCATGTTGCCCTTGATCTTGCGCCGGCCGGCGGCGTCGGTGAACTCCTTGGTCGGCTTGGTGACCATGGTGTAGCCGTTGTAGTCGAGCCAGTCGACGAGCGGCCGGATGGGCGAGTACTCCTGGTCCTCCAACAGCGCGGTGTAGTAGAAGGCGCGCACCATGTGGCCATGGGCGGAGAACACCTCCAACAGGCGCTTGTAATCGATGTCGAACCCCAGCGCGCGGGCCGCGGCATAGAGGTTCGATCCATCGATAAACATCGCGAATCGTTCTTCGGGATAAAACTTCATAACATCATGTCCTCAATAAAATATAGTTCGTGAAGTCTGAACGAACGGTTATGGCTCCATTGCCGTCCATGCCTCGTATCCGAACGGCCGCCACGGCGGCGGCTCGAGAACTCGCTGGACGCACCAAGAATTTAGTGTCTTTCAGGGACTGGGCAAGGGGCTTGGGCGCGGGTCAATGCTTTGATTTTAATCAGCTTAGGCGCGAATCTGCCGAGTTCCGAGCATGGCCCGCCGCAGGCCACGCTGGAGGCCGCGTTGGCCGCGATCGAGGCCGCAGGCGTGGCCGTGAGCACTCGTTCGCGCTGGTATCGAAGCCGACCCGTGCCGCCCTCGGCGCAGCCCTGGTTCGTCAACGCCGTAGCGGTGCTGGCGACCGCGCTCGAGCCGGTGCCGCTGATGGCGTTGCTTCACGAGGTGGAGCGGCGCTTCGGGCGTCGGCGAGGCCGGCGCTGGGAGGCGCGAGTGATCGACCTCGACCTGCTGGCCTATCACGAGCTGATCTTGAGACCCGGCGAAGGGTCGGGGGGCCTGGTGCTGCCCCACCCGCGGCTCCATGAGCGCGCCTTCGTGGTGCGCCCGCTTGCCGAGGTGGCGCCCGCCTGGCGCCATCCCGAGTCGGGCCGCGGCGTTGCCGAGCTGATCCGGGGCTTGAGCCCCGACCAGATCGCCGAGCCGCTCGAGCAATCCTTGGCAGCCCCGCAACAGCGATAGTCTTCTCGGTCGGTCTTGTCTTCTAAGGCGCGAGCGAATAGTTATTAGACGCTGAGGGATCTTGTCGCGGAGGCGATGGCATGGCGCGCGTAACTGTCGAAGACTGCATCCTCAAGGTGCCCAACCCATTCGACCTGGTGCTTTATTCGGCGCACCGGGCCCGGGGCATCGCCGCCGGCGAGCCGCTGACGATAGAGCGCGACAACGACAAGAACCCGGTGGTGGCGTTGCGCGAGATCGCCGAAGAGACGATCGACCTGGTGAAGCTGGACCAGAGCGTCGTCCAGGGTTTGCAGAAACACCTGGAGGTGGACGAGCCCGAGGAGGACTCCTTGTCTCTCACGCTGCCGACACTGGAATGGGCCGAGGGGGAGTCGCCCGCGATGGAAGCGGAGACGGTCGACGAGGCCGCCGAAAAGGCGACCGAGGAGACCGAGCAGCTCAGTGAACCGGAGAGCGAGCAGGACGCCGACGGGACCTGAGCGAGGCTTGCTGCGCGCGAGGTCGGGACCAGCCGCCGCAGCCGCCGGGTCGGCACATCCAAAATCCTCTGGCCGCGATGAGGAGCGCCCCGTGACGGGCTGGCGGCTGGCGCCATGATCCGTCAATACGAGCTGGTGGAGCGGGTGCGCGCCTACGACCCGGGCGCCGACGAGGACATGCTCAACCGCGCCTACGTGTTCTCGATGCGGGCGCATGGCACCCAGATCCGCGAGTCGGGCGATGCCTATTTCCTGCATCCGCTCGAGGTCGCCGGCATCCTTTCCGACCTCAAGCTCGATAGCGCCTCGATCGTCACCGCGCTTCTCCACGACACCGTCGAGGACACGGTCGCGACGCTCGACGAGATCGAGGCTCAGTTCGGCACCGAGATCGCCCGGCTGGTCGACGGAGTCACCAAGCTCGGCCGCCTCGAGATGCAGTCCGATCAGGCCAAGCAGGCGGAGAACTTCCGCAAGCTCCTGCTGGCGATGTCGAACGATTTGCGGGTGCTGCTGGTCAAGCTCGCCGATCGCTTGCACAACATGCGCACCCTGGCGCACGTGCGCAAGCCCGAGAAACGCCGCCGCATCGCCCTCGAGACAATGGAGATCTACGCCCCGCTCGCCGAGCGCATCGGCATGCAGGAGATGAAGGGCGAGCTCGAGGATCTGGCCTTCGCCGAGCTCAATCCGGACGCCCGCAACTCGGTCATCGCCCGGCTCGAGTTCCTGCGCGCCGAGGGCATCGACCTGGTGGCGAGGATCACCGACGAGCTCGAGCGCAAGCTCGAGGCGGCCGGCATCCGGGTCTGGATCTCGGGGCGCGAAAAGCGGCCCTACTCGGTGTGGCGCAAGATGGAGCGCAACAACATCTCCTTCGAGCTGCTCTCCGATATCATGGCCTTTCGCGTCGTGGTCGACGACGTTGCGATCTGTTACCAGGCTTTGGGCGCCATCCACGCCGCCTATCCCATGGTGCCGGAGCGCTTCAAGGACTACATCTCGACGCCCAAGCGCAACAACTACCGCTCCATCCACACCACGGTCATCGGACCCGAGCAGCGGCGCATCGAGGTGCAGATCCGTACCAAGGAGATGCACGGCGTGGCCGAGTACGGCGTCGCCGCGCACTGGCAGTACAAGGAGGGCGGGCGCCATACCGACGGCAGCCAGTATCGCTGGATCCGCGAGCTCCTCGAGATCCTGGACCACGCCTCGAACCCCGAGGAGTTCCTCGAGCACACCAAGCTCGAGATGTTCCAGGACCAGGTCTTCTGCTTCACGCCCAAAGGCGACCTGATCGCTCTGCCCCGTGGCGCCACCCCGGTCGACTTCGCCTACGCGGTGCACACTCAGGTCGGCGACACCTGCGTCGGCGCCAAGATCAACGGCCGCATCGTGCCCTTGCGGACTCAGCTCAGAAACGGCGATCAGGTCGAGGTCGTGCGCTCCAAGGCGCAGACCCCCTCGCCGACCTGGGAAAGCTTCGTCGTCACCGGTAAGGCGCGCTCCGCCATTCGTCGCTTCGTCCGCAACAAGCAGCGCTCCGAGTACGTCGGGCTCGGCAAGTCCATCCTCCAGCGCGCCTTCGAGAAGGGGGGGCACGAGCTTACCGACAAGGGTCTCGGTCGGGCGCTCACGGTACTGACGCAGAGCTCCATCGACGACCTCTACGGGGCGGTCGGCCAGGGGCTGTTCACGGGGCGCCAGGTGATCGAGGCGGTGTTCCCGGGCGAGAAGCTCAGGAGGCGCGCCGCCAAGGTGATCCCGCTGCCCCGCCGGCGCGCCAAGAAGGCCACGGAAGGCGCCCACGCGGTGCCCATCCGGGGCCTGATTCCGGGCATGGCGGTGCACTTCGCGGGCTGCTGCCATCCGTTGCCCGGCGACCGCATCGTCGGCATCGTCACCACCGGCAAGGGCGTCACCATCCACACCATCGACTGCGAGACCCTCGAGGGCTACAACGACGTCCCCGAGCGTTGGCTCGACGTATCGTGGAGCGTCGATCCAAATGGCGACGACGCCCATGTCGCCCGCATCACCACCATCATCGCCAACGAGCCGGGAAGCTTGAGCACCCTCTCGTCGGTGATCGCCAAGAACCTCGGCAACATCTCGAATCTCAAGATCACCAACCGTACGCCCGAGTTCTTCGAGATGACCGTCGACATCGAGGTGCGCGACGTCACCCACCTCACCGGCATCATCGCCGCACTCCGCGCCAACCCCTCGATCGCCTCGGTCGACCGCGCCCGTGGTTGAGCGCTCGGACGGACCGGGAGCAGGGATGAGGCGGGCGCGGGTGTCGAGCTCCGTTGGTGCGGCGGGCCCCGGGTTCGGGGGCTTGTCCGCCGCCGCCGCCAGCGGCAGGGCCTGAGAGGTCCGGGATGCTGTTCCGAGCACGCTCGAGGCCCGGGCCGGGGCAGCGCTTGCGCCAGTTCCTGTGGCCGCGCTCGGGGTGGCGGCGGGCGGCGAACTATCTCTGGTACCGGCTCGCCCGGCTGCCGGGAACGCCGCACAGCATCGCCGCCGGCCTGGCCTGCGGCGCGGCGATGTCCTTCACCCCCTTCGTCGGCCTCCACTTCGTATTCGCGGCGCTCATCGCCTGGGCGATCGGCGCCAACATCATCGCCTCGGCCATCGGCACCGTCCTCGGCAACCCCTGGACCTTTCCCCTGATCTGGCTCTGGACCTACGAGCTCGGCGCCTGGATCCTGGGCCTCGATCCCGGCCTCGGCCTGCACATCGAGCTCTCCTATTCGTATTTGGTGGACAACGTCTATCGCCTGTTGTTACCCATGTTGGTGGGCAGCCTGCCCATCAGCGCGGTGGTCTGGCTCGCGGTCTATTGGCCGACGCGTTACCTGGTGGCGGGTTTCCAGCACGCGCGCCGGCTCAGGCGCGAGCGCCGCGCCCCGAGCGCGGCCGAGTCCGGCAATCAGGAGGAGTCGACGAAATGACGGCCAAGCTGCGACTGGGCGTCAACATCGATCACGTCGCCACCATCCGCAACGCCCGCGGCGGTCGCCACCCCGACCCGGTGCGCGCCGCCAAGCTCGCCGCCGCGGCGGGGGCCGACGGCATCACCGCGCATCTGCGCGAGGATCGCCGGCACATCTCCGACGACGACATCCGGCGCTTGGGCGAGGACATCGAGGTGCCGCTGAACCTCGAGATGGCGGCCACCGACGAGATGTTGGAGATCGCGCTCAGGCATCGGCCCCACGCCGCCTGCCTGGTGCCCGAGAAGCGCCAGGAGGTGACCACCGAGGGCGGCCTCGACGCGGCGGGCGGAAAGGACCATCTCGAGCGCTTCATCGCCGCGCTCGGCGCCGCCGGCGTCCGGGTCTCGTTGTTCATCGACCCCGAGGACGACCAGCTCGCGGCGGCCAAGGCGCTGGGCGCGCCGGTCGTCGAGCTCCACACCGGCGCCTATTGCGAGGCCGGGCCCGAGGCGCGCGAGGGCGAGTACCAGCGCCTGGTGGCGGCCGCGCGCCAGGCCCACGAGATCGGGCTCGAGTGCCACGCCGGCCACGGGCTGAGCTTCGGGACCGTGGCTCCGGTGGCGGCGATCGCCACCATCGTCGAGCTCAACATCGGCCATTTCCTGATCGGCGAGGCCATCTTCGGCGGCCTCGACAGCGCCATTCGGCGCATGCGGGGGTTGATGGATCAGGCCCGCGCCGACGCCACCGGCGCCGAGAGCGCCTGAGACGAGGCGCGCGCATGATCATCGGGCTCGGCAACGACATCATCGATATCCGCCGCATCGAGCGCACCCTCGAGCGCTTCGGCGAGCGCTTCATCGCGCGCATCTTCACCGAGGTGGAGCGAGAGAAGTCGGAGCGACGCGCCGACCGCGCGGCCTCGTACGCCAAGCGCTTCGCCGCCAAGGAGGCCTGCTCGAAGGCGCTCGGCACCGGCTTCCGCCGCGGCGTCTACTGGCGCGACATGGGGGTCGTCAACCTGGGCTCGGGCAAGCCCACCATCCGGCTCACCGGCGGGGCGCGGGCCCGCCTCGACGAGCTCACCCCGGACGGCATGGTGGCCCAGGTCGACCTCAGCCTCACCGACGACCACCCGCTGGCCCAGGCCATCGTGCTGATTTCCGCCGTTCCCGATAGGTCGGCCTGAGAGGGCCAAGGACAAGCCGTGGCGCGGCGGCGACCGCGGCCGCCGCCAGGAGACAACCAGGCATGCCGGAAGCGAGAGGGCAAAGAAGGACGTTGAGCAAGGAAAACGAGCGCAAGAGCTGGTTTCTGGAAACCTTGAAGACGGTGGTCTACGCCGTCCTCATCGCGCTCGGCATCCGCACCATCGCCTTCGAGCCCTTCAACATCCCCTCGGAGTCGATGCTGCCGACGCTCCTGGTCGGCGATTACCTGTTCGTCTCCAAGTACTCCTACGGCTACAGCCGCCACTCGATACCGCTGAGCCCGCCGCTGTTCGAGGGCCGGGTGCTCAGCCGCCCGCCCGAGCGCGGCGACGTCGCGGTGTTCAAGCTGCCGCGCGACAACAAGACCGATTACATCAAGCGCATCGTCGGCCTGCCGGGCGATCGTTTGCAGATGCTGGGCGGCGTCCTCTACATCAACGACGAGGCGGTGAAGCGCGAGCGCGTCGCCGACTTCCTCTATCGCGACCGCATGGGGAACCCCTACCGCATCCCGCGCTACCGCGAGACCCTGCCCAACGGGGTGAGCTACGACACCCTCGACCTGATCAAGAACGGCGAGCACGACAACACCAAGGTCTACGCGGTGCCGCCCGGCCATTACTTCGCCATGGGCGACAACCGCGACAACTCGCTCGACAGCCGCGTCAAAACCGGGGTCGGCATGGTGCCGGCCGAGAACCTGGTGGGCCGGGCCGAGATCCTGTTCTTCTCCACCGACGGTCGGGCGCGCCTGTGGGAGTTCTGGAAGTGGCCGATGGCGACCCGCTTCAGCCGCGTCTTCCAATTCGTGGACTGAGGGTGACCCGTGGGGCGGAAGGTGACCGGGCGCCGCCGCGAGCCCCTGGCGAGCGCCCTCGGCTACAGCTTCGAGCGGCCCGAGCTGCTCCGCGAAGCCCTCACCCACCCCAGCCTCAGCCCCACCGGGCGCCGCGCCGGCCACTACGAGCGCCTCGAGTTCCTGGGCGACCGGGTGCTCGGGCTGGTGGTCGCCGACGAGCTCTTGCGGCGCTTCCCCGGCGCCGACTCGGGCGAGCTGGCGCCCCGCCTCAACGCCCTGGTGTGCCGCGACGCCCTGGTCGCGGTGGCCGAGGCCATCGCGCTGGGCGCCCAGGTCGAGATGGCGCGGGCCGAGCGCGAGGCGGGCGGAGCCGAGAAGCCCGGGCTCCTGGCCGACGCCTGCGAGGCGCTGATCGGGGCGCTCTACCTCGACGGCGGGCTCGAGCCCGCGGCGGCCTTCATCCGGCGCCACTGGGAGACCATGATCGCGGCGCTGGAGGAGGCGCCCAAGGACGCCAAGACGCGGCTCCAGGAGTGGGCCCAGGCGCGCGACAAGCCGCCCCCCACCTACCGCACGGTGGCCTCCGAGGGGCCGCCCCACGCTCCCCGCTTCACCGTCGAGGCGCTGGTCGAGGGGCTTGAGCCGCTCACCGCCTCGGGCGCCAGCAAGCGCGCCGCCGAGCACCAGGCGGCCACGGCCATGCTGGCGGCGCTCGATGCTGAGGGCCAACTCGGCGATGGCTGAGGCGGGGGCGCCGCCGGAGGACGCGGCCGCGCCCCGGCGCTGCGGCTTCGTCGCCCTGGTCGGCGCCCCCAACGTCGGCAAGTCGACGCTCCTCAACGCGCTGGTGGGCGCCAAGGTCTCGATCGTCACGCCCAAGGTGCAGACCACGCGGAGCCGCGTCACCGCGATCGCCGTCTCCGGCCCCGCCCAGCTCGTCTTCGTCGACACCCCCGGCATCTTCGAGCCCCGGCGGCGGCTCGAGCGGGCGATGGTGGCGGCGGCCTGGGTCGGCGCCCACGACGCCGACGTGGTGGTGCTGCTGGTCGACGCCCGCCAAGGCCTCGAGAAGGACGGGCGGCGCATCATCGCCGGCCTGAAACGCGCCCGGGCCAAGGCGGTGCTGGCGCTCAACAAGATCGACCTGATCGAGCGCACCCGGCTCCTCGGGCTTGCCGCCGAGCTCGACCGGGAAGGCATCTTCGCCCGCATCTTCATGATCTCGGCGCTCTCGGGCGACGGCGTCGGCGACCTCAAGGACCACCTCGCCGCCGGCCTGCCCAAGGGGCCCTGGCTTTACCCCGAGGACCAGCTCGCCGACATGCCCGAGCGCCTGCTCGCCGCCGAGCTCACCCGCGAGAAGCTCTTTCTCGCGCTCCACCAGGAGCTCCCCTACGCCGTCACCGTCGAGACCGAGAGCTGGACCGAGCTCAAGGACGGCAGCCTGCGCATCGAGCAGGTGATCTACGTCCGCCGCGACACCCAGAAGGCGATCGTGCTGGGCAAGGCCGGGCGCCGCGTCAAGGCCATCGGCCAGGCCTCCCGCGAGGAGCTTCAAGAGCTGCTCGGGCGCCGCGTCCACCTCTTCCTGTTCGTCAAGGTGCGCGAGAAATGGCCCGACGACCCCGAGCGCTACCGCGAGATGGGGCTGGAGTTTCCGCGCTGAGGGGGTGCCCACCGACCGCCGCCGCGCGTTTTCGCGCTCTTCTTGGTGAGCGGCTTTACTGGTAGACTTTCGCGGATCACGCGTATCTCCGCATCGGCCCACGATCCAAATGATCTTCTTCTCGCTCGCCAACATAAACCTGACAGGTGTCCAGGTCGGCCCCACGGTCAGCGGCGCCTGCTACGTCGGTGGTGGCACGCCCGATACGGTGCAGCCGACGCCCCTCGTCGTGCCGCGCCAGGACCTCCAGAAAGACCCCAGCATCTTCGCCATGCTGGGCTGGCATGTCGGCCTCTCCGAGTTCGCGGGCCGCGGCGACGAAATAAAACAATTGCGGGCATGGGCGGAGAGCCCGCAGCAGGTCTCAATCAAGTTCGTCACCGGCGAGGGCGGCGTCGGCAAGAGCCGACTCGCCGCCGAGTTCGCCGAAGCTCTCTGGGATGACGGTTGGAGCGCCGGCTTCGTCGACCTGCGTAGCCCGGGCGGCTATTTCGCCCACAAGAAAGGCACCCTGCTGGTCGTCGATTACCCCGAGGAGAATCGTGACGGCGTCGCGAACTTGCTACGCGACCTTGCCGGCACGGGCGACTGCACGCCGCTCCGGGCGCTGTTTCTGAGCCGGCGCGAGCGCCACGAATGGGACGAGGTGATCCACGACAACGGCGCCGCCGGCATCACCGACCAGGAGGCCATCGCGCTGGCGCCCGCGCAAACCGGAGACGCTTACGGCATCTTCCAGACGGCGCAGGCCAAAGCGGCGCGTGCGCTGCATAGCGAGCCCTTCCCCGTGACCGAAGAGGCGTTCGAGGCATGGCTCGAGTTGAGGCCTGAGCACAAGCGGCCACTCTTCATCGTTGCCGCCGCAGTGCACGACGCCATCCACGAGGGGCCGGTGTTCGATTACACCGGCCCTAAGATCATGCACAACCTGGTGGAGCGCGAGCTCAGCCGCCTCCGCCGCATCGAGGAGAACCTGGGGCTCCAAAAACATGCGCTCGCCAGGCTGCAGGCCATCGCGGCGATCTCCGGGGGCCTCGATGGGGCTGAACTCGGGCGCCTGGCCGATCCCGATCTCCGGCTCGGTCTGCCGCCCAGCAACCAGGCCGCAAACCTGGTCGAGCGGTCCGGTGTAATGGTCGAAGGCAAGCTCCCCGCTCCCGAGCCCGATCTGGTGGCGGCCTGTTTCGTCACGGACGTTCTGGCGGAGCGCGCCGAGCAGGCGCCCGAGTGGCTCTGGGCTGGGCTCGAAGGCGATATCGGTGACGGATTGCAACGCGTCGCCCGCTTGGCCTATGACGCCGAGGTCGTCCTAGGCTTGCTCGACCAACGGATCAGCCTCTGGCTGCGCGATATGTTCCTGGCTCAGCGGAGTCGTTGCCATGCCGTGATCGATCACTTCTACGATGCCCCGTTGTCCGTCGGCTTGCACCCGGCCGCCGAGGTGGTATGGCGGAGCGCGCTTGATTCGGAGCCCGACGATTCGAAACGGGGCGAGCTGCTGAACAATCTGTCCGTGGACCTCGTCGGCGCGGGCGATGCCGCCGGGGCGCTGGAGGCCAGTCGCGAGTCAGTCGAGATCCGGCGCCTGCTGGCGGCGGACAACCCCGCCCGATTCGAGCCGGGCCTGGCGTCGAGCCTCAATACCCTCGCGGGCTGTCTGAGCGAGGCGGGCGATGGCGCGGGGGCGCTGGAGGCCATTCGCGAGGCGGTTGAGATCCGACGCCGTCTGGGGGCGGCCAACCCCGCCCGCTTCGAGCCGGATCTGGCGTTGAGCCTCAACAACCTCTCGATCCGTCTGAGCGAGGCGGGCGATGGCGCGGGGGCGCTGGAGGCCATCCGCGAGGCGGTTGAG